>JBBROD010000015.1:0-67719 GCA_038229715.1 Tepidisphaerales bacterium | reverse complement strand
GCGCTGCTCACGATCTTCGTCGATCTGGCCATTGCGGTTGTAATCCGTTTCGGAATCGACGATGAAGCACACTTTCCCGTCGGCATTCTTACGGTATGTGTAGATATCACTGACCTGAGGATTGGCCTTTTCCCAGCGGACTTCCGCTTGGATCATATTCAGATAAGTCGGATCCTCTGCGGAGGTCTTGTTACCTACGCTGGCGTGATTCATCAGCTGAATTTCCTGGGCATAGGTGGGGGCGATACCTTGAAGCATGTCGCGGAGGCGAGTTCGTTCATGTTCCCCGCTGAATTCGGTGACCAGCACGCTGGCGATCAATAACACCCCCAGGACCAGCCAGTTTCGCAGTGGCATCCCCGCTCCGCCATTGCGTCGCTTTAGCCGGAGGTGTACGACCACCATCGCCGCCAAGGACAGCAGGACAAACAAGCCAGCATCCAAGCGCCAATCGATTAATTGATGAAGCATGCAACGTTTCCTACGGTTGGGGGAGATAATCCTTCTCCAACGCTATTCCGAGCATCGGTCGGGCAGAACATCGAGTTAACACATAGGGTTTAGTACATTAAAATGACAAGAGATTTCTCATAAAATATAGGACCCGCATTGTAAAAATATTCATCCGCGGATCATGCGGCCTCCTTCCGATGGTAGAAACGCAACAATCCCCCGAGACGCTCGTGACAGACAATCAGTCCGTCGCGAGAATCCGGTCCGGCTTGTTCAACCGGGAATGGAATGACATTGCCGATTCCCTGATGGCTTCGTTCGGACTGGTGGTGGACGATGTACTCTGTCACGGCGTGACGGAGAGAGGCTTCGCCGAGGAAGATCAAGCTGGAAACGACGATCGAATTGGCGAGGGATTTCTGGCTGCAGCGACTATTGCACCCTCAGACGATCGCGGCTGTGACCCTCAGTCGGTCCCATTCACAATACAACTCAGCCAAAGGCATCGAACGGACGCCGAGTAAGACCGGTGCGGCCTGGCCTCGCCGAATCAACAAACTTGGACTTCATGTTGACTTCGCAATTAACCGATAGACGCACCGTTGCTGTCAAAAAATACCACGTTCGTATGAGTGAAAATGCGTCGATAAATTTACGGTTGCGAATCGACAACAGTTCCCAATCATGCAGTAATGCGGATTTACGGACTTTTTAGCGGCTTTTCTGGGCTCGCTGAAAAGGACGAGGTCAGCACTTCGAATCTGCTCTGGCCCATTCTGTTAAGCCACGCCGGCGTCTTGATTTGTGAACCGCACTTATCCGGTCGCTGGGTTCTTGGGCGGCGTCACTTCTTTTTTTTCGGGTGCTTTGGTGCGGTATCGTCCGCGTCAGACCCGCCCGGCGGGACGAATCCTTTCATCCATTCTGCAAGCCTCGCTCGCAGTTCCTTGACCTTGTCCGGATTCGTCCTTGCCAAGTCCGCTTTCTCGCCGATGTCTGCGACGACATTGTAGAGTTCAACTTTACCGGTCGCGGCGTCGTCGTCCTTGGTTTCCTCGGCGTCTTTTTCGCTGGCGTTGAGAAGCAATTTCCAGTCGCCCATGCGGATCGCTACGCGATGGGGAACCGTGCCGCACAGGAGGATCGCATCGTGCGGGGACTTAGCGCCCTTGGTCAGCACCGGCCAGATGTCTTTGCCGTCCAGCGGCGTTTTCTGTTCCAGCGACCCGCCGGCGAGTCTTACGAGCGTGGGATACCAATCCACCGCGTGAAGCGGCTCTTGTATTTGCGCAACAGGAATGTGGCCGGGCCAGGTCGCAAACGCGCAGACACGAACGCCGCCTTCATAGATCGAACCCTTGCCGGCGCGTAGCGGCCCGTTGTTGGTGATCTTCCCCGGCGAGGGGCCGCCGTTATCGCTGGAGAAGAGGATGAGCGTGTTGTCCAACATCCTTTTTTCCTTCAGCGCATCCACGATCTGACCGACGGCTTCATCCATCGCCGTCACCATGCCGGCGTAGGCGTGATTGAGCCCTTTCACGCCTACATATGGCTTGGAGTAACTCTCAGGAACCTGCAGCGGGTTGTGCACCGCGTTAAACGGCACGTAAAGGAACAGCGGCTTGTCCTTCTTTTCGCGGATCAGTCGGCAGGCTTCCTTCGCGTCGAGGTGAGTGGAATATCCTTTATCGTCGCTCGGCTTATCATCGCGATGCCAGTCCAGAATTCCGTTCCGCATGTGTGTGAAGTAGTCGATCGCTCCGAACCAATTGCCGTATTGGTGATCGAACCCGCGCTGCGTTGGGAGATACGCTTCCCTGAACTCACCGAGGTGCCACTTTCCGACGATTCCCGTCTCATAGCCGGCGGCGCGGAGCGCGCTGGCGAGCGTTCGCTCTTCCAAAGGCAGGCCCCATTTCGCGCCGGGGCGGACGATCGTGTAAACGCCCGTATGGGCCACGTATCGTCCGGTCAGCAGGCAAGACCGCGTCGGCGAGCATACCGGCTGAACGTAGAACGACCGCAGCACCGCGCCGGCGCTGGCGAGTTTGTCGAGATTGGGAGTATGAATGAACTTGTTCCCCATGAAACCGGCGTCGGCGTAGCCCATGTCGTCGGCAAGAATGTAGACGATATTGGGCTTCGTCGGTTCCGCGGCGCGAGCGGAAACGCCAATGATCGAAAGAATCAGAATGATCAGCAGCGGTTGAAGGTATTTCATATAGTTGTCCATGATACTGCCAATTCCCCCGGAGCCTTTAAGAATCATGATGGATCAGAGTGCTTCCGGCATCCGTTATGACCCGAGTCCACTTTCCCAGCGATGAGCGAAGTTCTGACCGGTGCTCGCCCTCTGGATCGGACAGCAAATGCGCAAATGACTTCGCCGAGGAGTGCAACGGATCGGCCATCGCCAATTCAAGAATCGTCGGCGCTAAGTCTTGCAACTGTATCATCGCGTTGGAAACCTTTCCCGACGCAACACGGGCGCCTGCGATGATGAGCGGCACGATCACACTGGCATCTTGCCATGTTGATTTGCCCCAGCGGCCGTGGTCGCCGAGCATTTCACCGTGATCGCTGCTGAATAGGATAAGCGTGTTGTCGCGCTGGCCGGTTTCCTCAAGTGTCTGAAGAATTGCGCCGCACAGCGAGTCGATATTTTCCAGCATCGAAGCATACGCACGCTGAATCTTTCGGTGGGCGGCCAGATCGATTTGCACGACGCCTTCAACCGGCGGCAGTTCCGAATCGGCGATTTGCGTGGCGGCCCAGGCGGGCCAGTCCATCGGCTCGTGCGGGCCGGGGAAATTCACTTGAAGAAACCACGGCTGGCTCGTTGGGAAGGACTTGATGCATTGGATCGCGTTTTCCGTCACCCAGTTATCGCCATACGCATGTGGCGGGAGCGGCGAGGGATTGGTATCCGTGTATTGCCCGCCGGCCTGTCGCCGGAGCATGTCCGCGACGTAGTTTTCGCGTAATCCCAAGCCTTCCAGGAATCGACCGTAGGGCCCGGTGAGTGGCGACTGCTTCATCTGACGCACGCCTTCCCACTTACCCTCGCTGTCGCAGCCGTGGGTGAAGCCCCATTCGCTCAGCAGCCGCTTGCCATCTCCGCCGTGATTGTGAAGTGCTTTGGCCAGATCGAACTTGCCGACGCCGCCGACGGAGTATCCTGACGCGCGGAGTTGTTGATAAAACGTGGGCCGATCGAGCGGAAGGTTCGCGCCGTTATTTCCGACGCCGCTTTCGCCGTACGTGCAGCCCATCGCCAGGGACGCACGTGCCGGGGCGCAAAGCGGCGACGGAGTGGCGCATCTCGTAAAGCGAGTACCGTTGGCCGCCAGCGCATCGAGGGTCGGGGTTTTTAATGCGCGCATTCCCGCGCATCCGATCCAGTCGCCGCGCCATTGATCGGGAAACAGCAGCAGGATATTCGGGCGAGAGGATTCAGCCATTTTAGTTTTGATTCTCCCGGAACTCGAACTTTCAATCGGGTAGATACTCGGGAGCCTGTCCAAGGCAAAGTAGCCGCTGTGTCAATCGCTGAATGAGCAAGTCGCGCACTTCGCGATGGTTCGGGTCTTGATACAGGTTGTGCATCTCGTGCGGGTCATGGACGAGATTGAACAGCTCTCCCTGATCCATGCTGTGCAGGCAGAGTTTCCATTCACGGTTTCTGAGCATCGCTCCCGGTCCAAAATGTGTTGGAGAGCCGGGCGCTCGGAGTTCGCGATTGGATAGCGGCTCGGTCGGCTGACGGCGATAGAGACCACCCTCGCTGTACACATCAGCACGCGGAAGCGAATGGCCGAGCAGATTGCGAGCGCGTGAACCTTCAACTGCCGGCAGGGAGCACAGATCGAGCAGGGTAGGGAAAACGTCCAGAATCTCGACGAATTCGTCAGAAGTACCGCGAGGCAATCGGCCGCTGGGATCGAAGATGATGAGCGGGACGCGCACCAGCGATTCATAAAAGCCTGGCATCTTGTGCGTCACGCCGAAATCACCGACGAACTCGCCGTGATCGGACCAGAAGACGACGATGGTGTTGCGGAGCAGGTTGATCGATTCAAGATGCGAAAGAACCCTGCCGACCTGATCGTCCACGTAACGGATTTGCCCGCAGTACATCGCCATCGCCCGGCGGAAATCGTCCTCGGTCGCTTTCAAGCTGCCGCTGTTGAGACGCCAATGCGTCATCCGTCGCGATTCACCCTCGACCGGCTCGCGACGGAAGTTGGGAGGCAGTTCAAACTGCTCCGCGCGGAATAACGACGCCCACGGCTCAGGACAGGCGAAGTAGGGATGCGGATCCTGATAGTTGAGTGTCAGAAAAAATGGCTCATTCTTCGCTGCCTGCCGATCGATGAACTGCATACCGGCCGTCGTGAGGCGCTCGGTGATGTTGAAGGGGCTTGCCTTGTCCAGCACGCCGCTCGACCAGCTGTGTTTGTAATTCGGGTGCTCGTCCATGTTGCCGAGACATTTTGATTCGCCTTCGTCGTAGAACTGGCCGATCGCTTCATTGCGGATGATGTGATCCTTGCCGTACAGCGCCGCTCGATAACCATTCCTGCGCAGCGTCGCAATGGCGTTGGGCTTGGCGAGGGGCATGTTACCGGCGTAATCGCGCACGCCGTGCTCGATCGGGTATTGCCCGGTGACGAAACTAGTGCGCGCCGGCCCGCACATGGGGCAAACCGTGTAGGTGTTGGGGTAGTACGTTCCCATCGAGGCCAGCCGGCTAAGATTCGTTGTACTGATCAACGGGTGACCAGCGGGCGTCATAAAGTCGCCGCGCATTTGATCGGGGTTGATCAACACGATATTCGGGCGGTTCGATGCACTCATGGGCGCATTGCTCTTGGCGGTCTACTTGCTTTGCCAGGCATCCGCTTCGTGCGGTTCGAGCACGCAGTCCACTCGCCCCACGCTATATTGCGCGGGTAGTGGCGCAATTCGCTTACGGAATTCGTCGAGGCGGTCCTCAACCAAGCCGCGGGCGATGAGTTCTCGCTCGGGCACTGCACCCAGGTCGCCGACAGCGGCGATGTGATCATCCAATGCTGAACGCAATTCTGTCAGCACATGCGCGTACTCATTTTGACCAGCCAAATTGTTAATCATGTGAGGATCAGACAAGGCGTCATAAAGTTCCTCGGGCGGTTTGCTCCGCTGCATCCAGAGTGATGTCGGCCCGATGAATTTTCCGCCGGCATCGAGTTCACGCATGGCGCGCGTGGTCAGTTGATGCTCCATGTACAGGTTTCGCTGCGCATAGGGCAATTGCGGATAGTAGTTTCTGATGTAATGGAACCGATCATTACGGCACACTCGGACGCGATCGAAGGTTTCGTCCATTCGGTCGCGCCCAGCAAATACGTATTGCCTTGGCGCGGACGATCGGCTGGCGCCGAGAATTGCCTGGCCTTGATAGTTCTTCGGAATCGCCACACCGGCGATTGACAGCAGCGTTGGCGCCAGATCAACCCCGCTGACCAACTCCGTGCTGAACGACCCGGGCTGAATCTTGCCGGGCCAGCGGATGATCAGCGGCACGTTCAGGCCGGCCGCATAGCACCAGCGCTTTTCGCGCACCAGTCCGCGGCCGTGGTCGCCGAGGTAGATCACGACAGTGTTGTCTCGGTAAGGAGAAGCGTCTAGCGCGTCCAGCACTTGGCCGACCTGAGCATCCTGGATCGAGAGGGCGTCGAAGTACCGAGCGATGTCCCCGCGAACGTCCGGCACGTCCGGAAGGTACGGCGGAACCGGCGCGCGATCGGGTTGGTGTCGCTGCGAATCCGGCACCAGACTCAGAAACTGCTTGCGCTCCGCGGCCCCCCCCGGGCTGCGCTCAAAGTCGCTGGTCCACATGGTGCTTTCATGGGTGACCGAAAAATTATGAAAAAGCAGAAACGGCTGATCGGGCAGACGACCGGCTTTAAGGTCCTGGGTCCATTCCCCTTTGGTCTGATCCGCAAACTGCGGCGGGGGCGTGAAGTTGAAATCCGTCTTGCTCGGCCAACTGACAAAATACCCCGCCTCCCGGAGCGTTTGCGTCACCAGCGGCGGCGGATTGAGTAGCGTGGAACGCATCTGGTGCGTTCCGATCGACCAAGGGTACTGGCCGGTAACAAACGACGATCTGCTGGGCGCGCAGACCGGGTAAGTCGAATACATCCGATCATACCGACACCCCGCCGCCGCCAATGCGTCGATGCGGGGCGTGTAGGCATAGGGTTCGCCGTAGCAACCGTGGTGCTTTCCGGTGTCTTCCGCGGTCAGCAATAGAATATTGGGTTGTGGCATTGCCATTCGATTAAGTCCTCCTCTCGCAGTTTAGCATGCTCGATCCTATTTACACGAACAACGAGCATTGTGCTTTACGGTTTTTTTAAGTGTGTGATTCGAACCGAATCAGTTTCGCATCGGTAGGCGGGTTGGTGACTCAAAACTTATCGGCTGCGATCGCAACCGCAAATTCACCGCTGCCAGATTTTTTTTCCGGCCAGCGTGACCGACAGCACATTGCTCTCGAGCGATTGCGATGTCTCGCGCACATCATGCTCCAACTCGGCAGCCGATTCATGAGCGACCCCGCGCCCAAGCGACAGGGATTCCAAGGCTGCAGTGGCCGACGTTGTCGTGCGTCCATTGAGGAGGCATTCCGCGATCACCTCGTCGGCCGACCATGTGGGGTTCCAGCGTGGGCCGGCATCGATTTCGATAAAGCTGAGCGGCATCCCGCGTACAAACGTGCCGATCTCATGATCGAGCCCGAGGATGCGGGCCGGTGCAAGTGTCGCTCGGTAAAGCGCAGCCGACGGCGTGGCGTGGCTCGATCGGCCGGCGTGGACTTTCACAAATTGTGCCATTTCATTCAGCATCGATGTTGTCGGCGACGCGCCCACGTCGGTGCAGATCGCCCAATCGATGCCATGCGCCTCCACGCGATCCAGCGGCATGATGCCCGAGCCCAGCAGCGTGTTACTGGTGGGGCAGTGCGCGATCACACATTGCTTGGCCGCTACGGTTTGGAACTCCCCATCAGACATGTGAATGCAGTGGGCGAGAATGGCGTGATGATCCAGCAGGCCGTCCTTTAGATATACGTCGGTGTAACTGCCGGCCGTTGGATACAGCGTTTGCTCGACAAGCCGTTTTTCTGACACCTGTTCATTCAGGTGGGTTTGTGTGCGAAGTCCAAACCGCTCGGCTTCGGCACAGGCGAGCCTTCGCAGCATGGAATCCACCGCGACGGCGAAGCGATCGGTGACGATCGCGCGCCGGCCGAACCGCTGCGCCATCGAGCCGATGCGGGTGAGTACGGACTCGTTATTCCTCAAGTATTCAGGGCAGTGCTGGTTCATCAGCACCAGCCCGACGCTCCAGTAGCGGTGCAGTTGCTCGAGTGCGGCATCGGCGGCGTCGGCGTGGACGGTGGCGTAGGCGGCACCGCCGACCACGCCGTGGCTTAGCGTGTCGCGCGCGAACTCGGCGATCGTCTGACGCGCGTACGCGATGTCGGCGAACTTTCCCTCGGCCGGGAAGACATTGCGGTTCAGCCCCGCGAGCAGTCGGCCCTCCGGCGGATTGTCGGCAATTCCTTCTGCGAACCGCCCGCGGATCGGATGCTGGGGGATGTGAATGTGCGCGTCCAAAAACGGCGGACTGAGGATGCCCCGCGCTACCTCAGCCGTCGGGGGAGTGCTACCGAACTGTGGCAACAGTTCCACCCAGTTGCCGACGAAGGTGATCTCGCCGGTTTCGTCACTGACCAGAGCGCCATCGGCGTAATACTCAACGCTGCCGTCGCGCTGCGGATTGAGCAGCGGCCCGCGGATAATTCGCGCGCTCATGCAACCCCCGGCCGCAGAAGCCGGCCGATCGGCGAGGAAACAATCTGCCCGTCGACGAACACTGTCGTGCCGCGGACGATCGTACGCTTTACGCGCCCGTGATAGGTTTGCCCGACGTACGGGCTGAGCTTGTGGCGATTCAGCAAGTCTTCTCGCTTTAGTTCATAGCTAACCGATTCATCCACCAGCGAGAGATCGGCGTCAAACCCTATCGCGATTTGCCCCTTTGAAGGAAGTTGATAACGCGAGGCCACGTTCGTTGCGATCAGCCGACCGATGAGTTCCCGCGGCAGCTTCGGGTCGCGACTGAGAAGAATCGCGAGCGTCGATTGCACGCCGGCGATGCCGCCCCAGATCGCGAAAAAATCGTCGCCCTGTTTCATCGATGCTGGCGCCGGCGAATGATCCGAAGCGACGAACGCGATCTTTCCGTCGGCCAGGTCCTGCCACATCTCTTCGCTCTCACCGGCGGTTCGCAGCGGCGGGGCGCACTTGACGGCGGCGCCCAGGCGACGCATGTCGTTCTCATTAAACGCCAGGTAGTGCGGGCAGGTTTCGCACGTCACATCGCACTGCTGCGCGGCGGCCGAACGGCGGACGAGTTCAACGCCGCGCGACGTGCTGACATGCACGATATGCAGCTTACAGCCGGTTTCCTCGGCCAAAATAATCGCGCGGGCGATGGCTTCCACTTCGGCCACGATCGGTCGAGACGCGAGATAATCGTCGATGGACTTGCCCCCGCGATTCCGGATTTCGGCCGTCAGTTTACCGGTGATGACATCGCTCTCAGCATGCACTGCCACGGGCAATCCGAGCTTGGCAGCGATTTTCATGCCACGATACAGCGTAAGATCGTCGGCGTGTTCAAAATCGGGAATGCCGCTATGACTCATGAACGCTTTGAACCCGATCACACCGCGAGCGGCCAATTCTTCCATCCGGTCGAGGTTGATCGGTGTCAGGCCTCCCCAAAGCGCGAAATCCGTGACGGCCGATGCTTTGGCGGAACCCAGCTTCAAATCGAACGACGGGCCGTCGAGCGTGGGGTGGGAATTGAGCGGCATGTCAAAAAAACACGTCCCACCGCCGGCAGCCAACGCCGATGAACCAGTGGCGATGCCTTCCCATTCAGGCCGGCCGGGCTCGTTGTAATGGACGTGAGAATCGATCAGGCCGGGGAATGCGGTCAGTCCCTCGGCGTTGATGGTTTGCGTAGCCGTCGTCGCGGCGTCAACGAATTTGCCACCATCGATGTAAAGATCGTCTTCCACCACGCCGCGAGGCGTGACCACCTTGGCGCCGCGGATGATCAAATCGATGGCCATGCGATTTTAGCTCCCTCGATACGTTGAATACGCCCACGGCGAAACCAGCAGCGGCACGTGGTAGTTTCGGGTCGAATCGGAAACCACAAACACCAAGGGTACGACGTCGAGAAAATGCTTGGCATCGGGGTTTTTCTGTTCAGCAAAATAATCACCGACATGAAACACCAGCTTGTAAGTGCCCGCCGAGAAACGTTCGCCTTCGATCATGGGTCCATCGGTCCGGCCGTCGGCGTTGGTGGCGGTGGCGCGTAGCAGCACTTCGGCGTGAGGCTCGATCCAATACAACTGCACGCGCATTCCCGCTGCCGGCTTGCCGGTGGAGGTATCGAGAACGTGTGTGGAGAGCTTGGCCATAGTGAATGCATATTAGCCGCAGATCAACGCAGATGAACGCAGATGGATTTGATTTTATCTGCGTTCATCTGCGTCGATCTGCGGCTAAGACCTCTCGATGAATGCCGAGATATCACCGTAAGGCTCGTCGGTCCAGACGAAAATATCATTTTCGTTCTTCAGCCCGAACGGTTCGAGATTAAACGGAATCCGATGCTTGTTAGGCATGCGGAGGAATATGTTTTTAATCTCCGGCACGGCTTGCAACGCGACGCGTCCCATTTCGTACATCGTCTGCTGAACGCCCAGGCTGTTGTGCGTGGCAAAGGTCTCCAGCAGTGCGGCGCGGATCGTCTCGTTCGTTTGGGCAAAATCGACCTTGCCAGACGCATATTCCCAGGTAGCCGTCACGCTCGTGCCGAAGATCCGATCGCTGGCGTCTTTAAGTGTGCGGTATCGATCGGCCAGAAAATCTTTCCAGGCGGAGTTGGTGGTTTTGATCACCTGCAGGTTTTTCACGCCGCCGGTGATGACCGGCGCTTTGCCCTTCTTGGCAACCACAACGCTCGCGGTGTGCAGTTCCGATCCGGCGTTGACGAATGAATGCGCGTGCGGCTTGCCTTTAACCTTGATGCGCTTCCAGCGCGCTTCTTCGATCTCCACCGTCGCTGATTTCACTTGCTTGTAGGTATTCGGAAAATGGTTGGCGAGCAAAACGGCAAATTCTTCGGCGGTGCTGAACTGGTTTTCTTTAGCCACCACGTAAACGGTGTTCCGGATCGAGTCGGTGGCGATGACCTTGCGGTTATCGCCAAGCAGGAACGACGCGGCGAAGTCCCCGGTGAGGCTCACGGTCACGCTGTACTCGGCCAAGTGATGCGTTTTGCCTTTACGCACCAACTTGGTCAGGCGCACGTCGGATTTTCCGTAGTAGTTACCGCTTAATTTAGTGGCCATACGATTACTGCTCCGATATCGCGTCGAGAAGTCGCAGTTTGGCTATCTTTGCAATCTCGGCAAGCGCGGTCTGGATTTCTTTCGAGGAACTATTTGCCAGGCGGACCGGAAATGCGTCCAGAATGGCTTCTTTCTTGTTCTCGCGAGCGCAGATGACAAACGGAAAGCCGAATTTTGCACGATACTCGGCGTTGTAGCGATCGAACGAGGCGATTTCCGCATCGCTCAACCCGGCCAGGCCAGCGGCACGCTGCTCGACGGTACTTTCGCTGGTTAATTTTCCTTCCCTTGCCAGCCGGCCGACAAGATCGGGGTGGGCGACGATCAGGGCGATTTGTTCTTGCTCGGTGGCGGCTGACACAGTAGCGACCAACGCCGCATGCAACTTGTCGCGGGATGGGAACGGCCGGCGCGGCCAGGTGCGATCGGCGATCCACGGTGAGTGTTCGAAGAATCCGCCGCACACGCTAACGAACTGCTCTCGCGTCATCTCGTTCACGGTCGATAACGGCACGGGCTTTTTCACGCGCCCTCCGTGACCGTTTCGGCCAAAATCTGCGTCGCCAGTGCGATGTCTTCGATCCGGCTGAACTCGGCCGGGTTGTGGCTGATGCCGTCTTCGCTGGCGACGAACAGCATCGCCGTCGGCAGCAGCGGGGCGAGGATCGCGCTGTCATGCAGCGCGCCGCTGGCGACGTCGGGGAAATTTGTGACGCCCAATTTTGTCGCAGCGCGTCGGAGTCGCTCGCAGATCGCCGCGTCCATCGGCTCAGCCGGCAGCGATTCGGTCTGCCGCACGGTGGCGGTGATATTGCGCCGGCCGACCGCTTCGGCGATCACGTTTTCGATCCGGCTGTGGCCTTTCTCAAGCATCGCGGCGGTTCGGGCGCGGAAGTCGATCGTCAGCGTGACTTCTCCTGGAATGACGTTGATCGCATTCGGCTTAATCAACAACTGGCCGACGGTGATGACCGTATGACCGAGTTCTTCATCAAGTCCGCGGGCGAGGTCTTCAAGATCGACGATGATCTCCGCGGCGCACGTGAGTGCATCGGCGCGGTCGGCCATCTTCGTGCTGCCGGCGTGGTTGGGCTGGCCTTTGAGTGTCACCGAGTACTGACGCCGGCCGTTGATGGCGGTCACGACGGCGACGCGGATGTCGTTCTTCCACATCGATAGTCCTTGCTCGGCGTGAATCTCGATCAGGCCGAGGTATCGCGCGGGATCGAGCCGATCGCTAACGAGTTTGGCGGGATTTAAACCGTACGGCTTACCAGCCGTCAGCGGATCGACGCCGGCTTTGTTCTTCAGCTTCCCCATCTCGTCGCCCGACAGCGTGCCCGCCCACGCCCGGCTGCCGAGCATGCCGAGATTGAACGTGCTGCCTTCCTCCTCGGCGAAGAGGATCAGTTCCAGCGGCGCATTCGGATGGACCCGAAGCACTTCCAGTGGCGAGACGATCCCCATTACGCCGTCAAACTTCCCGCCGGTGGGGACCGAGTCGATATGCGACCCGCTCAGCCAGACTTTTTTGTCCTCTGGCAGCGATTTAGGTCGCAGGTGGACATTGGCGGCAGCGTCGATGCGCACGCCGCAGCCGATTTTCTCCGCCTCGGTGATGACATAATCCCGCGCGTTGGCCCAAGCCTTGGTGAACGTCGGCCGGCTGTAGCCTACGGTCGACGGGACTTCGCTGAAGCCGGCGATGGCTTCGATGTCTCGCGAGATTCTCTTGCTATCAATCGACATACATTTTTTTAGCCGCAGATGGACGCAGATGAACGCAGATAAGAACAGAAAGAGGCTATTTCTTATCTGTGTTCATCTGTGCCCCATCTGTGGCTAAAAATTATTTCCCAAAATCCCTGCGCCACGCGGCGCCGGTTGTTTCCATGGAACTGTTGGCGGCGGTTCGGCGGAGGCGGTGAAGCTGCGGCATGCCTAGCGACCATTCCTGCATCCAGTCTCGTGCAAAAATGCCGGCTTCGGTTTCTTTGAAGATTTTTTGGATTTCTTCCACGTTGATCACGCGCGGGCCGCGGGTGCGGACGGCGAATTCGCACGTACGGCTACAGCCGGTGGTGAGATACGTTTCAATGCCGACCTCGTCCATCACGTCGATCACGCTGCGGATGCTGCGGATAGCTTTGGCGTACGAGAAGCTGGGGCTATAGCCTCCTTCGACCATGGTGTTGTAGCAGGCGCGCATCAGCGCGATCGCGCCGCCGTAGAGGATTTGCTCCTCAAAATTATCGCCTTCGGTTTCGTGCTGGAAGGTCATATCCACCACACCCGCCCGCGTGCTGCCGACGGCTTTGCTGATGGCGAGCACGATCTTGTGGGCGTCGCCGGTGGCGTCGTGGTCGACGCTGACGCAGCCGTAAACGCCTTCGCCTTTGAGGAACTTGGCCCGCACGAACGCGCCGGGGGCGTTGGGGACGAAGAGCACCACATTCACGTCTTTCGGCGGGACGATTTGGCCGTACAGGACCGAAAAGCCGTGGCAGAAGCACAACGTCTGGCCAGCCCGCAGGTTCGGGGCGATGTCGCGCTTGTAGATCGTCGGCTGCACCGGATCGGCCAGCTCGATCAGCAGCACATCCGCCTTCTTCGTCGCCTCGGCGAAACTGTAGGCCTCAAACCCGTCGGCCTTGGCTTGATCGCGCGATTTGCTCTCGCTCGGCTCGCGCGTGCCGATGATGACCTTGAACCCACTGTCGCGCGTGTTGGCGGCCTGGGCCTTGCCCTGGATGCCGTACCCGATCACGGCGATGGTCTTGCCCTTGAGGATCGATGCGTCCACATCGGCGTCACGATAAATCTTTTCCATGATGTCTTTCGTAGAGTGGGCTCGGCCCACCGAATTTTGGAGGGCATAGCCCGCTTACAGTTGAATGTCCCGATTCACGTTCTTGTAATAAATGTATTTCGAAGAGACCGGCCCGGTCGCGTAGTAACTTTGCGGCACGTACGGGCCCATCCAGATGAAATCGGTGGCTTCCACTTCCATCCACGTATCATCAAGGTAGTACAAGCCCTTGCCTTGCAGAAAGTACAGGCCGTGCTCCATGACGTGTGTTTCGACGCAAGGCAGGCTGTGGCCGGTGTCGAACTCGAAGATGTTCATCGCCATGTCGTACTGAAGGTCATCGGGGATGAGCAAATGGAGCTTGGCACCGGGATCGCCGCAGTAGACATCGGCTTTGATGTTCGACTGATTTCCGATCAGCGGCGCGAATGTCGCGATGCCCGGAGCGGGCTCGAAACGTTTTTTGAGCATCAGCACCTGCGCCGGTGCGGCGGCGGATACTTCGTAGCTCGCCGTCGGCGGCAGCAACGCGAAACCGCCGGCGGCGAGCGCGTGCGAATTGGACTTGTCGATCGTGAGTTTCACCGAGCCGCTGAGAACATAGAAGAACGTTTCAATTTTTCCGCCAGCGGCTACGGCGGCGCTGGCGCCGGGTTTCAGATTGAGCAGATACTCAATGAAATTCGCCCCCAGCACCGGGGCGGCAAGGATTCGCACATCGGTCAGCTTCCAGTCGGGCAGGCGCGAAAACGGCACGCCTTCCATCGGAAACAAGGCATATCGAGGCTTGACGCGCGTGCGGCTGTGGAGGAGTTGGTTTTGGGCTCGCATGGGTTAAGTGAACATCCCTAATAAAATGCTTCGTCGGCGGGGCGAGTAGCCTCGCTAAAGTAACGCAACCTACTTCAACTGACAAACAAATCCACCCGCTCAAATCGCTCTACATCCACCAACCCCTGATCCGTCAGCTTCAGCTTAGGGATAACCTCCAGGGCCATAAAACTCATGGCCATGAACGGGTCGTGCATCGTACTGCCGAGCTGCTTGCCGGCGGCGAGTAGGGCGTTGTAGGCGTCGCGGACATGCTCGATCGGCTGATCGCTCATCAACCCGGCGACCGGGAGCGGCAGGGTGGCGAGCACTTTGCGGCCTTCAACTGCTGCCAAACCGCCACCCATTTGTTGTATGGCGCTGATGGCTGCCAGCATGGATTCGTCATCGACGCCGATAACGACCAGGTTGTGATGATCGTGCGCGACCGTCCCGGCGATCGCGCCGCGTTTCAGTCCGAACCCGGTGATGAAGCCAAGGCCGACGTTGCCCGTGCCGTTGTGACGCTCGATGACAGCCATCTTTAGTAGGTCGCGGGTTGGGTCGGAGACGGCGCGACCGTCGCGGATCGTTGCGGGGACGGTCGTATGATCGGTGACGAGTTGATCGGGCTGCGAGCCGATGACGCGGATCGTTTTGGACTTCGCGGGGATTTGCAGTTGGGCTGCTGTGAGCGAGGGGATCGGCTTCGACCGGGGCGGCAGAACCCTCACCCTGCCCTCTCCCGGCGTACCGGGCGAGGGTTCAAAAGCCATACCCGCGACGAAAACTTGCTTGGCGGCGGGGGCGTTGAGATCGTCGAAGATGAACAGGTCCGCCACGCGGCCTGGGGCGATCGCGCCGCGATCGTGCAGGCCGAACCATTCGGCGGTGTTCAGTGTCGCCATGCGGATCGCGTCGATCGGTGCGATGCCGAACTTGATCGCCTCGCGCACCATGTAATCGACGCTGCCTTGCGACAGCAGATCGGCCGGCTGGCGGTCGTCAGTGCAGAAGCAGATTCGCCGGCTGTTCGCGGGCGTCACCACCGGCAGCAGCGGATGCAAGTTGTGGGCGTTGGTGGCTTCGCGGATCAGCAAGTACAGCCCGCGCGCGAGTTTCTCGCGGGCTTCGTCCACCGTCACGCATTCATGATCGCTGCCGACGCCGGAGAGGACGTATGCGTTCAGCGGCTTTCCGGTGACGGCCGGTGCGTGCCCGTCGATCGGGCGGCGGGCGGCGGTGAAGGGCGCAAGCTTCTGCAGCATCGCCGGGTCGCCGTGGATCACGCCGGGGAAGTTCATCACCTCGGCCAAGCCGTGGGCGATGGGATTGTCGCCGAGCATTGAAGCGAGGTCGTTCGCAGACAGCGTCGCGCCGCTGGTGCCCATCGGCGTGGCGGGGACGCAACTGGGTGCCATCACGATTACCCGCAGCGGCAGGCCGCGCGAGGCGTCGTACATGAACCGCACCCCTTCGACGCCGGAGACGTTCGCGATTTCGTGCGGGTCCGTCACGACGGTAGTCACGCCGCGCTGCACGACGGCGCGTGCGAACTCGGCCGGCACGCACAGGCTGCTTTCGATATGCACATGCGCGTCGATCAATCCGGGCGCGACGTACGCTCCCGCGAGCTCGACCGTTCGACGGGCTGCATACCCACGCCCGACACCCACGATCAGCCCGCCGGCGATGGCGATGTCGGTGTCTTCGATCTCGCCGGTGAAGACGTTCACCAGCCGGGCGTTTTTGAGCAACAAGTCCGCCGTCAAATCGCCACGGGCGACGGCTAAGAGTGAAGGAAGATCCATGAATGAGTTTCCCATCGCCCGAGGCGGTTGAATCGGGCGCGGCATTGAGCGGCATTGAATTGTAACCATCGCCCGACGTTTGACGAGGGCGCTTTCGGGCGGATGCGGGATATTCCGTAGGCTGCGATTCATACGGACTCGAATTAATTCTCGCGCATCCAGCACCGTCATTCCAAGGTAATCCGAGGAATCTCGGGATGCGAAATCCGCTCGCTACCCGAGATTCCTCGGAGTACCTCGGAATGACGATCTGCGAAGGATTGCGCGAGACGTAAATCAAATCCGTATCAATGCGTTTCGCGCCGATGTTGCGCTCCGGCCGCGCAGGTGTTGCCTGGCGCTGAATTACCGCATCTGATTTTTGATTTTCTTTCACGTCCCTTGCCGAAACGATACGCATGACAACCAGCGGCGTCACGAGCGGGATCAATGGTACGACGGGCACTCAGTCGGCGAAGAAGAATGCCTACGACCTCAATCCCTCTGACTTCATCAAATTGATGATTACACAGTTGCAAAACCAGGATCCGACCAATCCGGTCAAGAACGGCGAACTGCTGGGGCAGATAAGCCAGATCAGCCAGTTGCAGTCGTCCACTACGCTGACTTCGACTTTGCAGGACCTCACGCAGCAAAACCAAGTCGGCAGCGCGTCGAACTTGATCGGCAAAGTCGTCAGCGGTTTGGACGACGGGAACGATCCGGTCACCGGGTTGGTGACGTCGATCAAGGTCGCCGGCGGGAAAGTGAACCTGCAGTTGGATAACGGCAAGGAACTCGGGCTCGGCAGGGTGACTGATATCACCACCGCTAACCCCGAGACGGTGGTGGCGAACTAGCCGAGCGTTGAATCAGCCGGTGAATGTTGCACCGGGATCGTCGGGCGGAGCCCGCGATAAGAGACCAGTCAGGATCGTCTGTAAGAAAGATTCGTCATGGCACTGACCAGCGCACTGTATACCGGGCTTTCGGGTCTGGATGTCAATCAGACACGACTCAACGTCGTGGGCAACAACATTGCCAACGCGAACACGGTGGCTTTCAAGAGCAGCCGGGCGCTATTCAAGCCGCAGTTCTACGTGACCGACGCCGCCGGCTCACCGCCGAGCAGCGAGTTCGGCGGGACCAACCCGTCGCAGCGCGGCTTGGGAGCGACCATCTCCACCATCGAAAAGGATTTCACCACCGGCTCGATCGAGAGCACGGGCAAAGACACGAATCTTGCCATCGACGGCGATGGCTTTTTCATCGTTCAGGGCACGGAACAGAAGTTCACCCGCGACGGTTCGTTCTCTCTCAACAGCAGTAACCAACTGGTGACCGCCTCCGGTGATTTTGTTCAGGGATTCGGTGTCGACGACGACCACAACATTATTCCGGGCACGGTTCAGAATGTCGAAATCCCGCTCGGCCAGCTCACGCAGGCACAACAAACCGAAAACGTCAAATTCACGGGCAACCTCAACTCCAACGGCCCGATCGGCTCGGGAGCGAGCATCCTCAATAGCCAAGCCCTCGCATTAAAAACCGGTGCGGTGTCGGCCACGCTCGACGGCACGACGCTTCTCACGGACTTGGCGGACTTATCGACCCCGGGCACGGCGCTTTTAAGTTCCGGCGACGCGATAACGCTCGCTGGTAAAAAGGGCGGAAGAACCCTGCCGGTTTCAACGTTTTCCGTTTCGCCGACTTCTACCGTCAATGACCTTCTTGGTTTCTTCAACCAAGGGTTGGGCGTTGATACCAGTGTCGCCGGTTCACCGACCGCGGGCTCTACGATCGAAACCATTGCCGGCGAGACCAAGCTGGTCATCACCGGGAATCTCGGCAAGGAAAATTCACTGTCGGTCGTCGGCTCGGGATTCCTCAATTCCGGTGGCCTGTCGCCGCTCACGTTTTCCGACGGCCAAAACTCGGCGGGTGTGCTGAGTTCTCCGACCGGTGAGTCGGTTCATACAAGCTTTGTCGGGTACGATTCGCTCGGCACGCCGGTAACCGTCGACGTGACGGCCGTCCTGGAAAGCAAGGACGACCAAGGCAACGTCTGGCGGTTTTTCGCCACCAGCGGCGACGATTCGGACATCAATACCGTCCCCAGCGAAGGTATCGTTCTGGGCAACGGAACGCTTACGTTTGACGCCAACGGCGCACTGAAGGATTCGACCAATACCACGATCACCATCGACCGCACGAACACCGGCGCCGGCACGCCGATCACGCTGAAGTTGGATTTCAGCAACGCCACGAGCCTGACCAGCAACAATTCAAATCTTGTGGTGACCCAGCAGGACGGCTCGCCGATCGGGACGCTCAACTCATTCTCCATCGGCGCGGATGGCACGATCGTCGGCTCATTCACCAACGGGCTGACGCAAACGCTCGGGCAGGTCGCGGTGGCGGTCTTCAACAACCCGCAAGGCTTGCAAGACCGCGGCGGCAACCAGTACGTCGCTGGCGCTAACAGCGGCGTGCCGATCATCACCAGCCCCGATCAACTGGGTGCCGGACAGATTCGCGCCGGTTCGCTGGAACTGAGCAACGTCGATCTGTCGAAAGAATTTATTAACCTGATCATCGCATCGACCGGTTTCAGCGCGGCCAGCCGAGTGATCACGACGAGCGATCAGTTGATTACCGAACTGCTCAACAGCAGTCGGTAATCGAGCTGACACAATCCAACGCGGCCGCTCGAACACGGCGGCTGCAACCGATGGGGCAGGATGCCCCTGGTGAATCCTGAGCCCTCGCGGCAGGTGTTTATTCTGCTGTCGCGGGGGCCTTTTTATATTGAGGGTGAACGATGATCGTTCTTACTCGCCTGAACGGCCAGCAGATCGTGATGAACGCGGAGAAGATCCGCTACATCGAAGCCACGCCCGACACGGTGGTGTGCACGGATCACGGGGAAAAGCTGATGGTGAAGGAAACGTTGCAGGAAGTAACCCGTCGCGCGATCGAGTACGCGCGAGTGATCCGAAAGGCGATTTCCGACTGAAAATTGCGATTCGCCCACTATATTTGCCATGACCGACCGCAAGCCGCCCCCGTCCTTTGCCGATATGCAAAGAGTACGAAGTGCGGCTATTCGCATTATCGGACCGCAGCTAAGAAAGTGACGGTTCCCCATGGCAGAAGAAAAGAAAGCCGAGAAAGCTCCCGCAAAAGAAGCCGCCAAGGACGAGGGTCATGGCAAGGCCAAGTCCAGTGGCGGGATCGGCGGGATGCTGACCAAGCTTCCGGTACTGCTAGGCGGTGTGATGCTGATCGAAGCCGTGGTTCTGTTCGCGGGATTCAAATTCCTGGGCGGCGGAACGGCCAAGGTCGTCGTCGGCGCTGACTTGGTCAAGGAAGACGCCCCCAAGGAAGGCTCCAGTGAAGGCGCCAAAGAAGGCGGCCACGGCGAAGCCGCCAAGGAAGGCGGCCACGGCGAAGGCGCTACCTCGGCCAAGAAGGAAAAAGGCACCCCGGCCGAGATCGTTGTGGTCGAGATGAAGGCCCTCAACAAAGTCTCCGGGCGGTCGTTTATTTACGACGTCAGCATTTACGCGGTCACCAAATCCGAGCACGAAGAGGAAGTAAAAAAGACGTTAAAATCACGCGAGGCCTTGATAAAAGACCGCGTCCGTACGATTATTGCGCAAAGTGATCCGGAAAAGCTGGGGGGCGGATCCGAGCCGGGCCTGGAGACACTGCGACGACAGGTGAAGTACCAGCTGGATGAAATCGTCGGTGAAAAGATCATCGATGAAGTGCTGGTCCCGCGGTGCATCCCGTTCCGGACAGATAACTAGGTCGGCCGATTGGCTCATCGCCGGTTGAATCGCAAATCGTCGGAGACGGTTTTCAACCCGCAGCCAAAGACTCAGTCGGCCTGACGGCGTTCGCCAAGGATGGTGAAGCATGGCCGATGATGAAACCGTAACCCCCGATCCATTAGCCGGCGGAACAACCGCATCGCCTGACAGCGGCGGCGCCGGTGTCTCGCAGGCCGAGATCGATGCCGTCATGGCCGCCATGAACGCAGCCGGTCCCGCGACCGACGCGACGGCGAGCCCCGACGCCTCTGCCGGTCGTTCCACCGACGCGATCGATATGTCGTCGATCGACGAGTTGCTCAAATCCGCTAGCTTTGAAGACGCCACGAGCATTCAAGAAGCCGCTCCCGCCGAGGTCGTTCCCACGCAACAATTCGATCTGCCAAACTTTCAGGAAGTGTTGGCTGACGCGCAAGTATCAAGCATCGACCTGCTCCGCGACGTCGAGCTGAATGTCAAGATCGAGCTCGGTCGCAGCCGGATGCTGGTCGAGGACGTTCTCAAGCTCGGGGAAGGCTCGGTGGTTGAACTCGACAAGCTCGCCGGCGATCCGGTGGATGTGTTCGTCAACAACCGCCTCGTCGCTCGCGGCGAAGTGCTGGTGCTCAACGATAACTTCTGCGTGCGAGTAAACGAGATCGTCGCCGGCGCGAAGGAAGAAGGGGCGTGAGCATCCGGCTCCGGCGAATCTGGCTGACGGTGGCCGCAATTTTGTGCGCGGTCAGTCTGGTTCACGCCCAAACAAGCCGGCCGGCTGCGATCGCGGTTGAGCCGACGACTGCGCCCGTCGGTGCCCACGAAAAACAACTCATCCAACGGCCCGCGTCGGTCGGCAATTCGGCGACGACGACGCCGAGCACCGCCAAACCCGTCGTGCCGACCTCCACCGGGATGGACACCACACGCGTGGTGTTAGCGCTGGTGCTGGTGATTGCGATCATCTTCTTACTGCGATGGATCGCGCAGCAGTTTTTCGGTGCGCCGTCGGCCAAACGGTCGAGCCGGGCCGTACAGGTTCTTTCGCGATCGATGGTCGGCCCGAGACAGCACGTGCTGCTTTTGCAGGTCGGCCAACGGGTGATTGTTGTCGGCGACACCGGCGCGCAGATGCATCCGCTGGCTGAGATTAAAGACCCTGACGAGATCGCCGCCCTGATGGGCCAGTTGCGCCAGGACAAGTCAGATCCAGTTTCACGCGCGTTCGGCACGTTTTTCGGCAAGGCCGAAAAGGATTACGACGAACCGGACACAAAATCCGAGGGTGCCGATCCCGGCGTCGATCCAGACTTGGCTACCACGCAGGCAGAGCTAACCGGACTGATCGATAAAGTACGCAGCGCGTCAAAACAGATCGGTCGACCGGATTGAGCATAAAACGCGCCGGCAGGATGCCATTTGGGCGCTTTTGGGGAATGACGATGAGAATGGATTCTCTCGCAGCGGCGGTATTACTGATCACCTTGCTGTTACCGGCTACATGGGCGGTCGGGCAAGTCACCGCGCCGGAGGCCGAGACGCCTGAAGCGCGCATCGATCCGCAGCCGCTCCCGGGCACGCCGCCGGGGTTTGGACTGCCCGATCTCACCAAGCGCGAGACGTTTTCGTCCGCCATCCAGATCATCATCCTTCTCACGGTTCTGTCGCTCGCCCCAGCGATCATGATCATGATGACCAGCTTTACCCGGCTGGTGATCGTCCTCTCGCTCCTGCGGCAAGCCTTGGGCACGCAGAATTTGCCGCCCAGCCAGGTCATGATCGGATTGGCCATGTTCATGACTTTCCTCATCATGGGGCCGACGCTGACGCGGATTAACGATACCGCGCTTCAGCCTTATATGAGCGGTGCGATCGAGCAGCCTGAAGCGCTCAGCCGGGCTCAAGTGCCGATCCGCGAGTTCATGCAGAATCAGATCATGGCCGCCCACAATGAGGCCGACGTGTTTCTCTTCACCGAGTTTGCTCGTAAAGACGCTCCCAAGACCTGGGAAGATGTCAGCACGCTGACGCTGGTTCCTGCGTTCATGATCAGCGAGTTGAAGACCGCGTTCCTTCTGGGGTTCAAGGTGTACCTGCCGTTCCTGATTATCGACATGGTGATTTCATCCGTGCTGATCAGCATGGGCATGATGATGCTGCCGCCGGTGTTGATCTCGTTGCCATTTAAATTACTGCTTTTCGTTTTAGTCGACGGATGGCACTTGATTACTGGCAGTTTGATGGGTAGTTTTAGCGTCTGATTAATTTTCGTCCGATAACCGTCATGGATGATGGTGTTTCGGACCTGAGCAGGATGCTCTAAACGACCCGCGGCGCAAGGCCGCAACACTCAAGGAAGGGTGTGACAGATGACGATCGACCAAGCCACCGATCAGGTTCGCAATGCGTTGTTACTGGTGCTGCTGATCTCCGCGCCGATGCTGCTTATCGGCCTGGTGGTTGGCATTTTGATCTCGCTCCTGCAGGCGATCACCCAGATACAGGAACAGACGCTGACGTTCATCCCCAAAATCGCGGCGATGGTCGGCGCTGCCATCTTCCTCATGCCCTGGATCGGCCAGCGGCTCACCGAATACACGCAAATGATGCTCGGAGCGCAACAGCTTCACCCGTAACCGCAATCGAGGCCTCGGGCGATGTCTTACGACGCGCTGCTCATCATCATTCCGACTTACGTTCTGGTCTTCTTCAGACTGGCCGGGATGATGATCTACGCCCCGTTCTTTGGTAGCGCTCGCATTCCCCGGCGGGTGAAGACGCTGATCACCGCGATCCTCGCATTCACGCTTGCTGGTGCGGTTCCGCCGGCGCCTAACATGCCGGGGTCGATCTGGCTTCTGGCCGTAGGGATCGCGGGAGAAATCATGTTCGGGCTCGCGATGGGGATGGCGATGAGCTTCACGTTCATTGCAGTCCAGTGGGCGGGCGAAATCATCGGCCAGCAGATGGGATTTAACTTGGCAGAAACCTTCGATCCGCAGTTCGGCGGGCAGGCTTCGATAGTCGGCGATCTGTTGTTCATTCTCACGCTGGTGATCTTCCTGACCATCCCCAGCGAACTCGGCGGTCCGGGGCATCACGCTCTACTACTTGGAGTGCGGTCGAGTTTCGACTCTTTGCCGCTGCTCTCGCTCGGCGTGAACTTCCCCTTGCTCGACATGCTGTTCGGCATGCTCCAGGCCACCACCACGCTCGCGCTGCAACTGGCCGCTCCGATGCTGGTGACCATGCTCGTTGTCGATCTCTCGCTCGGGTTGATCGGCAAAACCATGCCTCAATTCAACATCATGTCGGCAGGCGTAACGCTGCGAACGGTGGTCGGCATGGTGGTGCTGATTCTGGGTATCGCACTGTCGGCTAACGTGATCAGCGGAAAGCTGATTAAGGCGATGGACGTGCTGCGGCTGACGTACTTTCACGGAACCTGACGTATGCCTGATGACGGCGGCGACAAAACTGAAGCACCCACTCCGCGTCGGCGAACCGAAGCCCGCGAACAGGGAAACATCGCCCGCAGCGTCGACCTTACGGCCGCTCTGCTGATGATCGGGTCGATGCTCCTGCTCAAGAACTACGGCCTGAACGTGATGAACGCACTTCGGGCGATATTAGAGCAGATGCTGTCGCCGCAATCGCTCTCCAATACCGAACCGACGAGCGCGCTTTCCGATTTCGCCCGCGGGATCTGGATGGCCGGCGCGTCCCTCGCGCCGCTGATGATCGGCCTGGTGGTGATTGCCATCCTCTCCAACATTCTGCAGGTGGGCTTCTACTTCAATCCCGCCAAGCTCGCGCCGAACCTCGCGGCCCTCAATCCCCTAAAGGGTTTGGGCAAGCTCTTCGGCGGCGGTCGCGGGCCGATGTCGGTGGTCATGAGCATCCTTAAAGTCGTGCTCGTGGCGTTCTTTTCCTATACCGCGATCCGCAACAAGATGAACATGATCGTGATGGCCCAGAATCTCGAGTACCTCCAGATTTTCGGGCTCGGTGCGCAGATCATTTACGACATCATCCTGCGGGTAGGCATCATGCTGCTGATCCTGGCGATATTCGACTACGCCTTCCAAAAATACCGCATCGAGCAGAACCTGAAGATGAGCAAGCAGGAGATCAAGGAAGAAATGCGTCGCATGGAAGGTGACCCCCATATCAAGCAGCGCCGCCGGCAGATCGCGATGCAGATCGCACATAAAAAGATGCAAAAGGATGTCCCGACCGCGGATGTGGTGGTGACCAATCCCACGCACTTCGCGGTCGCGCTGAAGTACGACGCCGACAAGATGCACGCCCCGCGCGTCGTTGCCAAAGGTGCCGACCTGATGGCCCAGCGCATCCGCGAAATCGCAACCGCCAACGGCATACCGATTCTGGAACGCAAGCCGCTGGCGCGTGCGCTGTTCAAGATGTGCGATGTAGGCGACGAAATACCCGAGGAGTTTTACTCCACCGTCGCAGAGATTCTGGCCTATGTGTACGAACTAACTGGGAAGATGAAGCAACAGAGGATGCAAACTGTGTAGAGGCGGATTGTAGATTGTAGATTGTAGATTGTAGATTGTAAGTTGGAAGAAAACCCCAATCCACAATCCACAATCCACAATCCACAATCCACAACCCACAACATACAAAATGTCAGCAGCAGTCGTCTCCAACCCGATTTTCTCAAAACTTCATGCCAATCGCGGCATGATCTTTCCGATCGCGTTTATCAGTCTCCTGATGGTGCTGCTGGTGCCGCTGCCGACGGGGATTCTGGATGTTCTGCTGGTGCTGAATATCACGCTGTCGGTCATCGTGCTGGTGACGACGATTTACGTACACTCACCTTTGGAATTCGCCGTCTTTCCGTCATTACTACTGGCCGTCACGCTGTTTCGGCTGGTGTTGAACGTGGCGACCACTCGCTTAATTCTGACGGCGGGTGATCGGTTTTCCGATCCGACGCTGGCCATGCACGGCGCCGGTGATGTCGTGGCGACGTTCGCTGATTTCGTCACTGGCGGATCGCTGGCGGTCGGGATGATCATCTTTGTGATTATCTTCGTCATCCAGTTCGTCGTCATCACCAAAGGCGGCGGGCGAATCTCGGAAGTGGCGGCCCGGTTTACGTTGGACGCCATGCCCGGCAAGCAAATGGCGATCGACGCCGACCTCAACGCCGGCGTGATTAACGAAGTCGAAGCCCGCCGGCGTCGAGAGGCGATCTCGCAGGAAGCCGACTTCTACGGGGCCATGGACGGTGCGAGCAAATTCGTCCGCGGCGATGCCATCGCGGGCATCGTCATTACCATCGTCAATATTTTGGGCGGCTTTTACGTCGGAATGTTCGAGCATCACTGGGAAATTCTCGATGTGCTAAAGCTTTACACCAAGCTGACGATCGGTGACGGCCTGGTCAGCCAAATTCCGGCGTTCATTGTCTCACTCGCCGCCGGCCTGATCGTGACGCGGACCAGCAGCAAATCGGACCTCGGTTCGGAAGTGCTCAGCCAACTCTTTTCCAAGCCGCGAGCGCTGGTCGTCGCGTCCGGGTTTCTCGGCGTGATGGCGTTCAGCGGTTTGCCGATGATCCCGTTGCTGGTCATCGGCGCTTGCTGCGGCGGACTGGCGATCGTGCTGAACCGCGGCGAGAACCAGAAAGTCGCCACCGCCGCCGCCACCGAACGCGACAAGGCGGCCGTCAAAGAGCCGGAAAAGGTCGAGAAACTGCTCGATCTGGACACGATGGAACTCGAAGTCGGCTACGGGCTGGTGCGATTGGTTGATGTTGCCAAGGGCGGCGATCTGCTCGATCGCATCAGCATGATTCGCCGACAGATCGCGATGGATTTGGGCATTATCGTTCCGCCGGTGCGCATCCGCGATAACATGCAGTTGGGCGCCAACGACTACAACATCAAGATCAAAGGTCAGGTCGTCGCGCGCGGTGTGACGTATCCCGAGCAGTTCCTCGCCATGGACAACGGCGCTACCAGCGGCCCGATCCCCGGCGGATCGCTCACCACCGAGCCGGCGTTCGGCCTGCCCGCTTACTGGATTACCGAATCCGAACGCGCCAGCGCCGAGTTGCTCAACTACACCGTCGTAGAAGCAACCGCCGTGCTGGCGACGCATCTTACCGAAGTCATCAAGGGCCACGCCGGCGAATTGCTCACGCGGCAGGAAGTCAAAAACCTGCTGGAAAACCTCAAGCAGCGATTGCCGGCTTTGGTGGAAGAAATTATCCCCACGCAGGTCAAGCCCGGCGAACTGCAGAAAGTCATGCAGAACCTGGTCCGCGAGCGCGTGCCGGTGCGCGATCTGGAAACGATCCTCGAAACCCTCGGCGATTACGCCAGCCGGACCAAGGATCTCGATGTGCTCACTGAGTACGTGCGCAACGCGATGTCGCGCACGATTTGCAAGCAGTACGTCGACGACCGCGATCGTCTGTGGGTGCTGACGCTCGATCCGGCCTTGGAAGACGTCATCAACGGGCACCTGGAGCGCAGCGACCGAGGAATCACCAATACCATGCCTCCGCAAACGTCAGCGTCGATCGTGCAGCAGGTATCCGCGAAGATAAACGAACTCACGCAAACTGGTCGCAATGGCGTGGTGCTTTGCAGCCCGCAAATCCGGTCGAGCCTGCGAAAGATGATCGAGCCGTCAATGCCGCAAGTCGCGGTGTTGGCGTTTAATGAAGTCGCGCCCGAAATCACCGTCGAAGCGGTAGCGCTGATCGGTATAAACGGATAGTGTCCGCAAAGAGTCGATTGAGAAAGGGGCCGGCTCAGAGCCGGCGAGCAGTATGAATCTTCAAACCTTCAAAGCGCCCACGATGGCTATAGCGCTGCAACAGGTGAAGACCGCCATGGGGTCGGAGGCAGTCATCCTGCATACGCGGAGCTACACGACGCGTTACTGGATGGGCCTCCGCCGCAAGGAGATGGTCGAGATCACCGCAGGCAAGGGCGTAAACGTGATGAGCCGTGCGCCCAAGCGCGAAGTCAAACCGCCCGCACCGGCGGCCGGTGGGGCGTACTCGCGCATGTCCGTCGCGAAGCCGCAGCCAGTTAGTCCGCAGAAGGCGCTGCTGAACAACAGCAACCAGATTCTTAATTCTCCAGCGGCCGGCAGTGCGATCATGCTGAGTATCTCGCAGGAGATGACATCGCTCAAAACGATGGTGACCGACCTTGTCCGCCAGGCCAACCACCAGAAAGCCCCCAACGTTCCTGCCGATCTGTTTGAGTACTACCAGCAACTGATCGAAAGCCAGGTGTCCGACGAGCTGGCGGCCGATATGGTTGCAACCCTGCAGAAAAATATCCGCCCGGAGCATCTCAGCCAGCCCGCGTTCGTTCGCGAAAAGCTGGCCGAGCAGCTTGAAAAGATGATTCCTTCGTCCGGCCCGATCCACCGCACTAAAAGCGTTGGCTCACACGTCGTCGCCCTGATCGGCCCGACGGGCGTCGGGAAAACAACAACCATCGCCAAGCTGGCCGCTAACTTGAAGCTTCGCGAGAAGCACCGAGTCGGTTTGATCACGCTCGACACTTACCGCATCGCGGCGGTCGATCAATTGAAGAAGTACGCCGACATCATCGGTGCGCCGCTGCGTGTGGTGAACACATCGGATGATCTTCGCGAGGCCATCGCGTCGATGAGTGACTGTGAATACGTGCTGATCGACACCGCCGGCCGAAGCCCGAAGGATACGATGAAGCTGAACGAGTTGCGGGGTTTCCTCGATGCCGCTCAGCCGGACGAAGTGCATTTGGTGCTGTCGACGACTTCTTCGCCGTCATGCATCCAACTGGCGATCGACCGGTTTAACGACGTTCGAGTCGACAAAATCATCTTCACCAAGCTTGATGAGGCGGCCCACGTGGGCGTGGTGCTCAACGTGATCCGCAAGGTGAACAAGAGCCTGAGCTACATCACCACCGGCCAGGACGTTCCGAACGATATTGAAGTCGGGCGCGGCAAAAAGCTGGCTCAGTTGATTCTTGGATTGGACCTGATGTAACGAATTAAGGAGATTTGCAAATTGCGATTTGCAAATTGCAATCGAAAGACCGTTTCTTCGATTGCAAATTGCAAATTGAAAATCGCAAATAAATAGAAATGACCATGCTAATCGATCAAGCCACACAACTCCGCTCGCTGGCCGGCCGACGACACCGCGCAAGCGTGATCGCCGTCACCAGCGGGAAGGGCGGCGTTGGCAAGAGCAACATCGCGGTGAACCTGGCGATCAAGTTGTCGCAGGCGGGAAAGGATGTCGTGCTGCTCGACGCCGATCTCGGGCTCGCCAATGCCGATGTGCTGTGCAATATAGAATTGCCGAACAACCTCTCGCACGTCATCGCCCGCAAGAAAGAACTGGCCGACGTGATGGTGAAAGGCCCTGGCGGGTTCCGCCTGATCGGCGGGGCGTCGGGCTTGGCTCGCATGGCGGATCTGACCGACAGTGATCGGCAGCGACTGATTACCTCGCTGGCCGAATTGGAAGAGCAGACGGACATCATCCTGATCGACACCGGTGCAGGCATCAGCCCTAACGTGCTGAGCTTCACTCGTGCAGCCGATCATGTGCTGGTCGTCACCACGCCCGAGCCGACGGCCATTACCGACGCGTATGCGGTGGTGAAGGTCATCAGCCGAGAGGACGCCAACCGCCGGGTAAGCCTGCTGGTCAACCAGGCCCGCACGCCGGCCGAGGCGCATGTGGTGTTCGAGCGGATCGCCAAGGTCGCCAAGCAGTTTTTGGGCGTGACGCTTTACGACGCGGGTTATGTGTCTTACGACGAGCAAGTCAGCAACGCCGTTCGCCGGCGGGCCCCGTTCGTCGTCGGCAGCCCGAAATGCGCCGCCAGCCTCTGTATCAGCCAACTGGCGATGCGGCTGGAACAGGGCATCGCCGTCTCGCAAAGCCACGGCGGATTCTTTAACCGGATGAGTCGGTGGTTTCGGAAGTAGGACTGAAGTAGGACTAAGGACTCAGGACTAAGGACTTAGAGAATGCGAGGACGGGACATCACTAAGTCCTAAGTCCTTACCACTAAGTCCTACCCTCGTATGCCGCAGAAAGTCGCTGCAATTCTCTCGATGGTGGCGTTTGCCATGTGCCTGTTGATCGGCACGTTGGAAGCGGATAATCCGTTTACCACCACCGTTTCTCGCGCGCTGGTGGCGATGTTCGGCACGTTCGTCATCGGGCTCATCCTGGGAGCCATGGGGCAGCGGATGCTGACGGAAAATGTGCAGTCGGCGGAAAAGGTAAAAGAATCACAGGAGAAAAGCCCAGCCAAAAGCCGATAACGCCAAGTGGCATTGGAGCGTGTAAATGCCCAAAAAATTGCAGACTATTTCGAGTTTTATCTCGAATTGAATGAGAAATTAGTTGAGTCGCACTCGAAGTTCGCGTAACTTATTCGGGTCACGTCTGAAATCGTTTTGTGTCTCGACGTGCATGGAAGCAGCAGTCGTCCCAAGGACCGGGAGATCATATGGCTAAGGTCGCGCAGAAGCCCGATATCAAAGATGTCTGGGTCTCGTACAAGAAAAACCCCACTGAAGAACTCCGTAACGCACTTATGGTGAATTATCTTCACTTGGTTCGTTACAACGCCGAGCGAATCCATGTCAAGCTCCCTGACGAAGTCGAACTCGACGACCTGATGTCGGCGGGCATCTTCGGGCTGATGGACGCGATCGCGGCGTTTGACATGGAACGCGGCGTGAAGTTTGAAACGTACTGCGCCCCCCGTATCCGCGGCGCGATTCTCGATGAACTCCGCTCGATGGACTGGGTGCCGCGTCTGGTCCGCAGCCGATCGCATAAGCTGGACGGCGCCAGCAAGCAGCTTGAAGTGGAACTAGGCCGCGCGCCGACGAACGATGAAATCGCCAAGCGCCTCAAAGTGCCGATGGCCGAGTTCGAGAAAATGGCCAAGGACGCATCGGCCGTCGGCGTGGTGTCGCTGAGTCGCAAGTGGTTTGAAACCGACAGCAATAAAGACGTCCGTGAGATCGACGTTCTGGAAGACAAGCGCGGCGCTGATCCGGTTCGAGAGATTCAGCGAAAAGACCTCAAAGAACTCATCACCAAAGGCCTGAGCCGGGCCGAGCGACTGATCATCATCCTGTATTATTTTGAAGAAATGACGATGAAGGAAATCGGCGCGACGCTCGATCTTTCTGAGAGCCGCGTGAGTCAGATGCACTCCTCGATTCTCGCCCGCCTGAAGGCCCAGATGGCCGATCGCCGCAAGGAATTCCACGAAGCGACTGCGGTGTAGTGGCCGCGGTATAACGTTCGCACGCGACGTTATTGCAAATCAAAATCAAAAGACCTGATCGTTAATGCGATCAGGCTTTTTTATTGGCATGGATCCGCTGTACAATCTCGCCGCTAGGAGCAATGAACCGCCGCTAGCCGTTTGAAGGGTCACTATGGACATGCGTCGCGCCTTGGGCTGGACTTCGGCCGGGGCTTCTGAATCCGTCGACGAGCGCCGTAGGCGTCTGCGAAAAGTAAATCTCCAACTCCGATCGCAGGGATTTGCTATTGATGCGATTGAAGATCCCGAGCTGTCGGAAGTGGCCGACGGGTTGCTCGCCAGCTTCAGGGAGAAGACCCGCCTGCTGGCCGAGCACCATTGCCCGGCGGATCGGCGGATCGAGGCGTTTCTGGCGGATCATTTTGCCGACCTGAAGCTCTCGTGGCGCATGCGCCTGCCGGATCAGACCGTGGTGCTTGAAGAACACGGCATCGCCCGCGAGCTGTCGCTGCCGATCCACGGCGATTCATTCACCAGCCCGCTGCTGACCAGCTACCGCTTGCGCAACGGCGTGCTGCACAACCCCAAGAGCGATCGTCGCACCACCGAAGGCACCTTCCACGTCACCGAGGGCGGCCTGCCCGTGCCGGGTGATAAGCGCGCGGTGCCAAAGCGCACATTCGCGGAGTTGTTCAACCACGCGATGCACCCGCCGCAGGAGTTGATGACGCTGCCATTCATGTCCGATCAGGCCGAGCCGGCCAAGTCGTTCGTGTCGCTGCTGTTGCGGCCGACCGTATGCCCGGAAGTGCCCGGCGTATGCCCGGCCAAGTCGATGGAAGTGCGCTTCTTCGCCCCGGGCACGCTCGTCAGCAATCTCGACTTCGTCGAATCGATCTTCGGCAACGCCGGCGATCCGTACTTGCCGCAGAACGACGCGGGCCTGGATGTCGAGCATTGGATCGGCGTGACTGGGTGTGTCATTCTCGCGCCGCAACTGTGCGAATTGACCAAAAAACAGGTCGGCCTGCCGCATTACGATTTTGCTACCGAGTGCCAGCGTCGCGACAAGATGTGCTATCGCGACGAGAAGGAAAAATACAACGACGGCGTTCCGTTCAAACTCACCTGCCGTACGCGGGCGGGTGTGATCGTCACACTGATCGCCGACAATTATTACGGATACTGCAAAAAGGAAGTTAAAACCCAAATCAGCTACGCCGCCAATCTGTACGGCAACGTCGAGGACGAACACGCTGGCGGGGCGATGGCGTATACCAGCTACGCGTTCGGCGATCAGTTCGTCTCCGAGAGCCGCCGCGGCAACGGTCGGCTGTTTGCGGATGTGTTGAAAGACTACAAGTCGATCATGCACGTTCAGCCCGAAGGTTACGGCGTGGACAAGGCTTGGCCGGACCTGATTTACATTCCCGAGGAAAGCAGCGCCAGCGTCGCAACGCAATCCGTGAACTGGAAAACCAACGGCGAGGAGCGGTCGATCCCCATGATGCCCGGGAAAATCTACATGACGCCCAGCGGCTTCAAACTGCGGCTGGAGAAACACCCCGGCGCGCCGAGTTGGCGCATTATCGGCACCATCGGCGAAGGCACGTTTTGCCACAAACCTTGCACCGTCAGTGGTGGCGGCAAGAGCGAGATCAGCAAGTCGATCGGCGATTACATGTTGTACGGGCCGATTTTTGTCGCCGATATCGACAAGGATTTTGAGGTGATCGATCAGATCATCGCCCGGAATTATTCCGACCGATGGAAATCGCCGGAAGTTGCCAAGGCCAATCGTGCCCACGATCAAAAAACCAGCCGGCCGCTGCTCAGCACCCAGCGCTCGCTTGGTAGTGTGATTAAACTGCTTACTCCGTCGGCCGATTATAGCGACGCCTACAACGACTGGCTCGCAAGCCTGCCGACCTACATCTATCCGATGGTGTTCATCATCAAGCGGTTTTACCGCCCGGAGTGGAACCAAGACTGGAAGGCTCACTTTGGCGTTGACATCGTGAACGGTTTCAACGGCCACGAGCTGAAGTTCGGCGATCGCCAGCTTGTCGGCACGTATCTGCGCATGGGCCTGACGAAGACCGGCAACTGGCGCACCTACAAGCTCCGTCAGGATTTCGCCGCCGCAGCCAAGATTCAGACGGAAGATGATATTTCTGCCTCGGTGGTGGTTCCGCGATCGAAGCTGGCGAAGCTGAGCGCGGCCCAGCAGGCGACCAGTTGCAAATTTGTGGTCAATTGCGAGTACCGCCTGTTCCAACGGCCGGACGATGCGGTCCATCGTGGGCTCGACAAGCAGACGGAACTGGACATGTCGCGGCACGACAATTTTATCTCCAACTTCGAGCCTCTGGATGTGAAGCAGGCTAAAGCGTTGGTCGCTAAAGTGACGACGTTCGACCGTTATACACAGCCGATGCAACGGGTGCTGAAAGAAACCGCCGGTGGTGCGAAAGGCTACGTGGTTTCGTCGTCCGAGCCGCGGATTGTCGACGGCAAGCCGAGCAAGAACCCGCGGTATCTGCAGAACCGTCCCGATTTGGTCACGCCGTTCAACCGGTACGTGGCCGAGCAAGGCGTTCGGTTTGCGCGGGCGGTCCCGCTGAAGAAGCCCGTGCTCACGCCGGTGGATGCGGTGTTGATCGGCCGGCGAAATAATCCAGCCGAGCCGGCGGCGGGCATTCGCGCGCTGGCCGTCTACAACCCGATTCATTACCAGGAACTGCCCGAACTGTTCATGGATTTCGTCTGCTCGCTGACGGGTAAGAGCCCCAGCACAACCGGTGCCGGCAGCGAAGGCGCGTTGACCAAGGGCCCGTTTAACGCGCTTCGTCCGATTGTCGATCTGAACAATGCGTTGGTCAGCTACATCCTCACCGGCCTCGGCGGTTTCTCCTCGTCGGCCGGCTTCATCGGGCCGAATTACCGCGTCGATCACGACATCAGCCTGATGGTTCCCGAACTGTGGTGCCGGCTGACGCCCGACGAGCGCGATCCGAAGAAGATGATCGCCGCCGGATTCCTCGAGCCGCTGAAGGATTTTGAGCACAACGGCGAGACCATCCTCGCCAGCCGGCTGGGATTCCGCATCACGGCCCACTTCGTGCGGACGTATTTCGGGCGGTTGTTCGATAATCCATCGAAGGTGTTTGAGGAAGCCATCCTTTGCCCCGAAACGCAGGACCGCGAGCAGTTCGTGGACGGGATAAAAAATATCACCGAAGCCCAAACCCGCGTGGCCAAGCAGTATCTTGAAGACGGCAGCATTGAAGACGCCTGCCCGCCGCTGAAGGCGTTGCTGCTGATCATGGCCACCGGTTCGTTCGAAGGTAAAGATGCGCATCACGCATCGATCCGTTCGATGTTCACACACACCTCACTGATCAAGAGCGATTGGTACCAAACTCGATTGCGGGCTAAGCAAAAAGCCGACATCGGGCTGTGGAAACGGCACTTGGCGTACATCGAGCATTGTCTGGTCATGCCGGCTTATCACAAACTAATGGGTCTTGAGCTGGCCAGCCGCAAGGCGTATGTGAATGAAGAGCTGGATAAGACTATTTCGGAGAAATATCTCGACGATCTGGTCGGCACGCTCGGGCTCGATCCGAGCACGATGAACTGATCTGGTTCCTTAAAACGAATATGAAAGTCCACGAATAACACGAATCTACACGAATAAGAAAAACAAATTTTGATTGGTAGTGGGTCAGTGTGGGAAATTCGACCGTACCACGGGCCTCTGACCCGTGCCGATAGCGCACGAACACGAACAAATGTACGTCCTTGGCTATTCCGAATCGCCCGCACGGGCCGGAGGCCCGTGGTACGGTTGAGTGCTCCAAGCAATGCGTTGCATAATATTTCAGATGGCCCCACGACCAATCAAGAATTGATTTTCTTATTCGTGTAGATTCGTGTTATTCGTGGACATTATCTTGCTTCAACGAACTACTTCGCCAGCAGCACGCGTTCGACGAAGCCGGTGTCTACATCGCCGCTCTGGAAATTCTTGTTGTCCAGGATTTGCAGGTGCAGCGGGATTGTCGTCTTGATCGGCGAGATGTGGAACTCGCTCAGCGCCCGCTTCATGGTGGCGATGGCTTCCTCGCGGGTGTTCCGGTGGACGATCAGCTTGCCGATCATGCTGTCGTAGTTCGGCGGGATGCGGTAGCCGGCGTAGGCGTGGCTGTCGAGCCGCACACCGGGGCCGCCGGGGGCGCGGTATTCTTCGATTAAGCCCGGGAAGGGGGCGAAGTTTCTCGCCGGGTCTTCGGCGTTGATGCGACACTCAATCGCGTGGCCGCGTTGCTGCACGTCTTTTTGCGTGAAGCTGAGCTTCTCGCCGCTGGCGACGCGGATTTGTTCTTTGATCAGGTCGATCCCGGTCACCATTTCCGTCACCGGATGCTCCACCTGGATGCGGGCGTTCACTTCCAGGATATAGTAATTCAGCTTCTTATCGACCAGAAACTCCACCGTGCCGGCGTTGTAATACTTGGCGGTTTTGATCAGCCGGACGGCGGCAGTACACAACTCCTCGCGGATTTTCTGCGGCAGCACCGGCGATGGCGATTCTTCCACCAACTTCTGGTGGCGACGCTGCATCGTGCAATCGCGTTCCCACAGGTGGACGGCGTTGCCGTGCTGGTCGGCGATGACCTGCACTTCAACGTGCCGGCCGTACTCAACGTATTTTTCGATGTAGACGGTGCTGTCCTTAAATGCATTTTCCGCTTCAGCCTGCGCCTGCTTCAGGCCGGCGCGAAGGGAGACGTCGTTATGCGCCACGCGCATCCCGCGCCCGCCGCCACCGGCTGCGGCTTTGATGATGACGGGGTAGCCGATCTTGGTCGCCACCTTGAGGGCTTCTTTCTCGTCGTCCACCGCGCCGTCCGATCCGGGGACCGTCGGAACCTTGGCTTTCTTCGCCAGATTCTTGCACTGCACTTTGTCGCCGAGCGCCAGCATCGCGTCCACCGGCGGGCCGATGAACTCGATCTTGCAACTGCGGCAGATCTCGGCGAAGTGGTGCTTCTCGCTCAAAAATCCGTAGCCGGGGTGGATCGCCTGCACGTCAGCAATTTCGGCCGCGCTGATGATGCGCGGGATATTCAGGTACGACTCAGCCGGCGGGGCGTCGCCGATGCAGATCGCGTGATCGGCCAACTTCAGGTACGCAGCGTCTTTGTCAGCGGTGGAGTAAACGACCGCCGTCTGAATGCCGAGTTCGCGGCAGGCACGGATGATACGCAGGGCGATTTCACCGCGATTAGCGATCAGGATCTTGGAGAACATTCGGTCAGCTTTCTTTGTGCGTTGGAATCAAGTGCGAAAGGTGATGAGCACAGTGCGCCAGCCGCAGCTTGCGGGCTTCATCCGGGGTTAACGGTCCAAAAAGACGATGCGGCGCGAACGGCCCCGGGTATGACTTTGCGGCCTTCATCACTTCCTGCAGGCGATCGATCTCCGATTCAGAACAGTCGACCGGCGGCTGGAACGCTTCCAGCGCCGTTAAACCCGATGGCAACGGAGCGCCACCCAAGACTTGATCCAACACCGGCCGGCGGGCGATTTGCTCGGGCGTTGGCTCGGGGAAAGGCCCGGCCCGCATGCTGAACTCAGCCGATTTAGACAAATGCCAGCAAACCTGCGGCAAGGTCCATTGTCCGGCCCGCTCGCAACCGCGGCGTAGCCGCTCAATGTCAGCGATCACGTCTTCTTCGTTCGCAAATTGCAGTTGGCGACGCTCAGCCATGCTCGAATCCTATGGCTTGACAAGATACAACGTCTGCCCGAACTCTACCGTCTGGCCGTTGGTGCAAAGCACCTTCGCGATCGTGCCGCGGGTCTCAGCTTTGATGTTGTTGAAGACCTTCATCGCCTCGATGATGCAAACATCCGTGTCCTCATCTATGCTGGTACCGACCGAGACAAACGGTTTGGCGTCGGGCGTGGCGGCGGCGTAGAACGTGCCGACCATCGGGCTCTTGATCGCGATCAGGCCGGCGGTGTCGTCCACCGCCGCTGCCGGCTTCGCGGGTGCGGCTGATCCAGCAGACGTCGCCGCCGGCGATGCGGCCATCGGCTGCGCGTAAGTCATCTGCGCCATCTGCACCGCGCCGCGCTTGAGGATCACGCGCTTTTCACCGTCCCGCACGTCCACCGTATTCAGATCGTTAGCCGCCATGAGCGATACGATCTGCTCCAGCAGCGACACGTCCATCGGGCTGCCCGACGTTTTGATCGTACCGGCGGGTTTCTTCCCTTTAGCTTTCTGTTTCAAGCGAACCTCGTGTTGAATTCGTCACCTGTTAAATCCGATCCCTACAGCCGACACCCGTCGAGCGATTTATCGAGGCTTGTCAGCACTTCACACCCGCTCGGCGTGATCAGCACGTCGTCTTCGATCCGCACTCCGCCGATCCCGGGCAGGTAAATGCCCGGCTCGACAGTCACGATCATACCCGGCTTGAGCTCTTCTTCCCCGCCGACGCGGCGACGCGTCGGCTGCTCGTGAATGTCGCGCCCGATGCCGTGGCCTAAACCGTGGCCGAAGAATTCTTTGTAGCCCGCGCCGTCGATGATATTCCGGGCCGCCGCGTCAACGGTTTGGGTGGCCACGCCGGGCTTCAGCGTGGCGATCGCGGCCAACTGGGCTTCCAGGCAAATCTTGTAAATCTCCGTCAGTTTCGCCGGCAGTGTGCCGATCGAAAACGTGCGGGTGATGTCGCTGCAATAGCCTTGGTAGAGCGCGCCGTAATCGATGAGCAGGAAGGTATCGCGTTTGATGTCGATATCTGCGGGCCGATAGTGCGGCAGCGAACTGGCGGGGCCGGTGGCGATGATCGGGTCGAAGCTCGAATTGCTCGCGCCGCGTTTGCGCATCTCAAACTGCAGCAGCCCGGCGATGTAATTCTCCGTCCGCCCGGGCTTCAGTTCGGGCTTGACGGTCAACAGCGCTTCTTCCGCCACGCGGATCGCCTCGCGAATGATGCCGATCTCCACGTCGTCTTTGATCTTGCGGACGTTCACCATCAGATCGGCCACGCCGGTCACATCGATGGCGAGATGCTTCTCCTCCAGCGTCTTGCGGAGCGATTCAACCTGCCCGAACATTGTAAAGTTGCTTTCAAAACCTACTTTGCTGGATTTAAGCGAGGTCAAAGCGTTGACCAGCGCGTCGGCCATCTTGCCGTCGCGCATCACGGTCTTCAGCCACGGGCTTTCGATCTGCGCCTGCTCGGCGTACCGGAAATCGGTGACCAGGATAAAATCATCGGCCGTAAACACGCCGATCGAGTCATGGCCGCTGAAGTCGGAGAGATAAGCGAGGTCGGCCGGGTGGGTCAGCAATAACGTATCAACCCCCCGCGCCGCCATGGCGTGGCGGACGGTCTGCTGGCGGGCCAAGAGGTAAGGCTTAGCCGAACTGGTTTGAGAGGCCGGTGCGTTCATCGGGTAACGAGAGGGAAGGGTAATGGAATGCAGGATTTAGGTCAATAATCGGCGGGGGCAGTGGGATCTGCAAGGCGGGATAGCCACTAGGGTCCGCCTCGGCGGGCCATTACATTATTTGGTCCGCCAAGGCGGACCCTACATCACTCCAACGGCGAATCGTCTGCTGCCTTACCGACGTGCAAGGCTAGGCTCGCAAGGCGGCGGCGTTGCCTCGACAGTCGCAAACGTTTTCCCCTCGGAATTCTGCCACCATAAGTAGACAACGAAATTGGCCTGTCCCATCTTGGGGTCGCGCGTCTGGATGATCTCTCGCTCTTCAGCGGTCAGATCAGGCAATTGCGCTAACGCGAACGCTCGCATTTCTTGGAGCGACCGGCGTGCCTCGTCGAACTTCGATTGCAGGAATGCTGCGCAACCGCTGACGATCAAAGCAGCGACCACAACGATCGAGCCTGTTATGCGCAGTTTGCTCCTAGCGGATAACCAGAATTCTCTTGCGCAAAGGTGAAATAACAAAGGAACGCTCCCTCGCTTGTACTGGCGAACATAGTGTATCACCCTGTTGCTTTCGCCTCAATAGTTCCTTCTATTGCAAGAGATCGGGACAAGAAATGCCATTCGGAACCGGTCCCATCGTGGTGCAGAGAAAATTGAATATCTCGAAGTCTCATCGCGCCCAATTCGCTCCAATTCCGCACATGTTGCGCCGCTGTTGCGCGCACGACGCTCTGCCGGTGAGGCAGGGGGCGTATCAGAGCGGGGACGGTTTTTTCTGCTGGTCGGGCATACGGCGGGCGGCTCTTTGAAAATCTAGAGCATGGTCGGCCCCCTTCGAGGCGTTGGCGGCCACCTGGTTGATCCGTGGTGTCGCCCTCTGCGTACCTTTGCGTACCTTTGCGTACCTTGGGTTGCGGCCGGCGGGTTTTTTGCAACTGTCGGCGGGGCCGGGGGTTGGAGAAAGCCGCTTCGCTGGCGGAACGCCAAATGCGGGCCAATCGTAAAAAATCGTGAGATCTATTGCGGCCGAGCTTTGTCGAGAGAACCGTTTGACATCCGTCCGATCGATTGTAGAGTTAAACCCGATGGCCCACGCGACTTGCAAGTTTTCATTCTGGTTTAGCGGATACTTTTATCCGTCCGGAACAACCTTGTCCTGAGCCAGCCGATTTATCTGGAATTCCCAAAGCCTCAGGACACGCGTCCTGGGGCTTTTTTGTTTGTCGCATGGGCTACCAGCCCATGCCAAGTGGCTGGACATGGGCTGGTGGCCCATGCGTCAAGGAGCGAGCGATGTACTGGCGAGTTCTATCTAACTTTGGAGGTGTGTTGTGATCGTAGTCATGAAGCAGGGGTCGACGCAGAAGCAGATCGACCATGTCATCAAACTGGTGCGCGAAATGGGACTCAAAGAACACGTCATTGTCGGCGAGGAACGGACCGTCATTGCAGTGATCGGGAATGATCGGTTCAAGGACAAGTCGGCGCTCGAGACGTCGGACGGCGTGGACAGCGTCGTGCCGATCCTTCGGCCTTACAAAATGGCGTCGAGCGAGGTGAAGAAAGACCGCACGGTGGTGCAGATCGGCAAGGCGGGTGCGGACGGCAAGCCCGCCGCTACGATCGGCGGGAAGAAGGTCGGCGTGATCGCCGGGCCGTGTAGCGTTGAGAGCAAGCAGGGGATCATCGAGATCGCCCACGCGATGAAGGCCTGCGGCGCGATCGGCCTGCGCGGCGGGGCGTTTAAGCCTCGCACCAGCCCGTACGCGTTCCAAGGCATGGGCGAGGAAGGCCTCAAACACCTAGCGGCGGCGCGCGACGCGACGGGGTTGGCGATCGTCACCGAAGTGATGAGCATCGAACAGGTGCAGATGGTGTGCGAATACGCCGACGTGCTGCAGATCGGCGCGCGGAACATGCAGAACTTTAACCTGCTGAACAAAGTCGGCGAAGCCCGCAAGCCAGTGCTGCTTAAGCGTGGGCTGAGCGCGACGCTGGAGGAATTCCTGCTCGCGGCGGAGTACATCATGGCCCGCGGGAATACGCAGGTGATTTTGTGCGAACGGGGCATTCGCACGTTTGAAGATTACGTCCGCAACACGCTGCCGTTGGCGATCGTGCCGGAACTACAGCGGCTGTCACATTTGCCGGTGGTGGTCGATCCGAGCCACGGCACGGGCAAGAGCCATCTGGTTGCGCCGATGTGCAAGGCGGCCGTCGCCGCGGGGTGCGATGGTCTGATCGTTGAAACGCACATGGACCCGGAACACGCGCTGACGGACGGCGCTCAGTCGCTCACGCCGGCAGCGTTCGCGGACATGATGACGGCGACGCGGCGCGTTGCGCTGGCGGTGGATCGGGAGATGTGAAAAAGTTAGCCACAGATGGGGCACAGATGAACACAGATAAGAAGGTCAAAAATTTGAGCCGCAGATAACGCAGATGAACGCGGATCAAACTGAGAATTGATCTGCGTTCATCTGCGTTATCTGCGGCTACTTCTCTTATCTGTGTTCATCTGCGCCCCATCCGTGGCTAAAATGAACGAACCCCATACTTCTCGACATCCCAATGCTGATCGTCGCCGAGCGGTGTTTCTGATATTCTTCTGGCCGATTGGAAACGACGTTTCGCAACTTCCTGAAGTACATGGCCGGACACGGGCCGCTCGTGCTGGGCGCAATGCTGGCGATCGTGGCCGTCTCATGGGGCTTTATCGCGATGACGGACTTCGTCAGCGCCGGGAAGGTGGATCATTTCGATCGCCGGGTGATCGGATATTTGCGGCACCATCCGCAGCCGCCGGTGATCGAGGACATGGCAGAGGACATCACCGCGCTCGGTGGGCCGGGGTGTTGGCTGCTGGTGACGGGGATGATCGGCGGGTATCTCGTGCTGGCGCGCCGGCCGTTCATCGCGGGGTGGCTGTTCTGCACTGTTGCCAGCGGGGCGGTGGTGACGATCTTTCTCAAGGGCACGATCGACCGCGTTCCGCCGGGCCATCCTGCGGGTATGCCGGAAGTCGGCTACTATCCCAGCTACCCCAGCGGCCACTCGATGATGGCGGCGATGGTGTATCTCACGCTCGGCACGATCATCGCGCAACTCGTGCCCGGCAAACTCGCCAAGCTGTACGTGCTGATGATGGCGGTAACGGTGACGTTTCTCGTCGGCGTGAGTCGGATTTATTTGCGCATCCACTGGCCGACCGACGTGCTGGCCGGTTGGGCGGCGGGGCTGGTGTGGGCGCTGCTGTGCTGGGTGATCACCGAGCGGGTTCGTCAGATTCGGCAGAAACGCAAAGCCGTCATGCGAGGATTCCAAGTCCTACAGTCGCCGCAGACCCATCAAGCGGATGAGAGCACCCCTCGCCCCAATTAATCAGCCGCCACTGAGTGGCTGCCTTGCCTTCGGTTGGATTCTCGCCAAACTACCCGCATGAAAGTTGGAACTTACTACTATCCCGATCAGTGGCCGCGCGAACAGTGGGAGCGCGATTTTGACCGCATGGCCGCGATGGGCATGAAGATCGTCCATCTGGCCGAGTTCGCGTGGGGCACGATCGAGCCGAGCGAGGGGAAATACCAGTTGGATTGGCTGGCCGACTGTTTGGAGATGGCGGCCAAACGGAAGCTCGATGTAATCCTCTGCACGCCGACGGCCGTTCTGCCGGTGTGGATGGTCGACAAGCATCCCGAAATCCTCATCACCGGCCACCGTTTCGGCGGGCGACGGCATGGCAATCACCTGCTGCCCGCGCTGCAGGATTACTCACGCAAGGTCGTGCAGGCGATGGTCGACCGTTTTGCCGATCATCCGTCGGTCATTGGATGGCAGATCGACAATGAACTGGGCGCTGATTTCGATCAAAGCCCAACGACTCATCAGGCATTCCGTGATTGGCTGAAGTCAAAATACCACACACTCGATCGACTCAACGAAGCGTGGGGAACGATATTCTGGAATACGTTTTATACCGACTGGAAGCAGATTCTCTTTAGTGAAAGTCGAGACCCTAAATACGGCAATCCGCATCAGTGCCAGGATTCTTCGCGGTTCTGGTCGTGGAGTTTTGCGCAGTACGTCAAACTGCAGGCGGACGTGCTCAAGCCCAGGATCGGCAAGCGATGGATCACCACCAACTTCATCACATTGCATTTGGATTGTGACCCGGCCGACATGGCCGATTCGCTGTCGTTGTTTTCTTGGGACGCCTATCCGGCGGGGGGTTATGAAACGAACCCGAAGGACGAAAACTTCCGCATCGCCGGCCATTCAATGATGGGCTTGAATCACGATCACATGGCCAGCTTCAACGGACGCTGGGCGCTGATGGAACTGCAGCCGGGCACGATCAACTGGAGCGGCGTGCCGCTGCTGGTTTATCCGGGCGCGATTCGACTGTGGATCTGGACGGCATTCGCGCACGGCGCGGAGTTCGTCACCACCTACCGCTTCCGTCAGCCGCGCTTCGGGCGCGAGCAGTTTCACCACGGGCTGATTTTGCCCGACGGCGTGACGGCTTCGCCCGGCGGGCGCGAGTTCTCACAAGTCTCAACCGAAGTGCAACGGCTTGACCCCGCCAAGGCAACGCCCGCAACCCGCAGCATCGATAGTGACAATACGGTTGGGCTGATGCTCGATTTCGATCAGTACTGGGCGATGGTTATTCAGCCGCAAGTTCGGCGGTGGACGTTCGCCGATTTCATGCTGAAATGGTACAGCGCCATCGCCCGGCTGGGGCTGAATGTGCGCATCGTCAACCCGCACCGCGAATGGCCGACGGATTTGAAGATGCTGGTCGCACCGGCGATCCAGTTGATGGACGAAAAGTTAGCCAAGCGATTTGAAGATTACGCTTCAGCCGGCGGAAATCTGGTGCTGACCTGCCGCACCGGGTTAATGAACCGCGACGGGCATTTCTGGGAAGGCCCGACCAGCGCTCCGATCGTGCCTCTGATCGGCGCGAGCATCGAAGCGTACGACAGTTTGCCCGACGGCGCGAACGGCCAGGTTGAGATCATCGACGGTGGAAAACATTCGTGGAACATCTGGGGCGATTTGCTGTACGCGGCTGAAGATACCAAGGTGCTCGCTAAGTACACCGATATGTTTTACGCGGGAGCCGTCGCAGCGACTCAGCGTAAGCTGGGGCAAGGCACGGTCACCTATAGCGGCGTGAACGCGGATTATTCCTATCACAACGCATTGATGGAGAAGCTGGCCAAGCAGTTCAAACTCGCCACGAAGGTGTTGCAGGACCGGGTCCATGTTTATCAGCGCGGCGCGTACACGATCTGCCTGAACTACAACGACAAACCTGTGGCCGCCCCCGCACCCAAGGGCGCGAAGTTTGTTGTCGGCTCGGCCAAAATAGAAGCCGCCGGCGTTGCGGTGTGGGAGTAATACGGATTTGAATTAATTCCCGGGCGATCTTTCGCCGATCGTCATTCCGCATTACTCCGAGGAATCTCGGATAGCGAGCGGTTTTCGCATACCGAGATTCCTCGGAATACCTCGGAATGACGGTGCTGGATGCGCCAGAATAAATCGAGTCCGTATAAGAACCACCCTGCCGAACGCTTTTCTACGCGCGATGGATCACGACTGCTTGTTCGCGGCGGTTTTCGGTCAGAAGCGATACGACGATGAGTACGACAAATGCGATCGGAATCGTGACCAAACCTGGATTGCTGAACGGCGCTAAGGCTTTGGCGGGGTCGAGGCCGTAAACTTTTTCGAATGCGTCCTTCGTCAGAAGCAGCCATCCGACGGAAGTAATCGTTCCGGTCAGGATCGATGCGATCATTCCCGCTCGCGTGGTGTGCCGCCAGAACAGAAGCATCACGATCGCCGGCAAGTTTGCGCTGGCGGCTACCGCGAATGCCCAGGCGACCAGAAAGCTGACGTTGAACGTTCGGAAGAGAATCCCCAGTGCAATTGCGATCACGCCCACGCCGAGCGACGCGATCTTGGCCGTCCGCACTTTGACGTGATCGGTCATATTGTACCCCATCACGGTTTCGATCAGGTCGTGCGCCATCGCGCCGGCGGCGGCCAAGATCAGACCGCTTACCGTCCCCAGGATCGTGGTAAACGCGATGGCGGTGATGATTGCAAAGGGAATGTCGCCGAACGTCTGAGCCAGGTTGGTGGCGGCCAGGTTGGTATCGGGATCGAGCTTGCCGCTGACCATCGCGCCCAGACCGATGAACAGCGTCAAAACATAGAAAAAACCAATCGCTCCGATCCCAACCACCGTGCTTTTGCGTGCGGCGGCGGCGTCTTTGACGGTGTAGTACCGAATTAGAATGTGCGGTAGCGAAGCCGTACCGCAGAACAATGCGAGCATGAGAGAGATAAAATCCAACTTCTTCATCAGGTCATCGGATCGGATACCGGTGTAATATTCGCCAGGCGCGAGGAGGGAACTTCCCTTCACAACTTTCCCATGCCAGGTGTTCGCCACTTTCGGGTCTTTTTTCCATTCGATGATGTCGGATTTACCAACCGCGGAAATAAACTGCATCGGCCCGAGCGAGCCCGTCGAGTCACCGTCACCGGCAATCCCAGCCACCTGTCTGGGGGACGGTGGTGTTGTGCCGATGTAGTTCAGGCTTCCCGTAGAAGCGTCGAGCGCACTCGGTTGCACGTCTTTATGGATACCACGGGCAAGAATGGCGATGGTAAGCATCGTGCAGAAGCCGACCAGCATCGAACCCTTGATGAATTGTACCCACGTCGTAGACACCATGCCTGCCGTCACGACGATCAACATCACGATTGAGCCGACGACGACAACACCGAGTGCGTGATGCAGGTCCACGCCGTGCCACATTTTCTCGGGAAGTTTGAGGAGCGCTTTAAGCAGCGTGCCCGCTCCCACCATCTGTGGGATGAGGTAAAAGATCGAGACGATCATGGTACTGAACGCGGCCGCCAACGTGATTCCGCGGCTATTGAATTGCGAATTGAGCGCGTCGGCGAAAGTGTACTTACCCAACCGCTTGATCGGCTCGGCGATCACGAACAGCGCAACGACCCAACCCGCGAGGAACCCTATCGAATAGAGAAACCCGTCGAATCCGTAAAACGCGACCAGGCCGCAGATTCCGAGAAAACTAGCAGCCGACAGATAGTCGCCGGCGAAGGCGATCCCGTTGACGAACCAGCCGATTTCACCGTGGGCGGCAAAATACCCGCTGGCACTTTTGGCTTTCCGGGCAAGGTAAAAACTCATCGCCAGCACGATGCCGACAAAGAAGAGGAAAATCGTAATCGCCATAGAAGGAACTCCGAATCAGGATGAGCTATCGATAAGTTATCTGGGGGGTTACTTTTTGCAGAGCATCAAAAACGCGCTTGCAAGCACAAACGCTCCGCCGATCAGCGCGAACCCGTACCAGATCGCGACGTTGACTCCGCCGATCCAAGGCCTGCTCATGAGATCAAGGCGGAAGGTGCATAGCAGGACAAAACTGGCGTAAATCACAAGATAAATCAGGAAAAACAACATGCCCAACCGGGCGTTGTAGCGGATGACGGACCGGTCTTCAGCCGGCGGCGAACCGGTCGACGGTTTAGAAGGCTCCATTCAGTTGCTCCATTTCGATGTGAGGAACATGCTCTAGCCGATTGCCGGCCAAGATGCAAAACGATCTTAACACATCATGGCGGGGGATGACGACATTGTTATACTTCGTGAATCAGTTCAAGTGAGTATCCGTTTGGAGGAACGCGCCCATGTCCGATGCCAGCACAGGTATTTCGTCGACCATGCAGGAAAACCGTTTATTTCCGCCCATCCCGGCGTTCAGCGAAAAAGCCTGGATCAAATCCCGGGCTGAGTACGACAAACTCTATCGGGAATCGATCGACAGCCCGGATACTTTCTGGGCCCGCATCGCTGAGGAACTCCACTGGTTCAAAAAGTGGGACAAGGTTCTGGATTGGCAAAACCCGTTCGCCAAGTGGTTCGTAGGAGGGAAGACGAACCTGAGCTACAACTGCCTCGATCGCCAAATTGCCGCCGGCAAGGGTGAGAAGGTCGCGATTCTTTTCGAAGGCGAGCCGATCAAAGACGGGCAGGCCGAGGTCCGCAAGTACACCTACAGCCAGTTGCGCGACGAAGTTTGCAAACTCGCCAACGGCCTGAAGAACCTGGGCGTGAAGAAGGGCGATCGCGTCACGATCTACCTGCCCATGATCGCCGAGGCGACGATTGCCATGCTGGCCTGCGCGCGGTTGGGCGCGCCGCACAGCGTGATCTTCGGCGGGTTCAGCAGCCAGGCGATCGCCGATCGCGTGGAAGACGCTCAATCGCACTACCTGATCACCGCCGACGGCGGGTACCGCCGGGGCACGACCGTGCCGCTGAAAAAGAACGTCGACGACGCGCTGGCCAAGACCTCGCTGATCAAGAAAGTTGTGCTGCTCAAACGCACCGGCGAGGCGGTGAACGTCGTCGCCGGCCGGGATGTTTGGTGGAGCGACGTCATCGCCGGCCAAAGCACCGACTGCCCCGCCGAGCCGATGGACGCGGAAGACCCGCTGTTCATCCTCTATACCTCCGGCAGCACCGGAAAACCCAAGGGCATCCTGCACACCACCGGCGGGTACATGGTGGGCACTTACCTCACCAGCAAATACGTCTTCGATTTGAAAGACAATGACATCTATTTCTGTACCGCCGATGTCGGGTGGATTACCGGGCATAGCTATATCACCTATGGGCCGCTGAATCACGGCGCGACGGTGCTGATGTACGAAGGCGCACCGAATTTCCCGGATTTTATCCGCTTCTGGGACATCATCGAACGCCACAAGGTGACAGTGTTCTACACTGCGCCGACCGCCATCCGCGCGTTCATGCGGGCCGGGCGAGAGTTTGTCGACAAGCACAATCTGTCGTCGCTGCGACTGCTCGGCAGCGTGGGCGAGCCGATCAATCCTGAAGCGTGGATGTGGTACTACGAAATCATCGGCTACAAGAAATGCCCGATCGTGGACACCTGGTGGCAGACGGAAACGGGCATGATCATGATCACGCCGCTCCCGGGCGTCACACCGCTCAAACCGGGCACCGCCACGCTGCCGTTTTTTGGCGTGGACGCGGCGATCGTCGATAAATCAGGAACCGAACTGGGCGCCAATCAAGGCGGGCTGCTGGTCATCCGCAAACCTTGGCCGGCGATGCTTCGCGGGATTTTTAACGACCCCGAACGCTACGCCAAACAGTATTGGTCCGACGTGCCGGGCATGTATTTCACCGGCGATGGGGCGCGTCGCGATGAAAACGGCTACTTCTGGATCATGGGCCGAATCGACGACGTGATTAACGTCTCCGGCCATCGCTTGGGGACGGCTGAGGTGGAAAGCGCCATCGTCGCGCACGAAGCGGTCGCCGAAGCCGCCTGCGTCGGGATGCCCCACGAACTCAAGGGCCAGGGGCTGGCGGCGTTCGTTGTGCTCCGCAACGGCATGAAACCGTCGGATGACTTGAAGAAGGAACTGGTCAACAAAGTCGCCAAGCAGATCGGATCCTTCGCCAAGCCCGACCAGATCCGCTTCACCGAAGCGTTACCAAAAACCCGCAGCGGCAAGATCATGCGCCGGCTGCTCAAAGAAATTGCCTCGGGGAACGAAGTCAAAGGCGACACGACTTCGCTGGAAGACTTCTCCATCCTCGCCAAGCTCAAGGAGCAGGACGAGGGATAGATTGAATTTGCAAATTGCGGTTTGCAATTGAAAATAAAGCAAAAGTCGACGAAGCTACAACCACGACGTGGATAAAGAAAGATTGCAAATTGCAAATTGAAATTTGCAAATGCTCCGAGGTTTCATGAAATATAAGTCGATTTTACTGTTCGGGGCGCCGGGTAGCGGCAAAGGCACGCAGGGAAGGATCCTTGGATCGGTGCCCGGCTTCTACCATAGTTCAACGGGCGATATTTTCCGTTCGCTCGATCTGCAAAGCGAGATGGGCCGCATCTTCTGGGAATACGCCGGCCGCGGGCAGCTTGTGCCCGATGAATTCACCATCAAGGTCTGGAAGCAGTTCATCAAGGGGATGGAATTCGTCAACAAGTTTCACCCGGAGACGGAGATTCTGGTCCTCGATGGTCTGCCGCGAAACGTCAATCAGGCGAGTTTGTTGGAAGACACCATCGAAGTGCTGAAAGTGGTCCATTTGGTGGCCGACAATCACAAGATGGTCGAGCGGCTGCGTCGTCGGGCGCTGAAGGAAAACCGGTTCGACGACGCGAACGACAAGGTCATCCAACGCAGGCTTGAAGTGTACGAGAGCGAAACCCGCCCGCTGCTGAGTTTCTATCCGCCGGAGAAGATCGTGCGGATCGAGGCGATGCAGTCGCAGATCCGGGTGCTGAGCGAGTTGGTGAAGCTGCTGGTTCCGCTGAAGGAAGCGATCGAGCACGATTGATCGCGGTTTGGCTTAGGCGATCTATCCGATTAGACGTAAATTGCAACTTTGAACCGCTATCGGGCTTGTCAAGACAATGGCGAGCCCGATTTCGTTGGAAAGCGTCGAAAGAATTGTGTGAAACTTCCCCAACCCGCGCGCATTTCAATTGCAGAAAGGTGTGAGCGATCGACCCGATCGCCGTGCCCGCGAAACAGTCCGATCGTAATCGCTGACGGTCTCGCCGGACCCGTCAGTGAACAAAGAGGGCCCTCGATCGGTTCGAGGGCCCTTGTTCTTTTTTGCTTTTGATCGTGCACACCAACCCGCTGAAGCGGGCTGACCGGTGTTATGCGCGGCTCATGTATTCGCCGGATTCGGTGCTGATGCGGATCGTTTCGCCGGTGAGGATGAATCCCGGAACGCGCGTCGTCAGACCGGTCTCCAGAGTCGCTTCCTTCAACTGGTTGGTGGCCGTCGCGCCTTTGATGACCGGCGGGGTGTCGGTGATCTTTAGATCCACCGTCTTTGGCAATTCGTAGCTGACGATCTTACCTTCATGGAACATCGCCGAAATTTCGGTATTGGGCTTGAGGTATAGAATGTCCGTGCCGAATACGTCCTTGGAGATGGTGTTCTGGTCGAACGTCTCAAGGTCCATCAAGACGTGCCCTTCATTGTCGCTGTAAAGGTATTCCACCTTGCGGCTGTCGAGATTGGTCGTCTCGATGTTATCCGTTGCACCCACTCGCTTATCCTGAATGGTGCCCTTAGACACGTCGCGCAGCTTGAACTGCACCTTGGCCCGCAGATTGCCCGGCGTGTTGTGGTCGGCCCCGGTCACTACAAACAGCTTGCCGTCGATGATGACAGCGGTGCCTTTCCGAATTTCGCTCGCTCGCATGGTTCGTCCTTTTCGTTGACTCTTAGTTGAGTCGGGCAACTCTACAAGAGGCCGAGAAATACGTCAAATCTGCATCCGACAGGGTATGGACTTCGGTATCATGGAATGATACTATAAATATAGCATGGGAAAGCATGGCCGAACGCTCGAATCGATTTTCGCCGAGCCAATCCGTGCCAATGTCCACTGGTCGGATGTGGAATCGCTATTGCGTAGCTTGGGTGCGGAGATTACCGAAGGTGCCGGCTCACGGGTGCGTGTGGTCTTGAATGACGTGCGAGCGGTTTTTCATCGGCCGCATCCCAGAAAAGAGACCGACAAAGGCGCGTTGCGATCCGTCCGTCGTTTTTTGACCGAAGCGGGAGTCAAACCATGATCGAATATAAAGGCTACCTCGGAAAGGTAGAATATGATTCCACCGCGAAGCTGCTTCACGGCGAAGTGTTGGGGATTCGTGATGTCGTCACGTTTCAGGCCCGGAGTGTCGACGAGCTCGACAAAGCTTTTTGCGAGTCGGTTGATGATTATCTCGATTTTTGCCGTTCGCGCAACGAGCCGCCGAACAAGAGTTATTCCGGGCAATTCCTAACGCGGATCGCCCCCGAACTCCACCGCCGGCTTGTGATTTTGGCGGAAACCGAGGGGAAAAGCCTCAACTCACTCGCCGCTGAACTCTTGGCGCGGGGCGCCGACGCGGTGATGCCCGTCCCCCGTTCGACCAGCCCGAAGCGCAAACGAAAATCGGCCTGACCGATTGCCGTTAACGCCAGTCGGTCTTACGATTCTCGTCCGACTTTTATCCGGAGAAACCAACATGGATCGCCCCCGCAGCAGTATCGTCAACGATGGTAAACACCGCGCCCCGCAGCGCGCCTTCTACAAGGCCATGGGCCTGACCGATGAAGACATCGCCAAGCCGTGGGTGGGCGTTGCCAGCACGTGGAACGAAGCCACGCCGTGCAATCTCACGCTCGATCGTCAGGCGAAGGCGGCTAAGGAAGGCGTGAAGGAAGCCGGCGGCACGCCGCGCGAGTTTGTGACGATCGCCGTCTCTGACGGCATTGCGATGGGGCACGAGGGCATGCGGGCCTCGCTGATTTCGCGCGAGGTGATCGCGGATTCGATCGAACTGATGGTTCACGCGCACGGGTATGACGCGCTGGTGGGTTTAGCCGGTTGCGATAAATCGCTGCCGGGCACGATGATGGCGATGGCGCGGCTCAACATCCCCAGCGTCTTCCTGTACGGCGGCACGATCATGCCCGGCAAGTTTCAGGGGCGCGACGTGACGATCGTCGACGTGTACGAAGGCGTCGGCGCCAACGCGGCCGGCAAGATGAGCGACGCGGATTTGTACAACCTCGAATGCGTCGCCTGCCCGACGGCCGGCAGTTGCGGCGGGCAATTTACCGCCAACACAATGGCGTGCGTGGCTGAGGCGATCGGCATGGCATTGCCGGGTTCGGGATCGATCCCCGCCGTCGACGTCAGCCGCGACGGCTACGCTGCCAAGAGCGGTCGCGCGGTGCTGAACCTGCTCGAAAAGAAAATCAGCAGCCGCGACATCCTGACCCCCATGGCGTTTGAAAACGCCATCGCGATCGCCGCCTGCACCGGCGGGTCGACCAACATTTTCTTGCACCTGCCCGCCATCGCGCACGAAGCGGGCATGAAACTGACGATGGCGGAGATCGACCGCATCTGCCACCGCACGCCGCACTTCGTTGACCTCATGCCCGGCGGCAAATACACCGCGTACGACGTGTACAAGGTAGGCGGGATTCCCGCGATCATGAAAACGCTGCTGGAGGCCGGCCTAATTCACGGCGATTGCCTGACCGTCACCGGCAAAACGCACGCCGAGAATTTGAAAGACGTGCCGCTCCCCGGGCGCGAGCAAGACGTGATCGTCGATCCGAAAAATCCGATCCGCGCGACCGGCGGGCTGAAGATGCTCAAGGGCAACCTCGCGCCCGACGGCTGCGTGATCAAAGTCGCGGGATTGAAGAAGCTTCAGCACCGCGGCCCGGCCGTTTGCTTCAACAGTGAAGAAGAATGCATGGCCGCCGTGCAGGCGCAGAAGATCAAAAAGGGCGACGTAGTCGTCATCCGCTACGAAGGCCCGAAGGGCGGCCCCGGCATGCGCGAGATGCTCGCCGTCACCGCCGCCATCGTCGGGCAAGGGCACGGCTACGACGTCTGCCTGATCACCGACGGCCGCTTCAGCGGCGGCACCCGCGGCCTGTGCATCGGCCACGTCGGCCCCGAAGCCTTCAACGGCGGCCCGATCGGCCTGGTGCAGGACGGCGACATCATCATCGTCGATGCGGACAAGGGCACGATCGACGTCGAACTATCCGCCGCCGATTTCGCCAAGCGGCGAGAGACGTTCAAGCCGATCGCACCGCGATACACATACGGCGCGCTCGCCAAGTACGCCGCCCACGTCCGGCCGGCGTGTGAGGGCGCGGTCACCTACTGAAAAGAATTGTCCACGAATAACACGAATCTACACGAATAGAGAATGCGGATTCTTTATTCGTGGAGATTCGTGTTATTCGTGGACGATTCTTTCTTACAATGTCCCGCTCGGTTGAGTCACAGGTTGCGTCGCCGGTTTAAACCCTTCATCCTTCATCTTCTGCCGGATCTTTTCGATCTCCGCCTGTTTCTTGTAGTTCAAGTAATCCTTCACATCCGGCGGGACGGTCGAAGAAAAAATAAACAGCTGCATGCCATCCAGCGGGATACTGCCGATGATCGGGTCGCGCCCGCCGGCGGCGGGGAGGTCGGCGGATTGGTTCCAGATGTATACGCCTTTTTCGTTTACCAAGTAACCCAGGCCGGTGAAGCCGGAGATGTTTTCCAACGCTTGCCGCACACTGGCGTTGTCCAGCAGCAGGTTGACCTTGCGGAAGTCGGGCGGAATCTTCTGCACCGCGCCGGGTTGGATTGTGAACTCCACGCCGGCCGCCTGCGAGAGTTCGGTCAGCACTTGGCTGATGTCCACGCCGCTGTAGCGGAGTGTGACGGTCTTCGACAGCTGGTTTCTGATCTGATCTTCCTTCGGCACGATCACGATGCTCTTGCCCCACGGATACCATGTGACGCGCGTGTTGTTCGACAGCGCCTCCAGCGCGTCGGCCAGCGTCGAGTTGCGGCTGACGAATACCGGCTGGTCTTGCAGCACGGTATCGCCGCTGCGGTACTCAATCGCCAATCCCTTCGGGTCGATCTCCTGCAACTTCGCATCGACGGCGGCGACCAACTGCTTCACCGTCGGGCGATCCGTAGTGAAGCTGATCGGCGTGGCCGTCATCAGGTCCAGCGCGTGCAGTTCCGCGACCGTCGCGCGACGCCCAAGCCGGCGGAGCGGCGGGGTGGGTTTTAACTCGACGTACCGATCCTTCACATCAAACGTCAGCCCGAGCTTTTGCGTGATGCCCGTCAGCGCTTGCCGCAATGTTTGGTTTTCGATCTTCGCGGTGAGGTTCGTCTGCTCGCCCCACGGGAGTAGATCCCATATGGCTGCGTCGGCCTGAATGCGCACGCCGGTGGTGTCGCCGATCTTGTCCATCGCCATAGGCAACGGGCCGGCCAAGTCGAGCTTCACTTGCTTATCGAGCGCCTCGCTCATCAGGGCGGACAAGTTTTGTGCAATAGCAATCGAGGCGGCGAGCAACACGATAAGCGGCAGAAGTCGGCTGGTTTTCATGGCTCGATCGATCTAAAAAATGGAATCAGTAAGGCAACGTACGCTCATCTTGCCGAGCAACGACGCCGCTGGCAATAACCACGCGGCTCGGGCGGTCGAGCAAGTCGGCGTAGTGATAGGTGACGCTCATGACCGCCTGCTCGCTGGCCGGCCCGATTTCGATCTGTGAAACGACCGGGGCGGCGGCGATTTCGATCGTCGGGCCGCTGATCTGGGCGATCACCGGCGGGGCGGCCGGACCGGCGGGTTGCTGCAATGCGAACCAACTACCGATGCCCACTGCCAGCAGCACCGCCGCCGCCATCGCGGAGCGGAGCGGGGTGAAGAAACCGATGCGCAGGCGTGATCGCGATTCGTCGTCGATCTGCGCGCTGATGTCCTCGGCTAAACCGTCCCAGTTGATCGCCTTGGGCGACTGAGCCTTCAGCACCAAGTCGAGCTTACGGTACTCATCGAGCATCGCCATCGCTGCCGGGCTTTTCGACAAGGATTCAAAAAACGCCACCGCCTCGTCGACCGGCAGGGAGCCGTCGAGGTATTGCGTCAGGCGAAATTCAAAGTTCTCGTCGATCATGATTCATGTAGGGTCCGCCTTGGCGGGCCGCTAACCGTAGTGGTCCGCCGAGGCGTAACCTACAAATGGTCTTTCAACAATTCCTTCAACTTCTTCCGTCCTTGAAACACATGCCACTTCACCGCTTCCACGCTGCAGCCGAGCGCCGCGGCTACTTCCTTCTGCGGCATTTCTTCGATCGTGAACATCAGGATCGCCTGCCGCTGCTTATCCGGCAACTGCTGAAGGGCCTGTTGCAGCTTGGCGCCCATCTCGCGGCTCTCCAAGTTGCGGAGCGGGTCGCCGCTCTTAGCCATCCATTCGCCGCCCGCTCCGCCGGCTTTGCCCGTCGACTCTTGCTTGCCTAACATGTCGTCCAGCGGCAATTGCTGTCTTGTCTTGCGGCTGCGGCGGTAGTTGAGCGACAGGTTGCTCACGATCCGCATCAGCCAACCCGCAAACGCGCCGGGCTTCTGCAAGGTGCTCAGTCCCTTGTAAGCCTTGAGGTACGCATCCTGCGTGACCTCGAGCGCGTCGTTGGTGTTGCCCAGCAGCCGATACGACACGGCGACGGCTTGCCGCTGGTACCGCAGGATGAGCACGTCAAACGCTTTGCGATCACCGGCGAGGGTCTTGGCGACCAAATCCGCATCAGCCGGGACGCTTGCGTCGCCGGGCGCGGTCGGATTGGGTGCCTGCTCATCCATACGTCAGACACTCTAACAGGCTTGGGGTTAGAGGAAAAAACAGGTCTTTGAATCGGGTAAAAAGTTCTTAAGTACATCCCTGTAAGTTAGTTACAGCGATTGCTTGGTTTCTTGCAAACTAGCGATCGCTAGTTTAACGGACTTTAGCCAGCAGTTCCCGGCAGTATTGGGCGCACGCCTCGGCGATCTTGGCGGGAGCGCCGGACTTGTGTTCGTTGATGCGTCGAACAAACGCCGTCCCTACGATCGCGCCGTCGGCGGCGCCTTGGAGCTGCTTCACATGGTCGGCGGTGTTTATGCCGAAGCCGACACAGATCGGCGTCTTCGTGAGCGACATCAGCGTCGCTAGATTCGCCGCGAGGTCGGCTGGCAGCGACGTTCGTTCGCCGGTGATGCCCGCCACCGAAAGGTAATACACAAACCCGCTGCTCAGCGTTGCAATCTCCTTGCGACGCTCCGGCGAAGTGCTTGGCGCAACCAGCAGCACGGTGTCGAGCCCGCCGGCGCGGATGATCCTGCAGATCTTCTGCGCTTCGGGCGGAGGCAGGTCAGGAATGATCAACGCATCAAACCCGGCCGCCTTGGCGTCGGCGACGAACTTTTCCACGCCGTAGCGGAAGACGATGCTGTAGCTGAGCATCGCCACCAGCGGGATGGAGACTTTCGGGCGAACCTTCGCGACGAGCGCGAACACGTCGGCCACCTTGATCTTGTTCTCCAGCGCCTCGGTGAACGCTGCTTGGATGATCGGCCCGTCGGCGATCGGGTCGGAGAAGGGCACGCCGATCTCGATCAAGTTCGCGCCGCCGGCTTCCAGCGCCGGCAGGATCGCCTCAGTCGCCGCCAGCGATGGATAGCCGGCCGGCACGAAGGGCATCAACGCGATCTGCTTCTTGGCTCGGAGCGTCTCAAACGTTTGGGCGATGGAAATGCGTGGCATAGCAAGGCGATCATAAAGGGGCGGACAATATGAATCAAAGTGGTGTCCCTTTGGTGTTCATGCGTTGGATTTACCACAGAGCCGCAGAGGTTTCACAGAGAACACAGAGAAATTCTTGTCTTCTCTGTGTTCTCTGTGAAACCTCTGCGGCTCTGTGGTAAAAATTGATTCTGATCTATTCCGCAACCAGCAGCCTGCAGCCGGCGGATTCGATCTTTTTGCGGTCTTCGTCCGAAATGTCGCTATCCGTGACGACGATGTCCATTTCGTCCAGCTCGCACAGTTGGCAAAGCGCCTGCTGGCCGAACTTGGTGGAATCGATCAGCAGGACGGTTTGCTGCGCCTGCTGCATCATCTTCCGCTCGGCCTGTACGAGCAGCATGTTTTGGTTGTAAAGCGTGCCCTGGTGAATTCCCGCCACGCTCAGGAACAGTGTTCTGGTGTGGATGCTGGCGATCAGACTTTCCGCCATCGGGCCGAGAAGTACGCCGTAGCGCGGGTACAGCAGCCCGCCAGTGAGGATGAGTTCGACTTGATCGTTGTTGATAAACAGATTCGAGATCGGCAGCGAGTTGGTGACCAACTGCATCGGCCGATCGGCCAATTCCTCGGCGAGGTAGTAGGTGGACGTCCCGCCGTCGACGAGCACGGTATCACCGGCCTGCACCAGGTTCGCGGCCACCTTCGCGATCTTCCGCTTGGCGTCGATCTGGTAGCCCATCCGCTGATCAAACGCATACGGCCGAGTACCCGGCGGCTTGTCCTTATCGCCGATCCACATCACCCCGCCGTGCGTGCGCTGCACCAGCCCGGCCTGCTCCAGCATTTCCAGATCGCGACGGATCGTCGACGGACTGACTTGCAACTCGGCCGCCAGCCATTCGTGATCACCCATGCCCCGCTCGGCGAGCAGTTCCTTGATGCGAGATTGGCGGGCGGGGATGAGCATCTTGGATTTGTTGGTCGTAGGTTGTGAGTCGTGGGTTGGAGTTGAATTCCAACCTACAACCCACCACTCACAACCTACGTCTTACTTACTGACTTTAGCGTACGTGTCATCGAGCTGCTTGCTGCCGGCGACGATCGCTGAAGCTTCGCGCGGCCAAAGTTCGATCTCGAAACGTTTTACAACGCCGGTGCGGTCGATCAGTGTCGGCAGGCTGGTGCATGTGCCGCGGATTCCGTATTCGCCGGTGAGTTGGCTACTGACGGGAAGCATTTTAGGCTGGTTCAGCGCGATCGGGTGAATCACTTCCGCGATCGTCAGGCCGACGGCCCAGCCGGCGCCGCCTTTGAGCTTGATGCACTCGGCCCCGCTGGTTTTGGTGCGCTCGAAGATTTTGTTCTGTTGCGCGGTGCTGAAGTTCGGCAGCTTGGTGAGCGCGATTCCGCCGGCCTCGGCGGTGGACCAGATGGGGACCATGCTGTCGCCGTGCTCGCCGAGAATCAGCGCCTTCACCTGGCTCGGCGGCAGGCCTACTTCCTGGGCGATCAGCGAGCGGAAGCGGGCGGTGTCCAGTTGTGTGCCCAGGCCGATGACTTTGGCGGGGTTCCACTTCAGCGTGTCGATCGCGAGTCGCGTAAGGATGTCGACTGGGTTGGAGACGACGAAGATGATCGCGTCCTTCTTCAGCCCGGCGGATTTGAGCGAGTCCAGAATCTGCCTGAACAGCGAGACATTACGGTTGATTAGATCGAGCCGGCTTTCGTCGGGCTTGCGCCGCAGGCCGGCGGTGATGCAGACGAGGTCGGCGTCGGCGCATTGGTCGTACCCGCCGGCGTAGATTTTTTGGTCGCCGATCACGCTCGTGCCGTGGAGCAGATCGAGGGCTTCGCCTTGCGCCATCTGTTCGTTGGCGTCGAGGAGGTGAATCTGGCTGACGATGCCGGCGCACTGCAGGGCAAACGCCGCATTGCTGCCGACCCGTCCGCCGCCGCCGATGATGCTGACTTTCATGATTTGAATCTTTCTCCCTCTCCCGCCGGGAGAGGGCCGGGGTGAGGGGCAGGGCACTTCGATTTCATATTTCGCGGCAAGGGGGAAAGCGCAAAGCCCCTCACCCTAACCCTCTCCCGGAAGGAGAGGGGACCAGAGATTACGCAGTCGCCATGATCTGATCCGTGATCGTCTGCACGAGTGTTTCGAGATCGGCAGCGCTGACGTTGTTCGGGATCATCGAGGCGATCGCGCCACTGAGCGGATCGGCCTTCGGCACGGGAGCGGTGCCTCCGTCGACGCTCATCTTCCCGCGCCCGCCGATTTCGGCCCGCACGCGGCTGATGAAATCGCTCGTGCCGCAGCCGACGATTCCTTTTTTCGCCTCTTCCATACGAGGATCGTTCAGCCCGAACTTCGCCTTGAGTTGGATCAGTTCCGCCATCTCCGTTGAGCCTAGTGCGTTGACGTTGCCGAGTTGCTTGGCCAGCAGCAGGATGCGGGCGTAGGCGTCGACGATTTCAAGCTTGTAGTAGCACTGTTCGAGATCGGTATCGAAGCAAACCACGCCGTGATTGCCCATCAGCACCGTGTTGGATCCCTGCGTGAGCGGCACGATCGAGTCGGCCAATCGCTGATCGCCGGGAGTGACGTATTGCGCGGTCTTCACCGGTCCGAGGAACACCTCGGCCTCGGGGTGAATGCAGGTGGGCAAATCCACGCCGGCGATCGCGAACGCCGTCGCGTGCGGTGGGTGGCTGTGGATGACCGCAACCACGTCCGGCCGGGCCTTGTAGATGGCGGCATGCATCAAAAATTCGCTCGACCGCTTCAGCCGACCGGCCAACTGTTTGCCGGCGCCGTCGACGGTGCAAATGTCTTCGGGCTTGAGGTTGCCTTTGCTAATGCCGGTCGGCGTGCAGAGGAACTTGTTATCGCTCATGCGGAAGGAGTGGTTGCCTTCGTTGCCGGCGCAGAATCCCTTCAGCCAGATTCGCCGGCCGATGTCGCACAACTGTTCGCGGATCTTGAACTCGCTGACAAATGTTTTAGCCATAGTCGTCACCGTTTCTTGTCGCACGGGCTACTGGCCCATGCTCTGTTTACACACTCGGGCATGGGCGGGTAGCCCATGCGACAATTACAACTGCAATTCAATCTTCACTTGGTCAAGAATCGCCGCGTTAAACGCATCCAGCGGCACGCGCTTTTCAGGATAGAACGGCATCGTCGCTTCCCGGCTTTCGGTGAAGGCGATCAGGTCGCCTTCGCTTGCGCCCAGGTTGTCATACACCACCACGGTCTCGGCCGACTTGCCGGGTTTACCAGCTAATGCGAAGCGGTCCTGCACTACGGCGATCACGAACCGCCCGCCAACCAGCGTTTCGTAAACGCTGTTGAGGGTGAGGCGACCAATGACCTTGCCGATTCGCATGTGCTACGCCGTTTCCACAAAATCGTTCGTTCGCTTGGCCGTCACAAACCGGCGGACGAGCTGCCGCATCTCGCCGATCGCCAGCCGATCGGTTTCGAGGATCAGCACGTTGGCGGAAACCTGTTCGATGCCCGCTTCGACCGCCGCCAGCGAGGTTCCGACGATCGCCCGCAGGGCCTTGCTGCGGTTCGCCAGCACCGTTGCGACCGCTGCGTGCGGAGCAACCAGAATCCCGCCACTGGCGCGTTTTTCGGTCACTTCCCGCGTCAGGTGATCGACGGCGCTTTTGACGCGGGTCGAGTCGCTCAAGATCACCATCGGTGCGAGCGGGGTGTCGATCGCGACATTTGCGAGCGCTGCTTTTGCGATTCCGCACGGTCCATCGCACCACCACAGGTACGGCGAAACAGGGTTCTTCGAACCCTCGCGTCCCGTCGTACTTGCTACGTCCGCGTAACCGACAGAAATATTCTTCTCCCGCACGAAATCTTTAGCAGCAGGAGTCAACCGCGCCCGGTAGGGAAGCACGATGGCTCCCGTTTCCTTCAGCAGCGACTCAAGCTGACGCGCGGTGTAAAACATCAAGCCTGATCCACAATCGCCGCCACGAAATATCGCAGCGGGCTTTTATCGTTTCCGACCAAATCGCGAGCGCCTTTGCCGTCGCTGTTGAACACGACTGTCTGCCCGACGGCGGCGTTGAGCTTGTCGAACGCCACCACCGGATCGGCTTCCGGCTGGCGGGCGTTGTTCACCGGCTGAATCACGAGCATCCGCCAGCCGACAAACGTCGGGTGCTTGATGGTGCTGGTGGCGTGGCCGATGACGGTTCCTAGTTGCATTGTTTTTTGCAGGTTGTTTGTTGAAGGTTGTGGGTTGGCCTTCCAACCTACGACCTGCAACTTACAACCCGCATCCTCAGATCATCCTCATCGATCCCGCCACCATCATCCGGCGGAAGCGGGTGAACGTCATCGGGCTGGTGATCCCTTCGCCGGTCGGCGTTGCGATCGAGTAGCTCAAGTAACCTTGCCCGCCCAATCCCAGTGCGGACGGCGACGCTCCGTTGGCAACGAAGATCGTCGTGTTCGCCATCTTGCCGAACTTGGTGACTGTGTTCATGTTCCGGCTGTGGATGATGGCGGTGTGGCGGTAGCCGTGCTCTGACTCGATCGCCAGGTCCATCGCCTCTTCCACATTCCGGCACTTCACGAACGGGACGAAGGGCATCATCTGCTCGATCTGCACGTACGGGTGATCGCTCTTGGTTTCGCCGATCAGCAGTTGCGTGGTCGGCGGGATGCTCACGCCGGCAGCGCGGGCGAGGACAGCGGCGTCCTGTCCTACGAAATCTTTGTGCACGTGGCGCTTGTTGTCTTTCGGATCAACCGGTAGCGCGGCGTTGGTCAGCCGCTCAATCTGCTGGGCGTTCAGGACGAACGCACCGGCCTTTTCCATTTCGCTGATCAGTTTGTCGTACACGCTGTCGACGACGAAGACCTGCTTCTCGCCGATGCAGAGCAGGTTGTTGTCGAACGCCGCACCGGCCACGATCGAACGGGCTGCGTTTTGCAAGCAGGCGGTTTCGTCGACCACCACCGGCGGATTGCCCGGCCCGGCGACGATCGCACGCTTCTTGCACGCCAGCGCCGCCCGCGCCACCGCCGGCCCGCCGGTGACCACCAGCAGCGGGATGCCGCGGTGGTTAAAGATCGCGTCGGCCGTCTCCAGCGACGGGGCGGCCATGCAGGTGATGATATTGTCAATGCCGTACTTGGCGTGGATGGCTTTGTTGTATTCGCGAACCGCATGCACCGCGCACTTCACGCCGCTGGGGTGCGGGTTGGCCACGATACTGTTGCCGGCGGCGATCATGTTCACGCAGTTGGCGCTGAGTGTCGGGATGACGTGCGTGACGGGAGTCACCACGCCGATCACGCCGAACGGCGCGTATTCCTGCAGGCACAGGCCGTTGCTGCCGCTGTAGGCGTCGGACTTGAGAAACTCCACGCCGGGAACGAGTTCGAGGATGATCAGCTTTTCGATCTTGTGATCGAGCCGGCCGATCTTGGTCTCGTCCAGCTCCATCTTGCCCCAGGCTTGGGCGTTCTGCTTTGCGAGGGCTTTGATCAGCTTCACAATGCCATCACGGTCTTCCATCGATAGGCGGACGAGTTTCTTCTGTGCTTCGGTCGCAGCGGTCACCGCTTCGTCGACGTTGAGGAACACGCCATTCTGGCCAGTCGCTCCACCGACGAGGTGGGGGGCGGCCTCGGCTTCGCGCCGCTTGCCTTCGTTAGCCGCAGCATCTTCACCGGCGCGGACACCACCGGCTGATTTGCCGGCGTTCAGCCGCTTCATTACCTCAGCGACGACATCTTGTACGAGTGTTGGGTTCATGATGTTTTGTCGCATGGGCTACCAGCCCATGCTTGAGTAAGCGTCACTCGGCATGGGCTGGTAGCCCATGCGACGGGAACTTAGTCCTTCGCCTGATAAAACGTCTTGCCGCCGATGGTGGCGGTGTCCACGATGCCGATGATCGTCGCGTCGGCCGGCAGGTTTTTAGTCTGCTCGGTCATGCGGGCGCTGCTGCCCTGTACGACGAGGACGAGTTGGCCTTCCCCGGCGCCCACGACATCGATCGCCACGATCGCGCGACCCGTGTTGCCGAGCGCAGTTGGTGTTTTGCCCGCGTCGTCGAACTTGACGTTCAACGGCTCGATGACAAACAGCTTTTGCCCGCTGAGGGTTTTATCCTTCTGCGTAGCAACAACGTGGCCGGTGATTCTTGCAAGGAACATAAGAGTGCTGAGGACTGAGGACTGAGGACTGAGTGAAGAAAGGCAATGCCTTTGATTTGACTCAGTCCTTGGTCCTCAGTCCTCAGTCCTTTTCGTTAGCCCATCTTCGACAAATCAACGCTCGGGCGCGGGATCACGTGGACGCTGACGACTTCGCCGACGCGACCGCCGGCTTCGGCGCCCGCGTCAACGGCGGCGCGAACCGCGGCGACGTCGCCCTTGACGGTGATCGCCACCAGGCCGTTACCGACCTTGTGCTGATCGACGAACGTGACGTTGGCCGACTTCAGGGCCGCATCCAGCGCCTCGACGGCGGCGATGATTCCCTTGGTTTCGATCAACCCGATTGCTTCTGCATTTGCCATGACTAGCTCCTGTTGGTTGTATGTTGTGGGTTGTTTGTTGTGGGTGGTCGGTAGGAACCAATCTTTCCAACCTACAACCTGCAACCCACAACCCACAATTCTTTCAATTCGCTTTCAAAACCGTTTCCGTCTGCCGGGCGACGATTAATTCCTCGTTCGTCGGCAGGATCCAAATATCGGCGTTCGATTCGACGGCGCTGATCTTTGTTTCCTTGCCGCGCACTTTGTTCTTTCCCGGATCGAGCACGATGCCCGCGAAGCCGAGGTTCTTGCACACCGCTTCACGAAGCTCGACGCCGTTCTCGCCGATGCCGGCCGTGAACACCAAGGCCTCGCAACCGCCTAGCGCCACCAGGTACGCGCCGATGTAATGCTTCACGCTCTCGGCGAACACATCGAGTGCCAGCTTCGCCCGGGCGTTGCCGATTGAGGCGGCTTTCTCGATGTCGCGCATGTCGTTGCTCACGCCGCTGATGCCGAGCAGGCCGCCTTCTTTGCCGAGTTTCTTCAGCACGTCGTCGACGGTCAGGCCGTGCTTTAGTAACCGCATGAGCGCGAACGTATCAAAGTCACCCACGCGGTTGTTCTGCGGCAAACCGGTCTGCGGCGTAAGGCCCATGCTGGTGGCGATGCTCTTGCCATTTTCGATCGCACAAATGCTGCTCGATCCGCCGAGGTGGCAGCTGATGACGCGCTTGGCGTCGGGGTTCAGCTCCGCCATCCGCGTGGCGATGTAGCGATGGCTCGCCCCGTGGAAGCCGTACCGCCGAATGCCGAGTTCCGTGGTCCACTCGTACGGAATCGCGTAAGTCTGCCGGCTGGCCGGGATCGTCTGGTGGAACGCCGTTTCAAAGCACGCCACCTGAGGCACGCCTGGCATTTTTTCCGCGAACGCCTTCATCGCCGCGATGTACGGCGGATTGTGGGCGGGCGCGATATCGGCAAACTGCTGCATCGTGCGAATCACCTCGTCATTCACCCGCACCGCGCCGCTGATCGGCCCGCCGTGAACGGCCTTGAACCCGATGGCGGCTGGCTTGTCTTTAAGCTCCTTGAGAATCACGTCGATGACTTGCCCGTGATTGGCAAAGGGAGCGCCGGCTTGCCCGATCCGTTCGTACCCGCCGCGCGCGATCTCGTTACCGTTCTGCTCCATATCGAGGAGCTTAAACTTGAACGAGGTCGACCCGAGGTTGGCAACAAGCACAAGCATTTTTAGCCGCAGATAGACGCAGATGAACGCAGATCAGACGAATGCAGAATCAGTCTCTTTCTGATCCGCGTTTATCTGCGTTCATCTGCGGCTCAATTCCTTAAGCGCCGAATCCCGCAAGCAGATCCTGATGCGGGCGGGCGATGACGTGCTTGGCGATCAGTTCGCCGACCTTGCTGGCGGCTTCTGCGCCGGCGTCGATGGCGGCTTTGACGCTGCCGACGTCGCCTTTGACGATCGTCGTCACGAAGGCTCCGCCGATCTGGAGCGTCTTGACGATTTCGATGTTGGCAGCCTTGCCCATGGCGTCGGTCGCTTCGACCAGGCCGACCCAGCCCTTGGTTTCGATCGCGCCGATGGCCAGCGCCGGGCCGGTGGCGACTTTGACGTCAGCCTTGCGGGCCTTGGGCAGCATCCCGACCAGTTCGTCATGCGGGCGGGCGATGACGTGAACGCCGATCACCGTGCCCAGCCGGCCGGCGGCTTCTGCTCCGCTGTCCGCGGCGGCTTTGACGGCGGCGACGTCGCCTTTAACGAACGTCGTCACCATCGCGCTGCCACACTTATCCCATCCGACCATTTCAACATTGGCCGACTTGAGCATCGCGTCAGTGCCTTCGAGCAGGGCGACGAGACCTTTGGTTTCCAGGAGTCCGAGTGCTTCACTTGCCATGATGCGTTCCTTTTCTGAGGACTTAGGACTGAGGACTTAGGACTTAGTGAAAGCCCATATCTAAGTCCTTAGCACTTAGTCCTAAGTCCTATTTAATGAGTTCCATTTTTGATGCGGTTTCCAAATCACAGGCGTTGCCTTCGTCGGTGTCGATATGCACTTCAAGGACGACCTTGGGGTGATATCGCACTTTGATGCGGTCGAACGTCACGCCGCAGGGGCCGGTGATTTTGAGTTTGAGGTAGTCGCCGTCGCTGACGCCGTAGTAGGACATGTCAGCCGTCGACATGTGAACGTGGCGCTCGGCTCGGATGACGCCGCGGGTGAGATTGATCGCGCCCTTCGGCCCGAGCACCGTCACGCCGGGCGTGGCTTCGTGGTTGCCGCTGATGCGGAGCGGCAGATCGACGCCCATGTAAATGCCGTCGGTGTAGCTCAGTTCGATCTGCGTGTAATCGCGAACCGGGCCGAGGATGCGCACGTTCGGGATGATCCGCTGCCGCGGGCCGACGATCGTGACCAGCTGTTCGCTGGCGAACTCGCCTTGCTGGTAGAGGTCTTTCAGCTTGGTGAGCTTGCTGCCAGCGCCAAAGAGGGTTTCAAGGTCGGCTTGCGTCACATGCATGTGGCGGGCCGATACGTTCACCACCAGCGGGTGCGGCGGGCCGCCCGAGCGCGAGACCACCGACCGCTCGCTCGACGGCGGAGGGTTAATCTGCCCTCGCAGCTTTTGAGTCAGCACCTCGCGAACGAGTGCTTCTACGTCTCGCCGATTCAATGTCGTTGATCCACCTGCCAAAGAAACCTCCGCGTGTCAGTAATTTTCAATAGTATCTACGGATTTCCAAAACTTGTCAAGTTATTTCAAGATTTATCATTTTAGAGTTAAATTGGGTGTTTTATCGGACTTGGGGGGAGAAACGTACTGTCGATTGATTCAACGCTCGACCTGCCGACAGCCGCTTCTTGGGAGCAGAGAAGGTTGAATTAGCGGAACCGCAACCCGCCAATATGTCACGAGTATCGTAAAATCTTAGGCTATTTTGGGTAGTGGATTCAGTCTGAAAACTCGACCGTACCACGGGCCTCTGGCCCGTGCGGGTAGCGCGCGAACCTGAGAAAATGAACGTTCTTGGATATTCCTAATCGCCCGCACGGGCCGGAGGCCCGTGGTACGGTTAAGTTTTCTGAGCAATGCACTGCGTCATATTCAGACGGGTCCATTACCACTATTTCCCGGAATACTCGCACATCGACGTGCATGTTTCATACACCACGATCTTCGCCAGCAATGGGAGCGAAGGTTTGAGTCGATCCCAGATCCATTTTGCCAGCACTTCGCTGGTCGGGTTTTGCAAACCGGCGATGTCATTCAGGTAGTAGTGATCGAGCGACTTCACGATCGGCTCGGTGACGGTTTTGATATCGCCGTAGTCGATCAGATAACCCTTGGCCGGATCGACATTTCCTTCCACGACGACATCAAAGCGAAATGAGTGGCCGTGGAGCCGGCGGCATTTATGCCCGTCGGGAAAGGTCGGCAAATCGTGGGCTGCCTCGAAGTGAAACTGTTTACTCAGGCGGACGAACATACGCGCTGATTCTACGTTCCCCGCCGGTTGCCGTACAGCGCAACATGCAGCCGCGGGCAGAAGCGGTAGCCGGTTCGTTTGCACACTTCCGCGATCCATCCCGCTCGCGATTGCAGCACCGCTTGCTCGATGCCTTCGGGCATCAGCAGCACATCGCTCGGCTCCCAGCCGGTGAGACGGTTGAGAATCTCGTCGATTTCCAGCAGGTCCTGTTCCCCGGACACCACGAACTTCAACTGAAAGTCCGGCGAGCCGTCAATGAACTGCTGCATGACCGCGAAATTCAGCCGCTGCCGATCGTGATTGGCCGCGAACAACCCGCCTTCGCGGTCGTGCGGCGTGGAGTTGCTGAGCTTGGGCGACAAGGACGCCAAGTCCACCTCAGTCGCGTGGTACACCGTGGCGGCGGTTTCGATAGTAATGTGCAGCCCGGCTTCGCGTAGCGCCGCACACAGCTCGGCGATCTCCGGCATGATCATCGGCTCGCCGCCGGTGACGACGACGTGCTTGCAGTGGTACTCGCGCACCTTGCTGACGATCGTGGAGACAGAGAGGTCTTCCCCTTCCGGATTCCACGATGCGTACGGCGTATCGCACCACACGCACCGCAGGTTGCACCCGCTGGCGCGGACGAATACCGAAGGCACGCCCACAAGCTTTCCTTCGCCCTGCACGGAATGGAATATCTCAGAGGTTTTCAATCAGATGATTATTGATAGCCACAGGTAATCGTGAAAGTCGTTTTCTTCGGAATTCCAGTGGCGGATTTATCCGGCTCAAAAGTCCACTCGTGGGCAGCAAGAAAAATCGGCTGGTCAATATCGTTGCTGCCGCTGGAGCGTTCGATATCGACGCGAATGACTTTCCCGGCTTCATCGAGCGTCAACTTCAAAGTGACCGCCGCCGCGCCGCGAGCAATCAGGTAATCCCGCCCGGCCAGAGTGAGCCTGGGGCGCGTGATGCTATATTTTCTCCCGCTCTGGACGACCATTTTACCGTCGCGAATCTGTATCGACGCCTGATGCGAGAACGGGTCGATCTCCGAATCGCCTTTGGGTGCCGGATCGGCCGACTGAACCGGCAAGCCCGATTGATTGGCCGGCGACGCCGCGCCGGACGCGCTATTCATCGCAATTGCGTTATTTGGGACCGCCGGCGGGGTGGCGGGGGCTTTGGCCAATGGGCGCTCCGGCTGCGGCGCGGGCGGGCCCGGTTGAACATCAGGCTTGATCTCCGGCTGTTCGGCCGCCAGTTGTTGGCCCGCTCCTTCAATAATGCGGGGGCGGTTGGCGGCGGTTTTCGGCTTGGGCGGCTGGATCGCCGTCTCTGGTTCAAGTGGCCGCCCCTTAAAACTCGCGGGCGGATCGCTGTCGTCCGCGGGTTGCTGCATCGCGCTGGCCAGCGCGCCGCCGCCTGTCGGGCCGTTGTAAGCCGAAGGTGCATCACCGACTCGGCCCATCCCTTCATCATCGCGACTGAGGAACGGCTGATCGAGATCGGCTTCTCGTCCGCTTGCGGGCGATGCGCCTTCCGACGGCGCGATGGCCGTCCCATGTCCATCCGCTTCGCCAAGCTCGTCGTCAGCGTGATGGCGAAACGCCGTCCACTGCGACCCCACGCCCTCGCGCAGCAGCCCAGCCAGCGCACGGATCTGCTCATGCAGCATCCAATACACAATGCCCGTGTGCAGCAGCATGGAAAGGACTACTGCGATCGACCAGTCGAATTGAATCCAGCGCTGACGCATAACCATTGAACTATCGGCTCATCCGACCGCCCGATTATACGGCGCGGACGCTAAAGATCGGTAGGAGTTTCGAAATTGTCGCTGATGAGGAATTTGCATGGTTGGCGAGCAACGTCGGGTTGTATACTCGTGCCAACAAAAAGCCCTCGATTTCCAGAGAAATCGAGGGCTTCTGTTCACATTGCGGCCGACTGGAGTCGAACCAGCACATCTTGCGATACTAGAACCTGAATCTTATCAAATCCCCATTGGCGACGTATTTTAGCTGGTAATTGGCGATGTGTCTAAGAACCAGCTAAGATTCAGAGCGGCACGTGATCTGGGCGTCCACACTGGTATCGTAATCATGGCGAGCATCGTCGCACGTAAAGTCGGCAGTCGAAAGAGGGAAACGATCTACTACGTCGTTTATCAGGACGCGTCCGGCAAGCAACGGTGGGTAAAGGGATTTCACGACAAGCGGGAAACGGAAGCCCTTGCCCATCACCTTGAAGATGAAAAGGTTAAACTTCGCCGTGGCGACATCGATCCAAAGCAAGAACAGCGAAAGAGCGAACGTGCGAAAAGTATCGAAATGCACATTGCTGAATACCGCGCATCCCTAGAAGCAAAGGGAAACAGCCCGAACCATATCGCCTACACAATAAAGGACATCGAATCGTTCGTCGCGCATGCCAAAGTCGGACATTCGAGCGCGGTCGCTCGGCCGATGGTCGACCGATGGGTAAACACTCTGCTCGCGGCGGGGGCGGATTCTCGCAGTACAATCAATCGCCGAGTCGGCTCGGTG
>JBBROD010000014.1:0-67791 GCA_038229715.1 Tepidisphaerales bacterium | reverse complement strand
AGGCATCGCCAAAGTCCTCCGCGACAACATGGAACAAAACGCCGGCCATAACGTGCCGTCGTGGCTCGAGTGGAACCCGGCCCAGCTGGAAGGCAGCATCAAGCAGCTTCCGGTTCCGGAAGACGTTCCGTTCGAAGTGAATATGAATTTGATTATCGAATTCTACCGATAATTCGCGACCGTTTATTCCCGCGAATCCCGGTAGCCGCTCGGAGGCGGATACGAATGACTCGGACATGCTAAAGCATGTCCGAGTTTTTTATTTGAGTTTGCGTGTGTGATCTTGCGCGGTATGAAGCACTCGAAACAAAATAACCTCTTGATTCGCGATGGTGAAAAAGAGCTTGTACGGAAAGCGCGATGCCAAGACACGTCGGTATTGCTTGTAGTAGATTGGAAATTGATCTGCGACCGATCCAAGTCGTTCAACTTCAATTGCGAGAGCAGTGTAAAACTCGAACCCCAAACCCCGTTGTTGCGACTCATACCAATGTCCGGCCGAATCGATATCCGCCAGTGCTTGCGAACGTATCGTCACGGTACGCCGCGTCATTTCAGCTTGGCCCGCAATTCACTGAACACTTCCTGCCAAGGTCGGCCGTGATCGCCGTCGCGTTGAAACTGCTCCCACTCGGCGTCGAGCAGTTTTTTTTCTTCTTCTGTCGGGCCGAATCCCTGAATGAGGTCGGCTTCCTGGAGCTCACAGAGACGAATAAAAAGCAAGGCACGTTCGTCGGCTGTCAAAGCCGGTAATTCGGCCAAAATTTCTGCAGTGCTCATGCGCAAATTCTATCCCAGCCGACTGTATTTTAGAAGACATTTATAACCTGCGCGAATAGAAGACCTTACGCCGCGTCGAGCAGCAGCCCCGTGCGATCGCCCCAGCGCAACTTGCGGTAGGCTTGCACGCTGACGTGGCCGGCTTCGAGCATCGGCTGGAGCAGGTCGGCGGTCATGTCGCGGTGGTCGACCAGCATCCGCAGTTGCGGCAGGCGGTGGATGTCGATCGTGAACTGCGGAACGGCCATCCCGATCAGCTGGCGGTTTTGGGTGAGCCACTGGTAGGCCTGCGCGATCGAGCGGAGGTCGGTCAATCCCGACTTGGTGACGGCCAGCAGCACCAGGCCGTGCTCGCGGTCGACGGCGAGCGTTGCCTCCGGGCACATCGGCGGGCGGACTGGGCATTCCACCAGCGCGCCGGGCGTGTGGCGGATGACCGCCGACAGAATCGTCGCCGGCGATGCGTCGGTCGACGGCAAATCGACCACCTCGCTGCTGCTGTCATCGGCGGCGAGCGACATCATCGGCGCGGCCAGCGGCTTGGCGACGGGCTCGGGCTTAGTCGCTGTAACCTTCGGTGCAGGTTCGGCGACGTACGCCTTGATGTTTGGCATCTCTTCTTCGAGTGCTTCTTCCAGCGATTCCTCAGCCGCCAGCGCCGCGGTTTCCTGTTCGATCGATGGCTCGTCCGCGATCGGCTCCGGTTGTGAGTTGGCGAGAAAATCCGCCACGATCTGCCACTGCGGTGCGGCTGCGAGTTGAGCTTTGTCGCGCAGCGGGCGGCAACTCAGCATCACGCTTTCCGACACCTGCGTCGCCGGGCGCACCGGCTGTTGATGTTCGAGCGGCCAGTTCAGGAATTGCTGACAAACGCTGGAAAGTTTGCGATAGATCACGGTCGCTTCGGCCGCCGTCGGGGCGTCGAGCAGTGCGAGCGAAAGTTTCGGACGATGCAGGTCCGCCATGCCTTTGAGGGTTCGGTAGCAACTGACCACGCCGTCGTGATCGCAGGTGCTCAGCAGCACCCAATGGCCCACCGCGCGAAGCAACGTGCGAGCCTCGGGCAAACGCGGGTTGACCACATGCAGCAGCCAGCGGTCGACATCGACGTTCATCTCTTCGATCATCTCCGCCATCTGGCGCGGGTCGAACGATTGGCCTTCAGCGACGTCGGCGGCGTGCGATTCAATGCCCCGCTCGAACCGCATCAGGCGGAACTCGCTGGCGTCGACTTCGATCATCCCCACGCTGTATCCGCTGCTCACCGCATAGTGGCGGGCGTAGCCTTTCACCTTATCCGCTTGATTGCCGGCCAGGTGCGAGCCGAGTACCGCCACGACGATCGGCTTTTTGTTTCCGTCTTCTTCGTCGAGTTCGATTTTTCCGAACACCTCGGCGAATTCTTCGGGCGTGAGGTCGACGCTCTCGTGCATCGCCGGCCGTGCTTGGGCACGCGGCGCTCCCGGCGGAATCCGCACCGGCCGCGGCGCGCCGGGCTTGGGCAAATCGCGCACGTTGCTCAGGAACAGGTGACTGATCTCGCTCAAGGGCCGGGGTTGATTGGTTTGGTCGGACATTTGAAACCGTAGGTTGTGCGCTGTGGGTTGCAGGTTGGCGTTGCTTTACAACAAACAACTCACAACCCACCACAAACAATTAGTCCACTTCGACCACGTTGTTCAGTTCTCCGAACTGATTGGTCTCAACGTACGAGTTGTGCGGATCGGTCATCCACTTTCCGTCAACCACAAAGCGGTATCGATAACGGCCCGGCTGCAGTGGCAGTTGCGTGGCCCATTCGCCGGGGCGGACGGTCGTGTGCATCGGGGTCGACATCGGCGACCAGTTGTTGAAATCGCCAGCGATAAGGACTTTGCGCGCCTCAAACTTCGCGGCGAACATCACTTCTTCGCCTAACTGCTTGACGCCGTAGAAATCGGCCAGCTTGCGCTCAGTGTTGGTGATCGCCAGGTCTGCGGCGCTGTCAGCCGGGATGCCCATCGACTTCAGGCGGTTGGCGGTGGAACCCAGCGTCATCGGCGAAACAGCAACCTCCTGCGGAATCGCAACCGGGGCGGACGAATTGCCGTTCAGCAGCGCGTTCTTACCAAACTGCATCGTCGTCAACTGCGCCAGTTGCTTGGCGCGCTGGACGAGTTCCGCGGGACGGCTGAGCGCTTCGGTCGGTGTCGCTTCCACGTCCGTCGGGCGATGGCCCATTAGCTCGCGGGCGAGGTTTACGAAATCCTTGTAGCCGCGGCTGCCCGGATCGTACTCGGTGATCGGCTGGCCGAAGCTGGCGGCTTCTTTGAGTTTGGTGTTGAAGTTGACCGTGCTTTCCATCAGGTATCCGGAAAACTTGCTGCGCAGTTCGCTCAGCACTTCACGCGCTAGTTTGGTGCGCGTGTCGTACAGCGTCGGCAGCACGCGGATGAGGATGTCCTTGCCGGCCTTTTCCTTCATCATCTCCAGCGTTTCCATCATCTTGGTCAGACCATGGAGGCTGAAGTAGCCGGTTTCAACGGGAACCACTACTTCATCGCAGGCGCGCAGCGCGTTGAAGGTAATCAGGCCAACCGACGGCGGGCAGTCGATGATGCACCATGCGTAGTTGCTCTTGGTCGACCGAACGACGTTCAACAGCCGATCTTCGCGACCGGGCCGGCCGGCGAACATCTGCTCGAACGCGGCCAGCTTGATGTTGCTGGGCGCCAGATCGAAATCGGTGGCGATTTGCCAAACCAGTTCATCGAGCTTGACGGGTTTGCCGTCGCGCTCTTCGATCAGCGCGTCGAGAATGGTGCGCTCGATCTGATCTTCCGGCACGGCCAGCCCCACGCCACAATGGCCTTGCGGGTCCATGTCGATGAGCAGGGTTTTCTGGCCTAATCGGGCGAGACAGGCGGCGAGATTGATGCTGGTGGTGGTTTTCCCACAGCCGCCTTTTTGATTGATGATCGCAACGGTTCGCATCGCAAACCTTCCTTGGTTTAGCGGGCACGATCCTTCCGTGGATCGCTCGGGACGGACACAACTGGTCCGCTACATCTATAAAGTCGGTGTTTCGATACTGAAAACTTTACCATTATCGGGGAGTGCCTGAATTCTAACGAGTTGAGCAATATTCTTAATCGGCGGAGAAGCGGAGATTTTTGTCCCCGAATAACACGAATCTACACGAATGGGATCTTTCTTATTCGTGCAGATTTGTGTAGATTCGTGTTATTCGTGGATCATTCTTTTTTTTGCGCCGAATCACGCCGCCACTTCGTCGCGCTCGCCGCCAACCAGGCGCAGGATCGGCTTGCTTTGAGGGATACGATCGACCGACCCGAGATGGCCGGGGCGGAACTCGGGCACCGCATTCTGCAACGCGACGAACGCCTCATCCGGCGAGCCAGTGGAGGCTTGGCGGAGCCGATCGAGCGACCGTTCGACCTGCTGCCGGCTGAAAGTCGGCAACTGCCAGATGCGGATTTTCTCGTGCCCCGTGGGGCAAGTCTGCTCGTCATCGCCGGCGAGTTCTTCGAACAGCTTTTCGCCCGGACGAATGCCGCTAAAAGCGATTTCGATATCTTTGCCGGGCTTGAGCCCGTTGCGGCGGATCAGTTCGCGGGCCAGTTCGACGATCTTGATCGGCCGGCCCATGTCCAGCACGAAAATCTCCCCGCCCTGCCCGATCGCGCCGGCCTGCATCACCAGTTGCGACGCTTCGGGGATCGTCATGAAATACCGCGTCATCTCCGGATGCGTCACCGTCACCGGCCCGCCGGCCTCGATCTGCCGTTGGAAGATCGGGACGACGCTGCCGCTGCTGCCGAGCACGTTGCCGAAGCGCACGGCGGTGAAGCGGGTTCGGGGTTCAGCGTTCGGCGTTCGGGGTTGGGATTTCGGGAATCGTTCCTGCTCATCCCCTGAACCCTGAACCCTGAACCCCGAACCCTGAATCACCATCTCCGCCATCCGCTTGCTGGCCCCCATCACGCTGGACGGGTTGACGGCTTTGTCGGTCGAGATCATCACAAACGCCGTCGCGCCATGGTCGGCGGCGGCGTCGGCGACGGTTTTTGTCCCGAAAATGTTGTTCTTGATCGCCTCGCCGGGGTTGATCTCCATCATCGGCACATGCTTATGCGCGGCGGCGTGGAAGATGACCTGCGGCTTCTCGGCGGCGAAGATCTGCTCCACACGGGCGGCATCGGTGATGTCGCAAATGTACGGGCGAATATCCTGCCCGACCCAGGTGTGGCGCAACTCCCGGTCGATCTCGAACAGGTTGTTCTCTGCCTGCTCGACCAGCAGCAACCGCTCGGGGCAGAATTTCATCGTCTGGCGGCAGATTTCCGAACCGATGGAACCGCCAGCGCCGGTCACCATCACCCGCTTGCCCGCAAGGAACCGCTGCAGCTCCGGCGTGTCCAGATTGACCGGCTTGCGGCCGAGCAGGTCGGAGACGTTGATCGTTTGGACCACCGGCCGATTTGCGAGCGTCGACGAAGTTTTCGCGGGCTTGCGCTTGGCCATGGGTCCGAATCAATATCGGTCGACTCGAACCCTTGGCTGAAACATTTTCGGACGTTGGACGCCCGAACAAAAAGCCAGGCTCGTCACTTTCATGACAAGCCCGGCGTATACTTTCGACTGGAGGGCGGTGTCCTCACCCACCGTAGCATTCAAAGGAATTCGGCGGGTGAGGACACCCACCCTCCAGTTGACGGCGTACGTTTTCAGACAGACTCTTAGAACGCCAGCACCGCATCCACGGCGAACGTGGTCTGCGAGTAGGCGCTGCCGTTATCGAAAGCGCGGTCGTCCGCGTAATCGAAGCGGATTTCAGGTCGAATCTTCAGCGCCGTTCCGATGTACTTCTGACCGGCCAACGGCATGAACGCTGCGCCCAGCGTGACTTCGTAGGCGTTGTTGGCACCCACGCCGCGAACGCCATAGTTATCGCTGAACCACTCCAGCCGACCGTTAAGGGTCACATGGCTGCTGAGGTTGTACGTCGGGTAGACGGCCGCTCCGTACCACTGCGAGTAGTCATCGCTGGTGCCCGGCACGTCGGCTTCAATGGCGTACATCGCCTCGCCACCGAACGTCCACGTTTCGTTCAACGTGTAATAGACTAGGGCGTCGAGTTCCGTGCGGTAGCCGTACGAATCCGCCTGCTGCGGACCGACGCTCAAGGTGAGGTACGTGTCCCACTGGGAATCGGGCTTGTATTCCACCTGTCCCAGAAAATCGATCGCGCCGTTGTTGTCTTCCAGCGACTGATCCCAACCGCGTGTCACACCGGCCAACACCGTGACCTGATCCGAGAGGCTGTACTTGCCGGTGATTCCCGTCTGAGAGAACGGCGCGCCGAAGTTGAACAAATACCCATGCGAGTAGAGCGTGTTCTTCGAAGCGTCGGTGTATTCGTACCCGATCGGCGTGATGAACTTACCGATGTTCAGCGTCAGCCCGCGACCGATGGGCACGGCTACTTCAATAAACGCCTGCGTGATGTCGTACTGTTCGTCGCCGTGCTGGTTGTCATCGAACAAACCATTGGAGTGCGTAAACCGGGCATCGCCGCCGTAGAGCAGATCAAGCCGGGCACCGATATCAAACACACCCTTGGATGCATCCACGGCGCGCTCGGCGAACAAGCCAATGGCGTTCAGCGTCAGGTCCTGATTCTCGAAATCAAACCCACGGCCGTCGATCGTCGGATTCTTCGGATCGCTCGCGCTGTACGTCCACGATCCTTCGGCGTAACCGCCGACCTTGATGTGAGCGTCGTCCAAAGTTTTGCCCGCGCCGGCGTCGTTCAGAACTTGGGTCAGAAGCGGCTGAGGCGCTTCATCGCCCATCGCCGTGCGAACCGCCCCGAACCCTACCGCAGCCGCGAGCGCCAACGCACATCGAGCCGCTACGGACTTGTGAAGCTGAATCATCATTGCTCCTTTGAAAAAAGACTTGATCCCACGCGGATAGCTCACCAATGCGCGAGTCGGAAGTCAATTATGATTCACAATTTCAACATGCTGAAACCCGCCATCCATCCCCGTTTTCTGCGGCCAAAGTGATAATCTGGAGAAACCCGAAATGATTCAATTCGATACCCGCCCGCCTATGGTGCGTGGGTGATTTTGAACGTCACCCGTACCACGGGCCTCCGGCCCGTGCCTATCGAGTCAATCCTTCGATAAAGTTGACCTCGCCGACATTCCCGCGCCGTTAGCACGGGCCGGAGGACCGTGGTACGGGTAGGCACTTCCGGCGAATCAATCCCGGCGATTCAAACTTCTTCGCCCCCAGGGGAACAGCCGAAAACCCGGCGCGGGGCCGGGTTTCCTGCTGTTTGAAATGTCGCCGCGATCGAAGCCTCAGCTCCGCGCTTTGAGCCGCAAGGTGTTTTCCACCGGCGGGCGGCCCATCGGGTAATACTGGAAGCCATTCTCACGCATCACATCGCGATTGAGGCAGTTGCGGCCGTCGAAGATGATCGGCGCGTTCATCGTCGCCGCGATCTTGCGGAACGGCAGCGTCGTGTACTGCGGCCAATCCGTCACCAACGCAACCGCATCCGCGCCGCCCGCAGCCGTCACCGGATCGTTGCACCACTCGACTTTGTCCTTGAACAGTTGCTTCATGTGATCCATGCCTTTGTAGTCGTGCGCACGAACGGTCGCGCCCTTCTCCAGCAGGTAAGTGATCACGTCGATCGCAGCCGACTCGCGGATGTCGTCGGTGTCGGCTTTGAACGCAAGGCCCCACACCGCGATCGTCGCGCCTTGAATCTCGCGACCGAGCTTGGCCGCGATCTTTTCGACGAAACGCCTCTTCTGATTCTTGTTCACGGTTTGAATCGCTTCGACAAAGAGATTCTCATAACCGGCCTGTCGCGAGATGTGTTCCATCGCCGCCACGTCTTTAGGGAAGCACGACCCGCCGTACCCGCAACCGGCCCGCAGAAAGCTCGGCCCGATGCGCTGATCCGTGCCGATACCTTTGCGAATGTCTTCGATGTCCGCGCCGTAATGCTCGCAAAGGATCGTCATCTCGTTCATAAACGAGATGCGCGCCGCGAGCATGGTGTTGCCCGCGTACTTGGTCAGCTCGGCTGACTCCCAGTTCATCGTGATGAAGTTTTCTTCGCGCTTCACCAGCGGATCGTACAGCCGGCGCATCATGCGGAACGCTTCCGGCGATTCACCACCGACGACGATGCGATCCGGGTTCAGGCAGTCCTGAACGGCCGTGCCTTCTTTGAGGAATTCGGGGTTGCTGACAACGGCGACGTACGCCTTGGTCTGTGATTTCAGGAAGTTGTACAGCTTGCGGTTCGTACCCGCCGGCACGGTGGACTTCACAATGATGGTGACGAGATAGTCGTTATTCTGTGCCGCCAGCGCGTCGCACACTTCCTTGCCCGCGCCTTCGAGGAACGACATATCGACCGTCCCGTCCGGCTTCGGTGGCGTGCCGACGGCCAGGAAAACCACTTCCGCGTTCTTGACGGCTGAGTGAACGTCGTCGGTAAACTGAATCTGTCCCGACGCGTAGTTTTCCTGCATCAACTCCTGCAGCCCGGGCTCGAAGATCGGGCAATGCCCGTCCTGCAAAGCCTTGAGCTTGCGCTGATCTTTTTCAACGCCGCGCACCGTATGGCCGATGCTGGCCAGACAAACGCCGGTAACCAAGCCCACATAACCGCAGCCGATGATCGTTACGTCCATAGTTCAACCTCAGTATTACGACAAGCCTCACCGAGCCCATGAGGAGCCCGAATCGCTCGTGTTAATTTACACTAAAAGTCCGTGCTCGGCAGCGAAAAAGTCGCCGCGTTAGTTATGCATCGGACGTTTCTGACCGTCGCTTAGTGTTCGCTTAGCGTGGGCCGAGATTTTTGCTCCCTTTATCGGACCCCGACGCGTCCGCGAAGCGGCTGAATCGGTTGGCTGATTGGATGGCGATCGCAGTAGGAAACTTTTTTGCTACGCCGCCCAAGTGCGTGACGCGCCCCAGCAACTAACTGTGTCGGGATTCCTTTGCAAAAATCCGCTCGATTCACTCCTATCGACGGAGTTCTTTTCCCTATCCCTCGGCCGGCCATGCATTTATCGCGTTCGTCCTGCGGTCGCTAACGGTTCCCAACGGTTGTAAACGGTTCCAAACGGTTGCTAGTGGTTGCTGCACGGTCGCGTGTGGTCGCCCGGCCGATCGACGCCGTGCTTCGATTGTCAAAGAGCCGCCCGAACCGTCCCCAGCGGAGAATCCACCAACGTCTCCCACCCTTACCGGCGCTGCTTCACTTGCGGCGCACCGCCAGCGAAGCAATCGTCGTTTTTTTGCGATCCCACAGGAATTTTGCCCTGCCGGTCTGTCTCACGATTGGCTATCCCGCGGCTGCAGCGATCGGCATTCCGCAGATACGGGGATTGCTGGGGATTTAACAACCTATTCAGAATTGCAGAATCTATTATGGATCGTTAATCTCGCGGTGGAAAACCGCGAGATTAAATGAGCCAAACGGTGGAACATTAATTGATCTGCGGGTCAGGTTCATGATTAGTTATCCCGCAGATGAGCACACCGGTACTCGAAGAGATAACCGGGACGGGTCCAATTAATTAATTGGACCTGACCCGCTTAATTATTTTGACCCGCTTAATTATTTGACCCGCTTAATTATTTCAGAGAAAGAAAAGTGATTATGAACCGACATCTCCCTAAACCCACATTCAGGCGATGTGGCCACGAACAGCAACGTTGCCGTTTGTTATATATCACAGCGACCGCGTTGGCGTTGTTATTAGTGACGATGCCGGCGAGCGCGTGGTCTGCCGAAAGCACGTCCCTGCGCGTCCACAACATCTTCGGATCTAACATGGTCCTCCAGCGTGACAAGCCGATCATAGTTTGGGGCTGGGCTGAACCCGGCCGCAAAGTTTCCGTCCAGTTTGGCGCGGCGAACGCCGCAGCGGCGGCCACTGGTGAGAATGGCCGGTGGGAGGCGACGTTCCCCGCTCAACCGGCGAACTCCGTCGGGCAAAAGTTGACCGTCGTGTGTGGCGACGACAAGCGCGAGCTGGACAACATTCTCATCGGCGACGTCTGGGTGATGAACGGCCAGAGCAACATGGCACTCCAATTGAGCAAGGTTCTGGAAGCCGACATGGAAATGGCCACCGCGAACCTTCCCCTGCTGCGCCGGGTTGGCATCGCGCCTAGTGAATCCGAGAATGTAGAAACGGATATTCCGGCCGGCAATGTCGAGGTCTGGACCGTCGCCACGCCGAAAACCGCAGGCGGATTTTCCGCCATTGGTTACACCTTTGCCTCCCGACTACAGCAGGCATTGCAGATTCCCATCGGCATCATCGATAACGCGCGCGGCGGGGCAAGCATCGAGAGCCTGGTACCCCGTCACAAGTTCAAAGATGACCCGTTGGCCGCCACATACCTTGAGTCGGTAGACAAGCGCCGGGCCGAGTTTGATTGGGATGCGACGATGAAGTCCCTCGTCGAGAAATGGGAGAAGACCGTCGCAGCGCAGCGCGGCAAGGGCGTGGTCGAGGCCAAGCTTCCGCCCAAGCCCACACGCAACGACGTGCGGTCCTGGGACGTGCCCGGACGCAGCCCCAACGATGCGGCCGCTTGCTACAACGGCATGTTTGGTGTCTTCAAAGGGCTCAACATCAAGGGGGTGATTTTTCACCAAGGTTTTAATAACGCCATGGGGACCAGCAGCCGGCCCAAGCGCTATCGGGTCCTCATGAAACTTATGGTCGAAGGTTGGCGTGAAGACTTCGGGGACGCGAATCTGCCGGTGGGCGTCATCGAGTTTTGTGCCGGGGGAATTTCCCAGACGCCCGAAAATTTTGAGAATTGGGACCGCGACGCCGCATCCTATATCCGCGAAGCGCAGCGGCTTGGGCTGGCCGACGTGAAGGAGCCCGAACATACGTGCTTCATTTCAGGTTATGACCAGCAAATTCCGGGGCTGCACCCACTGAAGAAGCAGATGCATGGACTCCGCGCGGCGCGATGGGCGCTCAGCAAAGTGTACGGAATGCGAGTGGGCTGGGATGCGGCATCGCTGGTTTCGGCGGAACCGAGAGGCGATGTCATGATGCTTACCTTCGACAAGCCCGTCTTACCGGATGACCTGTCCACCATTCCAGAGGGGTTTTCCATTGCTGGCGAAGACGGTAAGTTCTATATGGCCCACGCTGCGTTCCAGCACAAGCAAGATTCCGGAATCTGGGACATCGCCGGCAAGAGTCACGATGGTACGAAAATTCACGTGTGGAGTCCCCTGGTCAAGGCCCCGGTCGCCGTGCGCTACGCCTGGGCACGCAGCCCAATGGGCAATCTCAAGGTGAATGGCAAGCCGTGGCTACCGCTCCAGGGCTTCCGCACCGATCAATGGGATTGGCCAGAGACGAAAGACCCGGTGGTGGAGGCCTTGGACGGTGCGCATATGAAGGCGATGGGTAAGGACGCCGCGGAGCGCTGTGATCGCAGGAGAATAGAAGAGGCAAAACAGGCGGTTGAAATCCAGGGACGTATACAGGCGTTGGGGACGAATTGATAAGCTATCGAATAAGGAAATTGATGACGATCAAATTCACCAAAACAAACCCAATGCGCCAACAAAGATGTTTCGCAAAAGGATGGCCATTCTTGGCTTTGACGACTGCTTTACATCGGGTTTTGCCTTGTCTGGGGCTCATTGCTGCTCTTTTGGTGTTTCCGTCCGATCTGCGAGCCGCCGAAAAAGGCCCTGCTGGCAAGAAGCCGGTGCTGATCTTTCTGCTCTCCGGTCAGTCCAACATGAGTGGGCGTGGCGAGTTGGGCGACGTGAACAAGCCGGCGGCACCGCAGAACGCAACATTGGTCCGGTTTATCAAGGCCCCGGAAAATGTGGAGAAGTACAAGAGTCTTTATAGTGGGCCGAACAAGACCCCGTCCGGTTGGACAATCCGCGAGGACGTGTTCATCACCATGGGGACCGGGACGGATGCGGTTCATAGCGGACTCAAACCAGGCTATGGCGGCTTTCGCAACAAGGGATTTGGTCCTGAACTGGGCATCGGCTATGTCTTGGGCGACAAGTATGACGAAACCGTTCTGCTGGTGAAGGTGGCTTTTGGCGCTAATAGTTTGGGCGTTAATTTCCGTCCTCCGAGTTCGGGCGGTCAACTAGGCGACAAGTATCCGCTGGTGGTGGAAGCGTTGCGCAATGCCGTCGCCCGCCTGCCGGAGATCGTCCCGGGATACGATAAGGCGCAGGGATACAAGATTGCAGGCTTCTTCTGGAATCAGGGCGAGCACGATGCGAACGAAAAGCTGGCTCCCGAATACGGGAGGAATCTGACGAACCTCATCAAAGATTTGCGGAAAGAATTCGAAGCGCCCGACATGCAGGCAGTGGTGGCTATTACCGGCTGCTACGGCCGGGACTTCGCGGACTTGGTGCAGGGGAACGCAACGCAGGAACAGAAGGACAAGGCCACGAAGTGGTGGCGCATGGTCCGGGATGCACAGGTAGGGATTTCCCAGCGACCGGAGTTCAAAGGCAACGTGGCCACCGCTGAAACCCGGGACTTCTGGCGGCCACGCGAGGAGTTCGGTGGGAGCAAGCAGGGGATTCACTGGAACAACAACGGAGAGTCGTATTGGTTAATGGGTGAAGAGATGGGGCAAGCGATGGTGGAGTTGCTTAAAACAAGGGAGATTCAACGCCAATAATTGAGGAGATTTCATATCCGTCGCATTGCCCACGGAATCAAATTTCCTACTCATACAGCCATTGCCTGCTTTAGAATTCAGTTACTAAGGAAAAATAACCGGGTCGGGAAATTAACCGTGTCAGGTCCCAATTAATTAGTTGGACCCGTCCCGGTTATTTTTCTGACCCGGTTATTTTTTCGGATCTTCCATATCCAATGTCTCGTTCAATGATTTCCATGCCGCCATCGATCGCGGGTAATGGTCTTCTGGTTTCGCGGCCAGGCCGAAGGTATGCAGGAGGATCGGTCCAGTGTAGCCGTACTTACGGAGTGGTCGCAGGAAGAGCTTCGCGTCGAAGTCACCCTCGTCCAACGGACAGATCACGCGCGACCAGCCGGGGATCTTATTGCCTATGCCGTCATTGAACGCCCCATTTACCGAAGCGAGTTTTAACATCGAGGCCGCACGCTGAATTATCTCGCCAAGGCGGTTCTGATTCTGCTTCTTCAACTCGTGGCAAAGGTGCACTGACGTAAACAGATTGGTGCGGTCTGCCAGTTTGATCAGCCGCAGCGACTCTTCGACGGTATCGCAATACTGACCGAAGTGCGGATAGAACACGACCTCAACCCCGCGGGCCTTGGCTTGTTCGCAAATTTTCTGCAGCGCGGCGACGAACTGCTCGTCCTGATTCCGCGGGCCGTCCAACATCAACCAGTAGTAGGTATGTGTGATGGCCATCTTCTCGAACAAACTGTCGAGAAGGTTAGGGTCCATCGCCTTGGTGAAGTTGTGCAGCGATAAAACCGCCAGCAGTTTGACCGACCCGTCCTGCACCGGCCCCGCGGCCTGAAACTGCTCGATCTGCTTCAGGCCCGCGCCGGGGTTCCACCAGAACATCAAGCCTTCGTAGCCGTTCTTGTGCAGGAGATTCACCTGCTTAGCGGGCGGGCGCTCGGTCATGTTCAAGTTGAACGCGCCGAATAGGTTTCGCGTCGGCTGAGTCGTCGGCGCGGCGGCGTTTGCATACAACACATTGAACCAAAGAGTGAACGTTCCGCAAACAATCAGGAAGGAACTGCATGAAATTTTGATCGTCATAATTGCCTCGAGAGAGAAATATACGGGAATATAAAGGGGAAGTGATTCTTTTTCGGTTGCCCATGATAGAACCGCGTCCCCTTTATCGCCCCCCTTTTCCTCGCCGGCAACCGGAGGCGATTCTATAAGAGATAAAGTCCGATCGGGCCGTTAGCGCGTTGCATCGACGGCACCCAGGCGTAATTCGCGATTCAGCGGGATCACCAGGTCGTACTCTTTTGCAAAATCCTGCACGTCGTGTACGCGTCGGCGGGCGGTGATCTGCTTGGCCCCCTCTTCAAACCGAAGCACATACGACTGGCTTTCCTTTGTGTTGTACGCATGGCTCATGGAAGCGACATTCAGGAACGTCGTGCCGGCTTTGCGGAGAATCTCTTCTTTCGAGTAAGGGCGATGGTGCTCGTGGCCGCACATCCAGAGATCGACGGGGAAGTCGGCCAGGATTTTTGCGATCTTTTCCTTGGGGTGGATGCAGCGCTCTTTATTGGTGGACGCGCGCACCGTATCGTGAACGAGCTGGTGCGTGCAGACGATCTTGACGTCGTCCTTGTGTTTTTCCAGACCGCTTCTGAGCCAGTCGATGGTTTCCTGACTCATCAAGCCCGGCGTGCCGGCATCTTCGTCGGAGACGAAAAACCACGCGATATTGCCGTCCAAGTACGAGTGCGGCTTGATGCTTCGCACCAGCGCCTCGTAGTTCTTCACTTCGTTGCCGTGCCACTCGTGGTTGCCGGCGATTTCGAACCATTTAGCGATCTGGCTCTTGTTGCGTATATCGAGGTACGTTTTATACGCCGCCTCGGTGGCGGTATGGGCGAGATCGCCTAGCGCCATTGCGTAGTCGATCGGCACTTGGTTGGTTTTAAGTTCTTTCAGAGCACGATCGAACCACTCAGCGCCGTCGACTCCGTCGGCTTGGTATCCGATGTGGATGTCAGACAGGACCAACACCTGGCGAAACTTGACCGCCTCTGCAGCCAGCAGCGGCACGCCGCGCCCCACGGTTGCCGCCGCCACGCCCGCCGCGAGGCATTTTACAAAAGTACGCCGGGTGAGATTGTGAGTTCGATCTGACATGTTGGCTCCTTGGTCACTGCAATTTGCGGGTAGGAGCAACACTATACTCCGCCGCCGGAGCGACCACAAAGCAGCCTGCGCAATCCCCGCGCCGTTGGGCCGTGCCGATTCTGATTGGGAACCGAAATCGCGATGACTATTCGGCGAGATTATGGGGAGGCGTCGACGGCAAGCCAGACGTAGCCGATGCGCTCGCGTCGTTCTTGCGCCGTTTGGGTTCGTGGGCCAGCTTCCGCTCGTGGACCATTCCCATCTTGTACGCCGCCACGATGATCGACCCGAACACCACCATGTACACCGCGCCGGCGTAGCGGGTTCGGAGGAAGACCATGCTCGAACCGAGCAGCGCGAACAAAAACGCCAGCCCGTACTCGATGAGCACCGTCTGTTTCACGCTGAAACCGCGCTGCTGCAACTGGTGATGGAAGTGCTGGCTGTCGGCGCTAAATAACGGCCGTTTGCCGACCCATCGGCGGGCGAAAGCAAGGCTCGTATCCAGCACCGGCAGCGCGAACATCACCATGGCAGCAAGGAACCACTTGGGGCGCTCCTCGGCCATCTGGATGATCATCGTGCCGCAGCAGTAGCCCAGGAACATACTGCCGGTGTCGCCCATGAAGATGCTGGCGGGGTTGAAGTTGTACGGGACGAACCCCAGCACCGCGCCGAGCAGCGCCAGCGCGATCACGATGCGGAGCGCGTCAGCGTTGGTGTGCAACCCGCCGCCGACCATCGCGAGATTGACGGCGATGAACAAAAAGCCGGCGGCGATGATGCCCGTCACCCCGCCGCACAGGCCGTCCATGCCGTCCATCAGGTTCGAAGCGTTACAACACCCAACGACCACGCCGACGACGAGCATGCTGCTGAGGAACTGAATGACCGAGAGTGAGACCAGCGGCAACCCGAAGTAGAACGACAGCTTTTCGCTGATCGGCTGAATGATCGGCGCCAGACACGTCGTGCCGACGTTGTCGTACAGGAGCAGCGCGGTGGCCAGAATCTGTCCCGCGATTTTGAGCCCCGGCGAGATGCCGTAAATGTCGTCCCACAAACCGAGGATCACGATCACGCCCGCTCCCAGAACGATGCTGAACTTGACGACGAGGTAATCCGTCGGCCAGCCCGGTTCGATCCGGTGCAGTTGCAACTGCTGGCTGATCGCCATCCCCGCCAGCCACCCAAGGAACACCGCCACCCCGCCGAGATAGGCGATCGGCGTTTTGTGCAATTTGCGTTTCTTATCCGGCTGATCGATCACGCCGAAATACAGCGCGACCTGCCGCATCAATGGCGTGAAGATGAACGAAATGATGAACGCAGCATAAAAAACGTAGACGTACGGCGAGAGCACCTGATCGACGCTGAAGGTTGGAGAAACGATCTGTGCCAACATGCCGATGTCGTCCGTTCGCCCCCGGATCCACTGAGTTGTTTAGTACGACGTCCGATAGCTTATTGTTCAGCCGGGTTTACGTGCCTGTACAGCCTGCTGACTATTCTTCGGCCGAGCGGAGGGAAGGCTTAACCGATCTATGTGGCCCGCTGCTCCGCGATTACGGACTGGATAATCTGTTCGAGATTGTACTTCCGCTCGAACGGAATCACCGAGCGGATTCGGTCGAGCTTCGGCACGCGTCGGGGCAGGTCGTCGAAGACTTGGCCGTAGGCTTTTTCGTAGGAGAGGTACTCGACGCCGCTCTTGGACCCGGCTAGTTCGATCACGCGCTTGGCGAGGTCGACGATCGAGATTTCCTCGTCGCTGCCGAGGTTGAAGACCTGGCCGACGCTTTTGGGCGTGTCCATCAGCTTGCGCATGGCGTCGGTGACATCGGCGACATGGCAGAAGCAGCGGGTTTGCTTGCCGTCGCCGTAGATTTGCAGCGGCTTGTCGGCGAGCGCAGCCGTCACGAACCGCGGCAGGACCATGCCGTACATCCCCACCTGTCGTGGGCCGACGGTGTTGAAGAGTCGCACGATCGTGACCGGCAGGCCGGATTGCTTGTGGTAGGCGAGCCCTAAAAACTCGTCGATTCCCTTGCTGTACGCATAGCTCCACCGGCTGAAACGGGTAGCGCCCATCACCACGTCGTCGTCTTCATTAAAAGGGACACGGGCGCCTTTGCCGTAGACCTCAGAACTGCTGGTGATCAGCACCGGCCGATTGAACTTAAACGCGGCTTCCAGAACCACTTCCGTGCCGTGGATGGTGGTGCGAATCGTGCGGACCGGCTCGTCCAGAATCAACTGCACGCCTACGGCGCTGGCGAGGTGATAGACCACGTCGCACTGGCTCATCAGCGTGCCGACGGTGGCTTGGTTTTCGACCGAATCGCGAACGAGGTGAAACCCGGATTGGCCCCGCAGGGCCGCCAGGTTGCTCTCTCTGCCGGTGGAAAGGTCGTCTAAAACGGTCACCAGCGCCCCGCCGGCGACCAGTTGAGCCGCCAGGTGCGAGCCTATGAAGCCCGCCCCGCCGGTGATGAGAATGCGTTGCCCGCGAATGGAATCAGCCATGGGCCGGCCATCATATCGAGGAATGTGGGATTTCAAAATAAATCCCGAAGTTGGGACGAAGCTCGAAACATTTGGAAATCAGGGACTTATGCTCATTCGGCGGGATAAATGAGGCAAGAGTTCGACACAGTTTACCCATCTTGTTATCGGGCGAACTAAAGCGCTCCGCTTTTAAATAGTTTCTGTTGACGCGCCCGTGCTAGACGGGGTAGATTGATTACGGATGGGAGAGGTATGCAATTCGCACCCTCTTCAATTGGAAATCTGCAAAGACTTGAGGGTTTGTGAAATCAACGCTTGCCATCACCGCAGGTTGCTTGCTGGCCGCACTGGCAGTGGGCGATACGGTTTACCGAATCGCGCCGCGCCCGGGCCGCACTTATCCCGATGTTCTTGCGCTCAAAGGCGGCGTTGGCGATATCACCCAACTTACGGACAAAGAAGACGAGACGGCCGCCTCGCTCGATGAGCTGTTTGCGCGATCGAATCACGACGGCCTGGACGCCGACGAACTGGCGAGCATTCGCCAGCTGGCGCTGATCGCCAAGCCACACGATTCCTCGTGGGGCGAGGAATTCTTCAAAGGCGCTGACGGTCACGTCGGCGGCGCGACCGCCTTCGCGATGGCCGACACCACCGGCACTTGGGACCCCACGCTCGGCGCTTCAATGGTCACCAGCGCTACGACCGGCCCGATGTCGTACTTCTCCTCCAACAGCGCCGGCGGCGGAGTCGGTCTGATCGACCTGTTCGCCCTCGGCGGAGCCGGCCCCGGTTCCCAACCCCAATACGGCGGTGGTGGTGGCGGTGGGTCCGGCGGCGGATCGAACAACCGCCCTTCCAACATCGTCAGCTCTCTCACCGCTGTCAACGCCGTCCCCGAGCCGACCACGCTCAGCTTCTTGGCCCTCTCGGCCACGCTGCTGCTGGGTCGTCGTCGCCGGGCGCGATAGGTCGTCATCTTGCTAAAACTCCGCTAGCAATCGAAACGTGGAATAGTCCAAAATCCACATGCGAGTGATCTCTTCCTTCATTTTTGCAGTAGAATTTTTTGACCGGCAACTGATCTCAACGCCACAGCCAGTACAACGCGCCTTTCGAGCAACGCGCCTTTTGACGTCGCGTGATACCGATCGTTTGTCGTCATCCTGAGGTACGCCGAAGGATCTCGAATGTCGAAAGCCGCTCGCAATTCGAGATCCTTCGGTGTACCTCAGGATGACGAATTATGCGTTTGCACGCTACATCAAATTACTCACTGCGTTAGACCTGCGGCGATGCTGAAATGACCTATTGCAGCGGCGACGGGATCGGCGTTTCCATCGGACGTTTCCACAGCAAGTGCATCCGCCAGTGCTGGTCGTCCTTCTGCGGGTGATCGAGACGGTAATGCGTGCCGCGGCTTTCGGTTCTTGCGTACGCGGCGATCGTGATCAGCGTGCAGACGGTCAGCATGTTCTGCAGTTCCCAACCGTTTTCCACCGCCTTCGGCGAGAGCACTTTGGGATCGAACACCTTGTCCATCACGTACCGGCTCCAGAAGCTGATGATCTCGCGGGTTTCTTCCAGGCGAGCGCCGTCGCGCTCAATGCCGACATTGCGCCACATCACGCTGCGCAGGCTGTTGCGCACGTCGGCGATGTCGAGCTCGGTCTTTGTGCTGGGCGTGACGCGGTGTTCGAGTTGAATCGGGAATTTGAATTCCCCACTGCACGCCTCGGCCGCATGAGCGCCGGCGCGGGCGCCGTAGGCGAGGCCTTCGAGTAGCGAGTTGCTCGCCAGCCGGTTTGCGCCGTGCAGGCCGCTGCAGGCGGCTTCGCCGATCGCGTACAGGCCGGGCAGGCTGGTTTGGCCGTAGTCGTCGGCGTCGACGCCGCCCATGATGTAGTGCATCGCGGGATGGACGGGGATTAACTCCTTAGCCGGGTCGATATCGAAATCTTTCAGCAGCTTGGCGAGTTGCGGAAAGCGGGCGGTGAATTTTTCGCCGGCTAAGTGACGCACGTCGAGGAAGACGTGCGTGAAGTGCGTCTTGTGGATCTGCGAGACGATCGCCCGGCTGACGATATCGCGCGGCGCAAGCTCGCCGGCGGGGTCGTAATCCTTCATGAAGCGATAGCCGTTGCGATCCACCAAGTACGCCTCTTCGCCGCGAACCGCCTCAGTAATCAGCGCGCGGCTGGCACCGGCCAGATAAAGCGTTGTCGGATGAAACTGCACCATCTCCATGTCTTTCAGCGTCGCGCCCGCGCGGTACGCCATCGCGTGCCCGTCAGCCGTCGCGATCGGGGGATTGGTGCTTTCGCGATATAGCTGCCCCGCCCCGCCGCTGGCGAGGATGGTGCGCTTGGCCCAGATCATGCGGACCTGTCCGTCGATCATCGCGATCACGCCCAAACAGCGATTGGCCCCGGGAGAAGCGGAGTCGTCTTCGGTGATGAAGTCGATCGCAAAACTATTCTCGCTAATGCGCACGCTCTCGCGCGAGCGGACGGTGTTGATGAGTGTTTGCGCCAGCTCCTTGCCGGTGGCGTCGCCGTACGCGTGGACGATGCGGGCGAAGCTGTGACCGCCCTCGCGGGTGAAGGCCAGATCGTGCGGGTTGCCTTCCTTCTTATCGAACCGCGCGCCCCAGGCGAGCAGTTCAAGCACGCGCTGCGGGCCTTCCTTGATGGTGATGTCAACCGCCCGGCGGTCGCACAATCCCGCACCGGCGTTGAGCGTGTCGTTCACATGCGATTCGTAAGAATCCAGCGGCTGCAGCACCGCCGCGATGCCTCCCTGCGCGTACCAGGTGTTGGATTGGTCGATGGTGTCCTTGGTCAGCAGCAGCACGTCAACGCCTGCGTCCGCCGCCGCGATCGCCGCGCGAAGCCCTGCCACCCCGCCGCCGATGACGAGGACATCCGTAAACTGCTGCGGCAGACGGGCGGCTTTGAACGGAAGCAGGTAGCGACGCTGGGTGATCGATTCGAGCATGGATGGATCAGTATATCGCCCCGGCGGCTACTTCGCGGGATGCACGTACTTGTTTTGAAACCACTCTGACCGGTAGACAGCCGGGAACAGCGTGGCGGTGGTGATGCCGAGGATCGCGGCGATCAGCAGCAGAATCACGATCGCCCGAAAAGTGGTGTTGAGCCATCCCAATCGCATAAGCAGTAGCATGGCGGGAAACGGGGGAGAGTTCAAGCAGCTACGCCCGGCGGGATCGGCAACCCGCATTCCGGGCAGCGGCCGGAGGAGGCGCGGAGGTCGTAGCCGCATTGCAGGCAGAGACCCTTCGCCCGGCGACGGCGAATCTTTCGCCATCTTGCCAGTTCCCAAATCGGCAGAGCAAGTACCAACGACATCAGAAACCAATATGGCAAGGCAACAAAGTAATCTTCTTTATCAAGCTTGAAGCCGAAACCGACGAACGTGATCCTGCGGAATCGCTGCAAGTAGTCTGTAGCAGTCTGCCGCCCCGGTCCGTCTTCCATACTTGTCCACGAATGGACGGACCATCCTTGCCACTCCGGTGTGAACGTCGCGACTCCGCAACGCAGTTCAACGCTGCCGTTAGCTGAATGGATAGATACATACTTGGTGCGTTGCGACATGGCGATGCTTGAATAGTAATCCGCGTGGTCGGAGTACTGATCGTTGCGAATCCAAAGGTAAGCGATCGTCATACTGCACAGAAGCGAGAGGAGCAGCAACACGTAGTGGGCGACCCGCTTCATCCGCCCGATCATACCGGCAATCGCCCGCAAGTTTCAGCACGCGCGAAACTGGACGCGCTTCACTCTCCCGGCGACAACTTCATCACATGCCAAGGGGACACAACATCGCCGTCGTTGGTTGCGGCGTTGCTGGCGCTACGGTGGCGACGCTGCTGGCTCGGCAGGGGCACCGCGTGACGCTGTTCGAGCAGTCGGAGCGTGTCGGGCCAGCCGGGGCGGGGATTCTGCTGCAGCCGTCAGGGCAGGCGGTGTTGCGGGAGATGGGGTTGCTCAACGAAGTCGTCGCCGGCGCCGAGCGGATCGAGGAGATTCACGCCACCACCCACCGCGGAAACGAGTTGGTCCGGCTGAGGTACGCCGATCTGTACGCCGGCTGCGTCAGCTACGGGTTGCATCGCGGCGATTTGTTCACCGTGCTGCACCGTGCGATGCTGTCGGCCAGTGTGACGTTGCGGCTGATGCAGCCGGTCGTCTCGTTCCGGCAGGACGCCGATCAAGTCACGCCGCTGGATGACGGCGAGCGGTCGCTCGGGGCGTTCGATCTGATGATCGCCGCCGACGGGGCGCGGTCGCGTCTGCGGCAGTCGGCGAACATCCGTCAATGGTCGATGCCGTACGGCCATGGCGCGATCTGGGTCGTCGGCCGAAACGACGGCGTGCGCGGGCAACTCCGACAAGTGACGCGAGGCACGCGCCAAATCTGCGGCCTGCTCCCGATGGGCGGCGGGCGGTGCAGCCTCTTCTGGGGGTTGCACCAGCGCGATCGCGACGCGCTTTGGTCGCGCGGATCGGACGCATGGCGCGACGAAGTGCTGAGCCTGCAACCCGAAGCCAAGCCGATGTTCGACGACGTGCGTCACTTCGATCAGGTGAAGTTCGTGCGCTACCAGCACACTTGGATGAGCCGCTGGCGAACGGGGCGAGTCGTCTTCATCGGCGACGCCGCCCACGCGATGAGTCCACATCTGGGTCAAGGCGTGAATCTCGCGCTCAGCGATGCCCGCGAACTGTGCATTTCGATAGCCGGAACGGCTTCGCTCGATACGGCTTTGGCTTGCTACGAACAACGCCGTCGGCGGGTATTGCGGGAGTACGGCGCGGTGACGTTTGCGATCGCCCCGTTTTTCCAATCGTCGCTCCCGATCTTAGGCTGGGGCCGAGATATCGCCCTGCCGACATTTCCTAAGTTGCGACCTTTAAGAACCTTAATGCTGCGAACGCTGAGCGGCCTTCTGGGAAACCGGAAGCGACTTCAGCCTTAACGGCTTTTGAGACGAGCTCTCAATCCATCAGGAAGCGGGTCAGTCTGAAATGTGATGCAACGCATTGCTCGGAGCACTCGACCGTACCACGGGCCTCCGGCCCGTGCGGGCGATTCGGAATAGGCAAGGACTTTCATTTTCTCAGGTTCGCGCGCCACCGGCACGGGCCGGAGGACCGTGGTACGGTCGAGTTTTTCAAAACTAACCCACTACCATCCATTGGATAAAAACACCCATTCCAGGCTGAATGCGCTTGTCATGTGGAATGAATGCCGAAAGACGCCAACGGGTCTGGGGTAATTTGATGTCTCGCCTTCGACACCTGCTCGATTCTTATGCGTCCGATCGTCGTTTGGTGAACAAGTGTGCATCAAAAATGGGCACGCCGATGGGGCCACAAACGCCCGGCTTGCAAAGGGCGTGAAATTGGCCGCAAATTCGGCTGCCCCGAAAATAATCCCCGCGCGTTGGGTTCTGGCACGGGCGTTGCCTAGAGGTGTTTGTCGTCGTCAAGGTGACGATGATGAGTGGCCTCGAGAGTCACTCTAAATCATGGAGCGCGGTTGGTTCCCACGGGCGGTGTCGCCTGGCCGACGGTCGGCTAGGCGACACGCTTGCCCGGGGGTTTTCAATGGCCCTTGATGATTCCCTGCCTGTTTAATTCTTAATTCAATTAACGCATTTTTCGTGCCGCACGATCGCGTGTCAGGGGTGGTTCCCGATCGTGCGTTTTTGTGGCAGCTCGAGTGACAACTCAATATTTTTTCGGTGATGGGCCGGTTTCAAATGCTGGGGATTGCATTAGACGGAAACTCGACCGTACCACGGGACGCCGGCCCGTGCGGGCGACGCAGGAATGTCTGCGAGGTCAAATTTTCCGAAGGACTGACTCGATCGGCACGGGCCGGAGGCCCGTGGTACGGTTGAGTTTTCTGACTGACCTACTATCGCTTTTTCAGCGCACGAATCTCATCCGCTTCTGGATACGATTCCTTCTTCCCGACGCGCAGCATGCGCACCGGCTGCATCATGGCATTGAACAAGTTGTTATAGATGTTAGCGGTCATAAACCGCAGCGCTTCGCGCGTGGGTTTGGCCGTCGGTTCGACGATCAGCGGCAAGAGCGCGACGGCGGCCAGCAGGCGCAGCAGGGCGCTGCTGACGAACAGCACGTCGTAAAACGTCGCCGGGCGGATCGACGCGATCGGCTGCCAGGTCCAGTCCTTCAGCCATTGGGCGATCAGCCCGAACACCAATCCACCCGCGCAGCCGGAGAGGTTGATGATGACGCTGTTGATCGCGACGTAGCTGGTCCCGCCGGTGCGGCCGTCGTCGTCGGAACTCATCTCGAGCACGAGATTGAAATTCGCAATCTCCAGCGCCGCCCACATTGCAGCCCCGAGCATTGACAGCGCGAAACCGAGCCAGACCGCATCCTTGCTGACGAAAATCCACCCCAGCCCGATGGGCACAAGACTGAGCGTACCGATCGCCAGCATCGGCTTTTTCCCCACGCGGTCGGCCATCAGCCCCCAGACGGGCAGCATCACGAGTTGCGCCAGCAGCGGCGCGACGAGCAGCATGAATTGCGCCATCAGGTTGGCGATCCCCAGTTTCTGCGTCAGGTATAGCGTTACAAACTGCCCCTGCGACGCGACGGCGAACATCATCAGCCCGATGAACACCGCAAACCACATAAACTGCTTGTTGTGCAGTGGCTCTTTGAGCGAGCGAATCAGCGTCGTGCCCCGCTGCGGTGCTTTGGGGATCGACGGAACAGCGAAGAACATCCCGATGTCGGCACAGCCGAAGACCGCGGCGATCATGAAGATCATCGCAACCACGCTCATCGACTGCATCGCTGACCCGTTGGCGTACCGATCGAGCACATAGCCGACAAGGATGGCAGCCGGGATGATCGAGACGATGCCCCACTGCCGCCGCCGGCAAAAATACCGGCCGCGGATGCGGTCGGGGACCAAGTCGCCCATCCAACTCGTCCACGCGGGTGCGCCGATGGCTTGGCCGGTGTGCATCGCGAAGAGCAGGACGAGGAACGAAACCATCGCCATTCTCCCGCCGGCGGCGCCGCGGTAGTGCAGGATCGCCAGTGGAACGATTGGGATCGCGATCCACAGCAGGCGGTTGGGAAACAGGCTCCACAGGAAGATGTGTTTGCGTTGGCCGGTGCGCTCGCTGAGCAGACTCGCGGGAAGTGATAGGAACGAAGCCAGGAACGGCATCGCCGCCAGCAGGCCGAACTCGAAGTTCGTCGCGTTAAGCCCGCGGGCGAACAGCGTGAGCGGCGTGCCGCTGATCGCCACCGACCAGACCGAGCCGAACAGCCATGCAACGGTGACCGTCGCCATTGCTTTGCGAAGGGATTTGCCTTTGGGAGACGACGACCCGGCGACCGGCAAAACCTCGATCGGAACAGCGCGATCCTTCGCGACGGCGGATTGTAAAACAGCACCCACTACTTCTCCCTGGCAGGCGGTGATTGTATATGACCGCCCGCCTCTTACAATCCGCCCACTTATGGCATTCATCGACTTTCACTTCCGCAGCGATGTCATCGGCAAGCAGTCGGCGGCTTACGTCATCACGCCCGACCGCGGGAAAGGCCCGTTTCCCGTCTTCTACCTGCTGCACGGGCTGAGTGACGACCATACGATCTGGCACAGCCGAACGCGGATCGAGTCGTACGTCGCAGGCCTGCCGCTGATCGTGGTGATGCCCGACGGGCATCGCGGGTTCTACACCGATCAACACGCCGGCCCCGCGTACGGCAAGCACTTCGGCGAGGAATTGCCGGCGATCATCGAATCCACCTTCCACGCCAAAACCAGCGGCAAAGCGCGATGCATCGGCGGGCTCTCGATGGGCGGTTACGGCGCGATGCGCATCGCGCTGGGTTACGCCGGCCGATACGTCAGCGCCAACAGCCACAGCGGCGCGGTGCTGGCGGATCAACAAAAACGCGGGAGCGCTCATGCCGGCGAATTCGCCCGCGTCTTCGGAAAGTATCGCCCCGGCAGCCCGCACGACCTGCTCGGCCTGGCCAAAACCGCCAAGCGGCGCAACAAACTCCCCAAACTCTTTTTCGATTGCGGCACAGAAGACTTCCTGCTGGCCGACAATCGCGAAATGCACGCGAAGCTGGACCAGCTCCGCGTGCCGCACGAATACGCAGAATTCCCCGGCGCTCACAACTGGGATTACTGGGATCTGCACATCCGCGAGGCGATCACGTTCCACTGCAAGGCGATGGGGATTCGCAAAAAGTAATTGAGGCAATGCCCGTTGAAATACTTCAAACACTCGGCGTAGTTGTGCTCGCACTCGCAGGTGCGGCCGCTGGGCTTTGGTTCGCCCGGCGGACGACCAAAGCGTGGCTCGTTGGATTCTTCATTCCGCTTCTACTGATTCTAATCATCGGACTGCCCCGACGGTTTTACGTGCTTGGATTTCATCCGCCGTTCAAGTGGTTGGTCGCTGGACGAACGGAGTTTGCACTTGTCGGCCCGCTCGCGGCGATGCTGATGACGACCCCGATCGCGCGGCTGCCTAGCCGCCGGATGCGGTGGATATGTGGCGCGTTCGTTGCGATGTTTATCATGCAGGCGGCAGTGCTGCCGTTCCTGATGCCCTGGATTCAGCGGCCGCTGATGTCGTCCTTGGTTACGCAGATCGACGCGAAGGGCGTGTGTCGCCAATCCACCGACTACACCTGCGGCCCAGCCGCTGCAGTCACGGCGCTTCGTGCGATAGGTATCGCAGCGGAGGAAAAAGACATCGCCCTGCTCGCCCACACCAGCCGCAGCACTGGCACCGAGCCCGACGTGCTGGCCGGCGTGTTGCAGGAGCGATACGGGAACGAAGGTTTAATCTGCGAGTACCGAGCATTCCAATCCGCCGCCGATCTGCCGCGCGATCGACCGGTGATTGCACTGATCAATTACCAGTTCGTTGTCGATCACTATGTGACCGTGCTGAAAGTAGAGGGGAACGAGTTGATCATCGGCGACCCGCTCAACGGCCGCACGCGCGAATCGATCGAAGACTTCGAACGGGATTGGCGAAAAGTCGGGATCGTGGTCGGGCGGAAGTAAATCTTATGCAATCGTGAATCGCAGAACGGCGACGCACATGGATGATACGACTGAAGTTGGTGAAGTCCGAGTCGGGCAATAAAAGGAGTACCGCCGGCTATTTTAGACGGTCGTAGAACGCTCTCGGTGTAAGAATCGATGTGGATTGAAACGGCCCGATCGACAGCAAATCCTTGTCGCCGGTCACGATTGGAATTATTGGGATATGCACATCCGCGAGACAATCGCGTTCCACTGCAAGGCGATGGGGATCAAGCGAAAATAACGTCAATTCAAGATGCAACTTGGTCATCTCCGTGGTAAAATCCAAGCGTGACGCTCCCCGATGTCATCCACAGCGACCCTGCAATTTGTGGCGGCCAGCCCGTGTTCAGGGGGACGCGCGTCACGCTCAGAACAGTTTTGGCTTCACTTGCCGATGGCGATTCGGTCGAGCAGATCGTCAAGAGTTTTCCGACTGTCACAGAAAGCCAAGTACACGCCGCGATCGCGTTTGCCGCCGCCGCAGTTCAGGAAGACCTTCCGCTTCCCGAAACGCCTGCTGTCGCATGAAGATCAAACTCGACGAGAATCTGTCCGAGGAATTGGTCGAGTCACTCACTTCCGCTCAACACGATGTTCACACCGTGCGTTCCGAAGGACTTACGGGGGAGAACGACGACACTATTTTTAGGGCAGCCCAAGCCGAGGGACGTATTCTGTTTACCCAGGATTTGGATTTCTCAGATTTGCGGAAATTCAAGCCGGGAACACACTTTGGAATTGTGCTGATTCGCCTTAATAGCCCGAGTCGTCGGCGTCTGACAGCGCGTATTCTACAGGTGTTGCAGATGAGTAAAATCGAATCGTGGCAGCACTGTTTTGTGGTCATTACCGATCGAAAATTGCGGATCCGTCGGCCTTGAACGGCCGCTGCAGAATGTCCGGAAACTACAGGGTTGAACAATGCCGCCTTCCCTCGCGCAATAAAAGACCCGCCGTGATCCAAAAGATCGTCGGCGGGTCGCGTAGTGGCTTGTTAGCCGGCGGGGCTTACGCCGCCAGCGGCTGGGTGCTGAGGTAAAGGCCGAGCATGCCGCGGTCCATCTCGTCCATGTCGACGAGCCTGCCGCAAACGTCGGCTTGCTGATCGGTGATTTTGGTCACGCGGGCGACGGTCATCCAGCCGATCCATTCGCGCTTGGGCTTCGGATCGTTGCTGCTGGTGTCGACGAACGGGCAAATGCCCGCGTAGTCGGGGAGGGCAAGCTTCACACGGATCTGGCCGTCGGCTTTAATGTTGGCTGACTGCGTGCGGATGCGAACGCCACCGGCGGAGAGATCGACCAACTGGCCGATCGGTTCGCCGGCCTTGCGCTGGCCGTCCCAGCGTTCCACGCTGATCCCACTCTGTTCCAGATCATGACGACGGTGCTGTCGGCGTTCAGAGCCGGACTTGGCCGATTCGGGACCAATCTTCATCGGGTTCTTCTTGCCTTGTTCGTGCAACGTGGTCATAGCTAGCTCCTGTATCAGTAGTTCCCTGATCCCCTTACTTTTTCTTCATCGGATGTCGCGGCAAAACACTTTTGTTAATTTGGGTAATTTTGATAAAGTAGGCTTAGATTGTGGTTATCAGACTTGCTACCGAGCCAAAAACGCGGCTTTTGTGAACAACCCCACCTGAGGCTTGTTGAAAGCCGCACGATTTCAATGCGGCTAGCCGCAACCGGACCGATCGGTATCACAAACATTTCTCTGATTTCCATGTTTGTCTCGACGGGTTTCCAACCGCGGTGTACTGTTACGCGACTAACCACCCGGCTGAACGCGGAATAGGATTCATTCGACGTGTCTCGCATTCTTTTGATGATGATCTTCATGCTCTGGATGCTCTGGCGTCCAGAGGCATCCCCGTCAACGGCGCATTTAGCGCTGCGGGTCGGGCTGTTCTTCGGCTTTTACGTGATTCTTGTGGTGACCCTCGGCCTCTGGTCGCGGTTCCTCGCCCGCCAAGTGGAGACCGACAACCTCCACCGCAGCGTCGGGCGTTTCAACCGGATGATCCACTTCGCCCGCTGGCTCGTGCCGGTGTGGTTCGGGTTCGGGATTTACCTGCTCGGCTGGGGCGACGTGATGCAGATGATCTTCCCGCCGGTACAGCAGGGCGAACCGATCAGTTGGATGGGATTGCACTCGCCGACGGTATTGCTGGGGATCATGCCCGGCATTGTCACCTGGATGGGGCTGTGGTGGGCGCAGTTCCCAGCCGACCGGGCGCCGCGGGAACAAAATCTGCTCAACCAACTCGAAGCTGATTTGCCGCTGATCGCCCCGCCGCGATTTTGGGATTATTTCCGATCGAACTTCCGCATGCAGGTGCTGTTCATCTGCCTGCCGCTGATTTTGATCGTGGCGATGCGCGACCTCATCTCCAGAGGGTGGACGTTGAGCGGTTACGCGACGACCGAAGTTTCCGAAGCAGTCATCAGCGTGTCAGCGTCGGCGATCATCTTCGTGCTGGCGCCTTCAATCCTCCGCCGCGTGCTGAACACGATTCCGCTGCCGGATTCGCCGCTGCGGCAACGGCTGGTGTCGATGGCGCGGCGATCGGGGATGAAGTACCGCGAAATCCTGCTTTGGCAGACCAACAATAACGTCTGCAACGCCGCCGTCATGGGGCTGTTTTCGCCGGTGCGATATGTGCTGCTGAGCGATGCGCTGCTGGAGACGATGACCGACGAACAGATCGAAGCGGTTTTCGCGCACGAGATGGGGCACGTCGTACACCGCCACATGGTTTGGTATGTCATCTTTTTCATCCTGTGCATGTGCGGTCTGGGCTGCCTTGAAAAACTCACGCCACTCAATTTCCGCTACGGAGAGGAACTGTTCGCACTGGCCGGTATCAGCGGGTTGTTCTGGACCTTCGGCTTTCTCAGTCGCCAGTGCGAGCGGCAGGCCGACGTGTACGCCGCACGGCTGATGGAGTTGAACCACCGCCGGGTGAACGGCGATACCAGTGAACTCATCTTCCATGCGTCCGACCTGGTCGCCCCGATGCGGCCGGCGATCGCCGGGGCGCCGGTGCAAATGATGCTGCAGTACGAGCCGCAGGCGTTCCCGAACCCTTCCGTCGGCCGACACGGGGCGGCGATGTTCTCTTCGGCGCTGCACCGCGTAGCAGTGGTAAACAACATCCCCATCGCCAAGCACGAATGGCTGCACGGCAGTATTCAGAAGCGAATGCATTTCCTCCGCGAATTAGCCGCCCATCCGGCCCGCAGTGATGCGTTCGACAAGCAGATGCAACGCATGTACGGGCTGCTGCTAATCGGGCTGGTTGTCAGCTTGCTTTGGATGACGGTGAGCACTGTTACTGGGCATTGATTCTGCGCTTCTGCTTCTTTTCCAGGGCACTTCGCACACTCTGAAAACTGTCGACGCCGACTGGAGGGCGGCTGTCCCCAGCCGCCGCGTTTGTCTCCAATCCACGACGGGTGAGGACACCCGCCCTCCAGTTGGATTGATCAAACGCTCACACCTAGTGCGCCGCCACCGCCGGCTCGGCTGGCGATTCGTTCGCCACCACCGGCGTTGGGGCGACCACCTGAACCGGAATCTCCCGCGGGAGGATCGATTCAAGTCGGCGCTGGAAATGTCCCTTGATCAGGTGATACAGAATGCCCTGCCGGCTGGAGCCGATCAGCACGCGATCGCAGCCGTAGATGGCGGCGTTCTCGGCCATCAACTCCGCAGCGTCCGGGCCGGTGTCGTAGATCGGCAGGACCGGCACGCCCATCTCGTGAGCGTGGTCGAGAATCTTGCTGAACGTTTTGAGCGCCGCCAGGTCCGTGTCGATCGTCAATTTCTTCTCGTCAAACTTGTAAGACAGATTCACCTGGCGGATGAAGCAGACGACCAGCGTCGAGCCGCTCTTCTTCGCCTCGGCCAGCGCCGCCGGCGCCAGTGCGTCCGAGCCGTAAGTGCCGAGCAGAATCTTCGGCTTGATCATCGCTTCGGTCGTCAACTGCTCGGCGATCGCCTGACGCAGCAGACTGACGCGCGGGCCCTTCCGCTCGGCCAGCCACTTGGTGAGCGCTCGGGCGGTCAGGCCCACTGCCATCACCGTGATCACGAACAGCAGCGCGTGCAGCTTGGTGAACGCCAGCGATACCCAGATCGCCAGCAGCACAATGCCCAGCATCAGCATCGGGATTTTCCGGTGCATCCGGCGAAGACGCGGGTGCGTCGCGCAGAGCGTAACGTTGATCGCCACCGCGCCGATCACGCCGATCGCGTAGAGCGCGGCCAGCGCTTCCAGATCATGGCTGACCAGCAGCACCAGGATCGGCACACTTGCAGCGACGACGGCCGGCACCCACGGGACGCCGAAACGGTTGAGCCTCTGCATGAAGACCGGCAGTTCGCCGTCGCGGGCCATCAGGTACTGGACGGAGATCATGTCCGTCAGCGCCGTGTTGGTGGCCGACAGCAAAAGCAACCCGCCGACGATACGGACCAGCCACTCACCGACGCCGGCGACGTAATGCCCGGCCAGAAACGCCAGCATGTCGCTGGTGTGGGCCGATCGGTCGAGCGGGACGATGGCAAGCATCACCACGGCGAGTATGACGTTGAAGATCGCGACTTCCGCCGTCACCACCCAGATGGCTTTGCGGGCCGTATGGGCGACGGGCTTTTTCATCACGCCGGTGAGGTTGGCGATCGCCTCGACGCCCGAGAGCGCCAGCACGATCGACACGAACGCCGTCCACATCTCGCGCGGGCGATGGACGAATCCGGTGTCGTTAAACAGCTTGCCGAACTGAATGTGATGCCAATCGATCTGCGGCAGCGCGAACACGGTAATGAGCAGCGTGATGACGATCATCCCGACGGCCGCGAAAATGGCAAACCCGCCGGTGTGCTTCGGGCCCATCAGGTTGAATGAGCCGATGAGAAAGATGGCGACGATCGCCCAAAGGCCCGGCGAATCCCACGCCAACAGCGATTCGCCCGGCTGGGGCTGGGTTTGGTCGTACAACTCTTTTACCGCGGATCGATACGTCGCGTCCTCCGACAGCAACGAAAGTTGATCTTGCTCCGAACCGGTCATCGGGCGGTCAAAAATCCACATCTGCTTACCGTGGAAAGTAAGCGTGCGCTTCTCCGCGTCGTACTTCATCAGGTGGCTGAACGTAGTGTCCGAAGTCAGCGAATCCGGCAGGGCTTCGAGTGTGACGTGGTGCTCGGTTTCAGTATCGAGTTGATCGCCGCCGTCGGTTTTGGTTTCGGTCACTATGGCCGTCCGGTGCAGGCCGAAATAGTGGAACGCATCGAGCGCGCTCAGGCTGGCGGTGACGGTGTAATCGGCGAACAGCAATAGCGCGCCAACGACTGCGAGCGTCTTGCTCTTAGCCTTGGCGGCCGTGTATACACCGCCGCCGTCGGGGTAGATGCGGCAGATCTGCGTGTACGCCCAGCCGACCGCGACGATCAGCAGGCTCATTAGCAGAATGAGGTAGAAGCTGGTTCGACCGGCGAACAAAAACGCCAGGCCGAGTACATAAAGACGGCTCGTCCCCCAGTCGCCGAACAACAGGCCGGCGGATTGGAGCCATGTCACGTTGCGCGGACGTTCAGCCGCGAGCAGGGACAAAGCTTCGGGCTTGGCCTTACCACCAGACGGAGCGGAATGCATAAAAATGCCTTCAATTGCGCGTTCGATCCGGCGAGCGTTAGAAACGCACGTCAGAAAAAACGGTGAACGAATAGCACCCACGACGATTCGAGGAATCGTCGAAAAACGGGTGTCGTTCACATTCGCACAGCGCTTTGCTCGGAAGGTGATCGGGTTGTTCAAACCCGATCGACGAAAGGCGGTTGCTTTCGTCCGACGGGAACATTCGTTCCCGCTATTGTGGAGCTTGCGTTGCGCCCTTTCACAGGCCTACGGGGTTAGCTGACGGGCTGGGACTTGAAAGTGTCCCGGGACTTTTGTGAGTCCCTTAGCCCCCGGTGATCAGTGACTTCCTTCTGATCACCCTTGGGTTCCCCGCGTCGCGTCATCGGACACGACCTCGGCGGCTCAATACGGGCAATAGCGTGACGCGCGCAGGCTGGCGTGTCAATAAGCGGAACACCTACCCGGTCATAAAAATGCACTAAGACAATACAGGAATTGCACTTACGACACACAAAAATCGTGATTCCCTCGCCCTCACTACGCTCGGGTGCTTGTCACTTCCGACGTCGGGACGACCGCTTCTTCTTCCAAAACATGTACGGAAATGTCCGGCGGGAGCAGGGCTTCCAACTTCCGCTGGAAGCTTCCCTTGATGAACGTGTGCAACGCGCCGCGACGGCTGGAGCCGATCAGCAGCTTCTCCACCCCGTTGATGGCGGCGGTCTCGGCGATCAGTTCCGGGGCGTTCGGGCCGGTGTCGTACATCGGGATGATCGGCACGCCGTACTTGTGCCCGAGGTCCAGGAAATCCGTAAACAGCGCCTGCGCCGCCGGATCGTTATCGAGCGTCAGCCGGGTCTCAGCCTCCACCTTGTACGACAGCGCGACTTCGCGGACGTAGCACACCACCAGCGCCGCGTCGAGCGACTTGGCGTACTCCAGCGCCGGCACTGCCAGCCGCGCCGAACCGGCCGTCGAGAGCAGCAACTTGGCCTTGAGCAGCGCTTCCGGCGGAAGCTGCTCGACAATCGCCTGCCGCAGCAGCGACGGCTTCGGCCGCTTCTTCGCGTAATACTGCGTCGCCTGGCGACAGATCAACCCGACGATCATCACGATCGAAACAAAGATCAGCGCGTGAGGTTTCGTCACCGCGAGCGTAACCCACACCGCCACCAGCAGAATGCCGATCAACACCATCGGCCATTTGCGGTACCACCGCCGCAGGCGCGGGTGAAACGCGGTGAGTAAGCAGTTGATCGACACCGCGCCCACAATGCCGATCGCGTACAGATGCGCGAGTTTTTCCAGGTCATGATAGAACAGCAACACACCGGCCGGCACGAGCGTCGCGATCACGCAGCCGAGCCACGGCGAGCCGAAGCTGTTGAGCTTCTGCAGCACGCCGGGCAGTTCGTTATCGCGGCTCATGACGTACACGGTGCTCATCAGCGCCCCGATGGCGGTGTTGGTGGCGCTGAGCAGCAGCACCCCGCCGACGATTCGCACCGGCCATTCGCCCCACACGCCAATGTACGCGTGAGCGAGATACGCCAGCATGTCTTCCTTATGCCCCTCGCGGCCGAGGCCGGTCGTGCAGACCATGATCAGCGCCAGCAGCAGGTTGAAGACCGCCACTTCCGCCGCCACCATCCAGATCGATTTGCTGGCCGTGCCGTACACCGGGCGCTTCATCACGCCGGTGAGATTGGCGATCGCCTCCACGCCCGAGAGCGCCAAAACGACGGCGACAAACGCCTCCCACATCTGCAGCGGCGGCTGATGGAGCGTGCCGATCTTCAAATGAATCTGCGACCACGGCAGCCTCGGTAGCGCAAAGGCGGTCACCAGCAGCGTGATCGCGATCATCCCCACCGCCGCCATAATCGCCGGGCCGGCCGTGTGTTTTGGACCAAGAAGGTTGAGCGCTCCGATCAGAAAGATCGCGGCGATCGCCCACAGGCCGGGGCTGTTCCAGTGCCACAGCGAGTGAGATTCCTTTTTTTCCTCAGTCTTGTCCGAATGTAGCCGCACGTCGTCGCCGGGATCGGCCTCGGCCACCATCACCTCGTGACGCTCGCCGAGCCCGAAATAGTGGAACGCTTCCACCGCGCTGAGCGAGGCGGTGATGGTGTAATCCGAAAACAGCAGTAGCGCCCCGACCACGCCCAGCAGCGGATGCCGATGCCTCGCCGCCGTGTAAACGCCGCCGCCGTCGGGATAAATCCGGCAGATCTGCGTGTACGCCCAGGCGACGAACAGGATGAGCATGCTCATCGCGGCGATGAGAAAAAAGCTGCTCCTCCCCGCAACCAGAAACGCCAGCCCGAGCACGTAAAGACGGCTCGTGCCCCAATCGCCAAACAACAACCCCGCCGCCCCGAACCACCCCAGATTGCGCGGCCGCTCGCTCGCGAGCAACGACAACGCCTGCGGCTTGGACGAATCGTGATTTGAATCGGACATGAGCGTTTTTCGAGATTTAAGCGCCACCGCCCCCACCAGCATCGGCCGGTGGGTTCCTTACGAATGTCACCGACACTATCCGATCGCTGCATCCGGGGGAAGCGGCGGGGATTGATGAGTTGCATCCTATTTTCGCAAACGCGGTTGAACCGGCCTTGGCAGGGTGGCAGCAGATTCGCTCGAATCGGCAGCGAACCGGATCACCGCCTAACTTATTTACCGGTAGGGTTTTGAAGATCAGAGCTTGTGCCCCATCTTGTCCTTCTTCGTCTGCAGGTATCGCTTGTTGTGCGTTCCCGGTTCGATGCGCAGCGGCACTTCCTCCACCACCTTCAAACCGTACCCTTCGATCCCGTAAATCTTCTTCGGGTTGTTGGTCATGATGCGAATATTTTGCAGGCCCAGGTCGCGGAGGATTTGGCTGCCGATGCCGTAGTCGCGTTTGTCGATGGGCAATCCTAATCGTTGGTTGGCTTCGACGGTGTCCAGGCCTTTTTCCTGCAGGGCGTAGGCGTGGAGTTTGTTCGCCAGGCCGATGCCGCGGCCTTCCTGTCTCAGGTAGAGCAGCACGCCGCTGCCGGCGGATTCGATTATTTGCATGGCGGTGGAAAGCTGGTCGCCGCAGTCGCATTTGCCGGACCCGAAGATGTCGCCGGTGAGGCATTCGCTGTGCACGCGGACGAGGGTCGGGGCCGAGTGGATTTTGGCTTTCCCGGCTTCGTCGCGCTCGCCGATGCCGCCCTTGCACAGAGCCAGGTGCGGCTGCGGGTCGATCGCGCTCTGGTAGGCGTGCAGGCGGAACTCACCCCAGCGCGTGGGGAGCGTGATGCTCTCGATCCGCTTGACGAACTGCTCGCGCTTCAGTCGGTAGCTGATCAGGTCGGCGATCGTACACATCTTGAGCTGGTGCTGTTTGCAAAAGATTTCCAGCTCCGGGCGGCGCATCATTTCGCCGTCGTCGGCCATGATTTCGCAGATCACGCCCGCGGGCTTGAGCCCAGCCAAGCGGCAGAGGTCGACGCTGCCTTCGGTTTGGCCGGACCGAACGAGCACCCCGCCGTCGCGGGCGCGGAGCGGGTTGATATGGCCGGGGCGGTTGAGATCGTGCGGCTGCGCGTCCTCGGCGATGGCGACTTCGATGGTCTTGGCGCGGTCTTTGGCGCTCACGCCGGTGCTCACGCCGAACCGCTTGTGCGCGTCGACCGTCACCGTGAACGCGGTGGCGAGCGCGGCGGAGTTGAAGTTCGTCTGCGGGTGCAGGCGCAGTTTGTCGCAGCGCTCTTCGGTCAGCGCCAAGCACACCACGCCGCGGGCGTGCTTCACCATGAAGTTGACGGCCACCGCGTCGCAAAAATCGGCAGCGTAGACGATGTCGCCTTCATTCTCGCGGTCTTCATCGTCGACGAGAACGATCGGCTTGCCGGCTTTGAGGTCTTCCAATACTTCAGGGATGGTGGCGAACGACATAGGGCTTTCTATTTGGACTCTGATTTGTGGGTTGTTTGTTGTGGGTTGTAGGTTGTTCTTCCAACTTACAACTCACTACACACGACCCACGACTTACAACCCACGATTCTTAAACTGCCTCCAGCCTTGAACGAAATAATCGGCGCTCGCCACAATAGCGATGCCGACCGTCGCCCACTGCAGGCTGGTCAGGAGCGGTGTGACGAAACCCTCGCCGGCGGAGCGTAAGTCCGCCGCCAGCAAAGTCGCCAGCACCAGCGCTGATTGTATCACCATGCTGAGCTTCCCGGCCAACCTTGGGACGATACTGACCCGTCCGGTGGTCATCAACAGCGCCAGCGCCCCGATGGCAAGGGCCACATCTTTGGCATAAACCGTTATCACAACAGGAATTGGAATCGCAACTCCTTGGCCGGTGATGCTTTCAAAACTCAGCAGCACCAAGCAGGAGGCGACCAGCAGCTTGTCGGCCACGGGGTCGAGGAGCGCGCCCAACTTGCTGGCTTGCCCGAGTTTGCGGGCGAGGTAGCCGTCGAGTTTGTCGGTGATCGCCATGATCCCAAAGATCGCGATGGCGGCGTGGCGATAGGTGTGCCGACCGTCGGCGGTGTACGGCACTTCCGCCAGCAGCAGCCAGAGAAACACCGGGAGCAGCAGCAGGCGAAGAAACGTCAACCCCATCGGCCAAGTGAGCGGCCCGAGCGGTTTGGCGACGTCCAGATGCACCTGCCGATGGGGCATGACGGTATTGTCGATGGCCGGCCGGCGATTGTCGATTGCGTCGCACAAACAATCGACAATTCACCCTCAACCATCGACAATACGCGCTATGGTCGACGTCCAGCAGATTTGCGAGACCGGATCCGAGCAGTTGATGCGGATGGACTACCTGAGCGCCATCGCCACGCTGGAAGAAGCGGAGAAGGCGGCGTTGGCCAATCGGGATTGGGATTTACTTTCCCGGCTGTACATGCCCCTGCAGGAAGCCCGTCGGCAGGTACGGCAAAAGTGTGGCGAAGGCACGGTGCAGTTGGATTTTGTCGCCACCAGTCGCGGCGATCAGCCCGACCCGAATCTCATCGCCCGGCTAATCCCGACCGGCCAAGTGCTGGTCGCGGGATGGGCCTCGGTCCAGCCGGCCGTCGCGCTGCGCAGGCTGGTGCAGAACAAGAAGCTTTACCTTGAAACTTTTCTGGCCGCCGTTTACCCCATTGGCGCGGGCCACGTGATCGCGATCGTCCCGACGGCCGACGTTAAATTGCCCGACGCCACGCCACGCAGCATCGACCGCCTGATCGGCCTGCTCCCGGCGCACTCGATTATCCTGACCGACCGCGAACTGCCCGCCGGCGCACGCGTCGGCAGTCCCGAAACTTACGCCTACACGATGAACCTCTGGGAGCGCCTTCACGCCCCGTTCCTGGCGGCGGCGGATATGCAGATCGATCCCGTTCAGAAAATCCACGCCTACCGGGCTACTATTGCCGTGGATAACGCGTGCGAATTCGCTCATCAACGGCTGGCGAAGACGGCACATCAGTTGGCAAAGCGGATTTGAGCCGCAGATGAACGCAGATAAATGCAGATCAAAAAGAGAAATCAATCCGATCAGACCTTCACCCACTTTTCTCTTTTCTTTCTGATCCGCGTTTATCTGCGTTCATCTGCGGCTAAAAAAATTCTTCCAAGCGAAGGAGCGTCATGTCCATCTTCAACACCGGCGGAAACGCCTATCAACAGCGCGGCGGGAGCGGCATCAACATCCGCTTCATCATCGGGTTGATCATCGCGGGCATCGGGATTTTCTCCTACATGAACCGGACCGAAGTAAACCCCGTCACCGGCGAGAAGCAGCACATTGCAATGAGCGTCGAAGAAGAACGCGCGCTCGGCCTGCAGGCGGCGCCGCAGATGGTTCAGGAAATGGGCGGCGTGACCGACGAGCGCGACCCGAGGACACAAATCGTCCGGCGGATCGGACTTGAACTCGTCTCACGCTCGGACACCAGAAAAAGTCCTTACGTCGATAACTTCCACTTCAACCTCCTGAGCGACAGCCGAACGGTGAATGCGTTCAGCCTGCCCGGCGGACAGGTGTTTATCACGGCGGCGCTGTTCGATCGCCTGGAGAACGAAGCCCAACTGGCCGGCGTGCTGGGGCATGAAATCGGGCACGTCATCGGGCGGCACGGTGCCGAGCACATGGCCACCGGTCAACTCGGGCAGATGCTGGTGACGGCCGTCGGCGTTGGCGCATCCGACGACCGCGGCCGCGGACAAATCGCAGCCATGGCGGCGGCGATGGCGAACCAGATAGTGCAACTCAAGTATTCCCGCGGCGACGAGTTCGAGGCGGACCATCTCGGCCTGAAATACATGGCCCAGGCCGGTTACGACCCGACCGAAATGCGCCGCGTCATGCAAATCCTCAAAGAGTCAGCAGGCTCTGGCGGACGAGCGCCCAGCATCTTCGCTACGCACCCTGATCCGGATGCGCGGATCGACAAGATCAATTCGTACCTGAAAGAAACCTATCCCAACGGCGTTTCGCCGGAATTGAGGTCGGGTTTCAACTTGAAATCCGGTGCTCCTGTGAATGTGGAGTGATTCCAACCAATTGTCAGTTCGCCGCTTTGCGAAGAGGCTCGATTCCTCGCCCGCGAAGCCGCAAGCTTGTTTTGGAAAGAATCGCACGAAACTCCCTCCCCAAAATCGCCATAACCCGCACATTCCAACGAGTTTCGCGTTCAAGCGTATATTGGGACGTGCCCGGCAATGTTCCGGGGTAAGAAAGGTTTTGACTTTGCTCATTTTGAACGATAATGCAGAGGATCAGTTGCTTGTGAATTGAGAGGATCAGCCATGTCCATGTTGCCGCACGAAGAGACGAATACGCCTGCGATCAAGCTGTTCCAGTCCGCGCATGGCAAATTGGTGACGCTGCAACGCATCAACGATCAGCTGAGCGGCATTCTCGCCCAACGCCAGCGGGTACAGGATGAATTGCGGCTGATCAAACAGCAGATCGATGAAGTGTTCGAGCGCGAATTGAAGCAAGAAGCCCAAGGCCCACGCACCGCCGCTGAGTTGGCACAGGACAATATCGCTTTCCGCCTCAATGCGATCGATAGCGCCCCCGAGCCGATGCCCCTCCCCAGCCGTCGGCCGGCGATGGAAAAAATGGCGACCTGAATCGCGTCGACTACGGCCGACCGAGCAGGTACTTAGAGCTTGTAAAATAACACAAAATACAACCGCGAAGTCGCGAAGGCGCGAAGAAAAAACGTGAAGAAAATCCGATGATTCTGGTTTTTGGTATGGTTCGCGTCTTCGCGCCTTCGTGGTATATTTATACGGACGCCCTTTAATTCTGGCGCATCCAACACCGTCATTCCGAACAACATAAAATCCGTATCACCCACCTGATTCGTCACGGCCTGATGCCCGTGGCGCTGTGGAAACTTGATCGACCATTTTGACGATCTTTCCCACTTCGTTGTTCACGAAGCCGACCAACATCAGCAACTCGTCGCGATCTTGAGTCGATTTGATAACTTCCATGCTCAACTTGATGGAATTCAGGCTGCCGAGCATATCGTGGCGGAGTTTTCGTAGTTCGGACGGTTCCATACGGTTGCCCTGACTATCTGCTAGCGCGGTCGCCGCGATCCGTCATCCCCTAAACATCCAGATTCTTTACTTCCAGCGCATGTTCCTCGATGAACTGTCGTCGACGCTCGACGTCTTCCCCCATCAACACGCTGAACATCCGCTCGGCTTCCGCGGCGTCGAGCAAAGTCACTCGCATGAGCACCCGCTTGTTCGCATCCAGCGTGGTTTCCCACAATTGCTCGGCGTTCATCTCGCCCAAGCCCTTGAAGCGCTTAACCTCGATTCCGTGCTTGCCCAGCCGGTGGACTTCCGGAAGAACCTGCGCCACCCCTGCGACATCAGCCGAGGTGCCTTCCTGCTTCAGGGCGTATTTGGTTTTGAGCTTTTCGCCGGTGACGGATTCTTCCTGGGTGAGGAAGTAGTCGTCGATCATCAGATCGTGCTGCGCCAGTTGGGCGAAGATTTTTTCCAGATCTTTTACTTCGTGCAGCTCGTGATTCTTCTGCAATCGCGGACCGGCCTCTTTTTTCTTGGAGCCGCCGTTGGTTTCGGGCACTGCGGGAGCGGTTTCAACAAGCATGTTGCGCTCCACGAGCAGTTCGTCGCGCTCGGTGACGTTGGCGAGCAGGAAATCCTCGCCGTCGATGACGACGTGGTATTTGGGCAGATGCCCGTTCATGTCGCGCTTGCTGAGGAACTCGGCGAAATCGATCCCGCGACGCCGGACGATCGTCAGCAGTTCTTCCAGTTTGTTCAGCAGTTCGACCACGGTTTTCAACTCATCGCCGGCCAGCGTGCGGATGACGTGATCCGCGTCGTCGCGGATTTCCAGCGAAGTGCCTTCCAGCCCGAGCGACGTGTAAATCTGCCGCATCGATCGCTCGTTGAGAACGTATTCGTCCTTCTTCTTTCGCGACACCATGTACAGCGGCGGTTGGGCAACATAAATCCGCCCGGCCCGGATCAACTCCGGCATGTGGCGGAAGAAGAACGTCAGCAGCAGCGTGCGGATGTGCGATCCGTCCACGTCGGCGTCGGTCATGATGATGATCTTACCGTACCGTCGCTTCGCCAGATCAAAATCCTCACGAATGCCGCAGCCCAGCGCGCTGATGATCGTGCGAATTTCCTCGTGACCTAACATTTTGACGAGGTTCGCCTTTTCGACATTCAGCAGCTTGCCGCGGAGCGCCAGGATCGCCTGCACGTTGCTGTCGCGCCCTTGCTTGGCCGACCCACCAGCCGAATCGCCTTCGACCAGGAATATCTCGGTGTCTTCGTTCGATTTGCTGCGGCAATCCGCCAACTTGCCCGGCAGCGATCCGCCTTCGAGCGAATTCTTACGACGCGTGAGTTCGCGCGCCTTGCGTGCCGCCTCCCGCGCCTCAGCCGCCAGCATGCCCTTTTCGAACATCGCCTTGGCTTCTTTCGGATGCTCTTCCAGAAACGCCCCAAGCCGCTCGGTGACGGCTGACGACACAAACCCTTCCACTTCCGGGTTCAGCAGTTTGTCTTTCGTCTGCGATTCAAAGCTCGGCTCCGGCAGTTTGACGCTGATGACCGCGATCAACCCTTCGCGCAAATCGTCGCCACTTGGTTTCACGTCCTTGATCCACCCCGCTTTTTCCGCGTGGCGATTGATCGTGCCGGTAATCGCCGTCTTGAACCCGCTCAGATGCGTGCCGCCGTCGTGGTTGTTGATGTTGTTGGCGAAGCTCAGCAGCGTTTCGTTGTAGCCGTCGTTGTATTGCAGTGCGACTTCCACCTGCAAGCGAGAAGTTTGTTCTTCCTTCTCGAAGTAGATCACCTCATGCATCGCCGTCTTGCTCTCGCTGAGGTAGCGCACGTAAGCGATCAGGCCGCTGTCGAACTTGTACACGTCATTTTTGCCGACGCGCTCGTCGACGAAAATGATCTCAACGCCTTTGTTCAGATAGGCCAATTCGCGGAGGCGTTGAGCGAGCATTTCGTGGATGAAGTTCACGTCAGTGAAGAGCGTCGGATCGGGCTTAAACGTCACTTTCGTGCCGGTTTTATTGGCTTTTCCGATGACGCGAAGATCCTGGCTCTTCCGGCCGCGCTCGAATTCCATGTGATGCACTTCCCCGCCGCGGCTGACTTCTACTTCGAGCCATTCGGAAACAAAGTTGACGACCGACGCGCCCACGCCATGAAGCCCGCCGGACGTTTTGTAGGCCGAGTCATCGTCGTGCTCGAACTTCCCACCGGTCGCGAGCGACGCGAACACCATTTCCACGGCCGGCAGTCCGGTATCGGGGTGAATGTCCACCGGAATGCCCCGGCCGTCGTCAGAGATCGAGCAACTGCCGTCGGGGTTGATTCGCACTTCCACATGATGCGCATGTCCGGCCAGCACTTCGTCGATGGAGTTGTCGACGATTTCGTACACCAGGTGGTGCAACCCGCGCGGATTGTATCCGCCGATGTACATACCCGGCCGCGTGCGGACGTGGTCGACGTCGTCGAGCGATTTGATCATCGAGGCGTTGTATTCCCCGGTCACTTTGGATGAGATTTGGTTGGTTGAAACGTGCGAATCGGTCGGCTTTTCGTCGGCCATTGAAGCTCCTGTGTGACGGTCCATCGTCCCACCGCCGAGGCCGGCTTGGGGAATCGTACAATTATCGCAGAACGGTGAAAAAATGCCATCGTTTGGGCACAACAATGGAGACCGAAAGAGGAAGGTTGAAAACGGATTTTTTATCCTCGTCCTTCTCATTTCATCCTTCATCCTTTGGTCCGTCGCGGGTACGATTTGCGACCATGCGCAGTTCCGTATTTTCGCTGCTGTTGTTGTCGCTCGTCGCCGCTGCCCCGGCCACCCAGCCGGTGGATACGCAGATCAAAGCGTTGATTAACCAACTCGGCGACATGCAGTCGTCCGTGCGCGAAAAGGCCACCAGCGAATTGACCGCCAAAGGGCTCGCCGCGCGGGCGTTGCTGGTGGAGGCGAGTAAGTCGGAAGACCCGGAAATCGCCAGCCGAGCCAAGATGATTTTGCGCAGCCTTCCGTGGGATCGTCCGACCGATCCGCCGGCGGTTCGCAATCTGCTCTCCCGCTACAACAGCATGACCCCCGAGCAACGCGCGACGGCCGTGAGCGAGCTGTCGAATCTGCCGGGCAATGTGGGGCTCGATGCGGCGCTCCGCCTGTTGCGGGACGAAACAGACCAGCGCATCCGCTGGCAGATCGTCAGGCAAATCCACACGAGTTTGAAGGTACCCCCGACGACGTTCACTGCCGATCAGGTCGAAGCCCGCCGCAGGGCCGTTCAAGCAATCGACACCACCGCCGACGACGCGCCGCTTCTCGCGCTGGCGGCGGTCGGGTGGAAGGACGAAAAGGACGACTTGGCCGCGACGCTCTGCTTCCGCGCGGTACTGGCCGGCGATTTTCCCGCCGACGCTAACGACGACGACGGCGAAATAGAAAACGCCTATCGCATGGCGATCTACCTTCTTTGGCCGCAGCGAAAGTTTGAGGACATCGCCAAGCTGATGCGCCACAAAGCGAGAACCGCCGTCGGCGACGCCGATCTGATCGCCGGCGTGCCCGAGGGAGTTTGCGATCTGTTCGCCACGCACGCCAAAGTCGGCCCGCTGGCCGGTTTTGCCGACGACTGCCGGCAGTACCGGGCGTTCCTGCTTCGCCCGCCGGTACTCTACACGTTCAGCTTTCAACTGATGCGGAATCGGCACACGCTGTTATCGCAATGGGTTGACCACCTGGCGTTCATGGGCAGCGGAAATGACGCAGCGATGCACCTGCAAGTCGCCAGGTTTTTGCACAATAACTTGTGGCAGCGGCAGGCGATCAGCGAATACAAAACGTATCTCGCCCTACAAAAAGACGACGATTCGCTCGACCACAAAACCGAGGCGGCAAACGTGCATCTGGCGCTGGGGATTTTGTTCGGCCAATCCTACGAGCACCTGAACGCCGCGAAGGAAGTCGAAGCGGGACTGACCATTCTTGCCCCGCTGCCGGCGGTTCTGACCGTCAACCGCGACGGCCGAACGATCTCCGGCGAGGATGCCAAACGCGATCTGCAAGCCGATATGAACGGCCATTACCTGCTGGACGCGCTGGCTCGCGACGATCAGGAAGAAATCGCTAAACGTGTGGAGTTGCTGATGAGCCTCGATCCGCAGGATTCGGAAGTCGTGCAGGAAATGGTCGCCTACTTCACCAAGGCCGGCGATACCGCGACGGCTGACAAATTGTTCGCCGGTCCGGAGCAACGGTTGCGGGAGAAGTTGAAAAATGAAGGCAACGCGTTGCAGCAAAACTCGCTGGCTTGGTACCTCGCCCGCAGCGGGCGAAAGCTCGACGAGGCGTTGAAACTGGCCACCCAGGCAACCGCGTCCGAACCGGACAACGTCGCATTGATGGACACGCTGGCCGAGGTGCATTTCCAGATGGGGCATCAGGCTGAGGCGATCAGGCTGGAAACCGCCGCGTTGCAGAAAGATCCCGATCGGCCGGAGTTGGAATCGCAACTGAAGCGGTTCAAACGCGGTAAATAATGCGGATCAGGGATGAACCGTGCGCCGTCTGGAGGGCGGGTGTCCATACCCGCCGGTCGTCGGCACGACGACCTCCGCGTTCGGCGACTGAGGACAGCCGCCCGCCCAAGAAGCGCGTGAATCAAGCCGGATCGGTATAAGTCGCAAGAAACCACCGCATCGAGCTTGCCCCTTGCCCCTCGCCCCTGAATACTGAGCGACATGTTCCGCCTGACGCGCGAAGTCCGCTTCGCGATCAACTCGACGCCCGACAGCCAACTGGCCGGCAAGCCGTCCAACAGCTTCGGCGGATTCCCGTCGCTCACGGGCCTGGGCTATTTCTTCACGCTGCAGGCAACGCTTGTCGGCGAGTTGGATTCGGCCAGTCGATACCTGCGAAACATCAAAGAAATCGATACCGCCGTACGACAGCACGCGATACCGGTCATCGATCGCGCAGTGCGCAATCAATCGTTTAACGGCGGTGCTTGTGTCGCGCGAGACGTGTTTGAATTGCTTAAAGACAAGTGGCCGGGCGCAACGCTGGAGCAGTTGTCGCTTGCGATCACGTCTTACCAAGCCTGGCACGTGTTAGCCAAGGAGTTGCCGATGGTCCGCTTGAGTCAAAAGTTCGAGTTCTCTGCCAGCCATCGCCTGCACAACCCGGCGCTGTCTGACGCGGCCAACGCGCAAACCTACGGCAAGTGCAATAACCCGCACGGGCACGGCCACAACTACGAGCTGCAAGTCACCCTCGCCGGCGAGCCCAGCCCCAGCGGCGTGCTGATCGACGTGCCCGCGATGGAACGGCTGGTGAATGAGACGGTCATCGACCGCTTCGATCACAAGAACCTCAACCAAGAACTGCCCGAGTTCGCCGACACGATCCCCACGGTGGAGAACATCGCCAAAACTATCTACGGCCTGCTCAAGCCGCGATTCGCGACGGCCGTGAAGCTGGCGAGCGTTACCGTCTGGGAAACGCCTAAGACCTGGTGCGAATACAGCGAATAGCGATCACAGGAGGCGGGCGGCGCTTCAGTTCAGCGCGAAACGCATCTATCGTAAGCTGAAATCCACCGCTTCATTCATACGTCGCACTCTCACAACCGTCAGGCTTTCCCCCACACAGCAGTCGGGCGGCCCGCAGGGATAATCAAGCTCTGCCGGATATCAGAAATTTGCTCACGGTCTAATCTATCTCTCGTAGGGTTCGCTTAGTGGAGGTTGACCTGAGACGCGTGTCTCAAACTGATCCGTCGGGCCGAACCCATCGCAACAGGAGAACGTTATGAAAACCCTTTACTCGCTGAGCCTGATGGCCGTCCTATGCACCGGTTTCGCGGCTGGCTGTGAGACGTCGCACACCGAGTCCGACAAGTCCACCATGATGGGCGGACACAAGCACGAGGAAACCACGGTGACCAAGAACCCCATCACCGGAGACACCAGCGTGCAGCACACCGAGCAGAAGACCAATCCGTAATAACCTCGGACACTGATTCAGACGTATCAAGTCGGGAGCGGGCGTCTTGCCCGCTCCCGACTTTTTTTCTCAATCCTTACAGTATTAACAAAATCCAAACATCGTTACGGCTTAACGGTTATCCCGCGGCGCGACTCTCGTCCCGGAAAACAGATTCCCCCAACCGAGCCGATGCAAATTGACACCCTTTCCTGCCACTTCTATACTCCGCCCTCTTTCGCGGACCGTAAGGACGATCGAGCGCATCACCATCGCGAAAAGAACGTCGCCCGATTCTTCCCTTGCAAAAATAGATACTCACAGGAGCTACGGTATGGCTAAGTCAGGTAAGAAAGCGCCGGCTAAAAAGTCGGGCAAGTCAGTGAAACGCGTTTACTTCTTCGGTGCCGGCAAGGCCGAGGGTGGCGCAACCATGAAGGACCTGCTCGGCGGCAAAGGTGCGAACCTGGCTGACATGACCGTCGTCCCGCTGCCCGTTCCCCCCGGATTCACCATCACCACCGACACCTGCGGCGACTACAACGACCTCGGCCAAAAGCTGCCCAAGGGTTTGATGGACGAAGTCAAACTCCACATCGCCAAGACCGAGAAAGCCACCGGCAAGAAGTTTGGCGACGCCACGAACCCGCTGCTGCTTGCCTGCCGATCGGGCGCTAAAGTCTCCATGCCCGGCATGATGGACACGGTGCTGAACATCGGCCTGAACGACACCGTCGTCGCCGGCCTGGCCAAGCTCGCCAACAACGAGCGGTTTGCCTACGACAGCTACCGCCGCCTGATCAACATGTTCGGCGACACCGTCATGGGCGTCGACCACGAACACTTCGAGCACGAACTGTCGGCCGTCAAAAAGGCCAAGGGCGTTGCGCTCGATACCGAACTGGAAACCGCCGACCTCAAGGAAGTCGTCGAGCGTTACAAGCACGTTTACAAGACGCACGTCGGCAGCCCGTTCCCGATGGACGGCCTGAAGCAGTTGGAACCCGCGATCGAAGCGGTCTTCAAAAGCTGGATGGGCGATCGCGCCATCAAGTACCGCGAACTGAACGAAATCCGCGGCCTGCGCGGAACGGCCGTCAACGTGCAGTCGATGGTCTTCGGCAACATGGGCGATGACTCGGCGACCGGCGTAGCCTTCACCCGCGACCCGAGCACCGGCGAAAACATCTTCTACGGCGAATTCCTCGTCAACGCTCAAGGTGAAGACGTGGTGGCCGGCATCCGCACGCCGCTGGAATGCAACAGCGAGATGGGCAAGTGGAGCCAGAAGAGCTGGAAGGAACTGCTCGCAGTCAAGAAGACTCTCGAGAAGCGATACAAAGATGTGCAGGACTTTGAGTTCACCATCGAAAAGGGCAAGCTGTACATGCTGCAGACCCGCAACGGCAAGCGCACCGCGGCCGCTGCGGTGAAGATCGCCGTCGACATGGTGAAGGAAAAGCTCATCGACGAGAAGACCGCCATCCTGCGAGTGGATCCGGCCAGCCTCGATCAACTGCTGCACCCGACGTTCAACCCGAAGGCGCACAAGGTCACGATCGCTAAGGGCCTGCCGGCTTCGCCGGGCGCGGCAGTCGGCAAGATAGCCTTCACCGCCGAAGACGCTGAGAAGCGCTTCGCCGCCGGTGAGACGAACCTGATCCTCGTCCGCCGCGAGACCGAACCCGCAGACATCGGCGGGATGCACGTTGCCAAGGGCATCCTCACCAGCACGGGCGGCATGACGTCGCACGCGGCGGTGGTGGCGCGCGGCATGGGTCGGCCTTGCGTGGCTGGCGCGGGCATGTTGCAGATCGACTCCAGAGCTAAGACGCTCGTCGTCAACGGCAAGACCTACGGCGAAGGCGACGTGCTCTCGCTCGACGGTTCGCTCGGCGAAGTTTACGACGGCGCCGTTGAAACCCAGAAGGCAGAACTCAGCGGGCCGTTCGGCATTTTGATGAAGTGGGCCGACAAGTACCGCACCCTGAAGGTTCGCACCAACGGCGATACGCCGACGGATGCGAAGGTCGCCAAAGGCTTCGGCGCGGAAGGCATCGGCCTGTGCCGTACCGAGCACATGTTCTTCGAAGCGGAACGCATCCACCACATGCGTGAGATGATCCTGGCGACGGACACCGAGTCGCGCAAGACGGCGTTGCAGAAGCTCCTGCCTTACCAGCGAGAAGACTTCATCGGCCTGTTCCATGAGATGAAGGGCTTACCCGTCACCATCCGCCTGCTCGACCCGCCGTTGCACGAGTTCCTGCCGCACAACGAGAAGGATCAGGCCGAGCTTGCCCGCTCGCTCGGCAAGAGCCTGGAGGAAGTGAAGAACCGCGTGCAGCAACTGCACGAATCGAACCCGATGCTCGGCCACCGCGGCGATCGTCTGGCGATCACTTATCCGGAAATTCTGGAAATGCAGGTTCGGGCGATCATTGAAGCCGCCTGCGAATCCAAAAAGGCCGGCATCAAAGTGCTGCCGGAAATCATGATCCCGCTGGCCGGCACCAAGGCCGAGCTGGACTTCCTTAAGAAGTTCACCGTCGCCACTGCTAGCGCCGTGATGAAGGAGAAGAAGGTCAAGGTCGACTACATGTACGGCACGATGATCGAAGTGCCTCGTGCGGCGGTTACCGCTGACGAACTGGCCCAGACCGCCGAGTTCTTCAGCTTCGGCACGAACGACCTGACGCAGATGACCTTCGGCTATAGCCGCGACGACGCCGGAAGCTTCCTCCCGGAATACGTGAAGAAGGAAATCCTCCCGCGTGATCCGTTCCAGAGCCTGGATATAGACGGCGTAGGCAAGCTGATGGCGATGGCCGTCAAGCTCGGGCGAGGCGTGAAGAAGGACCTTAAGTGCGGCATCTGCGGCGAACACGGCGGCGACCCCGCTTCCGTCGAGTTCTGCCACAACGTAGGCCTGAACTACGTCAGCTGCTCCCCGTACCGCGTCCCGATCGCACGACTTGCTGCTGCTCACGCGGCGCTCAAGGCGTCGGGATCGAAGGGGTATTCGACGAAGTAAGTTTTCGTGTTCACTATTGAATTGTGGAGAAGCGATCGATCCTATGGGTCGATCGCTTTTTTTTGTATTGTATAAACGCGGCGATTCAACTGGTCGCTAAAGCGACCAGTCCAAACGGAATTAACGCGGGGATGTGATGGCGCGGTTCGAGTTTCGCAAGTCGTCTGCAACACACACGCACCGGTGGAAAGGAAAACACCGATTCGAACATTGGTATCGCGACAATACGATGTACTTTATCACCGCGCGGGTGCGGGATAAGTATCCCGCGTTTGATTCGGAGAAAGCGAAACAAGTCTTCTGGAACCGAATGCTTTTTTACGCGGAAAAATACTCCATCATCCCCTGCATCGTGACGCTCCTCCATAACCACTATCACATCATCGCGTATGTGAGAAACGGACAAAACGTAGCTTCATTCATGCAACGACTTCACGGATCGGTCGCCAAACTGACGAACGATCTACTTCCTGAGCGACATCTCCCTTTCTGGCGCACTGCAGGAAACCGCGACTACTACGACGGGTGCTTGCGAGACGAAGACCAACTCCGTCGTGCGTATCGATACACATTGAAGCAAGCGGTCTGTGCGAGGTTGGTAAAACGCTGGGAGGACTATCCCCACACACGGGTATTCGTAGAACTCAAGCAAACCATCGATCGTGCTAAGAAGCGTCGCGCGATTCCAATCCCTGTCCCTTACGCGCGATACGACACCCCGAAATAACCCTTCCGGACTGGTCGCTTCAGCGACCAGTTAACTCGCCCGAGAGGTTCCAACCATGTTCTCCAAAAAGGCTCTCGTATTTTTCCGCCAACTCGAAAGAAACAACCATCGTGAATGGTTCCAACCGCGCAAAGCATCATTCGAGGAGTTGATTCGCAACCCCATGATCGAGCTGGTGACGCGGGTGAACGATCAATTGCGTAAGTTCGCGGTCGACTACGTCGTATCTGATCCCGCAAAGGCGTTGTACCGCATCTATCGCGATACGCGGTTCAGCAAGGACAAGACGCCGTACAAAACGCACATCGCCGCGCACTTTCAGCACCGCCGATTACCGAAGAACCGGGCGGCGGGGTTTTATTTTCATGTGTCGCATAGCGAAGTGGTTATCGCCGGGGGGATTTACATGCCCGGACCGGAAGAACTCTCAGCCGTTCGCGAGGCGATCGCCAGGAGGCCCGCAGCGTTTGAAAAACTCGTCTCGCAACCCGCGCTGGTGAAAAAAATCGGCAGTCTGGCGGGCGAATCGCTCGCACGTGTGCCGAAGAACTACTCGCCGGATCATCCCGCCGCCGATCGGTTGCGGATGAAGCAGTTTTACTTCGATCTCACGCTCGACCCGTCCGCCGCCCTCAAGCCGACGTTTGAGAAGACGGTGGTGGATGCGTTCAGGCTGATGTCGCCGGCGGTCGAATATTTCAACGCCGCGATCCTTGCCTCGATCAAGCCGGACGCTGCCGACCACAGTCCGAAGCGCCCGGATCCGATGTTTTAGCAAGCTGTTGCGTCGACCAATCGGCTATTTGCCGGCGGCGAACCGAAGGATGCGGGTCATCAGCTTCGTCGCCGTCGTCGGTGAATAGCCGACGATGCCGTCGATCTCCTGTCCCACCAGCCCGACGCTCAGATCCTCCCGGCTGTAGATCACCGCGAGCCGGCCGTTGAGGGTGATTCCTTGCAATCGCGGCGCGTTGGATTGCCCCACGCCGTTCTTGATCGCGTAGCTGCGGTAGGCGATCTCGTCCTTCGCCCCGCCGCCGGCCGTGTAGAGCGGATGCTCCGGCGGGATCAGTTCGAGCTTGCCGTCCGGAAACGCATTGGCCAGCATGGCTTCCATTGAAGTGGCCGCCTTGCCCCCTCCGCCGGCGACGTCGATCACCAGCGTTCCACCGTCGGCCACAAATTTTTTGAGTTCGTCGGTTTGCGCCTGCGAGAACTTGTAATCGTACGTGCCAGTCAGGTGGGCGATTTTGGCGCTGCCGATCTGGCCCTTACCGAGTTCGGGCGTGGTGACGGCCAGGCCGATGGAGTCTTTCTTGCTCAGGATGTTGTTCAGCCGATTCCACCCCGCCGGCTCCGGGTCCCAAACGCCGCCGTACTTCAGACGGGCGATGTCGATCGTGCTGGCTGGCTTAACCGATGCGTCGTCGGGCACATAAAACGGGCTGCCGCGGTAGCGAAGCTTTTTGTTGTCGGTGGCGAACAGCATCACATCCGCGCCGAGCTCGAACAGCTCACTCTTCACGCGAACGTCGCGCGTCTGCCACGCCTTCCCCGCGTCGGCCTGCGGGATCAGCAGCATCAGCGGGCGAGCCCCGTTGCTCAGGCGAAGCACCGACGGCTTGGTCTTCCACTTCGTCGACGGGTAGTAGTTGGTGTAGATCAGGTCGTCCTTGGGCAACTCGGCGAACTCGTAATCCGGAAACAGTTCGGCCGCCAGCTTTTTCATCGACGTGGCGAAGCCCAGCGCCCCGCAATCGGCATTGGCCAGCAGCAGCCCGCCGGACTCCATGTACTTTTTCAGCTTGGCCTTACTGTCGCCGGAAAAAACCACCGGCTCATTGCCGGCGATGTACAGGATAGGCGATTCCAGCAGGTCGCCCATCGGCGCGTCGATGCTGACGATCTGGAATGACAGATCGCGCTCCAACGTCTTGCCGATCCACTTGGCGACGTTGGCCGCATCGCGGGGGCGTTGGTTCCAGTTGCTTTCCTTGCCCGAGGCGTCGGCGTATTTCAGCTTACTGATGACCACCGGCGCGCGCCCCTTGGCCAGGAAAAGCATCGCGAAGCAGGTGTTGGGGAACGCGTACTTGCCGCGATCCCAGTCGCCGTCGCGGCCTTGTTCTTTGAGCAGGAAATCGGCCCCTTTTTCGAACCAGTTCACCGTGCCGAAGTGAGACAGCCCGCTTGCCACGCCGATGCGTTCGACCGCGTACAGCGAAGGATACGGGTAATTGCGATCGGAGCGGTCGTTGACGGCGAAGCGATCGGCGTTTTTGGTGATCCACGCCAGGCCCTTCTCGATCGCCGGATTGGTCGGGTTTCCCTTGCACGAAATGCCCTCGCCGGGGCGGAGGTATTCCTGTGTGATGAACAACGTCGCGACTCCGACCGCCGTCATCCCGACGGTGGCGGGATGCGGATTTTTGTCGTCGGCGACGTTCTTATAGCTCCATCCGCCGTCGGGCGTTTGGTTGCGAATCCAGCCCTCTTCAACCGTGCGCCAGTAGACGTCAGGAATCTCCACGCCGGTCTGTGCCGCGGCCCACATGCCCAGGACGGCGTACTGACTTCGGCTGTGGCTGTAGGCTTTACCGGCACCGGGCACGTAGTTGTACATGCCCTTGCCAGTGCCATCGGTTCGCATTGAAGTGCGGAGCACGTTGGCGTCTTTCAGCATGGCCGCCTTGATCGGCGCGGTTTGGGGCATCAGCATCCAAACCTGGCAGCGCAATCCCAGTGCGTAGACGCCTTTGGAATCATTTTTAAGCAGGAAATCCACCGCCTGCTGGATGCGCGGGTCCTGCGGTTTTTCGCCGGAGGCGAGTAGCGCGTCGACCGCCAGCGCGGTCCGCCCGGTCCATTGCGCCGCGCCGGTGTCCTGGCCGGCGTCGTTGTCCTTGAAGTTGGAATTCTCGCCCGGACCCGTGCGGGCTTCGGTCAACTCCCAATGGCCGGTCTTGGTCTGCTGCTTGTAGAGGTAATCGACTCCCTTGCGGAGCGACGACTCAATCTGCTCCGCCGACGCGGCTTGTGCGATTCCCGCCGCTGTCACGGCCAGCCAAGCGCTGACCATCAGCCCAACAACTTCACGCATATAACTCGGTTTGCGCAACATGATTTGTTTCAATGTACGACCGTTTCAATTGGTTGAGTGGACGTTAACCGAATCTTGTTCAGTCGCCAACGAAAATCGGACTGAGGATATAGCCTTAGGACGCCGCTGGTTGGCTTTGCAGGTTGATGCGGGCGAGCACTTCATCGACCAGCTTCCCGTTCTTCACAATCGCAACGTACTCGCGCCACGCGACTCCCGCGTTGACAAGGATCGTGGCGATCGCGGAGATCAGATGAATTCGCGGCGAGACGGCGTAGTTGTCGGCCGCCGCCCCGAGGATGGCGGTCAGAAACACCATGCCCATCGCCGCCAGCGCCGCCGGGAACGCCTGCATTTTGAACGACCGCGTAGGATCGACCAGCGATTGGGGCAATGATTTCACCGTCACCGCGTGCTGGACCCACTTGGCCGTCGCGATGAAGTAGGTGAAGACGATGCAATGCACCGCGATGCACGCCATCGTCGTCAGCACACCGAGCATCAGATGCGTCGTGCTGGCCTGCCCGTGGCCGGAGAGCACGTAGCCCATGCAGGTGGTCGCGATCAGGCAGAGGAGGTTGAACGCGGTCAGGCCGATGAACAGGGGAATCATGGCCGTCGTCCTATCACATCACCGACGTCCATCAGTACAGCTGCCGAATTTGCGCTTGCCGCGCGGACTGAGTCGTTGCACTAGACATCGGGATTAGAAATCGAGCCCGCCGCGGAGTTCCGGGCGCTTTTTCTTCTTGACCGGCGCTGCCTCGACGGCTGGTGCCTTGGCGGCAGCCGCGGCGGCTTCGGTGGCCTGTTTCAGCGACAGGCCGATCCGCCTCGCTTCGTTGTCGATGCTCAGGATTCGCACCTTCACGTCCTGCGCCGGCTTGACCACGTCGGCCGGTGTCCGGACTCGTTGGTTCGACAGCTCGCTCACGTGCACCAGCCCTTCCAGGCCCGGCTCGAGCTCGACGAACGCTCCGAAATCCGTCAGCCGAGATACTTTGCCGTCCACGATCGCGCCCACATGATACCGCTCCATCGCCGTCGTCCACGGGTTCGGCCCGGCCTGCTTCAGGCTGAAGCTCATCTTGCGGTTCAGCTCATCGAGCTTGATGACCGCCAGCTTCACGGTGTCGCCGACCTTTACGATATCGCTCGGGTGATTGATGCGGGCGAAGCTCATCTCGCTGATCGGCAAAAGCCCTTCGACGCCTTCTTCAACTTCGATGAACGCACCAAAGGTTTCAATGTTGCTGACGCGGCCGGTCACGATCGTACCCACGCCGTACTTGGTAGCCACGTCCGCCCACGGATCGATCCCGCGAGCCTGCTTGAGGCTCAGCGACATCTTGCCGGTTTCCTTGTCGAGCTTGATGATCTTGACGTCGACGATATCGCCGACCTTCACCAATTCGCTGGGCTTTCTGCCGCGGCGGAAGGTCATCTCGCTGACGTGCAGCAGCCCGTCAAGGCCTCCCAGATCGACGAACGCGCCGTAATCCATCACGCTGCGGATCGTGCCGCGGCGGATTTGGCCTTCGCTGATCTCCAGCAGCATCTTCTTTTTCTGCTCTTCCTTCTCGCGCTCCAGGATGTTCCGCCGGCTGACGATCAGGTTCTTCGCGTCACGCTCGAACTGCGTCACCTCGACCTGAAATTTCTGCCCGACCAGCGTGGAAAGGTCCTTCTGGAAATAAAGATCGACCTGCCCGGCGGGCATGAACGCCCGCATGTTCTTGATCTCGAGTTCAAGGCCGCCCTTGTTCACGCCGGTGACGGTGCCTTCGACAATCTGCCCGACCTCCATGTTCTCCCACGACACGTTGCTGGCCAGCGCGCCGCGTTTAGTGAGGATCAGCAGGCCCTCGCTCTTGTCGTAGCGTTCGACATTAAAATCGATCTCGTCGCCGACCTTGGGCGGTTCTTCAAACTGCAGGAGCGAAGCGATGCCTTGGCTCTTCCCCCCGAAATCGACGAAGACGTCGTCCTTGCTGATCGAAACGACGCGGCCCTTACGCAGGCCGGTGGTGCTGGCGAGGCTGACCTGTGGCTTATCGAACCCGTACAGCTCTTCCATCGACACCTCGGCGAGCGCGGCGTCGACCTGCTTGTCGAGCGCAACGTCGTCAGGGCGAAAGTTTTGTTTGTATTCTGCGTCCAGATGCTTCTTGGCCATGGTGATCCTGTGAAAAGTTGAGCTAGGGATTGTAGCAGAAACCGCGCGGTGAGACAGCGTACAATAACGTGTGTTTTCAGACGGATTCTTCGTGTCCCCATGCCTCGCCCATGCCACGGCCATTTTCGGTAATGGGTCAGTCTGAGATTTCATGCAACGCATTGCCTGGAGCACTCAACCGTACCACGGGCCTCCGGCCCGTGCGGGCGATTCGGAATAGCCACGGACGTTAATTTTCTCAGGTTCGCGCGCCACCAGCACGGGCCGGAGGACCGTGGTACGGGCGAGTTTTTCAAACTGACTCACTACGCAACATTCACTTCAGCGTCACCACGGATTGCACGGTTTTCACAGATGAAATTGAATCCGTGCAACTTGTAAAATCTGTGGTCTAAACTCTATGAATTTATGGCGTTCCCATCCTGGCGGACTCGGCGTTTTCGCGTTCATTTCTTTGATGCTTATCTGGACGAATCGGGTTCAAGCTGATTCAATTCACAACATGAGCCAACCCACCGACGCCTATGCGGAACTGACAAAGACCCTTCGCGACATTTCGCTGCTCGGGTCGATCGGTTCGGTGTTGCACTGGGATGAGCGGACCGTTCGTCCGCCGGCCGGGGCGGAGCACCGGGCATCGCAGATTGCGATGCTGGCGACGATGACGCACGCCCGCTTCACGTCGCCACGGATCGGCGAGTTGCTGGCGGCGGTCGAGCAATCGGATCTTGTGAAAGACCCCGCCAGCGATGCCGCCGTCAACGTCTACCACACCCGGCGGGCGTACGATCGCGCGACCAAACTTCCGCCGTCGCTGGTGGAGGAAATGTCGAAAACCACCTCGCTTGCAGAAAACGCATGGGAAGGCGCGAAGAAGTCGTCCGACTTCAAATCGTTCGCGCCGTGGCTGGAGAAAGTGTTCGAGCTGAAGCGACAGGAGGCCGACTGCGTCGCGCCGGGCAAGAACCGGTACGACACGCTGCTGGACGAGTACGAGCCCGGCGAAACATCCGCCAACCTGCGCGTCGTCTTCGAATCCCTCCGCGGCCCGCTGGTGGAATTGGTCGGCAAGATCACCGCCAGCGACAAGAAAGCGCCGGTGGAAATCCTCGAGCGTCACTACCCGGCCGATGCGCAGGAAAAGCTCGCGCGAGAAGCCGCCACCGCCGTCGGGTTCGACTTTAACGCCGGCGTGCTCGCCCGTAGCGTCCACCCGTTTTGCACCTCGCTCGGTGTCGGCGATACGCGGATGACCACCCGCTACGACGAACACTACTTCGGCGATGCGTTCTTCGGCACGCTGCACGAGACCGGGCATTCGCTGTACGACCAGGGACTGCCATCCGCCCATTTTGGATTGCCGCGCGGCGAGGCCGTCTCGCTGGGAATTCATGAGAGCCAGTCGCGATTGTGGGAAAACCTCGTGGGGCGCTCGAAGAGCTTCTGGAAATGCTTCCTGCCGAAAGCGAAAGTTGCCTTCCCGCCGGCCACATCAGGTGTCAGCGATGACGACTGGTACTTCGCCGTCAACGACATCCGCCCGAGCCTGATCCGCACCGAAGCCGACGAGGCCACGTACAATCTGCACGTGCTGATGCGGTTCGAGTTGGAACAGGCATTGCTCGCCGGCGATTTAAAAGTGATCGACCTGCCCGCCGAGTGGAATAGTCGGATGCAGAAATATCTGGGCCTGACCCCGCCCGACGACGCCTGCGGCTGCCTGCAGGACGTTCACTGGTCCGGCGGCGGGGTCGGCTACTTCCCCACCTACACGCTGGGCAACCTGTACGCCGCCCAATTTTTCGAGCAAGCCAGAAAAGATTTGGGCGATCTCGACGCGATGTTCGCCAAAGGCGAATTCGCCCCGCTATTGGGTTGGCTGCGAAAGAACATCCACACCCACGGCAAGACCTACTCCGCCGGCGAGTTGGCGAAACGCATCACCGGCAAGCCGCTGTCACCGGGGCCGCTGCTTGCGCATCTGCGCAAAAAGGCGAACGAGTTTTACGATGTGTAAGTGGGCTGGGCCCACAAACGAATGGTGCAATCATGTTCCGACGAACCATCCCGATGCTGCTATTGCTCGCTGGCGTTTGCTTTGGCGAATCCCGCGAAGCCGACTGGTGGCGACGGCAGGTTCACGATTTGTTTTCACCGGCCGACGTTGAAGTTCATTATAAGGCCATCCATATGGAAGCCGATCAGTCGATCGTCATCGACTCGCCGTCGGTCGCATTCCGTGACCCTGAGACCGGCCAGCCCGCCTTGCTTACCGCCGACCGAATCACCCTATGGCCCGACGGGCCACTCGATCCCGCCAAGCCATTGGCGATGAAGGCGATCCGAATGGACAAACCGGTACTGAACCTGGCGCTCGATCCGCGTCCGACCACGCAGCCCGCAACTCGCCCGACGACGCAGCCGGACCTGACAACGATCGAGACACTACTCAACACGTTGCGCAAGGTTGAGATTGATCGGGGCCAATTGATCATCAAAACCACCGAAGGCAAACCCGCCGAGGTAAAATCAATAACCCTATCCGCCGAGCAAAATGAGAAGCAGGAATGGGTTGGGAAGGCGCAGACTGATCTGCTCCCGATGTTCCCGGATGCGATTTACAATTTTACTGCCAAACTCAATCTACGCGACGACACCGCCAAAGTAGACATTTCGCTGAAGGCCGATCCGCTAAAATTGAAGTGATCGGTGTCTCTAAGCGAAATCAAAAACCGAGCGTGTAGGGTGCCATTCATGGCAACACTTTGTCACGATCGAAAACTGGTGCCATGAATGGCAATCTACGACTTGAAAACATACACGTAAACAACGGGCCGTTCGGTCGCCCCCGATTCAACCAGAACGCTAACCCCGCCCAAGGCGCGTGTTTTCCATGTGAATTGTCCGTCGAACGCGGTGAAGGATTGAACCTCACGCGGATGCCACCATGATTTCACACTCGACGGCTCCATACCATCCATATTCGGAAATACCTGGACCATCTGAACGGGATAGGCCGCTATGAACGACGCGACTTCATTTCTGGACATGCGCAGCTTTAAAAAACGCTCGTCCCACCCTGACGAGTAATTCAATATCTCAGCGTTATCTGGAAGTGCAAGCCCAGTCTGTTGCTTGAAAGCTGCAATGTCAATCGAAGTGAACGAGGGTGAGGTCGTTGAATCGCAACCAACGCAAAGTATCGCAAGAATAAGGAACGATGTTTTGAAGCACGGACGCATTTGGAATACTCGGTGGGTTGAAAACCACCCTACCGCTGCAGCAACAAACTCACCGCTTCACCGCGTCCACCGCCGCTTTTTCCAGCACGGTGATGTCGGCCTGGTGATCGGCGATGTGGTTCTTGATCAGGCCCGTAATGGTCGGATCAACCGCCGGCAGAGAGGCCAGAACGTTTTCGTTGCGTTCGATCATCAGCTTTTTGTCAGATATCAGCTTGGGGATCAGGAACTTGATCGACAGGTACGCCAGGTACTGCTCTTCCGGCTGGACGGAGCGGAGCGGCGGGACGCCGTTGAGGGCTTCGATCAGCCCGGCGATTTCCTCGGCGTGACGCTCGCTCTCGGCGACCATCGCCAGAATCGGCGTGCGCATCTCGGCGGTCGTGCGGCTGAGGTACGGGGAGCCTTCGCCCATGAAGCGGAACAGGCTGTTCAACTCGGCCTCTACGAGGCTGCTTAAGGCGTCAACCAATGCGACGGGGCCGGAGGACATGGTGGGGAGTTTGGTCATTGGTCATTTGTCAGTCGCCGTTTGTCGTTCGCCAATCGGGTTTTGCCGACGGACGAAGGACTCCTGACGAATGACCCTTTTACTTCATCGCGACGTTAGCCGGCACGGGCGTATTGCCACTCAACTGCAGGTGGCCATAGTTTTTGGTCAGTGTGCTGAGCGGGTTGCTGCCGAAGAACATCACCAGCAGCATGATGGCGCACATGAGCGCCATGGCCACGCCGAGCGGATTGCCCGTGAAGGCCGGCTGGTCGGAGTCGATCAGGAACATCGAGCGCACCACACGCATGTAGAAGTACAGGCTGAGCACCGTGTTGACGGCGATCACCAGCACCAGCGCCCACCACCACCCGCCGGACTGCAGGAGCGCGACGAGGATGTTGAACTTGGCGGTGAATCCGGCCAGCGGGGGAAGTCCGACGAAGCTGAACATGAACAGCGCCATGCAAACGGCCAGCACCGGGTTGCGGCGGCCGAGGCCGGCGTAGCCATCGAGCGTCTCAACGCCGGTCTGCTTCAGCACCAGGCCCGCGACTGTGAACGCGCCGAGGTTCATGAACAGGTAGACCGCGAGGTAGTACAAAATCGTGCGGCCGGCAATCGACGCGGGGTCGGTCGTCACGCCGGCTTTGAGCATCAGGGAGATCGCGCACAGCATGTAGCCGGCGTGGGCGATCGAGCTGTACGCCAGCAGCCGCTTGATGTTGTTCTGCACGTACGCGGCGGTGTTGCCGACGAAAGTCGACAGCGCCCCGAGCGACCCAAGCACGATCGCCAGCACTGCGGCGGCGGTCATGAACTCGCCGCTCGTGCCGGCAAAGTGGTAGGCATCTGCGACGTTCATCGCCACGCGGAGCATCAGCACCAGCGCCGCACCTTTGCTGGCCACCGACAGGAACGCGGTGACTTCCATCGAAGCGCCTTCGAACACGTCCGGGCACCAGAAGTGGAACGGGGCCATCGCGATCTTGAAACCGATGCCGACGATCAGCCCTAAAATGGCGACGACGAGCAAAGCCGTTCCGCCGGTGGTGGTGGGCATGGCGTGGCAGAGTTCGGAGAGGTTGAGCGTGCCGTACAACCCGTACAGCAGCGACATGCCGTACGTCATCACCGCGCTGGTGGCAGCGCCGAACAGCACGTACTTGAGCGACGCTTCCGCCCCGGTTTTGTGCGTCTTGCGGAACCCGGCCAGCACGTAGCTGGGGAAGCTGGCGAGTTCGATCGACAGCAACAGCATCAGCAGGTTGTTGGCAGACGACATGAACGCCATGCCGGTGGTGGCGCCCAGCAGCAGGACGAAGAACTCGGGGCCGTCGCCTTCGTGCATGTCGGCGGCGCTGGTGGCGAACCACAGCATCACAATGCCGATCACGAACAGCAGCAGCAGGACTTTCCAGAGGAACGAAATCGGATCGGCCACCAGCATCGGCGAGAACTGCTTGATCTGCGCCCCGGCGTCGGGCCCGACCAGCAGCAGCGACGCCAGCGCCACACCCAGCCCGATCAATGCGACCAGCGCGCAGGCGACGTTAGATTTTTTGGTAAAGAACGGCGTCAGCAGCACTGCCACGATCGTGCAGATGAGCGTGAGTTCCGCGATGAACGGGCGCAGCTCAGTCCAGCCGGGGATAAAGGGGTTGCCGATTGCAGCAAGAGACAAAATCATCGTTCGCTTTCCGTATTTTCCGGTAGGACAGACATTCCTGTCTGTCACGAGGCGAGATACAACTCGCTTTGCCTTTTTGTCAGTTCTTCGGAAGAATGGCAGTGACACAGAGTTATGTCAATACTGTCTTTGCCGATTTCGATTTTATCTGTCAGACTTTCAATGACTGACCGCTTCTCGTCTCGGGTGAGTTGCGGCCAGCGATCGTATAAATCCTTCGCTTCGGTCAGGATTTTGTCCGTTGAGAGTTCGTTGATCTTGTGCAGATCGACCTCGGCCTGGAGCTTGGGGATTTCCTCCTCGAGTTGGCCCTGTCGTTCTTGGAGCGGCTTGTACACTTTGCCGAAGCCGGGGCCGTCGATGTGACTATCGACGTACAGGCGGTAGACCCGATCCATCTCCGCCTTAAGCTTGGACTGCTCAGCCTCCAGAGCGGAGAGCAATGATAGCCGCTGCTGCAGGTGTTCGTCGGCTTGATGAATCCTTTTATTAACTTCCGTTGGCGAAAGGAAGAACCCTCTCAATTGCTCATGAAAGACCGCTTCCAAATCGACAATGGGGATTTTGGTGCGGCAGGCCTGGCAGACGTATTTGGGCGTGTTGGCGGGCACATACATCTTCTTGCCGCACTGGCAATAGGCCAAGCCAGCAAAGAGGTGTACCGGCCGGCGGCCCAGACGTTTGGGGCGACTGCCGATCTTCTCATCCAGATAGCGGTTGCACTGCTCCCACAACTCAACCGACACGATCGGTTTGACATCTGTCCAGACCCACTCGTTTTCAGGGCGGATCACCCGGGACAGGCCTTTGCCGCTATTCCGCTGGGTGTAGTTGGCCCGGTGCCGGCCCTTGGCGGTCGGGTCGCGGAGCAGGAACTCGACCAGCACGTCGCTGAACGGCTTGCCCTCGCGGGTTCGATAGCCGCGCTCATTCAGCATCCGGGCGACGGTCTTTTTCTTCTTGATTTCGGCATACAGCTCATACATCAGCCGGCGGATCGGCGCTTCCTGCGGGTTCGGCTCGATCTTTCCGTTAAGCCACTGATAGCCGAAGCTGGCTCGGCCGTTGAGCGGTTTGCCGAGCTTTGCCCGGATTTGGATTGAGGCGTTGATCCGCTCGACGATTTCTTCGCGCTCCCACTGGGCCATCGCGGCGATCATGGTGTAAAACAGTCGCCCGGCGGGGGTGGAGGTGTCGATCGACTCCTGCAGTGAGATCAAATCCACGCCAAGGTCTTGGAAAATATCGGCAATCTCCAGCAGTTCCTTGGTGTTGCGGGCCAGGCGGGCCAGTTTAGAGAAGATCAAGCCGGTGATGTGGCCCCGCTGTACGTCCTTGAGCATCCGCTGGGCTTCGGGGTGCTGCAGCACCGATTTGCCGCTGACGGCTTCGAGGTGATAGACCTCGGCCACTTTCCAACCCTTGGATTCGGCATAGTAACGGGCTCGCTTCTCGTGATGCTCCGGGCTGTCGCCTTGGGCCTGATCCTCGGTCGAGACCCGCAGCCAGATGCCGACGGGCTTTTGCAGTTCGATCTTGGGACGCTTGCTAGCAACCATCTTGTGACTCCTTGCTGAAAGATGGCTCGATTATAACGCAGGCACACTCATTGCGTCTGACTTTTTTATCAGATCGCAGATCTTAATTTTTAGGACGGTGTTTGTTCGTCTTCGTCTCGGCGGCGTCGGGGTTTTTGGCTTTCATCCGCTTGATCGCTTTGGCGATCACGTCCGACACCGCGTCCCGCCGGTCTTTGGCTTCAGCCCCGTCGGCGGGACGGTGCTTGGTGGTCACCTTGTAGCCGCAGATCGTCTTTTCCTGATCGAGTTGGCGGATGTCGAGTTCCTGCACGAAGGCGAATAACTCGTCCGGGAGAACAAAACGCACCCGGGGCCGTTCGGCGGGATCAAGTTTCGGTTCGATGAAAGTTCTCAACTTGCTCAGGCGTTTGGGATCGGGCGAGATGGCCGCGACGTGGGTGAATCCCGCCACCAGGCATTTGCGGAGGTTCTCCAACTCGTGGGCGTACTCGGTGGTAATGCAGATTTCGCAAGCGATAGAAATTGTCCCCTTCCTTAGCAGCACGTCGGCGGCGCGGCCGTCCGCGATCGGGGCTTCAATCTCGGCCCGGTAGCCCATTCCCTCGGCCCACTGCTTGATCAGCTGCTGGAGGTATTTGTGATCCGGCCCGCCGCGACCGAGCGTGGCTTCTTCGGAAATCGTCTTACGAGGGCGTTTGGGCTTGTCCGGTTCAGGGGCTTCGGATGGGTTGGTCACACGTTCTTCAACCGGCCCTTGCTCTTCCGCCGGAAAGGGTAACGCCGGAGGAGTTTCCGGCGGAACCTGTTTCGGCTCGGAAAGTGGCGACGGTGCGACGGGTGCGGTAGGTATGACTTCCACCGGCGCTTCGGTGCCTCGGGAACGCACCAACATCGCTTCAACCTCAGCACGCGGCGTGGCGTATTGCTGACGGCTGTGTTGGATTACAGCTTCCCGCACCGCAGTTGCCGCTGCCGCATCCACTTTGGACGAGGGCGGTGTGCGGAGATTAAAATCCGATTCCGCCCGTTCGACCCGGCAGATCGCTTCACCCAGTCCGAGATTCTGCAGATCGACGGCATCAAAGTTGGAGAATCCGGATTCGAGTTTTCTGGCGTCGGTGTCCCCCAGGCGGAAACAGACCCGCGTGTGAGCGTTAGCCATCACCGCGCTAGCCACCACCGGTGCCTTGTCTTCCAGTTGGTTTAGCTCCTGATGCGCGAGCACCAGGCCGAGCCGGTACTTGCGGGCGCCCGACAGAATCGAACCCATCGATGGCGTGGCGAACTGATGGAACTCGTCCACGTACATCCAGAAATGACGACGATCGGCTTCCTTCTGTTGCTGCCGACCCAACGCCAGTTGATGGAACTTGGAGACCAGCAGGCTGCCGAGGAGATAACTGTTCTCCTCCCCGATCACGCCGTGTGACAATCGGGCGAGGAAGATTTTGCTGGTGTCCATGATGTCGGCAAAATCCAACCGGCTTTGCTTTTGAGCGACCATGTACCGGATCGGCTTCGGACGCAAAAACGTGTCGAGCCGCGTCAGCACCGGGCCTTGGGGCCGGCCGGTGAGCAACTGGAACTCTTTCTGCCAGTAGTAAACCACCTCGGCATCGGTGACGGTGGTGAGGAATTCCTTGCGATAGGCTGGCTCTACCAGGAACCGACGTAGATCGAGCAGCGTTCCGCCTCGGGTACTTTCCAGAAACGCCAGGATCGCATTGCCGAGCACGGAGGTCATCTGATCGCCCCAGCTCGTCGAGAGCCGGCGGAAGACCGCGACCAGGTCGGACGAGAGCAGGTTTTTCTCCAAGTCCGAATGCGCGTCGAGGATGTTGAAACCGACCGGAAACTGTTCGTCTGCCGGATCGAGCAGGACGACGTCCTTTACTCTTTCCGGCGGGATGCGTTCCAGCACGGCGTCGATCAGGTCGCCGTGCGGATCGAGCACCGCCACGCCGTCGCCATTGCGAATGTCCTGCGTAATCAAGTTCAGCAGGAACGTGGATTTGCCGGTGCCTGATGCACCGATGGCGTGTATGTGTTTGCTGCGCTGATCGGGGCTGAGCGTGACCCGTTTGGATACGCCGCCGTGATCGTTCACTCCAAGCACAAGCTTATGACCGAGCACAGACCCGGGAGCGGGATGGGATCGCCGCAGCAATTGACGCAGTTTGGCACTCCGTACCGAGACCGACGGCAGATGAACCAGTGAAACCAGTTCGTCACTGTTAAGGATCATTCCCGTGCGGCGGCTGCGTCGACGGACAACATCCTCGGAGTGTTCCTCGGGATCGTATTGATCGTTATCCAGGGGGATCAGTGCATTGCCCGTTGGATCGGCAAGCGGTGAGAGCGCCCCGGCTAAGCGAGAAGTGAGTTCCCACGCACGGCCGTCTTCGTCACTTCGGCAGGCGGTTCGGATCACAACGCCATAAAGAGGCTTGGCTATTTTGAGTTTGGCAGGCCCGACGAAATCCCGCACCCCGCAGAAGAACGGCGTGCCGTCGCAGAAGACCACCGAGCGAAGAATGCTTTCCGCCCAAGGACGCGAGACGGGTTGGAACAGGACTTGCAAAAGCGCCACTTCGCCGGCCCGCACGCCCGACAGAGCGCCGGTAACACCGACCAGAGGATCGTTGTTAAAATTCTTGAGGGGTGCCAGCGGCAGCATGAACTCTCGATCGAGTCCGAACTCGGCGACCACCGTTTCACTGCCGCCGGCTCCCTCCCATGCCTCCGATAACCCCTCGGTATGCCGGCTCACCACCGAATCCGGGAAAAAGGCTTGGAGTTGATCCTCCACCGAATCCGCATCGCGTTCGTCGCAGACGATTTGGATATGGATCGAATCCGGCAGGCCCAGGATTTCAAATGACAGCACCCGGCTATGCCCCGCAAGGCTTAGCAGAAAATGCTCGGCCGCGGTTTTATCGACTTCCATGTCCGAAGGGAGTGCAATCCGCAGTTCCACCTGTTGATCGGGGTCTTGCCATTTACGTGGATCAGGTTCTTCCGATTCTTCAATTGTCGCCAGATCAGATGTGGAACTTGCCGCATTCAATCGACGATGTAGCCAGGTTAACACGGCGGTGACAAGGGTCGGCTTGCGGCCATCATCGCCGACCGGAGGATTCTCAACATAGTGTCCGAAGAACGGTCGGAACGGCGGTTCAAGCGCAACGGGTACGTCACACACCTGCCAGCCTCGGCCCCGCAGTTCCCACTGATAAAACTGCCGGGCCAGCGATTCTTCGGGCGACAGGGACGGTTCAGTGTCGGCCATTGCTTCCCTGCCGGAGGAACAGTTCGCGCAGGATCGGTCGGCGCTCGAACTCCGACAGCGGCTTCACGCACTGCGCGGTGGTAATTTCGTCGATCACCTGCATCACAGCCGCGTTCACGGCCTGATGGTACATGCACATGCGGTCGATCCGGTAATACGTAATCTTGCGAAAGAACCGCTCGTAGAAGTAGCCGATGATCGGTAAACCCATCAGCAGCGCGTCCGGGTTTGGGCCAATTTTAACTACAAGAATCAGGAGCATCCCGGCGACAACGCCCAGCAGCAGGAGCGTCGTCGATTGATACGGCACATCCAACGTCGTGTACATCAGCCGGTGCAAACCGTACGTGAACGGGAACGCCCATTCTAAGAAAGTGACCACCGCGACCACCAGAAAACACGCCACGAGAAGTCCGAGCTTGAGCGGCTTCTCGCCCGTCCAGACCGAGACGAAGAAGCCGGTGCCGAAGGGCGCACCGCACACGTCGAAGATCAACCGTTCCCGTGAAATGCGGAGGTACTCGCGGCGGTCGGAGAGAATCCCTCCTTCGGGCCAATCCACGCGGACGAACTTGAGGTCGGGCACCTGCCGTTCCGAAAGAGCCTGTTCGATCTTGGAATAAAACTCCTGCGGCGAGTATTGCAGCTTCTCGATCAGCTTCGGCCAGTGGTCGAGGATTTCCGTCGGACTGGCCCGCTGTGCGGTCTTGTTTTTTCGTTCTGACATAAATTCCCCATGTCACACGAAGTGTTATCGACTTCAAAAAAGTTACGTCAGATTAGCCATTGCCACGCGGGCACGGAATTCTGGCGTGCCGGGCGTAAAGTGCTTCTTGGCCCATGACGAATCGGGTGCAAGTCGATAAGTCGGCATTGTCCCCGCCAGAGACGCCTGCCAAGCGGCACGGGCGCGGTAGTGTTCATAAAGCCGAAAGAATTCCGCGAGATAGATACCGGCCAGCCGCTTACTCCCGCGAATCTCTAGTAAATTCTCGTCATTGTGATTGACCGAATTCTTGCTCATGTTGGCCGATCCAGTGTAGATGATCGGTTCATTGCCTTCGGCGTCGATCACGATGAACTTGTGGTGGATGATCACCGGCGGATATTTCTGCGGCTTCTCACCTGGGAAAAGTTGCCATTCCTTCAGATAGCCGGCCGGGACCTTGTCCCAGCGGTAGTAATCCGCGCCGACCACGTCTCGGTTTTCGCGAGACCGGTGATACAGTTCGATCGCGGCGGCTTCATCGGCCCGAACGTTGTCACCCGCCTCCGAATCGGACTTGTCAGAAATGCGGTTGACCAGCCCGAACATCATCTTACCGTTGTCACCGACGGCAAAGCAGGCATCCCGAAGTGGCGCGTCCGTGGGAGTGAATAAACAGAAGAGCACTGATTCCTTGGCTTGGTGAATCGCTGCCACGATCGTATCGATCGACTCCCGGCGAGCCGTCGGCTCGGGGGAATAAAAAACCCTCACCGCAGCGTCGCCCACCGTTTCGGTATACGACCATTCGGTTCCTTGCTTGGCAGTTACGGCTTTCGTGGGATTATCCTGCAGCAACAACTGACGGTCGAGATACTGCTTCGCCAGTCCGGGAGAATCAAAAGTGTGCAAAAGATTGGCTTGCGAACTCAATCCACCCGTCGTGAAATTCGCCGACCCACATAAAACTCGCTTCGGTTCGGCTTTAGTGGACCCTAGCTTGGTGCCCGACACCAGAAACTTGTCGTGCATAATGTTTGTTTTATCACGCGGATGAAAAGTCACCTTGTTCTGCAACGCCTCGACCACCCCGTCGTTCGGATTGGGATCGGCCTTGGCGTCGTAGACCAAGTCGGCGTTGCCGGCTTGTGCATACTGTGTCAAAGCTGGGATGATCCAAAGGTCGTCGGTGAGATGGTAAATCGCGCCGTAGATGTCGTCGGTCGTGTTCAGAAATCCCGGCACCACTGTTTCAAGACCGTTGGCAAGCCACGCTCGCAATTCGAGCGCCTGCTGAGCGGTCGGTTTTTTGGTGCTGCTGATTCCCATTTCCGTGAGCTTTTTGGAAAATGCTTGAGAACTCAGAACGGCACGATTGAACCAAGTGCCAGTACCGTGTTCCACATGATCCGGCAGCGTAACGTGGATCGTTGTTCGGGCAGCCGAAACAAGCTGCGGTGAAGTGGATTTACCCGTGACGGGGGTTATTTCGTAGGTGAATTGTCGGTTCGGATCTTGGGCCAGATCGAATCGGGCGTCCCACCACATGAATTTCTGGATCGGGGCCTGATCACTGGGCACGTCGCCGGCGTTCGGCACTGGACCGTTAAACGTGATGCGGTTGGGCAGCCAACTGACCGCCTGTCCCCAGAACCCCGGAGTGCGCTTGATGGCAAAACCGAGAAAATCCTTTTGCGACTGCGCTTCGGCCCAGTCCATCGCAATAAAAACAAGCGTCGGCGAAAGATACGTTCGAGTTACCACGGATGCCATGCGTCCTCCCGTTATAATGACGAGTGGAAGAATATCATCAGACGTCAATGTGTTGCTAATTTTTCTTAGCCATTAAACAAACAGAGCTTTTAGACTTAATCGGTGTTTGGGTGTGTATCGCAACTCACAAAGGCAGATTCAGCTCATCCTGAGCTACAGAGTCCAGCAGAGCATTGAGCGTCTGCTCCACCGTCCCGCGCACCACCTCGTCCACGTGCGCCCCCACCTTCTCAGGGTCAATCTGGATCGCCGACCCGATCCCCGAAACTTCTGGACCTTCCTTCGCCCGAGCTGTTACGCTGCTCATACAGTTCTCCTTCTTCTGAAAGGGTTGTCTTCACACCAACACCTTCCAGCCGGAGAGCTGCTTTTTCAAATGTGCGCATGAATCAGGACGTTATCCCGACGGCACCGCCGGTCAGTTCAACGCCGCCAGCCTCCGGCGGTTCAAAACGCTCCCCGCCCATTGCCGCAAGACGCTCACCGCCGACAACGGCAGCGAGTTCGTCGGGCACCAGCAGTT
>JBBROD010000013.1:0-72089 GCA_038229715.1 Tepidisphaerales bacterium | reverse complement strand
ACCTTGCGACAGGAGGTGCGGAGTTGGGAACAGACGCGAAACACCGCTGTGGTGAAGGTGGATTGGCAGTTCACCACTACCGATGCCCGCATTAAACTGCGAAGGCTATACCCAACAATCCAGCTGCAATGAAACACTAGAACCGTGAACAATTTGATGTAGCGTGCAAACTCAGAATTCGTCATCCTGAGGTACGCCGAAGGATCTCGAATGGCGAGCGGCTTTCGAGGTTCGAGATCCTTCGGCGTACCTCAGGATGACGACATACACTTCCACCAATGGCGCGTTGTACTAAACCTCGCTCGACCATCGCCCGGACAGCCACGTTTCCAGCAGCGCGCAGGCGATGACGGCGAGAATCAGCAATCCCCAAATCTCATGCCCCGCGCGCTTGGCGGCCAGCAGATCGGCGATGGATTGGCCGGTCGGTTCGATCACCTGCAACTGCATGTCGCGCTGAAGTTCGCTCCATGCGTTTTTCGTCAACGGCGTCAGATCAGACTCGTCCGACGGATTGCCGACGACGTAAGGCACGATCGTATCGCGCTTGCCGCTGTTGGAAACGCGCAGCCGGTACACGCCGGGTGAGTGGGTTTGACCGTAGCGAACCTCCGCCCGCTCGCCTTGCCGTTGAGGATCGAGCGCGATGGTTCGGCCATCAGGCGTCAGCAGCGAGGCGGTGCGCGTCTCGCTGCCGGTCCACGAGTAGACGATCGGCGTGCCCGGCGACAGGTTGCGATCGGCCCCGCCGCCGGCCAGCCAGCGGGAGCTCGATTGCAGAAATGGCAAATAAAAACTGGTGAGCGGCAGGGTTGACCAATCCGCGTCGAGCGGCGTGGCGAACATCATCACTCGCCCGCGCCCAACCGTCGACTCCACGGCAAACACATCGCCGGTAGATAGCGATGCGATGATTCGCGCATCGCTCCGCGGCGAGAGGCGGAACCATTTGCCGATCGAGGCAGCCGGCAATTCCGATCGGCCACGAAGAAACTGTATCGTCGGGTGCGCGAGATCGACTTGCCCGATGCCGATGACTTGCCCCGCATCGGCAGGTAAAGTCAGTCGGGCGGGCAGAAATCCCGCGCCGTCGCGATAGAGGCGGTCGTTGTAATCATCAACGCGCGTCAGACTCCCCGGCGCAACCAGTAGTCCGCCGCCGTCGTAGATGAACTGCTCGAGCGCCGTCGCCATCGCCGGCGAGAGTGAATCGACATTCGCCAGCACCGCCACCTGGGCCGATTGCAGATCGGCCGGCGTTACGGTTGCGGTGCGGATCGTCGTCACTTTGAACGGGTCGAACCCCGGCTTGCCCGCCGCCGCTGCGGGTTGGAGGGCAGCGTTGGCGAAGAAGCTTTCAGCCGACGACTTGGGCGCTCGCTCGTCGCCGCTGATGAGGAGAACTTTGGTCGCGTCGGCCACGTCCAGCGAAAGGTCCATCGCATCGTCAGACGCAATGCCGATGGGCGTCGGCATTTGGATAGCCGCGTTCAGCACCGCCGGGCCGGGCTCGTTCAAGCGCGCGGATAGGCGGAGCGGGACATTGCTGTCCGGCGGGCAATCGACAGTCGCGCGCGTGATCTCGCGCCCGCCGATGCCAACCGACACGACAACACCGGCTCGTCGCACGTTTCCGTAGTTGCGGATTCTGGCTTCGATTTCGATCGGCTGATCGCGCACCACCGGCGGGTTAAGCACGCTCACGCTCGCCATCGCCAAATTGTCGGCAGAAGTATTACCAACCGGAGCGACGGTGATCGGCAAAGCCGCCCCCGGCCGAGACCGCGATCGCCACGCGGACCGAAAAGCCACGTCCACTTCGCGCCAACTGACCGCCTGCCGGTCGGTGACGATGACGATACGGCGGTTTTGCGATTCCGATCGGTTCAGCAAATCACTCGCCCGCACCAGCGCCTCAGCCATGTTCGCCCGACCGGCCGGGCGGAGTGAGGCAATGTCGTCCGCGACATGAGTCAGATCCGTTGTCCACTGCGTGCTATGGCCCGGCAGGCCGGCGATGATCAGCGCGACTTCATCCCCCTTCTGCATCGACGTGACGACCTGAATCGCCGACTGACGGATGAATTCCGATCGCGGCTTGCCGTTTTCCACCACCGAAGTCGATAGCGAAGCATCGACGATCACGACGGTCGACAAATGCCCCCCGCTCGCGACGGCAGCAAACGAATCGCTCACAAGCGGCCGAGCCAGCGCTACCGCCAGCAACGACACCAGCACCATCCGCAACAGCAGCAAGAGAAATTGCCGCAACCGCGTGCTCTGCCGTTCCCGCGGATCGGCCGCCTGCAGAAACATCATGGCCGCCCAATCGACGGTCCGAAACCGCGACCGCGCGAGCAAATGCAGCACCAGCGGAAGCACCGCTCCGCCGAGGCCTGCGAGCATGAGAGGGTTCAAAAACATAGGACTTAGGACTTAGGACTAAGGACTTAGTAAATAGCGAAGGAAAATCTTCACTAAGTCCTAAGTCCTTAGTCCTAAGTCCTACTTCATCATTCTCCGGTGCAAATACTCCGTCACCGAGTCGATGAGTGGTTCGTCGGTGTGGAACGTCACCAACTCCGCGCCCATCGCGGTGCAGTCTTTTTGCAATTGCTCGTGATGGGATTCGAAATTAGCCAAATACATTTTCCGCGCCATCGCCGGCTCGAAGAGTTGCGGGCGTTCGCCTTCCATGCCTCGAAATCGGCTCCAGTTTTTGAACGGGAACGTTTCCTCATCGCGATCGAGCACGCGGAGGACGATGGTTTCGTGGCGGTCGTGCCGTAAGTGCGCCAAGCCGTCGCGCAGGAGCTTGGCGGGGGCGAGCAGGTCGGAGATGAGGATGACCAGCGAGCGGCGGTCCAGGCGGTTGGCGATTTCATGCACTGCGTCGCCGAGCGAACTCGGGCCGCGGGGCGTGGCACGTTCAAGGAGATCGACCACGCGTGATAACTGGCTGGTCGACGCATGAGGCGGAAGAAACGCATCCAGCCGCCTGCTGAAACAGCCCATGCCGACGCTTTCGGTCTGCCCGAGCATCAGATACGCCAAAGCGGCTGCGAGTTTGGCGGCGTAGTCGAACTTGCTGATCGCGCTGCCCGCGTACGCCATGCTGCCGCTGCAGTCGAGCAGCAGCACACAGCGGAGATTGGTTTCCTCGTCATACTCCTTGATGTACGGGCGGTTGGTACGACCCAGCACCCGCCAATCGAGCCGGCGCGGATCGTCGCCGGGCGTGTAAATGCGATGCTGACGAAACTCCACGCTCGCGCCCTTCACCGGCGAGCGGTGCTGGCCGATCGTGCTTCCCTCCACAACCCGGCGGGCGGAAAGATGCAGGTGGTTCAGCTTCTCCACCAGGTTCGGCTCGAGATATCGGGAAACGTAAGCCATGTTGATAGCGGGCGGCGCGCCCGTGCTACGAAGCCATATTCTTCCAGATCAACCAGGCGATGACAGCGCCTAAAAACAAAAACGCCACAGCCACCGACAGTGTAGCCCACCGCACGCCGGTATCCGAATCAACAACGTCGTCAACGGATCGACCGGCCTTACTGTCCACCGACACCGCAAGCCTTGCGGACACCGTCCGCATCGGCAATTTTTTGCCCGCGGCCTCGGCGACGATCTCCGCCAGCGGGGTGCTCGCAGTCAGCGTGCCAAGCAGTTCCATCACCGCCTGCTCATCGATCTTCGGATCGTCGTACAGCAGCGGACTGATGTGCGTGAGCCGGATGTTGCCGCGATCGTCGATCAGTACGTTGTTGGCGTGGATGCGACCGTGCACGATCCCGAGCGCATGCAGCGATTCAACCACGAGAATCAATTCGCGACAAAGCCTGGCGATCGCCATCGGCCCAGGCTGCTGGGTGGCGATGTAACGGTCGATCGGCAATCCCGGCACGTCGTCCCAGACGGCGAACAGGTATGGGATCTCGCGCTCCACCGAGTGCAGATTCGCCACGCCAGGGTGAGCCAGCTCGCGCACGCGCGACAGCCTGGCGTGAATGCCGGGGTGGAGCTGGCCGCGCTGGAGGCAGTCGTTGTCGAAGCGTTTGAGGATGACCTCTTTATCGCCCGGCCCGAGGGCGCGGAACGCGGTGGCGGACAGAGCGGAGACGATGCGGTAATCGCCGATGGATTCGGGAGGGAGGGAGGAGGGTTTATGTATGCCAACGCTCATGGGTGGATGTAAGCCCGAATGACGAAACCAGAAATCCGAATGAAATCCGAAACCAGAATGACGAAATCCGAAACAAGCATTGGTGTTCTTTCGTCATTCGGATTTCGTCATTCGTCATTCTTTCGGATTTCGCGTTTCGTCATTCGGGTTTATACATTCGCGGATTTAGTCATTCTGGTTTACTCACAACAACTTCTCGCCCTTCCCACGCGGCACCAGCGTCAAAATCTTCTGGATAATCTGCTCCACCGTAATCCCCTCGGCCTCGGCGTTAAAGTTCGCGATGATGCGGTGCCTCAGCACCGGGGCGGCGACCGCTTCGATGTCTTCGACGGTGACGAACATCCGCCCGCGCATCAGCGCCAGCGCCTTGCCGGCCAGCACCAGATACTGCCCCGCCCGCGGGCCGGCGCCCCAACTGAGCCAATGGCGGACGAAATCGCTGGCACCCGGCTCGTTCGGACGCGTCGCGCGGACGATATCCAACGCATAGTGATAAACGTGATCTCCCACCGGCACGCGGCGGACGATCTCCTGAAGCTCAACGATCTTTCTCGCATCGATAATCTTCGACACCTTCGGCATCGCGTTGCCGGTGGTGCGCTTGAGCACCTCCAGCTCTTCCTCGCGCTGCGGATAATGCACCATCGTCATGAACATGAACCGATCGAGCTGCGCCTCGGGCAGCGGATACGTGCCCTCTTGTTCGATCGGATTCTGCGTCGCCAGCACAAAGAACGGCGACGGCAGATCGAACGTGCGGTTGCCGACCGTGGTTTGCCGCTCCTGCATCGCCTGCAGCAACGCCGACTGAGTTTTAGGAGGCGTCCGGTTGATTTCGTCGGCCAGCAGCATGTTGGCGAAAATCGGGCCGCGCTGGAACTCGAATTTGCGCCGGCCGGTGTCAGGGTCTTCCTGCAGAATGTCCGTGCCCGTGATGTCGCTGGGCATCAGGTCGGGCGTGAATTGAATGCGGTGAAACGTCAGATCCATCGCACCGGCCAGCGTGCTGACCAGCAGCGTTTTCGCCAACCCGGGCACGCCCTGCATCAAGCAGTGGCCGCGGGCGAAGATGGCGATCAGCAGTTCCTCGATCACCCGGTTCTGTCCGACGATCACCTTCGACAGCTCGGCCTGTAGCTGGTGGTACGTCTCGGCGAGGTACCTGGCCGCCGCCACGTCAGCATGGGATCCGAGCGAGGATTCAGAGGTCATCGACATGAGCTACCTGATTATTAACCACGGCGAACACAGAGTCACAGGGAAATTCATTTTTAGCCACAGATTTACACAGATAAACACAGATAGACACAGATAAAAACTTTGTTTATTGCATTCTCTTCCCTCTGTGTCCTCCGTGCTTCCTCTGTGTACTCTGTGGTAATATTTTTCTTCAAGGACGCAACACGCGCAAACTTGAAACTGCCACCGAGTCCGCCTTTTCCCCGCTGGTGCGGATGAACCGCACACCGACGTATCTCGGCTGGTCCTTTGTCAGCTGGTTCGGCCCGGCCCACAAGCGTTTGCCGTTGATGTCGATGGCGGCCAAGTCGCGATTAAAGACGATGCGGACCGTACGGTCCTTCGCCTCCTTGTTCTTTTCTACCTGACCTTCCGACAGGCCATTCGGCAGGAAAACCTGGGCCGTCGCACCTTTCATCTGCCACACCAACTCGTGCGAACTGCTGCCGCGGTCGTTGGAGAAATCGGGACGGTCGGCTACGAACACCTGCAGCGTGATATCTTCCGTCACCCGTCCGATGCGGACGACGGCCTCTACTGCGGTCGGCTGATCGGGCGCGATCGGCGTCGTCCAGTAAATACCCCCGCCGGCGGTTTGCTTGGAGCTCGGACCGGCCACGCGCAGGCCACGGGCGGTGTCGGGTGGGAGTGAACCGATCGGCGACCAATCCGCCGGCAGCGCGCCGTTGAACGTCAGAGACTGCACCGTTGAAGCGAAGTACGTCGCTGTCAACTGCTCGACGCCCGGCGTGGGAGTGTTGGAGGGAATCAGGAGATACGCGATCGTCCCCAGCACGGCCACGATCGCGATCGCCGCGAGCGCGGCAACCCAAGTGGTAGTCGGCGCGGCGGTTTTGCCCGCATCGGCCGATGAGTCGATCCCCGCCATCAGCTTACGCGTGAAACCGGGGCCGGCCCGGACGGAACGATAATCCCGACCGGCCGCCAGATTCTCGCGGGCATCGACCAGCGCCTGCAACTCCCCCGCCGCCGACCCGCGGGCGCGAATCTGCTCGACCGCCTGGCTCCACTGCGGACTGCCCGGCCCGGCGCGCAGCGCATCGGTCAGCAAGGTGAACAGCGGGTCGGATTCGATGGCGGTATCTGGCATGTATTTAAACCGCGAAGTCGCGAAGGCGCGAAGAAGAGCAAGACTGAACTTTGTTTCTTCTTTGCAACTTCGCGTCTTCGCGGTTAATCCTTTTCTTGACTCCCAAGCATTTTCCCAAGTCGCTTCAGCCCATGAAACATCCGCGAACGAAGCGTGACCGCTTTGGTCCCGGTGATCGATTCCATCTCGGCGTAGCTCATGTCCTGGAACACGCCGAGCACGATGACTTCCTTCTGGTCGCTCGGCAGGTCGTCGAGCGCTGCCAACATCCGGGCGATTTCTTCGCGCTTTTCCAGATCGTCCGTCGCCCGGGCGGCCACCTCGCGGGGGTTGCCGCTCATGTCTATACCTTCGAGATTCAATTCTGTGACATTCCGCACCGGAGATCGCTTTTTGCGTCGCGCGTTATTGATCGCCAGGTTTCGGCCGATCGTAAAAAGCCATGTGCTGAACTTTTGCGGGTAGCGATACGTGGCGGCGAAGCGGAACGCCCGCAGAAACACTTCCTGCCCGATGGCTTCCACGTCTTCAACGTTGCCGAGCATGCGATACAGGTAGGAGAGCACCGAAGTGCTGTAACGTTCGTACAGCAGTGCAAACGCCTGCTTGTCGCCGGTCTGCGTGCGTCGCATGAGGTCTTCGTCGCTGCTTCGGCCGAGGCTGACGGGGGTGAAATCCGCCTGCTCGATCGGGTCGAGGGCATCCTTTTGACCGGCCACGGGTTGCGCGCCAGCGGACGCCCCGCTGGTGAGGTTTGGATGAGTCGGCTTTTCCGAACTGCGCGGCATGAGTCTCCAGAACCTAGGAGCGTATCAGCAACGGGGCCTTTTTCCAGCAGACATGCTACAATGACGCCTCGCGGCGGCAGTGGCGATCGCGCCGGACGCAAGTCCGGTGAGGAAAGTCCGAACTGCAATCGGAGGCGAAAGCCTCCGTCGGCGGGCAAACGTCCGCCGATCGGGCAGAGTGCTGGCTAACGGCCAGGCGGCGAAGCGAATCGCGTAAGCGACCGCGAATCCGACGGAAAGTGCCACAGAAAATAGACCGCTCCGCGGAAGTGCTGGGTTCTGCGTGCTGAGTGCTGAGTACAAGACAGACTTGCTTTGTTTTGACTCAGCACTCAGTCCTCAGCACTCAGCACTTCCCGGTGTAAGGGTGAAAAGGTGCGGTAAGAGCGCACCGCGTCGGTGGTGACATCGGCGGCAGGGCAAACCCCACTCGCAGCAAGACCAAATATGCGGAGAGTCGCGCCCAAGACGAGTGACGGGAAACCGTCACGCATCCGCGGGTAGGTTGCTTGAGGTCGCGAGTAATCGCGATCCCAGAGAAATGGTCGCCCGACACCGGTCTGCCTGCTTCAGCAGGTAGAGAACGTGTCGAACAGAACTCGGCTTACACGCCGCCGCGAAAAACACGATCGGCGACGGTTCCAATCAAGGGGCCGTCGCCGAATCTTTTTTTATGATAAATTTTGAAGTCCCACCCGTCGCCCCGCTCCAACGATTCCGAGTGATCAGCCATAAGTATCGACCTGCCCGCCCAATCCCGTCGCCGCAGCAGTTAAGGCATCGCCGGCCTGGCTGACTCCGTTTGAAGCCGCATTCAGCAGTTCCAGCATGGCGTCACCGTTTTGCTTCTGCGCGTCGAGAATCTTCTTCGCAACGGCGGTCTGCACCTGCCCCAGCACCTTGGCTTGCTGGATTCCCGAGATGGCGTCGATCAGGCCCATGCCAGTTTCATCGACCATTTTGAACCCGCAACTTCATCACGCGGAAAGCATTTCGAGCCACCCGAGCAATTTCCCCAGAATTTATCTTGACCCCACCGATCCGTTAGGGTAATGTTCCTCAAAACAATCTCCGAACGGCTGGCGACATTGCAGCTCATACCGTTGTGCTGCTTCTCGGATCTCGGACCTAAACCATGTCCCCGCCAGCCGGACGAGATTAAAAGGACATTTCCATGAATCTCACGCCCCGCCAGTTGGATGTCGTTGTCGCCATCCGCAATTACCGTCACATCAATGGCTACGCCCCGACGATGCAGGAACTAGCCGACCAGCTCGGTACGAGCAAGGTGACGATTTTCGAGCACATCGGTGCTTTGGAAAAGAAGCGGGTGATCCGCCGCGACAAGCACAAGGCCCGTTCGCTGGAGATCGTGTCTGATGAACTGCTGCCTGACGAGAACCGCTCGACCAAGCTGCCGCTGCTGGGCAACATCGCTGCGGGCTCGCCGATCGAGGCGGTGGAAAATCGTGAAGAGCTCGATCTGGAGAAACTCTTCTCCTCGCGTCAGGGCGTTTACGTCTTGCGGGTGCGTGGCGAGAGCATGATCGAAGACCATCTCTGCGACGGAGACTACGTTGTCATCGAACGCCGCGAGAACGCCCGCAACGGCGAGCAGGTGGTTGCGTTGCTCGACTCCGGCGAAGCCACACTCAAACGTTTCTACAAGGAAGGCAGCAAAATCCGCCTTCAGCCGGCCAATCACTCGATGGAACCCCGAATCGTCAACGCCGACCAGTGCAAAGTGCAAGGCGTCGTGATCGGCGTGCTGCGCAGCTACAACTAAACGCACCCCACCGTCGCGCGCATTGGCCGACGCGGAGTGCATTTTGGCGACTTGGTGAGCCGCGGACTTACAGGGTGGGTCCGCGGCTTTTTTATTGCACTGATTTCAGCAAATACACGGAATGTGCCGCAGAAGACTGCAAGTCAGAATCGAATCTGGGGATGGGCATGCAAACGGGATGCAGTCAGGCGGGGAACCGGGGCGCACCTGTGACGATAAAATAGCCGCCATCTGCTGGGCGGCAAGAACTTGGTCCGTTCTCGTCAGGCCGATTTGGTTTTCTTCTCCTTCGCTGCCGCCGTGGCCTGTTTGCTCGATTCGCGGAACCGGCATCTTTCGCCGTTCATCTCGAAGATGTGGCAGCGGTGGGTGAAGCGGTCGAGCAGCGCCGCCGTCATCCGTTCGCCCTGGAAGATCTGGCCCCAGTCGCTAAACGGCAGGTTGCTGGTAATGAGGATGCTCCCGCGTTCGTACCGGTCGGCGAAGACTTGGAACAACAACTCCGCGCCACCGCGGCTGAAGCTGAGATAGCCCAGTTCGTCGATGATCAGGAGATCGGCCTTCTCCAACTGGGCCAGGAACCGGTCGAGGCGGTACTGCTTCTGGGCCTCCTCCATCGTGTTGACCAGCGTGGCGACGGTGAAGAACCGAACCCGTTTGTTCTGCCGACACGCCGCCTGGCCCAGCGCGATCGACAGGTGCGTCTTGCCGGTTCCGCTGCCCGAAGTCGCACTCGACCCGGCAGCCCGGCGGGTGGTCCAGGGGGATGAACGTCTCGCGGTCTGATTGCCGCGTCTTCTGAATGTACCGCCGCACCGGACTGTAGCTGCCAGGGTACTGGTGTTCCTGCACCAGCCGGCGATACACCTGCGCCGCCGTGTGCCGCTGCTTGGGCGGAGCCGACTCGTCGTCCTTGAGGATCTGATCGATGACTGGAACGAACGGCCCCAGCATGATCAGCGCCGCCGGCTCCGACCGGGCATAGGGAGTGGGCCGACCGTCCGCCGAAGCGATCACCTTGCGAATCGTCTTCTGCGAATGCCTCAGCCGCCGTGCCAACGCACGAATCGATTCACCCCGGACGTGCGCCGCTCGAATGTTGAGATAGTCGTACACCGTAAGCATCCCCGGCTTGTCCCCGACCGGCTGTCCAATGCAACCGATCGACGATCAAGCCTGCTGCGGTGCGCCCCTTTTACTTGCCCATCTCATCCCCGCTTGACTGCATCCCGTTTGCGTGCCCATCCCCAGAATCGCCAAAATCGTAAAGGCCCGACCACTTTTTATCTTGGCGCCTCTTGGCGACCTTTGCGCTTTTCCGCTCTCGGTTTTCTTTTTTGTCCTCCGTGGCACATTTAGACTTTGAGCTTAAAAATGTACCGCGAAGACGCGAACCATACCAAAAATCAGGATCATCCGAGTTTCTTCGCATTGCTTCTTCGCGCCTTCGCGGTTGTGTTTTGAGTCATTTTAGAAGCTCAGAATTCCTGCCCGTTGGAATCAAACAGGGTTGGCCGTATACTTTCTGGCCATGACGACTGCTGACATCGCCTACACCATCAAGTCCAAGTTCGGGGACAAGATCATTGCCTCCCTGCCGGACGACAAGCACCCGCGCGTGCATGTGAACGCTGAGCACTGGCGCGAACTGGCCGAGTTTCTGATCAGCGAGCCGACCCTCCAACTCGACTGGCTGGCCAATCATACCGGCGTGGACTACGTCGCCGACGACAAGATGGCCTGTGTGTACGACCTGTACAGCTACGATCTGAAGCACGTATTCGCGGTCAAGGTTTACACGCCCCGGAGCGCGCCGTCGATCCCCAGCACGGCCGACCTCTGGCCCGCCGGCGATTGGCATGAACGCGAGGCGTATGACTTGCTTGGCATTGACTTTCCGGGCCATCCCGACCTCCGCCGCATTCTGTGTGCCGACGACTGGGAAGGCTTCCCTCTCCGCAAAGACTACACCTTCCCGCGCGAGTATCACGGCATCCCAGGCAGCGTGGAACTCGATTGGCAGCAGAAGCCCGATTACCCGGGCTGAGTGACGCGGAAGGGTCGGCTCGCACCAAGTTCGGCTCCCACCGCCTCCGCAGAAACCAGACGAGACAAAAAGAAAAACTCGCACACCAAAAGGTGCGAGTTTTTTGCAATACAGAATCGATTTAATTCTCGCGCCACCCGACGCCGATCGTCATTCCGAGGTACTCCGAGGAATCTCAGGAAACGATCGGTTTTCGCAGGCCGAGATTCCTCGGAGTTCCTCCGAATGACGATGCTGCTTGGACGAGAATTGAACGGAGTCCGTTTAGTTCAGTCGATTCGGACCAAAATTCCAAATAAGAGCGTCTAAATTTACCGCGAAGACACGAACCATACCAGAATCACCCGAGTTTCTTCGCGTTCTTTCTTCGCGCCTTCGCGGTTACATTTTGAGTTATTTTAGAAGCTTTAAGGCTACTTATTCATCTCCGGCGTGCTGTCCGGAATCGGGTCGGCAGTGGGTAGCGCCCAGTAAACGCGAATCTGCTTGTAGAGCGGATCTTCCTTGCCCGCCCGCTTCTCGCTGATCGCCAGATAGTTCGACGCCATCTTCAAATCACCCGCGTTGTATTTCAGATAGGCCAGCAGGAACGGTGCCCGGACCGACTTGGGTTCGGTCGTCGTGATGTCCTTCAGGTCCTTCTCGAGAAAGTCCAGCCGGTCTCGGCCCAGGAAATTCCCCAAATCGAATTGGCCGAGCAGCAACGCCGGATCAGCCGTATAGGCGCGGCGGATGCTCGAGTCGGCACGGGCGTAGTAGGAAGCGCCCAGTTCCGCGTTCGCCCGGCCGAGCGTGAGCAGCGGGTTGTTCGGAGCGACTCGCTCGGCCAAGTCGTACTGATCCAACGCCGACGTGTACTTGCCCTTGCGCATCTGATCTTCCGCCGTCGCAAGCGTGTCTTTCAGTCCGCCGGGCTTCATGCCTTCCGTCAGGCTCCGCACCGTCAGCGGTTGGCCGGGCTTGATCATGGCAGTGCCGGTGTTGAGCGCCGGGCCCTTTTCCGCGTCGGGCTTGGCGGTGTTATCCACCTTGGGGAGCGGCGCAATCTGCGTATCGACATTTACGATTTCGGGGGTTTTGGCCGGCTCGTCCACGATCGGTTTCTGCGTGGCGGTAGTATCCGGCGCGACCGGGCTATGAGAACCGCCCGCCGCTGGAATCATCGCGCCCGTGCCCCCGCTGGGCCGCGCACCTGACGTTCCGGGTCTTACACCCGGCTGATTCGCACCGGCCTTGGCCTGCGCGACTTTTCGCGCATTCAAATCGCGATTGAACTGCGACTGCACCTGCTGGTCCGTCGGCGAACTGTTTTGCAGCCCTTTAAATCGCTTCGATAATTCCGCGTACTGCGTACTTTGCTGCGGCGCTGGAACCAGCGCGTTTTTCTGGCTCTGTTTAGTATCGATGCTCCCCGCCAACGGCTGGCCACCAGTCAATGGTGAACCCAGCGACTTACCGTTGAGACTCGTCGTCTCCGGGGATTCGTAGGGTGACTGGATTACGGATTTTGCATTGAGGTCGTTTGGATCCACCGGCGGATTGGCGGCAGCGTCGTTCGGGTCATCGCTGACGACGTTCTTGCGAAGTTCGTCACGCATGTGTTGAATGGTCCGGTCATCAAGTTTCTTCCCACCGCCGATTTTGTTGCGATTGAACGTCGCAAAACCGGGCGTGGCATTGCTCGGATCGGACGCAACATCGCCTTGGTCGGCTCGCACGCCGTACAGCGGGCTGGCCGTGATCAGCGACTGCGAATTGCCTGAATCCACCTGGCCGGGGAGAGAGAACTCGCCGGGGCGAGGAAGATTGGTGCTGGAGTTAAAATCAGTCACTTGACCGAGACGCAAATCACCCGGCGAACGGTCCAGCGGCTGAGAGGCGATGTACTGTCCGGACGCATTGACCGAACCCGGCGTGGACACATATCCCTGCGGCGGAGGAGCGCCGAATGATTGACCGTAGAACGGGCGCACTGCGGAAGCGTTCGGATCATACGCACTCGACGAGCGGGCGATGAATCGATCCGATGTGTTCACCCCGATATTCCCGTGGAACGCACCGGCCGCCGTGTAGCCAACATTTCCGCGGAACTCCCGGCCTGCCGTCACGTTGCCGGTGACGATGTCGTTCCCGTTGATCGTGTTACTCGGACGGGCCTCGTTGACGCCGCCGCTACCGATGCGGTTGTTGGCATCCAGCGCGCCGCCGTTGTTGACGCGGTACTGCGCCCATGCGCTCTGCGACGACGTGAACACCGCCACCGGGCCGGCCAACACTGCAGCGATGAGAATTGCTCGGGTTTTCGATTTCATATCAAACCTCGCTTACTTGGTATCGTTCAAGCCGTTAGCGGATTAGACACCACGCCGGCTGGAAAGTTGCACAACCGCCTGATTATCATTCATATCATAGCGTCCTGGGGACAGAAAATCGCCATGGAATCCCCGTTTATCTCTCCCAGATTCCCAAGATCAGCCTCTCTGCAGTTGCATGAACGCGGGGTTATCGAAATGATGCGAGAATATGTCCACCGGCCAAGACCGATTCCAAGCCGCGATCGAGCAAATCGACCTCGCCAACGCCTCTGATCCGAATCTTGTCAGCGAGGGCGGAAAACCCGTTCCCGCCGAGCTGCTGTACGGCCGGCGGATGACAGGCTGGCTGGATCGGCTGTACCCCGCTGCATCCGAAGCACTGAAACTTGCCACGCGGGCACAGCACATCCGGCGATGGGAAATCCCCCGCTCCCGCTATCCGATGGACCGCATCGGCTACCTCAAATGGCGAACCACGCTCTACAGCTTCCACGCCGACGTTGCCGCGGGCATCCTTGGCGACGCAGGCTACGACGAACTAACGGTCGCCCGAGTTCGCTCGCTGTTGAAAAAAGAGCGGATTAAATCTGATCCCGACGCGCAGGCGTTGGAGGACACGATCTGTCTCTGCTTCCTTGAAAACTACTTCGCGGAGTTCGCCCCGCGCCACGAGGAGGAAAAGGTCATCGCCATTCTGCGCAAGACATGGGGAAAAATGTCGGACGTCGGACACCAGGCGGCGTTGCAAGTTCCGATGAAACCCGAGGCCGCACGGCTGGTTCAGAAGGCGCTGTCAGGCGCATGAAAAAGCCGGCATTGCGTCAGGCTGAAATGTTGGGAAACGCATTTGTTTGAAACTTCAACCGTACCACGGGCCTCCGGCCCGTACGGACGATGAGGAACATTCAAGAACGCCCATTTTCTCACGCTCGCGCGCCAACCGCACGGGCCAGAGGCTGCTGTGTCCAAACCCCGCGAACACACAAGTGTCGTCATCCTGAGGTACGCCGAAGGATCTCGAATCTCGAGCGGTATTCGGCGTCCGAGATGCTTCGGAGTACCTCAGCATGACGTGTTTTGGGGGGATGGACACAGCAGCCGGAGGCCCGTGGTACGGTCGAGGTTTTAAACTGACCCACTACCAAAAAACCCCCGATTCGATCGAGGGCTTTTGTTGCTTTGAATTTCAACTCGATCGCTACACCGACAGAGGCGATATTTTCGACAGCAACTCCGCAACGCTCGAAGTCGAAGCTGCCGACACTTTCACCTCAAACACTTCACGATTTTGTCCGGCCTTGGTGATCGTCGCCTTACCCGCGCCGAACAGCTCGCCGGCAACCTTATGCAGGTCCGGCAGCACGGCCGTAAATGTCTCCGGCGTGTTGGGGGCCAGCAGGCGGTCGTTCAGGCGGATGGAGATCTCGTCCGTGCGGAACTTCAGCCGCCCCGCGAGCGCCGGCTCCAGTTCAAGGATCGACGCGACTTTCAACGTCGCCGCCAAAACCTGCTTGACGCGATCGGCGAACGATCCACTGATCGGCGTCTTTCGAAAGTACAGCAGCCCGAGACGCTCGCCGCCGCGGTCCATGTAGAGGTTGGCTTCCTGCGTCACCAGCAGCGACCCCGGCCCGGCCGGCACGTGGGCGTAGTCGGCCACGTCGATCAGCAGGTGATCGTCCAGCACATGCTCCTGAATCCACCGATGAAACACCGGCACGAACTCGGCATGTCCGAAATCATCTTTCGCAACGAACAGTTTGATTGAAATCTTGAACGCTTCCATCTTTCTCTCAATTCATTTTTAATCGCAGCAAGACATCATCATAGAGCGGAGAAGAAATAAGCGATTCGCCTTCTCCGTGTCTCCGTGCCTCCGTGGATTAACTATTTCGTCGCCACCAGCGTAGCCTTCATCGCCTGCAACTTCGCGAAACACTTGTGGGCCGCGTCGATGAAGAGGTTGGCTTCTTCGACCAGTTTGTGGGCGGTGTCGCGGGAGTACCGCGTGTCAGCCCACTCGTGCCGGTGGAACAGGTAGTTGTTGAACTGGTTGTGCATGTAGGTGTCGTAGAACAGCTTGGTATCCACGAACCGCGTGCGGAACTCATTCACGATCGTGTTCGGCTCGTCCGGCACGTCGAGGAACTGCTCCTGAACCAGCGTCTTGGCGGCGGTGAGCATGGACTTATAGGCACGCTCGTCGGCCTCCTTGAACTTGCTTTCGTCGAGCAGCAGCTGCGCCTCAAACGCTTCGGACTCGGCTTGCGCGAATCCGAACTGCGCGAGCGATACCACCTCGCCGGCGCATTCGCCGACGCCGATGTCGCCGATGCTGAACTCGCGCGGATCGCCCCAGTCGGTGTAGACGCTGGCGTCTTCCGCGCGCGGCGGGACGGGCGTGAACGGCTCGATGAGCGACTTCAACTCCTTCTTGCCGATCCGCTGACACCACGCTTGGAAAGTTTCCTCGCCCTGCCGCTCTTTGACGAAGCGGCTGGTGAGTGCCTCGACCAGCGACGGGATTTTCTTGCTCGGCACGGCACCCATCGCCAGTGCATAGCTGCCGGCGTTTTCGTTCCACTTGCCGCCGAGCATCACTTGGAAGTGCGGCACGGTGAACCCGCCGACGTTGCGGCTGTTGCCGTAGAAGCCGATGTCCGCCACGTGATGCTGGCCGCAACTGTTGAAACAGCCGGAGACTTTGATGCGGAGATTTCGGACGGCTTGGTCCATGCTAGCGCTCTTCACGCCGAGTTGTTCGCGAAGCTCGCCGGCCAAACCGCGAGAGGACGCGATGCCGAGCTTGCAAGTATCGGTCCCCGGGCAGGCCGTCACATCGACGATGCTGCCCGCGCCGGGCTGGGCGAGCGACAGCGCCTTCAATTCGTTGTACAACTCGATCAGCTTGTTCTGCGGTACCCAGCGAAGCACGAGGTTCTGCTCCACCGTCACGCGGACGTTCCCACCGGCGTATTTGTCCGCGAGGTCCGCGAGGGAACGGAACTGATCGCTCGTCAGATCGCCCAGCGGGCAGGTGACGGTGACAACCGAATAGCCCGGCTGGCGCTGGTCGTAAACGTTGGTCGCCGCCCATTCGTTGTACCCTTCCGGCCGCTTCTGGCCGTTGAGTTGCACGCCCTGCCAGGCGGGCTTTTCTTCGTATTTCGGGATCTGAGCAAAGTGCTCGTCCCACAGCGAATCGACCGGCATGGTGCGGCGTTCTTCGTCGACGAGTTTCTTGAACTCCTCAATCCCCAGCTTCTGGATCAGGAACTTAATGCGGGCGCGGTTGCGATTCTTCTTCTCACCCAATCGCGCAAACACTCGGCCGACCGCGCGGGCGACCGGGCCGATCTCGTATTCCGGCAGATCGCCGTACAGCAGCTTCGCCTGTTGCGGGACCGCGCCCAACCCGCCGCCGACGTAGTAGTCGAACAGGCGGACGGTCTTGCCGCCTGCCGTGCCGTTCTTGGCGATGCCTCCCAGGTCGTGCATTGTCACCAGCGCGCACGCCTCGTGCGCGCAGCCGGAAAATGCGATCTTGAACTTGCGGCCGAAGTCCTGCGTGTCGCGATGACCGAGCAGGTAATACGCGATCGCCTTCGCGTACGGCGTGACGTCAAACGCCTCGGTGTTGCATACGCCCGCCAGCGGGCAGGCGGTGACGTTGCGGACCGAGTTGCCGCACGCTTCGCGCGTCGTAATCCCGACGGCGGCGAGCCGGCGGAACAGGTCCGGCGCGTCGTCGATATGCACGAAGTGCAGTTGGATGTCTTGTCGCGTGGTGATGTGCAGGATGCGGTCGGAGTATTCCTCCGCCAGTTCCGCCAGCACGATCATCTGCTGCGGGTTCATCCCGCCGAACGGAATTTTGATCCGCATCATGCCCGGCGCGTCGTAGAACGTGTCCGGGCCTTTGGTGAGCGAATTGAACGCAAGCTTCTGCGTGGTGTGCCCGTCCCAGCGCTGGCCGTTGTCGTAACGCTGACCATACGCGCCGCGGCGAAGGCGGGTTTCAGCAAAAACTTTTTCGTCGATCTTCCCCTGTTTGCGCAGCACGATCTGGGCTTCAAACATGTCGATTTCCTGACCCAGTTGGGCAGGGATCTGGTCACCCAGTACTTGTTTCCATTTGGCGGAACTCATGACAAATCCTTCTGAATTTCCCTGCGGTTTTGCGACGGGAGAAGCGAAGATAGCGGCGCGGGAACGCGATCGCAAATCCGCGTTTATCGCTGGGTTCTTTTCAGATAATCCTATTAATCTATAGGGCAGTGGGGGATTGGCGTCAAGATCAAAAAGAAGGCTTGCCACTGAAGTGGCAAGCCCGGTGATTGATTGAATGTTTCGAAGTCGCTTCAAGCTCGGGCGCGACGCCGACGGAGCAGTGCGAATGCTCCTAAACCCATCATCGAGAGCGCTGCGGGTTCGGGTACTGCGTTGAGTTGGATCAGCCCGGTGATGCTCACCAAATCTAACCCGCCGAACTGGTGCTGGGTGTTGGTGGGGAAGTAGTTCTTGTTGGTCCAGTCGAGCAGTTCATTGCCCGTTCCGGTGACATCGTACGCGAACAGCGAGTACCCGAAGATGGTGACGCCCGGGCCGGCCAAGTCGTCGGTCGGAATCAGCACCCCGCCGATCGGCTGAGGGATGATCGCCGACGGGCTGGTCAGATCGGAGTTGCCGTTGCTGTTGCGAAGGATGATCGACGAGATCGACGAGCCGAGAACCGAAGCGGTGCCCCAGCCACGGTCGACAGCGATCACGTTTCCGTAGCCGGTCGGGTTGCCGTTAGCGTCGACGCTGGTGATCGCCGCAATCTTGAACGGGTCGTGCGAGTTCGGACCGGTGGCTCTACCGCGTTCAAACACGCCAAACACTTTGTTCGCCGCCGAGGTAATTCCGCTGCTGAAGACCACGTCGAGCCGCTCGGAGCGAACGTTATTGCCGTTGCCGCCCTGGCGGTTGGAGAAGAGGTTGTCAACGCCGACATACACGTCGTTCTGCTTCAACGCATCCGACAGCGAATTCTGCCGAGTGCCCTTGAGGTTGACCGTGCTGCCGGTGACCGAACCCTGATACCAGATCGGGCTGTAGTCCGGCGTCTTCGTGTTGCCCTGATTTTTGCGAATGGTGACTGAATCAGCCGGAGTGATAGTATTGTAAGTTTGACCGCCGGCGATGATGCTCGTCACCGGGGCAGCGCCGCCTTGGAAATTAACCGTGTAGTTAGTGTTGGTCTTGAAGAACGAAGATTTTTCACCACCCGGCGCAACGGTCGAACTGGCCGTTCCCGTGCCGACGCCGGTCGTGATCGAATCGACATTGATCAGGCTTGCCGAAGCGACTGAAGCAATGCTCAGCACGGCCGCAGCGAGGATCGAGCGAGACAAATTTTTAACGACAGACATCGGACCTCCAAACCAACAATTCAGGTCTGCAACGTCGTGTCGCAGCCGCATTTCTCCCGAGTCGGGTAAGAACCTGACTCGTCCTGATTTATAGCAGACCGGAATCGCCGGGGGATGTCAACAGAATTCAAACCCCGCTAGCGCCTTTCCCTGTCTATCGGCAAACAAACTGTGAAACTGGGTAAAATACGCCCGGCGATGGGTTTCGATTCCGTCTGAAACCGTCAAATCACGCAAATCCGTCATCGAGTGGCGGTCTGAGAGTCCGACAAAACCTCCGCCAGCAGTTGCTTCACGCGGGGCGTGCCGATCTCGCGTTTTCCGAACCCCGGCATCGCCCCGGCTTTGACAGCGTCGGCCTGTGCGGATTCGTAGTTGCTCACCAGCATCGATTTCATCGCCGGAAAGGCTTTTTTATACAACCGGATCAGTTCGATGCCTTCTTCGGAATCAAACCCGTAATCGACAACGCGGTTAAACAGCACCAAGTCCGCACCGTCCATGACGGCGTGCTTGAGTTCCTTGTCGCTCTCGGCAAACAAAAACTCCGCGTCGGGTCGCGATGCTTTCACTGCCATTCGAAGATACGAACTATCCGCGCCACAGTGGCCGACCAGAATAACTTTCTTGCCCATACATGCTCCCTCGCAGAATCGGCCAATACTAGACTTGCGGCGCACTCCGATCCAGCCGGGAATCAAACCCGTTACGATTCCCCTTCTTCGCCGGGCGGGATTTCGGCTTGTGGTTCGCCCTCGACCAGGTCCTGCCCGACACGTCCAAGGAAAAACTGAAGTTCGTGCTCTGCCACGCTGGCCGGCAGTGGATCGCGAAGGTCGTAGGTGTGTGAATGATCGTCGGCTGAGTCATCGCCGCGGCGTTCGCCTTCGGTGATGACGTGGTGCTCGAACGTCACGCAATCCTGATGCGACTGCATAATGACCAACTCGCCCCACCGCCAAGCCAAATGAACCCGAAGTGACAACTGATTCCCCCACGTCGAAACCCGATGCACGATCCCCGACTTGGCCAGCAGTTTCACGAGCGACTCAACCGCCGGAAAAACCGCAGAGTTGAGGAAATCTGCGTAGTGGTTGTTGAACTCCTGCTGCTTGCTCATCGCCTCCCGCTCGGCGGCGAGCTTTTCAGGAGGGACGTCGCGGAAAGGCTCGACCCGCGTTAAAAACCATTGCGCGAACGATTTGTCTATCATGCCCCAGATGATACTTGCCGGCGATCAAAATATCCCGCGCTCAGGTAAAATCCCTCGTGGGCGAGCGTATCATTCTCTAACTCTCAAAGGTCAGGAGCTTATATGGACGGACATGTGTACAAATCGCTTGAACTCACCGGCACGAGCAGCACTTCGATCGAAGAAGCCGTGCAAACCGCGATCGCGATCGCCTCACGCAGCATCCGACATCTGTCGTGGTTTCAAGTCATCGAAACCCGCGGCGCGATCCGCGATAACAAAGTACATGAATGGCAGGTGACACTGAAGGTCGGGTTCAAAATCGAAGATTAATTCGGGTGTATGAAATTGGCTTAATCCTCGCGCTTCCTGCTCTGTCATTCCGAGGTACGCCGAGGAATCTCGGCGTACGAGAACCGCTCGTTTCCCGAGATTCCTCGGCGTACCTCGGAATGACGAGTTGCGTCAGATGGCGCGTGAATTAAATAAAAACCGTAATAGACTCGATTTGCGCTGGGGTGCCGCGCGTCGTTTCTCGACGTGTCATGCGAGACATTCAATACCGAATGAAGAAGGCGGCCCACTTGTGGAGGCCGCCTTCGGTTATCGTCGTTCAGTCTCAGTGACAGCCGATTACTTGTTTTCCTTCACTTCGTACTCGGCGTCGATGACGTCTTCGTCTTTCTTCTTTTCTTCGCCGCCGGTAGCCGCCCCGCCGGGAGCTGCGCCAGCGCCGTCCGGAGCAGACTGCGACTTGTACATCTCCTCAGCCAACTTGTGGCTGGCCTGGCTGAGCAGTTCCATCTTCTTCTTGATGACATCGCCGTCGTCGGTCTTGAGGGCGTCGCGCAGTTCGCCGATGGCGCGCTCAATATTCGCACGGTCGTCAGCCGTCACTTTGTCGCCGACGTCCTTGAGCGTCTTTTCGGTCTGATACGCCAGCGCCTCGGCCTGGTTCTTCAGATCGATCACTTCGCGACGCTTCTTGTCTTCCGCGGCATGCGCTTCAGCATCCTGCTTCATCTTCTCGATGTCGTCCTTGCTCAGGCCGCCCGAATTTTGGATCGTGACTTTGTTTTCCTTGTTGGTCGCCTTGTCCTTCGCGCTGACGCCCAGGATGCCGTTCACGTCGATGTTGAAGGTGACTTCCACCTGCGGCACGCCGCGCGGGGCAGCCGGGATGCCTTCAAGGTTGAACGTGCCGAGCAGGCGGTTGTCCTTTGCGAACTCGCGCTCGCCTTGCAGCACGTTGATCGTCACCGCGTTCTGATTATCCGCCGCCGTGCTGAACGTTTCCGACTTGCTGGTCGGGATCGTCGTATTGCGCGGGATCAGCACCGTCATCACGCCGCCGAGGGTTTCAACACCCAGACTGAGCGGCGTCGCATCGAGCACGAGGATGTCCTTGACATCGCCCTTGGCGATGCCGCCCTGAATCGCAGCGCCGATGGCGACCACTTCGTCGGGATTCACCGTGCGGTTCGGCTCTTTGCCGTTGAACAGGTCTTTCACAAGCTTTTGCACCATCGGCACGCGGGTCGATCCGCCGACCAAAACCACTTCGTCAATCTTGCCGGATTCCAGCTTGGCGTCTTTGAGCGCGTCGATGACAGGCTTACGGCATTTCTCGACGAGCGGGCCGATCAACTGCTCGAACTTCGTGCGGTTCAGCGTAATCTGGAGGTGCTTAGGCCCACTCGCGTCGGCCGTGATGAACGGCAGGTTGATCGTGGATTCCATCGCGCCGGACAGCTCGATCTTCGCCTTCTCCGCCGCTTCCTTCAGACGCTGAAGGGCCATCGCATCCTTACGGAGATCAATGCCTTCAGTGCGTTTGAATTCGTCGGCGAAGAAGTTGATCAGGACTTGGTCGAAGTCGTCACCGCCGAGATGAGTGTCGCCGTTGATGGAGAGCACTTCAAAGACGCCGTCACCGACATCGAGGACCGACACGTCGAACGTGCCGCCGCCAAGATCGAAGACGCAGATTTTCTCGTTCTTCTTCCGGTCGAGTCCGTACGCCAAAGCAGCCGCCGTCGGTTCCGGGAGAACGCGGAGGACTTTAAGCCCCGCGATTTCTCCGGCGTCTTTGGTAGCTTTGCGCTGCGCGTCGTTGAAGTAGGCCGGCACGGTGATGACCGCTTCGGTCACTTTTTCGCCGAGGTAGTCTTCAGCGGTTTTCTTCAGATCCTGCAGAATGATCGCGCTGACGGCTTCGGGCGTGTACTTCTTGCCGCGAACCTCAACCTGCACGAGTTCTTCGGGCGCGCCCACGATAGTGTAAGGAACCATCTTCTCTTCACCCGCCACTTCGCTGTGACGGCGGCCCATGAAACGCTTGATCGAGAAAACCGTATTTTTGGGATTGGTGACTTGCTGATGCTTGGCCGTCTGGCCTACCAGCCGCTCGCCTTTTTCAGTGAACGCCACGACCGAAGGCGTGATGCGACTCCCCTGGGAATTGATCAGCACCTTCGGCTGATCCCCTTCCATAATCGCTACGCAACTGTTGGTCGTGCCGAGGTCGATACCGATAATCTTTGCCATGTTGATAGTCTCCTGTTCGCGTCGACCCGTGCATGCGCAGGGATGGACTACGAGCGATGTGGCAAAGAGTGTGCCATCCATCCGCTGTTGTTTAAACAGTTGTCAAAATTGAGTTTACGAAATTCGCCCAGCCGACCCAAAGTGTGCCAAATCGACAGTCCCGCCCGATCGGCTGCCAGTCTGGCAAGTGTGCCGGCAGGACAGGCGTTATCGTCGGCGCCGGCGTCGAAGCATCGCGGCCGCCCCGGCCGAAAGCATCAGCCCGGCCGAGGCGGGCTCGGGAACCAGCGTGTTGACGATCACTTGATGGTCCGTGAATCCGTCGTTGTACGACAGGCCAAACGCCAACCAGTTATCGTCGCTGAGTGCGTCTTTCAACGGCCCGTAAGCCACATTTTCGCGCGAAGTCGAAATGCTAATGCCCGTCACCGCATAGTCCGTGTTGCCGAGCGTATAGGTATCGCTGTACGTTCCATCCGTCAGGTCAACCTTCACAACGATTTTCGAAGTCTCACTCAGGCTGTCCCAGACCAGAATCGCCTGTACGTCGTGGTTGTCGATGCTGGAAAGAATCGCGTCGTACACCACCGTGCCGCGGTCGTTTAACTTCGGATCGATTTGATTGTCGAACGGGTAGAAGTTTTTGATCGTAAACGAAGCGCCAACCGTTTCGCCGACGTAGGCGACGGTTTTCTTCGTCGAATTGTTCGCGTCGTAATACTGCAGCGTTGCGTCGGATTCATGGCCGGCGTTTTCCGGTGCACCGTCCAGATCGAAGTACGCCACGCGGGTCTGCTGCGTCATCACCGCTTTGCCGCGGAAGACCGACAGCGTGTCGTACGAAGATAACTGCACAGCCGTGCCGTTATCGGGCGCGATGTAGAGCGATTCGGTTGATCCACTCATTTTCGTATACAGCACGTGATCGGTGCTGGCTTCGATCAGCCGGCTGTCGGTGCTCAATCCTGAAACGACTGGCGTAAGCGTGTTGTTTCGATAGATGCCGGTCGCCGAATCGTCTAGCTTTGTGGCGCGAAATGCGACCGACCCGTCCGACGCGATCGCGATCCGCTTAATGTCAACCGACGCCGGTACGCGATTGAAGTTTTTCAAGTCAGCACTGGTAACCACCGCCGTGTTGGAGGCCGACGAGAAAATCGCCTGATTCGATCCCGCCGCCGCCTGATACGCCACCGTGCCGCTGGCATTTACCTGGGCATGAAGGTCCGGCAGGCTAATGCCGGTAGCCGTATCGAGTGTATACGCGGACTGATAAATGATCGTGCTCGGCGTGACCGTGTTTCCGCTGACAGACGCTTGAAAGAGCCCCTTAGGCGGGTTGCTGACGGCCTCTTCCTCGGCGGCGAATGTGAGTCGTAAGCCGCCCGATTCCGTCAACGCGAGTCCCGCGAAATCCCCAAACGCCGTGGCAGGGCTGTTTGTGTGATAGGTGTTGACTCCTTGCGACAGCGTGAGCGTGCCTGAATTCCCCGGCCGGGCGATGATCTGGGTCGCTACGCTTCCGTTGGACGCGTTGAATGTCACGTACTTGAGTTGGTTCGATCCGTTATCAAGTGTGGAAATCGTCGCGACGGTTCCGCCGGTCCCGACAACGATCTCGTCAGCGCCGAAAAATGTGAGCGTGCCGGATTCTATCCCGGACGTATCATCAATGACGGTGTTCCAGACAAAGTCCCCAGCCTTGGCAGAATTGGCGAATAACAAAACGCTGAATCCGCTTGCCCAGAGCGTCTTCCCGATCAACATCCGTGTTGGCCGCATTTGCAATTTCTCCTGATCCCCCGATGTGCTCGCTCGAACATCCGTGTTCGAGTGTCTACATAACTAACCGAATCTCGGTTAATGGCAACATCTTTCCACACAATTGGCGCATTTTTAGCTCGATTTTCGCCGAAATCTGAGTCGCGCGGCTTCAATCGACTGATTGCTCCGCAGGCCCATCTGGTGCATCAATCCTGGGTTGGCATTCGTACCGAAATGGACGCTACTCATTTAAGTGAATTGAATTACAATCGAGTCACCGGAAAGGGGCGCTGCATGTCTGAGTCGGAATTCGGCGGGAAGCCGTCTATCGTAACGCGGTTTTTTGGTGATCTGTTCCAGATGGCCGGTTGGAAAAAAATCGCGCTGGGGTTGGCGGCGATGATTGGTGGAACGGGCGTCGCGGGACAAACCTATCACAGTTTGAATCCTACGACTCCGGCTACGGTCGATACCCGAACCGAAAGCGCCACCCCGCCGGACCACGCGCCCAACTTCGTCGACCCCGCCACGGCCCCGCCGGCGCAGAGCGAGCCGAACCCCACCGCCACAACCGACGACTCGTTCTTCACGCAACACTCCCCGGCGATGACGCGCACCGGTATAAGCTTTGTCGCGGCGTACATCATCGGGTGGGCGTTCCGTGTGTTCATCAAAGCCATGCTGCTGATCACCGTGCTCATCGGCGGATTAATGCTGGGGCTCTCCTATTTCAACGTCGTGAACGTCGATCTGACGGCCGCAAAAGAAAAGTATTCGAATTCCATCGCCTGGGTCACCGATCAGGCCGGCAGATTGAAAGACGCGGCCCTCGCGCACCTTCCAACGTCAGGAAGCAGCATGATGGGACTCTTCGTCGGACTTCGCCGAAAATAGGTCCGCTTTTCTATTAGTTATTGAATGGCGGGCAGCCTTGATTCAATTATCGATTTGAGTCGATAAGCTATCTGTAGGATGCTCCCAATGCCCGATACCGATTTCCAGCAACTTCTCGATGCCGTCGCCCGAAACACCGGCGCGGTTCTTTCGCTCCCATCCGCAGGGATGCTACGCCACCAGAAGGCGCGTTTCCTGGCAGTGGCCGACGACGGCTTTTGGATGGAATGCAGCCCGGACGATCGCGCCCTGATCGACGAGTTGATCAAAGAAAAAAAGCCGGCCGGCATCAGTTTCAAAACCGCAGAGGTGAAAAGCGTGTTCACCTCCGTCCTGCTTGAACGCAAAGATGATTACCCGGTCAACGCCGAAACCACCGTCTGCGCCGTTCGCGTGCAGCTGCCGACGTCGATCAAGCAGATGCAGCGTCGCACCAACTACCGCGTGCGCGTGCCTGTAGAAGCGGAGATTCGGCTGGAGGTCTGGCGGATTGCCCCGCGCATCCCCGTCCGCGATAAGCCCGCAGCCAGTGCTCGCATCGAAACGAAGTTGCTCGACATCAGCACCGGCGGGGTCGGCGTGCTCTTTGTCGGAGTCAATGGTGTATCGCCCAAAGTCTGCTGCGAAGACCGGCTGCGCGTTGCGATCACCACCGGCGAAGTGGAACTCATTCTCGAGGGGACGATGCGCCAACCGCTGCCGGGCTCGGAACCCATGAAGATTCGGACGGGCATCGCATTCAAAGGGCTCGACAACAGCCTCGACGGGCGACACGCCATGGCCAAGCTCACCAAAATCGTCGGCGAGCTCCAGCGCCAAGAAGCCCGCCGGGCACGCCTCGGCGTGGCGTAGAAAAATCCCTCGGGTATTCACGCACACCTAAGTAAACCTACCATACCCCGCGCACTCGATTCTGTGTAATGTGTGCCGTCTGTGGACCCATTCCTACGCGAACCCGATCTCGACCGCGCGGTAGCGTTGCTGCGCGCCGGCAAACTCGTCGCCTTCCCCACCGAAACCGTATACGGCCTGGGCGCCGACGCCACCAGCGACGCCGCCGTCGTACGAATCTTCAAAGCCAAGGGCCGACCGACTACCAATCCGCTGATCTGCCATGTGGCAGGTGCCACCGTCGCCAGGCGTTACGCCAAAAACTGGCCGAAGAAAGCGCAGCAGATCGCCGACGCGTTTTGGCCGGGGCCGATCACGCTCGTGCTGGAAAAAACTTCCGCCATCAGCGCGTTCGCCACCGCCGGCGGACCGACGGTCGGCTTGCGGTCGCCCGATCACCCGCTGACGCTGGAACTGCTCCGCCGATTCGACCGCCCGCTGGCCGGCCCGAGCGCTAACCGCAGCACGCGCGTCAGCCCGACCACCGCGAGCCACGTCCGCGACGAACTCGGCGACGCGGTCGACCTCATCCTCGACGGCGGCCCCTGCCGGGTCGGCATCGAATCGACCGTGCTGAATCTGTCGACCGACGTCCCCGCGATCCTCCGCCCCGGCGGGATCAGTCGCGAGCAGATCGAATCCGTCATCGGCCGGGTGATCGTGCAACACCACATCACGCCGACGACCGAGCCGGCATTGTCGCCGGGGCAACACGCGATCCACTACGCCCCCGCCACGCCGGCGTATCGGTTTGAGTCGAGCGCGTTGTCATCCATCGCCACCGACAACGCCGCCGTCATCCGCTGCGACATCGACCCGATCGCCTACGCCCGCACGATTTACGAAAAACTCCGCTCACTGGACGCGCAAAACCTCCGCGCGATCTACGTCGAAATGCCGCCCGACGAACCGCGCTGGCTGGCCGTCCGCGACCGCTTGATGCGCGCGACCAGGCCGCTTCACTGATGTGATGCGTGACGCGCGGCAAACTCTCGACTAACCTGCCCGGATGCTTCTGACCGGACGTAATCTCGCCAAATCCTACGGCCCCCGACTCCTGTTCGCGGGCATCACACTCGGCCTCAGCGAAGGCGAGCGCGTCGGCCTGATCGGGGCGAACGGCTCGGGCAAATCCACATTGCTCAAAATTTTCGCTGGCCAGGAAGCGCCCGATGACGGCGAACTCATCGCGCGCCGGCAGTTGCGCATCGGGTATGTGCCCCAGGAAGATTCGTTCGAGCCGACACTGTCGGCGGTTGATAGCGTGGCGGCGGCGATAGATGAGCACGTCGACGAGCACGACCGCCATCTGCAGGCGATTCAATCGCTCGACCGCGCGGGTTTCGCTGATCCGAACGCGATCGTGTCCACGCTGTCCGGCGGGTGGAAAAAGCGCCTCGCTATCGTCCGGCAGATGGCGCGTCAGCCCGATCTGCTACTGCTCGACGAGCCGACAAACCATCTCGATCTGGAAGGCATCGAGTGGCTCGAAAAACTCATCGCCGAGGCCCCGTTCGCTACGCTGGCGGTCAGCCACGATCGGCGTTTCCTCGAATCGTGCGTCAACCGCGTGATCGAACTCGGCAAATCGTACCCCGACGGATTCCTCAGCCATAACGGCACTTACAGCGAATTCATCGAAAAACGCGAAGAGTTTCTCGAAGCCCAGCAAGGCCGCGAGCGCGCGCTGGCCAGCACGGTGCGGCGGGAGATCGATTGGCTGCACCGCGGCGCCAAAGCGCGAACCACCAAGGCTAAGGGCCGGATCGAACGGGCCGGCGAGATGATGGCGGACTTGGCGGACCTGCGCACGCGCAACACGCAGCAGGGCGCCGCGCAGATCGACTTCGCCGCGTCGGACCGCAAGACGCGCAAGCTGATCGAGCTGAAAAAAGTGACCAAGTCTATGGGCGGCCGAGAGTTGTTCCGAGATGTGAACTTCGTGCTCTCCCCCGGCACGCGGCTGGGTCTGCTCGGGCCCAACGGCAGCGGGAAATCAACGATGATCCGCCTGATCAACGGCCAGCTCGCGCCCGATTCCGGCGCAGTCTTCCGCGCTGATGGATTGCGTGTGGTCGTGTTCGATCAGCACCGCGAACACCTCGACCAGAACGAAACTCTCCGCCGCGCGCTCTCGCCCGGCGGTGATATCGTCAGCTTTCAAGGCGAAACCCTCCACATCACCGGCTGGGCCAAGCGGTTTCTATTCCGCACCGAACAGCTCGACCTCCCAGTGAGCGAACTTTCCGGCGGCGAGCAGGCCCGCGTGCTCATCGCCCGGCTGATGCAACGCCCGAGCGATGTGCTCATCCTCGACGAGCCGACGAACGACCTCGACATCGCCACGCTTGACGTGCTTGAAACCTCACTGGAATCGTATCCCGGCGCACTGCTGCTGGTGACGCATGATCGCTACCTGCTCGACCGCGTGTCGACCGATCTGCTGGCGCTCGATGGCAAGGGAACCGCGAATCTGTACGCCGATCTGGCGCAGTGGGAATCCGCCCGCGCCGAGCGAGAAAAGCAGGACGCTGCCGACAAGCGATCCTCTGCTAAGGCGCAAGCGACTTCCAAAGCATCTTCGTCGAGCAAGAAGAAATTGAGTTGGAAGGATCAGAAAGAGCTCGACGGGATGGAAGTCGCGATCGGAGAAGCGGAAACGCGCGTCGCCAAGTTGCAGGAGCAACTCGGCGACCCTGCGGTGATTTCCGATCACGTCAAAATGCACGCGGTTTGCGATGAGCTCGGGCGAGCCCAAAACGCGGTGGAGCATCTCTACGCCCGCTGGAGTGAGTTGGAGTCTCAGGATAAATCCTGACCAAAATCGCCGCCAAACCTGCTTTCGGGTCGGGTACAATGGATCGTCCGACTTTCATCGTCCCGAGGTTCCATTGGACTTAGCCCGTGTCATGCTGGAAACCTTCGACGCTGTGAATCAACACAGCGTGGCGGGAATCCTCAACAACTGGTCGGCCGACGGCACGTACGACAACCCGACCGTCGGCCCGCCCGCCACGGGGACCGATCAACTCCGTCAGGCGATGAACACCCTCGTGCAAAACGTGCAGAAGGCGGGCATTTCACTGCATGTCGATCGCACGACATGTGAGGCCAATCGCGTGATCGCCGAGTGGCACGTTGAACCCGCCAACGGCCGACGCGGGGTGCATGTCGCAGAGTTCGATTCCGCAGCAAAGCTCATTCGGGTAACCGTCTATCCGCGAGGATAGCTTGCTGAATAACCTGCAATCCTAAGCGCCACGTTCACTCCGACATCTAGAGTCCAGCCGTCACGGTTTTTACACGAATTTGCAATCGCTCAACCCGCGGTCGGACTGACGACCACGATCATGAAAGTGCCCGGCTTCATTTGAGGCCGCTTCTCACCTTCGGCCTTGGGGAGGAACTCAGCCGTCGGGAGGTAGAGAACATGCGTGGCGTGATCGATTGTGATCGTCCGCGCGCCAGCGCGAGTACGAATCGTCTGCACGACTTCAAAGTTACCGGCCGGCGTGCGCCTGACAGCCGTCACCGTGCCGTCGCCGCTGCTGATGAAGGCTTCTTGAAGCACATCGTCGAATTCGGCGCCGTCAACGCCTTCGCCGATCGGCAGTGTCGCGAGCGTCTTGCCGGTTTCAGAATCCAATATGCCAACGACCTTGTTGTGGCAACCGCAATAGAGCACGTGATGCTCTGCATCTAACGCGATTCCAGTCGGCCCTTCTCCGCCTTCAATCGGCCAAGTGGCAGTTACTTTCATCTTCGCCGTGTCGATCACGGTAACGGCGTTGCCGTCTTCGAGGTTCAGGAAAACTTTGCCCTTGCCGTCCGACACAGGGCATTCAGGGTTGCTGGAAACGGGGATTGTCGCGACGACGGCATTTTCCGGCACGGCGGCAGGGTCGATCACCGTGATGTCATTTCCCTTCGCATTGCAACAGAGGATCTTTTTACTGAACGAATCGTACAGGATCGCATCCGGCCCTTTACCGGCCGGGACGTTGCCGATCAGAGCATGGGACTTCAAGTCGAACACAGAAACGTTATCCGACTTACCGTTGCTGGTGAATACACGCCCTACCGACTGCACTATCGCCACCCCATGCACGCCATCGGTTTTCGGCAAGTCAGCTACTAATTTACCGTCTGCGGGATCGATGATTTGCGTATGAGTTTGCCGAGGCACATACAGTAGCTTGGCTTCTGGATCAAATGCAATAAAGTCCCATCGCCCATCGCCGGCGATTGGAAGCGTCTTTGCAACCTGATACCTCGGGGCGTTCATTCGCCCGGCCGATGGTCCCGGATTGTTTGCGCAACCGATTCCACCTAACAGACCGACCAACGCGGCCACACTGCACAACGCCTTGAACTTTGACATATCGCGTCCTTCTCGATTGGGATTCGCCGGAGAGCGGAGCATAGCAGGCCGGCCTATGAGTGTCTCCACCCCGATGACACTTATAAATCCAACGATGGCAAGCAACCTTTGGCGGCATGCGGCATGACGTGCCCCAAACCGCGCACTCACGGCGGGTTTTTGACTTTGACGATGCTTGCCTCCTAGCATTCTCCCGTCGGATGAATTACGCGAAGATGGTTCTCCCTACTTTTTTACCATCGGTTTTTTTCTACGCTGCGAGAACCGCGTAGTAGTGTGTCACGGATCGCATTAGTTCTTCGGCTTGGCTATACTGATGCAATTCATTTCTCAAGGAATCGAATGATGAACTCATACGTATTTGGCGCGCTTTCTTTGCTTCTGGTGCTCTCGGCGTCCGCATTCGCGGACGGGCCGACGACGAAACCCTCCTCCGTGCTCGACTTCACCGTCAACGACATCAACGGCAAGCCCGTGGAGATGTCCAAGTACAAGGGGAAGGTTCTGCTGATCGTCAACACCGCCAGCAAGTGCGGGTTTACGCCGCAGTACGACGGGCTGGAAAAGCTTCACGAGAAGTACGGCGAGCAAGGCTTGGCGGTCATGGGTTTTCCGTGCAATGATTTCGGGCACCAGGATCCGGGAACGGATGCGGAAATCCTTCAGTTCTGCACGGGCAAGTATGACGTGAAGTTCGATATGTTTTCAAAAGTCGTCGTCAAAGGCGACAGCAAAACGCCTCTGTTTGACTTCCTGATCAATAAAGGAACAAACCCTCAGTTCGGCGGAGACATCGGCTGGAATTTCAACAAATTCCTCATCGGCCGCGATGGCCAAATCGTGGGTCGGTTCGCATCGAAGTTCAAGCCGCTCAGCGACGATCTGACCAAGGCGATCGAAGCCGAATTAGCCAAGAAATAACTCCGGCCGCGTCGGTCGGTTGAACAACACGCACAGGGCGGCGACAAACAGTCGCCGCCCTGTTTCGTTTGCATCGGAGGGCGGGTTGCGTTTAGCATTTGCGGACTAGAGCGGTGCGCAATTTGATGTAGCGTGCAAACTCAAAATGCGTCATCCTGAGGTACGCCGAAGGATCTCGAATTGCGAGCGGCTTTCGAGGTTTGAGATCCTTCGGCATACCTCAGGATGCCGACAAACGGTCATTATCACGCTACGACAAAAGGCGCATTGCTATAACTTTTGGAGCGATCATGTCGAATTCATTTGCCGCCAAACTCGCGGCGATCGGGCAGTCGGGTGTTCTGCGGTTCTTCGATTCCCTTCCCGCAGGCCAGCAGGCGGTTTTGTCGGGTCAGTTGGCGGGGCTCGATCTGGATTCGATGAAGCAGTTGATCGAAACCCAGGTGACGACCAAAGCGATCATCCCCATTCCCAGCAACATCGCGCCCGTGAAGGCATACCCGAATACGCCCGGCCCGGATCAGAAAAAGCTTTACGCCGACGCCGACGCCCGCGGGCTGGAATTGCTCAAGGCCGGCAAGGTGGCGGCGTTTCTCGTCGCCGGCGGTCAGGGCACGCGATTGGGTTACGACGGCCCCAAGGGCGAATACCCCGTCACGCCGATCACGAACAAGCCGCTGTTTCAGGTGTTCGCCGAACAACTGCTGAACTGGGGCAAGGTCAGCGGTAATTCGATCCCGTGGTACCTCATGACCAGCGACGTGAACGACGGCCCCACCCGCGCCTTCTTCAAAAAGCACACCCACTTCGGCTACAACCCGGCCGACGTTGTCTTCTTTCAGCAGGGCATGATGCCCGCCTTTAGCTTCAGTGGCGAAATGTTGCTGGCGGAAAAAGACAGCCTGGCATTAGCCGCCGACGGACATGGCGGCTCACTACGGGCGCTGGCGAAAACCGGCGCACTGGCGGACATGAAAAAACGCGGCGTCGAACACCTCTCCTACTTCCAGGTCGACAACCCGCTCGTCTACACCATCGATCCCCTCTTCATCGGCCTGCACGACCTGACCGGTTCGGAGATGAGCAGCAAGACGATCGGCAAAGCCCACGCATTGGAAAAAGTCGGCAATTTCGTCTTCGCCGACGGCGCGGTGCAGGTGATCGAGTATTCCGACCTGCCCGACGAACTAGCCAAGCAAACCAACCCCGACGGCGGCCTTAAATTCAACGCCGGCAGTATCGCGATTCACGCGCTGCGGGTCAGTTTCATCGAACGATTGAACAGTGGCGGTTCCCTGAAATTGCCGTGGCACCGGGCGGAGAAAAAAGTGCCCTATGTCGATGCGAGCGGTACGTTGATGAAGCCCGAGAAGCCCAACGCGGTCAAGATCGAACAGTTCGTTTTCGATGCGATTCCGCTTGCGAAGAATGCCATCGTCTACGAGACGCTCCGAGAAGAAGAATTCAGCCCGGTGAAGAATGCCGAAGGCGCGGACAGTCCCGCGACGTGCAAGCGTGACCAGATCCGCCGAGCCGCCCGGTGGCTGACCACTGCGGGCGTGCCCGTGCCGACCAGCGCCGGCGAACCGGCTGCGACGATTGAGATTTCGCCGTTGTTTGCCAACACTGCGGCGCAGATCAAAGCCAAGGCCGGCTCGATCAAACCGATCAACGCCGGCGACAAAATCGTTCTTGCGTAGCGTTCGAGCAGAGAAGCACCACGCAGCATCGAAACACCTATGTAGCACCTATGAGGCACCTATGTTGATCCGTCGCGTGCTCTATTGTGTGGCCATCGGAACCATCGCCGGTAGCCTGTTACGCCCCGCCCGCGCTGCCGATGAGGGCGTGCCCGAGGAGCTCGCGCCGTTCAGCGATCTGGTCCACAAGTGCGAGGAGTTCGAGAAAAAAACCCATCCGCTGCATTGGGGCGTTCTCTGGAGCGAAGATTTCAACAAGGAACAGGCCGACCGTTGGAATGTTCCGCCTGAGGAAGCGCCCAACCTCCAAAGAATCCGCATCAACGCCGCGCCAAAAATTTCAGCCGAGACGATCGACAAACGCGCGTGCGCCGTTCTCGATTCCACCGGGATGCAAGGCAATTACCTGAGACTCGGGCCAATGGTACACGACGATTTCGCCATCGAATTCGTCGGCCAGGCGGTTGGCGACGCGATTTGCGACCTGTCAATCCTCTGCACCAGTCTTGCTCGCGGGCCGGCGTTTCAATTCGGCGCGACTAACAATACCCGCAATGTCTTGTGGTACTGGGCTGAGGGCCCGATACCGAAACAGGTGGTATTGGCCGACAAGCCATTCATCGAGAAGGGCCGGTGGTATACCGTTCGGCTCGAGGTGAAGAAAGGCAAAGTCCGTGGGCTGGTCGACGGCAAATTATTTGGCGAGGCCGATTCCGCCGCTCGTCCGGGACGGACCTATCGCGCAACGATTTACTGCCACGAAAGCAAGATCGCGATCGATTCATTCCGAATCGAATCCATGGTCAAGCAGCAACTCCCGAACCAGGCCGATATCGATGCAGTCTTCCGAGACGTGTTCAAGGAACTGACGCGCGACCAAATCAATCAACAACTGGCTCTACTGGTTGATCGACTCGAAGACCGCAAGTTCCCTGTTCGAGATATGGCCGGCAAAATGCTGCGCTCCGCCGGGATACTGGCCGAGCAAAAGTTGCAGGAGGCGGCAGAGTCGGGTTTGCCTGAGACCAATGCCCGGGCGACGGAGATTCTCAGCCAGATTCGTGCTCCGCAAGGTGAAAGCCCTGCGCCCGCCACCGCGCCGGTTGCACCGGTTCGCACGATCGAAATCCGAGAGCACTGATGACGATCAGCGTGGGATAGGGCGTATATTCAATCTAATCCGCATAAGTGCCCCGCCTTGTTTGACCTAACGATTTGGCGAGGGGCCAGAGCCCGCATCTTGTGAATCGACGAACAAAACATACCTGTCTAATGCCACCCGGCAGAGGCTGCACATCCAACCTCGTTTTTTTTGAACGGGATTTCGATTGCATAAACCCTTATGGCTTGGATAATCCACGCACATCTCTCGTGGCGAACTCGCGGTTAGAGGCGGGTTTGTCGGTTCGACTTTTGTGTTTCGCCGAAGCGCCTTCCCAAGGGCCACGGCGGTGGACTTGCTTAGGAGTTGTATGCTTGAGAATTTGGTACGCGGCGGACGTCGTTGGTTGATGAAGACGCAGGTGTTAATCGGGTTGCTGGTTGTATTGATGGGCTTGCTACTTTGGAGGCCCGGGTTTGCTCAGTCGGAATCGACGCCCAAAGTCGAATCGGCTACGCCTCAGATGACCGTCGGTTCCCCGCCGTCAGAATATCACGCCTTTACGCCCTTCTCTCTTTTTACCGACAGTCGCTATACGCAGGTTGAACGCGTCGCGCTGATCGTCGTGCTCGTCATCGCCGTGATGGGCCTGCTGTACGCGCTGATGCTTGTCCGCCAAGTAAACAGCGCCGATAAGGGCACCGCCAAGATGCAGGAAGTGGCGGCGGCGGTGCGCGAAGGATCGAACGCGTACATGACGGCGCAGTTCAAGAAGATCGGCATTTTGATCATTGCGATCACCGTGTTGCTCTACTTCATGCCCGGACCGCCGCCCGCATTGGCGTTCGGCCGGGCGATCGCGTTCCTCTTCGGATCGATCTTCAGTTGGATGGTCGGCTTCGTCGGCATGCGGCTGGCGACCAGCGGCAACCTCCGCGTGGCCGCCGCCGCCCGAACCAGCTACGGCGAGGCGATGCAGCTCGGCTATCGCACCGGCACGATCACCGGCATGCTGACCGACGGGCTCGGCCTGCTCGGCGGGACGCTGATCTTCCTCGTCTTCTCCGAGCAAGCCTACGAAGCCCTGATCGGTTTCGGGTTCGGCTCAACTCTGCTCGCGCTGTTCATGCGTGTGGGCGGCGGGATTTACACCAAGGCGGCTGACGTCGGCGCGGATCTCGTCGGCAAGATCGAAAAAGACATTCCCGAAGACGACCCGCGCAACGCCGCGACCATCGCGGACAACGTCGGCGATAACGTCGGCGACTGCGCCGGCATGGCGGCGGATATCTTCCAGTCGTACGAAGTCACCATCGTCGCCGCGATGATTCTCGGGCTGGCCAGCTACGGGCACGAAGGCGTGATTTTCCCGCTCCTCGTCCGCGGCATTGGCGTACTCGGGTCGATTATTTCCACCTATACGGTTCGCGCGGGCAAAGATGACACCGGCGATACCGCCCTTAAGAGCGTACACCGCGGCTTCCTCATCGGCTCGGCCATTTCCGTGCTCGGCTTCTTCATCCTTGGATTCTTCTACCTGCGATTTGACGGCAACCTTCTAAGCCTGGCGAAGGAGTCGGCTGCAGTGCTGGCGCAATACCCGATGACCGATGTGAGGAACCTTCCCATCTGGGCGAACTTCGGGGTGGTTGGCGTTGATCTGCGCCCGGCGATCGCTTGCCTGATCGGTGTGATACTCGCCATCGGATTGAATAAGGTGACCAGCTACTTCACGCACACCAGCTACGCGCCGGTGAAATCGCTGGTCAAAGCCTGCACCACCGGCCACGCGACGAACATCATCGCCGGGTTTTCCGTCGGCTATGAAAGCACGGTCGCGGCGATCCTCGTCATCGCGACGGCGATCTGGCTGAGTGTGATGACCTTCTACGGCACGCCGCCGCTGTTTGTGGCGTACGGCGTGGCGATGGCGGGCATCGGCATGCTCACGCTGACAGGCAACACCATCTCGATGGACGTGTTCGGGCCCGTCGCCGACAACGCGAACGGCATCGGCGAGATGGGTTACGACCGCGAGGCGATGGAAGCCGAGCGCCCCGGCAGTTACGCCGCGGCGCGGCAGATCCTGTCGGACCTCGACGCGGTCGGCAACACGACCAAGGCCGAGACCAAAGGCATTGCCATCGGCTCGGCCGTCATCGCGGCGGTGTCGTTATTCGCCAGCTTTATCGCGATGCTGGCCGTCGGGTCGGAAGACAAGATCAACACGATGACGACGACGCAATACTTCGGCAAAGCCGCGTTTTTGAACGTGGCTGATCCAATGGTGTTCATCGGTTTGCTGATCGGCGGCGCGACGCCGTTCCTGTTCAGCAGCATGTTGATCCGCGCCGTCGGCCGGGCGGCGTTTCTGATCGTCAAGGAATGCCGTCTGCAGTTCCACGATCACGAGATCTGGTCCGGCAAGAAAAAACCCAACTACGCCCGCGTGGTCGATATCTGCACACAGGCGGCGCAGCATGAGTTGATCGGCCCGGGTTTCCTGGCGATCTTCACGCCGCTGCTGATCGGTTTCGTGTTCGGGCCTTACGCGCTCGGCGGGTTCCTCGCGGGCATGATTCTCGTCGGGCAGTTGCTGGCGGTTTTCATGGCCAACGCCGGCGGCGCGTGGGACAACGCCAAGAAGATGATCGAGGACGGCCTGTACGGCGGCAAAGGTTCCGAGGCTCATAAGGCGGCCGTCACCGGCGACACCGTCGGCGATCCGCTGAAAGACACCGCCGGGCCGGCGATCAACCCGCTCATCAAAGTGATGAACATGGTCTGCCTTCTCTCGGCGGGCATGGTGCTGAAATACAACATGGTCAGCGCATCGGTGCCCGGCGGATGGAAGATCGGCGCGTTTATCGCCGTTGTGTGTTTCGGTCTCACCTGGTGGGCGGTCTGGCAAAGCAAGCGCGAGTCCGCCGACGCGGAGGAGATTGAACAGGAGATGGTCACCAACGAAGCCAACGAGGCAGTGACGGCCAAATGACGTTTTGCCGAACCGGTTTCGTGCGGGGCTTGCAATTGCCGCTGGAGTCGCCATCCTCTGATCGACCAGGAGGTTGGACGTGGCAGTAACCAAGACCGCAGAACAAACCAGCGCCCGAGATTTCGCAATCGCCGCCGCCCGCATGGCGGCTGATACCCGGTGCGTCGACGTTGTTGTACTTGACGTGACCAAAGTGTCGCCGATTACCGATTACCTGGTGATCGCCACCGGCACCAGCGCCCGCCAGATGCGCAGCGTCTGTGACGACATCGAAGACATCGGCAAACCCCAAGGCTACAAAGCCCTCACCCGTGCCGGCCATGAAGGGGAAACGTGGATTCTTGTGGATTTCGTGAACGTGGTGGTTCACGTCTTCTCGGCTGAAGCGCGAGGGTATTATGATTTGGATAACCTCTGGGGCGATGGGGAAAAGGTCAGTTGGAAGTCATAAACCCCACGAATTAACGTGCCTGAGCCCGCCATGGCGGGCTGACACCTCCCAACAGAAACAAAGAAGCCCGCGAACCTTGCGATTCGCGGGCTTTTATGTGAACTGACCCTGACGGGATTCGAACCCGTGTCGCGGCCTTGAAAGGGCCGTGTCCTAGGCCTCTAGACGACAGGGCCGATTCTTCAAACAACAGAATGCGGTCTGCCTAGGAGGTGGAACAGTATGCGGATGTTTGGGCTTTCGTCAATCAATCAGGGATGAAGCCCCGAAGATGGCCGATGAAAAAAGAGGGATGCGTTCATCCTTCATCCTTCGGCCTTCATCCTTTATCCTCTTGCCCCATGCTCCACTACTTCAAATTCCGCCAGGACCTGCAGGGCCCCGTTCCGGCGAAGGACATTTACATCAAGCGACCCGCCGGCAAGGGCTGGCCGGAAGAATGCCCGCCGATCCGGGCGGCCAACGGGTTCGGGTTCGACCTGCTGGCGAATTTCGACATCACCTTCGTCCGCAGTCGCAACGGCTGGAAGGTGGAGCCCGATGTCGTGATCCAATCCGATTTCGACTATGCCACCGAGCCCGAAACCCCCGGCGGCCCGCTCACGCAACAGTACGCGTGGTTCTGGGAGAAGGGACAAATCATTCCTCATGTCATCAGCGACAATGTCTACGACGAAATCCGCAACCAAGTCAAAATCAGCAGCTACCTGTACTTGAAAACCGACCCGAACGAACTGCTGCTGATAAATCCCGTCCCCAACCTGCCGCGGCCGTGGCGGTCCATGAGTGCGCTGATCGATACCGACTGGTATCCCGCCAGCTACCCGTGGCACACGGTGGTCGAACTCGACCCGACTGAAAAGCAGATCAAAATATCCAAGGGCGATCCGCTGGCGCGTGTGGTGCCTGTCCGCCGCGACACATACTTCGCCCAACCCATGTCGCCGGCGGCGTTCGATGAATTCTTCGCCAAAGGCCAACAATGGCTTGCCACGCACGGCAACGCCGAGCATGAAGGCACCGTCGATATCACACGCACCTATGTGAAGCAGCAAATTCGGAGCAAGTTTGTGGTGATGGAGTGATCTACTCCCTCGCCGTCCCGTCGTTACGGGCGCGCTCGTGATTCGGTAATTGCTGAAACGTCCCAGAATTGAATTTTGCTGGTATGGGCCGTGATGAGGAGCTTGTTGCTCTGGTCGAGCGTAGCAAAGCGGGTGCTAATTTTGGACTTGAAATCAACGTAGCCGAGCGGCCCTATTAGTTGACCGGTCGCCACATTGATCAGCGCAGGTCCGCCGTCGGTGGCTGCAACGAGCCATTTCCCATCGCCCGAATAGGTTATCGCATAAGCTGAGTGTGGCGAATTGCCTGTGACAAGCGTTACCCGCTTCAGCATTCGGTGATTGGCAACTTCAAGAAACTCGATCGTTGGCTTGGGCATATTGCCTACTGCGACCGCGATTGACGTTCCATCAGGCGAGACCGCGACTTTGCGCCCGAGGCCTTTGGGCTCGCGCGGCAGAGTCCAAAGTATCTTGGCTGTCGAGGTGTCGATTGCGGTGACGCCCACATTATCGGCGTCGTCATTTGAGTTCTGCTGCCATCCAATGGCAAAAATCTTCCCGTCGGCGGACAGTGAGGCCGTGAGCGGACCGCTGGTGGAACCGCCGGGTACTTCGTCAGGTATCACAAGCTTGCCTGTCTGGGTGTCGAACAGGCGAACCCCGCGCTCCTTGGAGCCAGGCGTCGGGGGAACGCGCACTCCGCAAAGTCGATTGCCGTCGGCCGTGAACACCGGGCTTCCAAGGTTGGGCTCGGTGTCAAGATTGATCTCTTTGATGATTTTCTTTGCCGCCAGATCATAGACCCGGAGCATTGCTCCGCCGCGCGAATCGAAGAGCTGTTTACCGTCAGGACTGAAGCATACCACGCCGCTCACCGTTGCGGTCGTGATCAACTCGCCAGTTGCGACCTCGTATATGAAAGTCTTGGAATACGATCCGACGGCCACCTGCCGCCCGTCTGGACTGAACGCGATTGACACGACGTTGCCTTCAGGCAACTGGATCTCTCTAGACGGCTTAAATTCCGCTGCATTCGCATGAACGGAATGGACGAACAACGCGGCGAAGAGAATTAAAAGCATGAAACGCATGTCAGCAATGTACGCTGCGCTTTCGCTATGACAAGCATCTCCTAGACGCGCAGCGTGGCTTTTACTTTCGCTTTGGCGGCCGACACGACCGACTGCACCGCTCCTTCCACTTGTTCGCTCGTCAGCGTGCCCGTTGGCGAGCGGAAGACCAGCGTGATGGTGACGCTCTTGGCCCCCTTCTCCAGCGGCTTGCCGCGATACGTGGTGACGTATTCCACTTCTTCCAGATGCTGCGGCTTGACCTCGCGGACGATCGAATCGATCGCCTCGTAGCGCACACTATCAGCCACCACCAGCGACAAATCGCGACGCACCGACGGGAACCTCGGCAGCGGCGACTGCTGTGGCACGAGCTGCGCACCGGCGATCAACGCGCCCAAATCCAACTCGGCGGCAGCGGGAATCTCGCGGAGGGAGAGTTTGTCAGCAACCTTGCGGTCGATCTTGCCGATCGAGCCGATGACTTGGCCGTCCCACTCGATTCGGCCGCTGGCGCCGGGATCAAAACCAGGTAGCGGGTGTGGGATGATCGCGATCGGCCGATGCGCGTCGAGCTTGGCGAGCAGGGTTTCGACCGAGCCGCGGAGCTCGCGGAGGTCCGTCGTGCCGACCATGGCGACGCGGGAAACTTGTACGACTTTGCCGGCACCGTCGAGCCAGAACGCCCCGCCGGTCTCGAACAGCCGCGCGCCGCTTGTGCCGAGGTTCTCATTCCGGCGAACGGCTTCCAGCAGCCCGGGCAGGATGCTGGGGCGCAGCTGGCCGTCGGCTTTGCGGACGATCGGATCGACGCGCGGCAGCCCTTTGGCGACGGCGGGCAGGAAATCAGTCGCCAGCGCATCCGCGACGAAACTCGCCGTCCAGGATTCGAAGAAACCGGCCGACACTAGCGTCGATCGTACGACTTCCATCGCGGCCAAACGCGGATCGGGCGGGGTGAGGCGGATCGAGATTTCGTCGCGCACCGGGATGCGGTCGTACCCCAACACGCGGGCCACTTCTTCCACCAGATCGACTTCAATATTGATGTCGAGCCGGTTCGACGGCACGGTCACATCGATCGTCTCGCCGGCGTCGACGGGCAACAGGTGATCTCGCTTCAGGGCCGCGATCGCGTCGCCCTTGGGGATTTCAACGCCGAGCACAGATTTGAGTTTGGAGAGCCGCAGCGAAAGTTTTTTCGCCGTGTATCCGCTATCGCCGGCGACGACCGAACCGCTGAGCAACTCGCCGCCGGCCAATTGCAGGATCAGCTCGGCCGCGCGCAGGCTGGCGCGCTCCGGCAAGCTCGGATCGATACTGCGCTCGAAGCGGTAGGAGCTGTCGGATTTCATCGCCAGCGCCCGGGCGGTCTTGCGGATCGACAGCGGCTCGAACCTCGCGGCCTCCAGCAGCACGTTCACCGTGCGGGGCGACACTTCGCTGTCCTGCCCGCCCATCACGCCCGCGAGCGCGACGGGCTTGCTCGCGTCGGCGATCACCAGCATCCCGACGGCGAGCTTGCGCTCGTGGCCGTCAAGGCTGGTGAGTTTTTCGCCTTCACGCGCGGTGCGGACGACGATCTTCGCCCCGCCGACGCGATCAAGATCGAATGCGTGCAGCGGCTGGCCGAGTTCGAACATGACGTAGTTGGTGATGTCGACGATGTTGTTGATCGCCCGAAGCCCGGCCGCCTCGAGTCGGCGAACCATCCAAGCCGGGCTGGGCCCGATCTTTACGCCCGTGATCACGCGGGCGATGTAATGCGGGCAGAGTTCCTTCGCGTCGATTGTGACTGCGATCGCATCCTTCGCCGGTCGCGCGGTTTCGGTTGGTCGGGCGGTCACGTCTATGAACGACCGATCCAGCAGCGCCGCCAGTTCCTTCGCCACGCCGAGGTGGGAAAGGCAATCCCCGCGGTTGGAGGTGACTTCCACGTCCATGACGGTGTCATCGCCGACGCGGTCGATCACTTCGACCGGGAGCCCGCCGTGGGTGAGCGCTTCGCCGAGCGATGAAGCGTCGAGTGGGCCGGGGAGGTAGTTGCTGAGCCATTCCAGACTGATTTTCATAGCGATTTTCTCGAAGTGCGGGACATGCTAATCGGATCGAAGGGAGAGTCAAAACTGTAAGTTTCTGGCCTGACTGGTCAGCCCGCTTCAGCGGGTTGCGAATTCATCTACTCGCTGAAGCGGGCAGACCGCTTGTCCGCGCCCGTTGACAGCAACCCTTGTGCCACAGTATACTAGCGGGTCTCGAATTTTGAAGGCTCAAAGAGCGGAACTGTTGGTGAAAGGAGCTCGGGGAATCGTGGTTAAGAAGTCTAGCAAAAAGCCATCTCCGGTAAAGAAAGCGACCAAGCCAACCGTGAAGTCTGCCAAGCCGCCCGTAAAAGCCAAACCTTCCAAGGCAAGCAAAGCAGTAGCAACCAAGTCTGCTCCGGCAGCGAAAGGCAAATCCAAGCCCGCGCCGATCGCTAAGGCATCAGCCAAGGTTGCCGCTAAGGCCGCGCCTGCGCTAGCTCCGGCAAAACCGTTAAAGCCATCGGCTCCGAGTAAGCCTCAGCTCGTGCAGGGTTCGATTCTCAAACATGGGCTACTCGCTCAGCAGAAAAACGGCAAACACAACGGCAAGCATTCCGCACAGGCGATGATGTTCGCGCGCCCGACGTTCCGGCCGACGCCGATGGTGAAGGTGCCTAAACCGGCGCCAGCTTTGGTCAACCGCCCGGTTCCGGTCGCCGTCACCACCGATGGCAAACCGAAGAAAAACCAAGCCGGCTTAAGCAGCAGGGAACTGGATTTCTACCGCGACCTGCTTCTGGCGAAACGCCGTGAGCTCGTCGGCGACATGGGCTCGATGGAAGCCGAAGCCCTCCGCTCCAGCAGCGGCAGCAACCTCTCGAACCTCCCGATCCACATGGCCGACATGGGCACCGATAACTACGAGCAGGAATTCACGCTCGGGCTCGTCGAAAAAGACCGCGTCGTCCTCCGCGAGATCAACCAGGCGCTGGCCAAGATCCAGACCGGCACTTTTGGCATTTGCGAAGGCACGGAAAAGGCGATCAGCAAGGCACGCCTCGAAGTTCAGCCGTGGGCCAAGTATTCCATTGAATACGCTCGAATGCTCGAAAAGCGCATGATGCGATAATTCGTGGGTTGTAGGTTGTAAGTTGTAGGTTGGATTTTCGATCAGACGCTTTCCAGCCCACAACAAACAACATACAACCTACTACCTGATGCCTCTCCCGTTCGACAATCTCAAGAACCCCAAGGCTCTCGCCCGTTTCGTGGTTACTTGCGCCGTCGGCTTGGCGGTCGATCTCTGGACCAAGCACGTCGCCGTCGATCGTCTGAAGGAATCGCACGACACGATCGAGTTCATCCCCGGCTGGTTGCACTTTGAATACACCGAAAACCACGGTGCAGTCTTCGGCATCGGCCAGGGGCAATGGTTACTTTTCGTCGTGGTGTCGATCTTCGCGATCGGCCTGCTGACGTACCTGTTCGCCACTGGCAGCAAGAAATGGCTGCCGCAGATCGTGCTGGGAATGTTGCTGGCCGGCGTGCTGGGGAACATGTACGACCGCGTTTGCTTCAGCTACGTGCGCGACATGATCCACGCCCTGCCCGGCTGGCTGAACCCGCTGCGGGGAATTTTCCCGAGTTGGCAGTACGTGTTTCCGTGGATCTTCAACGTCGCCGACATCATGCTGTGTACCGGGGTTGGGCTGACCATGGTGTTGGGGTTGTTTTACAAACCGCCGAGCGATGAGCCTGCGAAAAGCCCCGCGGAATCCGCCGCGCAGTAAAGTCTACGGGCCCACATTCTGACGAGCGCGTCCCTTTGTCTCATTGAAAAATCGAACCACTTGCGCCGCCATGTCGCTGTGTCCCGACTCGCGCACCATCACCGGCTCGGCCACGTCGTATCCCATCCCGGTCAGCACGCCCGACGCTTCTCGACCCTGATGGATCAACCCCGGCCCCGTGCCGATGGCGGAGTTGTAGCCGTCTTTTTCGCCATAAAATTGCTGCACGGGCGTTCCACGGGCGTTGCCGCTAGGAATCAGCGAAAGATAGTAATTCGCACACGCCGGCGCTGCTGCGGCGATGATGTCGGAATTGCGGATCATCATCGCATAACACGGAATGCCTCCGCCGGAAAAGCCGGTGATGCACATTCTTTTTTCTAAGTTTGTCGCCGATTGCATCGATTTGAAGAGCGCCGCGATGCCCGGCAGATCAAACTCCAGTCGCTTTTTAATGGCCGCGCCGCTCAACTGCCCGCTGACGTACGGTTTGACGACGTCTTCGCTGTACCACGGGCGATACGCCTCAACGCTGACCGAATTGGTATTGGTAAACGTCACCGGCGAGATCGCCACGTAAGGTCCGTCGCCGGCGGCGGTGTGGAAATCTTCGCACACGCCGCGATACTCCTTCCCGGCACCGGCGAAACAGACAATCACCGGCGATGTCCGCGACGGATTCCACTTCCAGGGAATCGATACATACGCCACCATCGGATGGTCCGGCGTGCTGACCAGAAACACCTTCGTCGCCAGCACGTCGGTACACGATTGGTAGGCGCCGGCTGCAAAGCCCTTCGGATCAACCTTCGTCAGTCGCTGCAAGTAAACCAGCGCGTCATACCCGCGATCGTTAAACAGAAATTCGACGACGGCTTTCCTCGCCGCTTCCGGCAGAACCGATCTGGCAATCGACTTCGATTCCAGGGAAACAGCGAACTTCGGATCACGCTGGAGCAAAATGGCGTACCAGTCGGTCAGCGCATCAGGCTTCGGGGCGTCGATCGCCCGTACGACGGCTTTCTCGATATCGCTGGCGTTAACCTTCGTGGAAATCAGCATCGCCTTGAGCAGGTACGCATCGTGCACCACTTCGGCCGACGCATCGTGCGGCTCGGCGGCCAACGCAAGAAGGATGCCGACTGCCTTGTCGACCGCCTCTACGCGCGCCTTCGTGACTGCGGGCGTGTAGGTCGCATCCTCGGGTGCGGATTTGAGCGCGTACCGGATGGCGTCAGCGCCATCGGGTGAATCGACGATCCGCCTGGCTAGCGACAGTGCCCACTCACCGGCGGACCTGGCCTTGTTGGCAGCGCACCAGCCCGCAAAATCAGTCAACGCCTTCGCAGCCAAAGGAAGATCGAGCGTGACCGCCTGCGTGGTAGCGGGATGAGTTGCCGGAATGTTTTGAGCTGTTGCGTCCCCGATCGCGATCGACAACATCATCAAGGTGCAGCAGGTATTCCGGAGGTAATCGGTCATGGGTGCTCTGGCATATCGTCGGCGCGCGGCGGGAGCTATGATCGTCCACCGTAACAATCATGGCAACAAATGACGAGCATTTTGTACAGCAGGCAATCCATCTGGCGATGACCGCACGCGGCCGAGTGGAGCCGAATCCGATGGTCGGCTGCGTGCTGGTGAAGGACGGCCGGATTATCGGACTGGGCTGCCATAACCGCTTCGGCGGGCCGCACGCCGAGCCAACCGCGCTCGCCAGTTCCGCCGAATCCCCTGCCGGTGCAACGGCGTATGTGACGCTCGAGCCGTGTTGTCATCTGAACAAGAAAACCCCGCCTTGCGCGCCACGGCTGATCGAAGCCAAAATCGCCCGCGTAGTGTACGGCTGCCTCGACCCGAACCCCGACGTCAACGGCAAAGGCCTCGCGATGCTGCGGGCGGCGGGGATCGATGTCGCCGGCCCGGTGCTGGAAGGAGCGGCCAGGCAACTGCTCGCGCCGTTCACCGCCAGAACCTTGCACGGCCGGCCGTACGTGACGCTCAAGTGGGCACAAACCGCCGACGGGAAAATCGCTGGGCCGGGCGGCGCGCGATTGCAGATCAGCAACGCGCGATCCTCGGCGATAGTGCAGACGCTACGATCCCGCTCCGACGCAATCCTGATCGGCATTGGCACGGCGATCGCCGACGACCCGCTGCTAACCGCCCGTGTTGACGGCGAATCACGGCTTCAAACGCGCATCGTCGTCGACTCAAAACTCAACCTGCCGCCCACCGGTAAACTCGCGGCCTCGACCGACGTCCTGCCGGTCGATCTGTACTTCACGCGAGACGGATTCGTACAAGCCGGCCCCGAGCGGATTAAGCAGTTGATGGCCGCCGGCGTGACGCTCCGCGAGGCGGCTGCGGATTTGACCGGCCGAATCGCGTTACCCGCGCTGATCCAGAGCAAACACCTAGCCGATGTAACCCACCTGCTTGTCGAGCCCGGCCCGCGTCTTGCGAAAAGCTTTTTCGACGCCGGTGCCGCCGATCGGCTGTGGATCATTCAGTCGTCGCAATATGTCACCGACGCTACGGCTCCCGCGGCGGCGAGAATCCCTGCGCGCTTCGTCAAGACCGGCGAACTCACGCTCGACGGCGATGTGTTGAGCGAATACCTCGATCAGGAAAGCGATCTGTTCTTCGCCGCCGTGCCGTCGGCGGATTTGGTTCTAGCTAAAAAATAAGTCACAGAGGCGCGCCTCCGTGGTTTCCCGTGGTTCAAACTTCCTCAATGCCCCGGCAGATGTTCGATCAGCCGTTCGATTTGTTGTTCGGTGTTATAGAAGTGCGCCGACACGCGCAGCCGGCCCTCGCGGACGGCGATTTCGGTCTTGTGTTCTTTCCGCAGCATCTTAAAGATCGGCTCGTGCGCATGGCTCGGGCTGACGAAGCTAACAATACCGCTGCTCTGCCCCGGGTTGCGCGGGCTGACAATTTTGTACCCCTTTTTAATCAGCCCGCCGATCAGGAAATCCGTCAACTGCTGTATCCGCCGGCCGACGTTGTCGATGCCGCATTCCTGCAATAATTCAACCGACGCCTTGAGCCCCAGCAAGCCCGGGATGTTCAGCGTGCCGCACTCGAATCGCCCGGCGTCGGGTCTCAGGCGGTAGTCGTAATCGCCGTAGTTCTGAGCGTCGACGACGTTCATCCACCCGATCATGAGCGGCCTGGTGCGCTCGATGAGTTCCTTGCGGCAATAAAAAATCCCCGCGCCTTCCGGGCCGAGCAGCCACTTGTGGCCGTCGGCGCTGAGGTAGTCGATGTTCATCGCCTGCACGTCCACCGGGCAAATACCGAGCGTCTGGATCGCATCGACACAGAACAGGATTTTCTTCTCGCGACAAAACTTGCCGATGCGTTCCAGATCATGCCTCTGCCCGCTGGCGTATTCAACGTGGCTGAGGCTGACTATCCGCGTGCGCGGGCTCGCGGCTTCTTCTAAAATCTTTTCCGTGGGAACTTGTCGCCGGCCGGCAGCGTCTGTTATTTCATCGACCATCACCAGCTTCGCCCCGTGGGCCCGTTGTACTTCCATCCAAGGGTAGACGTTGGCGGGATACTCGACGGCCGTTGTGACGATGCGATCGCCCCACTGCCAGTCGATCCCGTTGGCGACGATGCTGATGCCTTCGGAGGTATTTTTGACGAACGCGATCTCGTCGCGCTGGGCGTTGATTAACTTGGCCGACGCGATGCGGAGTTTTTCGATCTCCAAATACCACGGCCCGGCCAGGTAAGCACCGGCTTCAGACTCATGGGCGTAGCGGCGGATCGCCCGCGATGCCAAGTGCGGCAGCGGGCAAACGCCCGCGTGATTGAAGAAATCCCAATGCTTAAGCACTGGGAAATGCTCTGCGTTACCGACGTAGTCGAAAAGATCGGGCATAGTTGGTGTCCGGGCCGTATAATAGCGAGTCATGGCCAGAGGATCATCCATGCGTAAATATGTTGTTGCGGCTGCTTCCCTTTCTTTTTTGCTTTCAACCGGGGCCGTCACCCGGGCTGCGGACGCGGAAGACCCGCTGCTCACCCATGCGGCGCCCTCCAAATGGTACCAGAAGTACCTCCCGGAAAAGCTGCCGGCAATGAGTTTGCCGGAGTACATCAGCAACAGCGCCACCGACCTGGCCGAGGCGCAGGTGTTCGCCGGGCGGTACAAGCTGTCGCTGATCACGATCGCCAAAGCAAAAGCCGGCAATCCGGCCCGCATTGCCTTGGTTAAAGGCGCGGCCAACTGGTCGCTCGGCAGGTACGACGACGCGCTGGCGGCGGTGTCCGATCCCGCCGCCGCTCCTGATCCGCGGGTGCAGGTGCTTCACGCCCGCATTCTGGCGGATTATGACCGTCAGGACCAAGCCGTCGCGCTGCTGAAAACCCTGCTGCAGGCGCATTCCGATTCGATCGCCGGGCATTACTACCTCGGGCAAATCAGCGAAGACATCGGCGACTACAAGCAGGCAAGGGAGCAGTATGCATGGTTCTCCGCGCCGCCGCACGTGTTTCTCGATCTGTGGAATGCCCAGTCCGAGCGCGCGTTTGACAACGCCGAGGAACTGGTGCTGATCGCCCGCGCCCTCGACCGGGGCGCCACACTCAATTCGTCTTACAAGGACAACGTCGCGCTCAACAACGCCATCCTGAACATGTTCGTCAAAGCCTACGACGTGATCGACCGCGGCTATTGGCCGGCCCGTGTGGCGGCGGCGGAGTTTTATCTTTCTCACGACAACCCTGACAAAGCACTGAAGGAATTGGAAAAAGCCAATTCGTCCAACCCGCAGTCGGTTCAAATCGATCGCATGATGGGTGAACTGATGTTGCAGTATCGCAAGTATACTGAAGCCGAGCAGATAATCGCCGGCCTGCAAAAGACCAACCCCGACTCGATCGACGCGGAAATACTCCAAGCCGAACTCGAGCTTGGAACCGGCAAGCGGGAAGAAGGCGCTTCGCGCCTGGAGCGCGTGCTGAAGCTGCGCCCCCGCCGGCTCGATGTGATCGGCCTGTTGGCCGGCTACCGCACGTCCCGAGTGCAAAACGCCGAGGCCGACGAATTGCTGAAAAAAGCCGAAGCCATCGCGCCCGAAAGCCCGGCCGCCCTCCTGGAGGCGGCGCAGCTTCTCTACTCCTGCCATCAGAACAAACCCGCCATCGAACTGCTGACCACGGCGATCAAACGTGCTCCGTGGTCCACGCAGGCTCGCACGCTGCTCGGCGTGCTCTACCTGCACAGCGGCGACGACGAACAAGCCCGCGCCACGCTAGAGGCGGCCTACGCGCTCGATCCTTACAACGTCTCAACCGTCAACTACCTGCGACTGCTCGATGAAACCGCCAAGTTCCTTCGCACGGAAACCGACCACTTCATCTTCCTTTACGCTCAGGAAGACGACATCGTCGTGCCGCAATACTTCGCGCCGTACATGGAGTCGGCCTACAAGGGCCTGTGCGACGAATTCAAATGCGAGCCGGCCGAGAAGACAATCATTCAAATCTACCCTGACAGCCAGCGGTTCTCCGTCCGCGTCTCGGGCATGCCGGGACTCGAAACTTTCGCCGTCACGTTCGGGCGGCTGATCGTTGCGTCCTCGCCGCGTGCGGGAGAGAACGTCGGCGCTTTCAACTGGGGGCGCGTGCTGAAGCACGAGTTCGCGCATGTGTTGCACATCGACAAAACCGAAGGCCGCGTTCCGCGCTGGCTGACCGAAGGGCTCGCGGTGCTGAGTGAAAAAGTGGATTACCGCTTCGAGTGGGTGCCTCCGGTGTTATACAAGCGAGCGATTGAACACAAGTTGTTCAAGATCAACCAGCTCAACGAAGTATTCGTGCGCCCCAAGGCCGGCCAGGACGGCGAGTTGGCGTACATGACCGGGTTCTGGATTTCCCGCTACCTCATCGCCACCTACGGAGCGGACTCGATCGATCGATTGCTGATCGCCTACCGCGACGGACTTCTGGACAACGACGCATTCGTCCGCGCGACGGGCCAGCCGCTGTCGACCATCGAATCCGGTTTCGGCGACTGGGCCGCCGAGCAGGTGAAGTCATGGGGCTACGACACCGCGACCGCCGCCAATTACAAGAAGCATTACGACAGTGGGGAAACGCTCGTGCAGCAAGGCAAGCTCGATGAAGCGGTGAAGGAGTATCAGGAAGCCTCCAAACTTCAACCGCAAAATCCGCAACCGCACCGCAGGCTCGCGGGTGTGGCGCTGAAGGAAAAGAAGTACGACGACGCTTTGCCGCACCTCGAGTGGCTGATTCCGCTGGAGCTGAAGGACAACCGCTTCGCCAAGCGGATCGCCGGCATCTACCGCGACGCCGACAAGCTCGATCAGGCCGTCGCTTCGGGTGAAACCGCCGTCATCATCGACCCTTACGACCCGACCGCCCACGACCTGCTGCAGGGCCTCTACGAAAAAGCCGGCCAAACCGAAAAGGCCACCCGCGAATCCGAAGTCGCCAAAATCCTTCGCGACCGCAAAGTGGCGGCAAGCAAACAGGATCAGCCCGCTCCCGCGAAGCACGAGTAACGCCCATGAATCCCAAAGAATTGACGCTGGCCGGCTTCCAAAAGCACATCTCCGACCGCTACGAATCCGCCGACCGGGCCCGAGGCACGCCCAAGACTTGGATGTGGTTCAGCGAAGAAGTCGGCGAGCTGGCGCGGGCATTAGCCCGCGATAACCGAGAGAATCTCGAAGAAGAATTCGCCGACGTGCTGGCGTGGCTCTGCACACTGGCCAACATCAACGATGTCGATCTAGCGAGCGCGATTCACAAAAAATATCTGGGAGAAAAACCACCCGAAGGCGAGAAATAAAAACATTTAGCCACAGATGGGGCACAGATGAACACAGATAAATGCTTTGTGTTCTTCAACAGATAAATACTTGTGTTCTTCATCAGTGTTCATCTGTGCCCCATCTGTGGCTAATTTTTCTGCCGCGTAGTTTAGTCCGCGTACTTCACGCTGCAGCCGTAGGGCTTGGTTTCCGCTTGGCTGACTGACTTGCCGGCCTTCAGTTCGTCCAACGCCTGGGCGACATAGTTCGTCGAGCCGGCGATGTCTTCTGATTCTGCGGACGCCTTGCTGTCGATCGCGCCGCGGTAGGCCACCGTCTGATCTTTGTTGATGATGAACATCTGCGGCGTGTTCTTCGCGCCGTACGCTTTACCGACCGCACCGCTGGCGTCGTTGAGGATCGGGCGATCCATGCTCCACTCTTTGGCGGCTTTCAGGTTGCTCGCGTTGTTGGCGGATTTTGACGAATTAATCGCCAGCCACACCACGTCTTCACCCGTGTGCTTGCTGGCGACGGCGTTCATGTTGCCGGTGCTGTAGTGCTTCTGAACGAACGGGCAACCTTCGTTGAACCATTCGAGTACCACGATCTTGCCTTTGAGATCGGCCAGATGAACGGTTTTGCCGTTCTGGTCTTCCAGCGTGAAATCAGGGGCAGGCTTGCCGATTGCCAAATCAGCCAGTTTGGCTTTGGCCGCGATCTGAGTAAACACCATTGCCGCCACTACGAGCAGCGCGAACGAGTAGAAAAATTTCCGCATATCGAATCCTCCTTATTTGGGTTTAACGCCGAGCGGCTCAATCAGCTTGACGCTTCGATGCCTGCCCGCTACGTCATCGTAGGCCACCACCACCGTCATTTCGACCGGCCCGGCAGATTTGTCGAGCTGTTCGGCCGCATATCGGATGGTCGACGTTTGACCCGTGGTATCGATCTTTATAATCCTGATGGAGTACGCATCCCCAGGATCGGTAAAAACTTGCAGATTGCTCGCCGGCTCTCGCCATTTCAGCGTGACGATCCTGCCGATGTTAATGTTCGCCGCCTGCACTTCCGCCTTCTCCGCCGCCGCTACGGGAATCTGCTCCAGCCAGTTCGTAAATAACTCGCGATTGATCGGCGAAGAAGTCCCACCCGCCGTCAGTACCAGCGACACGGCCGCTTTCCCCGGCAGGCAGATGTCCTTGCACACCAGCCAGTTTGCGCTCGCGGCGATCTCGATGTTCGCCCCCGGCTGCAGGTCTTTCGGCGCCGTCACTTTCGCGACGAGCATCAGCGAGTGGTGATACCCATACCCCACCACGTTGCCCGGCTGATCGAACCGCACCGGCGCGGGATAATCCAGCGCGTTCACCTTGAACCCCGCTGGCACTTTCCACTCCACCTTCGTCGGCAGACCCGAATCGCCCGGGTTCAGCCAGTAGACGTGCCACCCTTCTTCCATCGTCAGCCGAACGCCGACGTTGAACGTCTCACCGGGCTGAACCGCAGTGACATCGGCCAGCAATTCCGCCTTCACCGGCTGAGGCTTGTCCGCCGCCAGCACACCAGTGCAACTCAACCACAGTGCGATCATCGTCATTGAAAACAGGCGCATCGGTATCCTCCACCAACCCCTGACAACCCTTATGTAGCGTGATATCATTCCCGCTGTTGCTGGAATTTCCAGAATTTATTTTGAAAATCCCCCAAGTCATGGCAGGATTCGGCGAATCATGAGCGAAGCCGCCGGCGATCATCGCGTCTTCCCGCCTCCGGAAGTCCCCGTCGAAAGCTTCTGCCTCCATTGCGGCCGGGTGTACATGAGCGATCTCATGATCCCCATCGCGATGGAGGAAGAGATCCATTACTGCTGCCCCGCCGAGGGTTGTACCGCCATGGGGTGGGAGTTCGACATTTTCCCAGTCAACGACGACGACTGCGTCCGAGGCGAGTGGGCCGACGATGAAGATATCGATGACGACGACGACGAAACCCCCGATTTTGATCTCCTCGACGAGTACGGACTGAACCCCTCATTGGGCGAAAACCTGTCTCCTGCCGACTCCTTCGAGCCGCCGAGAGAATGGACGCCCGAATCCGATGTCGACGACGATGAAGTCGATGCCGAGCAAGGCATCGAATCCCTGCGTTTCACGCAGGAGGATTACGATCGGCTAAAACAATCCGGCGAAATCGACCGCCGAATTGCCGAAATCCGCCAGCACTGGCTTATCACCGCCAAAGAACGCGAAGCGATGGAGAAGACTTTGCCGACCGGCGAAGAGTCGGCGGATGGGGATGAGGATATCCCGTTTTAAATTGCTCAGCAGAGTGCTCACTGCCCGCCATGCGGGGTATTGGTCCGTGCAAGCCACGCGCAACTCCGGGACCCGTTCAGTCCGCCAGTGGGTTTGGCCGCGGGCTACGCAGGTGGCGGAGAAAGTCGCGCGTGAGCTCGCGCAGCGAGCTTGGGCGATGTCCGGCCTTGCGATTGGCATCGGCGATGCGAAACAGCAGCCGCCATTGGTCGGCGAGAGTGAGATACGCTTTCCATATCGGCCAGGTCGGGTCGTAAATATTCGTCGATTCGCTGGTAATGCCGTTCAGCTCAATGACGGTGAAATCCTCGCCGCTGCGGAATCGGTCCTTGTCGCAGTAGCGGACGTCGAATCGCCCGAAATAAAAGCCGTCGAAGGTGCAGGCGATCCGGTCGATGCTTGACTCCAGCGCCGGCGTGATCAAATGGGAACCGTCGCAAAAGAGCGTGCCCTGGCAGTGGTTGCCGGCGGTGGCGAGTGGGAATGACTCCCCTTCAGCAAGCACGCGGTCAGAATGGAGGGCGTGACGATTCAGGAATGTCCGCGCCTGCATGCGGTAGCGCGGGTGCCGCCAGATGAGTGTCTCGATCGTTGCAACGCCGTCGCCGATGAGGAAGGGGAAGTGCTTGTCGGTGATCGAAAAGATTTTGCCCGACGCCTGACCGGGAAGACGATAGTAAAAAACGCCAGCTTCATAGGGCCCGGGGTGAAACGGCTGGGCGATCAGCGGAAGCGAGAACGCTCGCAGGTACTGTTCGGCTTCGAATGCACAGCGAACCAGCTTCACGCCCGCCCCACGTTCGCCGACATCGGGCTTGAGGATCATCGGCCAGGTAAATCCGGTGCTGTGGATCGCCGACATGCGTGTCTCTAATTCGCCCGGCGGCAGCAAGCGGGTTGGGCTTACAAAAGGATCGCGCATGGACGACAGAATCTGAAACTTAGACTCACCGGCGAACCCGCCGAACGGGATGCCCGGGTTGGCGGCGGTAATCATGGCGAACGAGCGATGCCGAATCGTCAACCACGTTATGTACGCCACCATCGGCGGATAAAACGCCCACATCGGCCAGAACTCCCATCGCCAGAGTTTGGAAACTTTCGCAATAACCTTGGCCCGGCCGATGGACGTGGATAGGAGGCTTTCAAATTTGAGCAACAGCACGCCCGCCAAAATGGTCGCGGCGATCGAAAGCCCGCTGCCGAGGTAGAGTTTTAGCGGCCGGGTGATCGAATCGCCGAGGAAGGACACAAGCAGTACGATCAGCGGCACCCATACGAGGCTTGCGATGAACGTGACGATGGCAAAGAGTGCGCCCTTGCGGCCGAGCGCACCGGCGGCGAGGTACGTCGGCAATCGTGCGCCGGGCACAAAGCGCGCTGCGAAGACCGCCTTGATCGCGTGTTCGTCAAACCATTTCTCAAGCGCGATCAATCGCTGCGGCGTGAGCCGTTTGGATATCCACGGAAACCGCAGCACTTTCGGCCCGAGGCACCGGCCCAGCAACCAAAGCCCCATGTCGCCGGCATAAACGCCGACGAAGCATCCCCCCAAAGCGGTGATCAGCGAAATGTCGCCGTTGTGGAGCAATCCGCCAGCGGCGATGCAGGTTAGATCCTCGCTCACCAGTGTGGCTAGCGCCAGTAGCAACCATTGCCATCCGGTGACCTCCGGGATCGCGTAATGCCGTGGCAGCGAGCGCAGCCCGACCACGGCAAGCAGAATGAACCCGGCGATGATCCAATGGCCCCATCGTCGAAAGGAATTGATCGCGAATTCGGTCAAGTAACCCCCGCCGACACCAGGCGCAGCGTGGCGGAGTAGCATTTCGCAAGTCGATCCGGCGCGTCGGCATGGTATGAAAAGCGGGCAGAATCGCCGCGCACTTCGATCACTGAATAGCTGACCGTTCGAGCGTCGTCACGATTCATGCACACGCTCAAATGAGGCATCGACGGCCAACGATGGCGGTGAAAATCGTCCTGTGCGTCGGCCGATTGGAAGGAAAATGACTTGAACAGCTTCCGCCGCCGATCTTCAACGAGTTCGTCGCCCAATCCCGAGGACGTGACCATCAGCGGCTCGTCTCCCAGCGGGTTGATCGACGATATTTGCCGGCGACCGTCGGACTCGACCTGACCGATCGACTCACGATCGACGACAACCAGCCGAAACGGGGCGAATTCATCCGCGTTGAAGCGGGAAGCTTCCAGCAGTGCGCCTTCGACGGATCCACATCGGAGCAAAAGCGGAATAATCAGCCCGCGGCTCTTTGTGCAGTCAGGCAGCGGCTGGCGATCTCCAAGGCGACTGCGGTTCAACAGCGCGAACGCGATCCCCGCATCATTCACGGCCACCCAGGTGCCGCCACTTGCTGTGTCGATCGGCAGGATCGCCTGTCGTGGACCGAAGCATTCCATCCGGGGCGCATGCGCGAGTGGGCGGGTGAGCAATTCATCCCGATTCATCGCTACTCGCAGCGTGTGTTCGGGAAGTCGGCAGATCGTAACAGTACACATGACTAGCGTCCCCGGCTGTTGATCGTCGACGGAGCGTATCCAAATTCTACAGGCAACTTGCCGCCGAGGGTCTTCACCATCGCGCTGATGAGAGCATTGTGATGAACCGTGTGCGCCAGAACGTAGGCTATCTCGCGACCGATGGTGGTTTTGACGAGTAATTCCGGCTGATTGCTCGCCACCAGCACGCGCATCGCAAGCGGGCTGTCGAACTCGTCCCCGGGTAGTGTGCGCAATTCATCGATCAACCGATCGATTGCTTCGGCCACTGCGACACGGGAGGTTTCGATGGCAGTGCCTCGCTGGCGGTGATCGTAATTAATTTTCCCGGCGGCAACCGCGTCGAGCAGCGAGCGGACATGGTCAAGGCAGTGCCTTACATGCCCGCCGACGCTGCTTTCGATCACGCCGACGGGCTTTTGCAAGTATTGCGCGTCGTTCAATTCAGCAACCACGCTCGCGAGTTCTTCAAGTAGCGCGATCATTGGCTCGCAGGCACTATGCACGCCCGGGGAAATCCTCGAAGGACAGGCAGATTCGATATGTTGCATGAAGTCTCCGATGAAAATGAACGCTTGGGCGCGGTTTACCCTTGTCTGACGGCTTGCCGCGACACGAATCGAGCGCCGACGATGGGAATTTGCGTGCGTCGGATGACCAGAATCGCCGCGCTCCCCACAAACACAACCACCGCGAGAATGAACAGAAGGCCGCCATCGTCCTTGACGACGATGCCCAGCTTGGTCAGATGTCCAATGATTGCGCCGCTGATGACGCCTAACGACAGAATCGCCCCCAGCGTCGTCGTGCGCGGGTAGAGCAACAGTAGTACCGCGATCAACTCCACTACACCCGATCCTATTCGGCCCCACGGCTCCATCCCCAATTCGCTGAAGATATACTTGCTCTCCTCGGCTCCGGCGAACTTGAAGAACAGGGTTTGAAACAGGATCACAGCGACAACCACCTGCAGCACCCAACTGATGATTCGGTGGCTCTTACACAGCACCATTTGAAACGCTCTTTCGTGATGAAGGTGAAGTCCCCTGTACATATAACGGTTCCAGAAGAGTCCGCAAGGCGCTGCGGGCGCGGTGCAGCCGACTTTTAACGCATTCAACCGAGCAATCCATGAGGTCAGCCGTCGCTTCGGTATTGAACTGCTCTATGTCGCGCAGCATCAGCGTGCTGCGGTACGGCTCGGGGAGCTGATCGATACAAAGTCGCACGGTTTGCCGCAAGTCCGATCGCTCGGCGTCTTCCGACGGGTCGTTCGTCGATCGGTGCCAGAGCTGACTGTGACGGGCGCGCTCGTCAAAGCTCGACAGCGGCTGGCGCTGTCCTGTGCGTTTGTGTTTGCGGAGATGCATCAGACAGGCGTTGACGACGATGCGATGAATCCAAGTGCAAAGTTGGGAACGCGATTCAAATTCGCCCATCGACTTATATGCCGATACAAACGCCTCCTGAATGGCGTCGGCGGCATCTTCTTCGCAACGCAGGAGTCGCCGAGCGACAGCAAGCATGCGGGGGACGTTCTCACGAACGAACTCTTCCCATGCCGCATTCTCGCCGCCGCGAATGCGCTCGACAAGACTCATCGCCGCAGCGGCCGAAGGACCGATCGCGGGAGATGGTGTGGACAGGGCGCTCATTGAGTCTCCAAATGCAACATTTGTGCGATTAAGTTCGAGCAAGCGAGGAATGACACGCCTTCATCGGTCCACTGGTGGAGTAATCCCAACCCTTCCGGGCAGACATACTTCACCGCTGAAAGGTCCCGTGAAACCGGCCCATTATCCCGATCCGCATGGTTCGCCGACCGCGCAGTACCTATCCACGGCTCGAGGAATTTACCTCCGAACGTTTGAGTCGTCGTAAAGTCGAGATTGGGGTTGGTGATTCGCAGCATACGAAACACCAAAGCGATAGTCGTACCAGTCTTATTCCGAAAGAATTTTATTCCCGGAAATTCATGGCTGGTGATTTTTGTCGAATTTACCGAAACGTTAACACGGAAAATGCGATTGCCCCGACATGAGACTTGGCGGGCCTACGACTTTTTGTGGAACGCTATTGAGGTGATATGTGGAAATCTCGCCACAAGCCCAGTTTTTAAGCCTGCCATGCAGCGTATTGGGGTGCATGCCTTGGACTTGGGAAGCGGCAGCTGGACTTTGGATATCGCAATTGGATTGGCTTAACACAGCGCTAAAGTGGTTTCGCTCGACCGTTTCCAGTCCGAGTTCGCCCCCGAATAAAAGAGTCACCACGTCGTTACTCTGAATAGTCGCACGCTCCAGAATGTCCTCCATCTCCCAAACATTTACCGTCCAGCGATAGGCCGCCAGCCGATGCAATGTGGCACGGCTGATTGAGCCCATGCAGCATCCCACACGGATGAGAGTCTTACGCAATGGCGATCGTCGTTCGACAAATAATCGGATTTGGTACTGAAGGTTATTTCAATTGTCGTACGACATGCACTGCGTGCCCGTCCGGATCGCGGACGATGAATTCGGTTTCTGAGGGCGCCGTGGAAACGAGTTTGTATCCACGATCGCCAAGGTCCTTGAGCAATCCCGCACTGTCAGCAGTGCCGACGGTGGTTTGCCAGGAAAAAAGATCATTGGCTTTCGCGTCGGCCGGATAAGGTTTGCCGTCCTTGGGGGCAAGATATTGCAGGAATTCCACACCCGGCCCGTCCGGGGCTTTCATGGTGGTGATCCGCAGACGAGCGCCTTGCACGTTGTTCAGATGTTCCTGCTCCGAACCGTAGTTTTCGCTTCCGCCGGCGATTCGGAAACCCAGGATGTCGCGATAAAACGCCAGGCTTTTGTCGGTGTCCTCTACGACGACGGCCGTGTGATCAACGCCGGGAAAGAGTGCTTGCTTCTCCTGCCATCGCGGATCGCCTTTGCCGGCAGGAAAATAGATTACTTCAAGCACATGATCGTCGGGATCGCGAAAATAGAACGCGCGGATTCCGGCAGCGCCTTTGTTCCATTGTGGCAACGTCTGCGGGCCGGTGCTGGCAAAATGTACCTTACGTTCGCGCAGGCGGGCGTAAGCGCGATCCATGTCGGTGGTGACGATCGCGATGTGCTGAAACCACCGGTCATTGCTGCGACTATCGCGCGGCACAACCCGCCCTCGGGGCGTGAGGTACTCGGTCAGTTCGATCGTCTCACTTCCGAGCGATAGCCCGACGATTCTGCACCGCAGGCCGAATACTCCGTTCAGTTGCTCGTAACGTTCGCCGGCGACTTCTTCGTCGGACGTTTTCTTGAAATCGAGCACGCCGGTGTAAAACGCAAGCGACCGATCCATATCTTCGACGACGATCCCGATCTTCGTGACCGCCGACACCGCCGGCCGGGTCGATTGAGCCAGAGCGTTCAAGCCCATCGCCAGCACAAGAAACACAACAGTCCGTATCTTATTCACGCTAGCGCCTCCAGAATTCGGTCGCCGACACGGAGGGCGTTGGCGATGATAGTGAGCGCGGGGTTCACCGCGCCGCTGCTACAGAAAAAGCTGCCGTCGACGACGTAAAGATTGTCGACATCGTGGGCCTTGCAGTTGCGATCGAGCGCGCTGGTCTTAGGATCATCGCCGAAACGGATAGTTCCGTTCTGGTGCGCCACGCCGGCGAGCGGAATGCGCTGGCCGACGAACAGATTCCGCGGGATCAGATGCATGCCCGGCTCGAGGTGCTCGAGAATGTATTTGAGCTTGGCGATGAGTCGCTTATGGCCTTCTTCATTATTGTTGGTGTAGCTGAGGGTGATCTGGCCGTCGCGATTAAGTGTGACGCGATTATTCGGATCGGGCAGGTCTTCGCTGGTGAGCCAAAAGTCCAGCGAGTGCTTGGCCATTAGTTCCAGCGTGAATCCCGGCGCGATCGCGGGGGCGCCTGCCGAGAGCGAGACCGCATCGAGCTTACCGACGAAGCTGATGTGGCCGAGCGGATATTCCCAGTCCGGGCTTCTGAGATAGAAATCATTCAAGCTGAGCGTTTTTTGAAATATCGTCGGATTCGGCTTCGTGCTTATCGCCAAAAGCACCGAGTTAATATGACCCATGTAGTGTCGGCCGACAACGTCGGACCCATTCGCCAAGCCGCGCGGGTGCTTATCGCTGGCGGATCGCAGCAACAGCGCCGCGGAGTTAATCGCCCCGGCGGAGCAGACGATGATCTTGCCGCTGAATGTTCGTTTCTCCCCATTAACGTCTGCGTGAACAGTCGTTACCTGCCGCCCGGTGGAGTTGGTTTCCAATCGAGTGACAAAAGCGCCGGTGAGGAGCGAAACGTTGGAATGCTCGAGCGCCGGGTCGACACAGATCGTCTGGGCGTCGCACTTGGCATTCACAAGGCAGGGATGGCCGTCGCAGGTCGAGCAGCGGATGCAGGGGCTGGTCTGCGGGTTCTTCTCGTTCAGCCGAACACCCAGCGGCGTGTGGAACGGCTTGTGACCGAGCTTGGCTAAATCGTCGTGAAGTTTCTGCATCCGCGGTTCGTGACTCACCGCCGGCCAGGGGTATTCACCGCTGGCGGTGGGTTCGGTCGGGTCTTCTCCTCGAGTGCCATGCACTTGATAGAGGTTTTCCGACTCCATGTAGTACGGCTCAAGCTCGTCGTAAGTGATCGGCCAGGCTGGTGAAACACCGCCCGCGTGTTGGAGCACGCCGAAGTCTTCTCGACGAAACCGGAAAAGCGCCGCGCCGTAGAATTTGGTGTTCCCACCCACGTAGTAGTTCGTGTGCGGATGAAGCGGCTTGTTGTCCTTGTCGAACCACTGCTCCCGGGTGTTGTATTTGGCGTCGACGTTTACCGCCCGGGTTGACCAATTGTCGGCCTCACGCTTGACGTACTCGCCGCGTTCCAGGAGCAGGATTTTCTTCCCGCTGCTGGCGAGCCGGTACGCAAGCGTCCCGCCGCCGGCGCCAGTGCCAATGATGATTACGTCGTAGTCGTTATCGAGGCTCATTTAATGCTCCTGTAGGCAATCGCATTTGATAAAACAGTGATGAGTGTGTGAGTGCGTAAGCTTTCCGCAGAGCTGACGCAACGATGCGCAATACAAGCGCGACGCTTCAATCGCGACAAGCATTCCCGCCACCGGCGCGGTGAGATACACCCAGTAAAAGGTCCAGAGATTGGCGTTCAAAGCGCTTCCAAAACTGCGGGCCGGATTCATGCTCATGCCGCTAAGCGGCGCTTCAACGGTGATGTACAAGGCAACAAGGCACCCCGCGAAATACCCTGTAAACTTCTGCAGCCGAGGCCGGCGGTTTGTGACGAGGACCATCGTCAGCATCAAAAATGCGATCGAGAATTCCGCGATCCACGCCACCAGCGGCCCGGGCTTTCCAGGAGCGGTGACAATGTAGTTCACGCTCGGGTCGTTCACCCACGCCTGCAGAACGAGCGATACCAACGCCACGCCGACCGAAGCGCCGATAAACTGGCTGGCGATGTAAAATGCCGCATCCCGCGGGGCGATCCGACCGAGCCGGAGGAAGCCTAGCGTCAGCGCCGGGTTCATGTGCGCGCCCGATCGCTTGCCCCATGGGGAGTAAATCAGACAGATCGCGGTCAATCCCATCGCCACGCCAATCAGCGCCCGCCGGACCAGGTCTGAAGCGATGGCATTCCTCACCGGGCTGCCCGAATACTGCAGGACGGCCGTGAAGAAACAGGCGGAGATCATGAAAACCCCGAGGAGGGCGCCTTCGATCGCGTAGACGGATAGTTTCGCAAGTGTCACAGTGCTATGCCTATGGGTCTGACGCTCGGTCGCCGGCAATACGCCTGCATCGTTAGGTGGCGTGACAGCGCCTATTACTTAGTGCCCGCCAGCTTCTTCCATTCTGTGTCGGCTTTGGGGGTGTAGTTGGCTTCGTCTTTTACCCATTTCTTGCGGGCGTCGCCGAAGAACCCCTTATAAAAAAGGAACAGCCGACCGTCGGTGATCTTGTAACTGGACGGGTCGATGTCGACTTTCGATCCTTCGGCCATCGCGGTGGCGCACCACCCGCCGTAGGCAGGGGCAAAGTGCGTCGGGTCGGCCAGGAATTTCTTACGGTTGGCGTCGTTGGCGAAGCGATAGACCGCGCCGAGATGATCTACGGTCAACCCCGCCTGGCCCACCGCGGGTGCGGCATCGAAGTACGAGACCGGGTCATACCCCTGAATCGCCAGGCGCTGTTTGTCGACGTGTTGGTGTTCCGCCTCACCCGCAAATGCGGTTGACGCGAGAAGTAGAACAAAAAGCGAAAGTGATTTGTGCATCATAACAATTTACTCCAGAGTGGACTATTCCTAAAACCGGCCGCCGATTCAGTGAACAAATGTTGGATGCCGGTTTGATGCGGCAAGATTCGTCGCGGGTTCAGCCAAGACGATCTGATCGATCCGCAGCAATTCACCCAGCGACCACGCCTGGAACGGACATCCCCGCGGCATATGCGGGGCACTTGCATCGGCGATCTCCGATACGTGACCGAGACCGGCCTCGTTGAGGTGCTTTAGCAGCGGCTCGAGGAACTTCTGCCTGGCCTCACGTTTAGCGGCCGACGTGTCGCCGCGGATTCGCACCCATGCCTCAATGAACGGCCCCATGAGAAACGGCCAGACCGTTCCCTGATGGTACGCCCCGTCGCGCTGCCCCGGCCCGCCGGTGTATTGCGGGCAATACCCGTGCTGATCCGAGGCTAGTGACCGCAGGCCCAATCGCGTAAAAAGCCGCTTCTCGATCTGATCGAGGACGGCCGTCGCCTGGTACTTGTCGATCAGCATCAGCGGCAGCCCACCGATCGCGTAAATCTGGTTAGGACGGAAGGAGGCATCCAATTGGCCGGGCTGCAGGTCGTGATCGACCACGTCGTAAAGGTATTGTCCTTGCTCGTTCCAGAACTTTGCCCGGAAGCTCATCGCCCCTTTTTCGCCGATATCGTGCCACTTGCTGTCGTAGGTCGACGCAAGGTGCAGCGCGTTGAGCCACAGCGCCTGCACCTCGACGGGTTTGCCCATCCGGGGCGTGACGACGAACTCGCCGACCCGGGCATCCATCCAGGTCAACTGCTGCCCGCGCTCGCCGGCGAGGAGCAGGCCGTCGCTGTCCATGTGAATCCCGTGCCGCGTGCCGTTCATGTAGCCGTTGAGGATTTGATCGACCGCGCCGAGCAACGCTTTGCGTGTGAAATCTGAAACATGGACCGGCTGATTCGCCGCAGTCCGAAGGAACTCGCACACAGCGACGACGTACCAGAGCGACGCATCGACCGAATTGAACTCCGGTTCCTCGCCGCTGTCGGGGAATCGGTTGGGCAACATTCCGATACTGACATGCTTGCTCCATGCGACCAGGATTTGGCGCGCGTCTTCCAATCGATCGGTCGCAAGGCAAAGCCCTCGCAGGGAGATGAACGTATCGCGGCCCCAGTCGGCGAACCACGGGTATCCGGCGATGATCGTTTTTCCCTCGCCGCGCCGAACGACATACTGATCGGCCGCCCGATGCAACGGAGACGCGAAGGCGTTGCGGCGTTTGAGCTCGGAGTCGCGAAGTTCCGCCATCCGCTCAGCCGTCGATCCGATCCGCATGTTCAACGGAGCAGCGGCCTCGGCGGCGAAGATCATGACCGCTTCCTCGACGCTCGGATCGAACTCAAATATGCCGGGCGCGGCAAGGTCTTCGGTCGCATCGAATCCTCGCAGCCATTCGTCCTGATAGAAAAACTTGCGATACCAGGTTGGCTCATGTGCGTATCGGCCGTTGGTGTACACAGTGATCGACGGAACCGTCGGGTACGGTTTCCACTGCACCTGGCCGGGGCGCTTGTCGGCGGTAAAGTTGAAGTCGGCATTCTCATGATGCAGTGCATGATAATCCCGCCCCGCCAGCAGCGGCCGAATGTGCAACTTGACCGGTCCGGTCGATTTCACCAGCCGCCAACTCATCGCCGTGATCGGTTGGCCGTTCTGCAAAAACAGTTCCTGCTCGATCACCGTGCCGTCAGGCAGTTTGAACCGCCAAGTCGGCCACGGCTCGACGTCGAATGCTTCGATGTATTTAAATCCCTCCGGCGAAACGACCTCCCCGTCATACCTCTGGCTGCTGAGACCAAACGTCCCGGCCGACGTGGTAACGAGCACTTCGACCCCGTTGACAAGCATGTATCGACCCGTTGGTGGATTTGTAGCTGTCAGCAGCAGCCCGTGATAGCGGCGCGTTCGAATACCGCCGGCAGTCCCACTGGCAAAACCGCCAAGTCCGTCGGTTTCGAGCCATTCGAATTGATCATTCCAGGACGAATTCATGTCATCTCCTCGTGAGGACCATGTCGGTCCCATGCCTGATGATGAGATGCACGAGCAGTCGGAATAGATTCAGTGGACTGCCGGTTCTTTACCGGTCCGACGTAGCCGCGAGGATTGAATGGATGAGCTCAGACGCAGTGGGTGCATTCTCGTCATACGCAAAGCGAACGAGCTTCGCCGTCAGTTGATGCGACCGTTCGTCTTCCGCGGTAGTAGAAAATCTCTCGTCGTGACGCTGCAGCGGTGAACGATCCGGCGGCAATCGTTCGTCGCTGGCATGAATACGCAATAATTCAAGTATTTCGGTGTACGTCACGTTCTCTCCGGTACCAGTTGGATGCATGAGAGTCGAGCGGGATTCAGATTTCATCGCCGCGATGGGTTGTCGCCAGCCGCGGGTCACAGCCTGCGGAGGCTTTCCGGCAGCACGTGCAGCACTTTGGTCTGTCCTGACGGGCGGACTGTGCCTTGACATTCCACAGGGTCGGCGATGAAGGGGACAATCTGTTCAAGCAAGTCGCCGGCAAGGGGCCCGCCGTCGGGACCGACAAGCAAGTAAAGGGTAGACGTTCCTGCCGGGCCTACGGCTCTAAACATTGGGGGGATGCCGCCGCGTATGCATAGTACGGCGCAAGCCTTGTGTGTTTTTCCGTCGCCGGGCTTCATCGCACCGGCGTAGCATTTGGAGTCGATAATCTCGCCTTGCAACTTTACCACCGGCCCACTTGGCAGAACTGCGGATTTGGTTTCCGTAGATGCGTCTATAGACGCTTCTGCAGTGGCCGTTTTGCTGATCTTGCTTACGTCGGATACTTCGATAACCGCTAAAGGGGGTCGTTCAAGAAGTTGCCCTTTGACAAGTACGGAAAGCTTATCCAGCCCGCATACGTGGATGGCGGCCCCGTGTTTGCCTTCGTCGACGAGGAGATATTCGCGTCCATCGGACCGCAAGGTTGCGTACGGAGTTTCACGAAGCACGCCGTGAAATGTTTGGCCTTCAGACGTATTCCACTGACCTTTGCCGGGGTCGCGCTGTGTCGCCGCAAGTGTGACGCCGATCACTACCGCCAAAGTGAATAGCGCGCCGAGCGACATGCGGACGAAGCGTCTGGTCGCCGGTGACTGCGGCAAATAGCCGACGAAGAAGTCGTTGTCTTTCGCGTTACCCACGATCCACCTCCTCGACTATTGCCGGCTCGACAGGCGTGCCAGGCGACATAGGTTCGATATTCAGCCAGACGCGGCGATTCTCGATTTTGAGTTCGTACGTGGCTAACTTTTCGGTGAACGGCGCGGGAGCGCAGCCGTCTTCGGGCCTGTATTGATACCCGTGCCACGGACACGTGACGCACCCACCGATGATTTTGCCTTCCCCAAGCGGGCCGCCCTGATGGGCGCACACGTTGCTGATCGCCGAAAGTCCTCGGCCGTTCCGAAAAATCGCCACGCGCTCGCGATCGGGGAAGTCGACGACTTTGCCGCGATCCGGCGCGACATCGTCCACGCCGCACACTTCGACCCATACTCCGGTGCGCTGGGCGCGGCCCGGGTCGCGCGTCTCCTTGCGGCCGGCGATCAGATGCAGAGCCGACACTACAATCACCCCCAGCGTCAACAGCATTGCCAGGACCGGGTGTCGCTCCGCCTGCAGAGTGCCGAGCGCAACATGCATCACCAGTAGCACGTACGCCACGTACACCAACATGTGCAGCGATTTCCACACCGCGGGCGAGAGGCTTTTAAGCCAGAAGTCATGGCTCGTCGCCGCCATGAGAAAAAGGATGATCAGCGAGATCAGGCCGAGGGTTTCAAATGGAAACGCTGAGATCGATCGATACTGGGTATTGCCGTCCAGCAGGGAATTCAGTGGCGTTACATTGCCAAAGCCGTGGTAGTAGCCGATCGCCACAACGCCGTGCAGAAGCGCGAGCAGAAACATCACCACGCCGAGGTGCCGCCGGTTGTAAAGTAGCGGAAGAAATCGGCGGTCAAGCCGGCAGAGCGGGCCGATACAAAGGATCAAGTGAAGCAGCACGATGGCCGTCGCGCCCAGCGCTCGAAGCAATAGAACCTCATCGCCGATCGCGTTCGATCCGCTCCACGCAAGCTTGCTGACGACTATGAACGTGATGAGGAACGCGCCGACGCCGATCGCGAGGCACAAGTCGTACCGTCGCTTATAGGGACTCCATTGCACGGCCTGATACTTGACGCTCATCCGCCGCTCCGCGACCAGAGTGCGATCGCCAGGCCGAACACAAGGACAATCGCCAGAACGACCCATCCTCTGAAATGCCACATTCGCTGCCTACGAGTCATGGCCGGCCCTTCACCTGCGTCCATTTCAACATCAGTATCGGCCACAGCGCCGCCGACCCGGGAACCATAAGCAGCCGGAACATCACTGACGACCCTCGGGCTGCAGGGTCGATTCGAGCGACGCCGCCCCAAACAAACGCCATCGCAAACAACAGCCCCGCGCCGGCGTAGAGTGCTGCCAGCAAAACCAAAGTTTCTGCAAAACTCACAGGGCGCTCCTTCACTCAGGCCGTTAGATGCCGAAAAGCGAATGCCGGATTCGCAGCAAAAATCCCGAGCCTGCGAAGCTGCATCTAAACCTATATGCCGACCGCGGTTTCCGCAAAACCATGGCCCTCTGCCGCCAACGCCATCGCTGCGGCGGAAGCGATATTCGAGCGGTCTGACGATGACTTTACCGCCGCCGAGCGACTGCGGGCAGTTCGCGAGCTCGTCATTTCGGCCAGCATGCAGTTTATCGCCGAGAATCGACGCGAAGAAGCATTTAAGCTGCTTTCCGTGGTTCAGCTTCCGCTGGACGCCATGGATGCCGAGTTGTTTCATCTACACAGCCTCCTCCGGATCTACGAGCAAAAACGGGTTTCCCGCGTTCGGCGAATCTTGCTGAAATTCCTCGTCGGCGTGTTGATTTACCTGTTGGCGGTGTCGCCGTCGGTCTTCATCGCTCTGGAAAACCCGTACCGCACCACGCACGGCATGTCCCGGCTGGATTGGTCCGAGGGACTTTACTGGAGCGTCTTAACCTCCACCACCGTGGGCTACGGCGACATCGTGCCCCAAACGCCATACGCACGAATGTTCGCATTATTCGATGCATTGCTGGGCGTCACGCTCATGGGCGTGGTAGCCGGGTTGATCCTCGGGCAGGTGACTCTGCGGCGGTTTGACTGACGGCCGAATCGGCGCATCGAGCAGAGGCATCTCAATGATACAAGGAGCTACCGTCCATGCCTACCAACCCTGAGCAACTCCGTCTCGATGAGGACCGAACCGGCGTTCACAACTGGCGAAAATGGGGCCCGTACCTGAGCGAGCGACAGTGGGGCACGGTGCGCGAGGACTACAGCCCCGATGGCTGCGCCTGGGATAGTTTCCCGCATGATCACGCGCGAAGCCGCGCCTACCGCTGGGGCGAAGATGGCATCGGCGGATTCAGCGACGATCAGCAGCTTTTGTGCCTTTCCCTGGCTTTGTGGAACGGTAAGGACCCGATCCTGAAAGAGCGTTTGTTCGGCCTGACCGGCTCGGAGGGGAATCACGGGGAAGACTGCAAGGAACTTTACTACTATCTCGACGCCACACCGACGCATTCATATCTGAAAATGCTCTACAAATACCCGCAGGCGGAGTATCCGTACGGGCGCCTGGTGGAGGAGAACCGCCGTCGCGGGAAAAGTGCTCCGGAATTTGAATTGATTGAGACCGGGGTTTTCGAGCAAAACCGTTACTTCGACGTCTTCATTGAATACGCCAAGGCCGGTCCTGATGACGTGCTGATGCAGGTGACGGTGCATAACCGCGGTCCGGAAAACGCGGTCTGTCATCTCCTGCCGCAGGTGGCGTTTCGAAATACCTGGAGTTGGGGGAACGATCCGCGACGCCCGTCAATCGCACTAGAGGACGAGCGCAGCTTTGCGATCGACCATCCGACGCTCGGCCGATACACCCTGGTCTGCAGCGACGGTGGCCGGCCGCTATTTTCTGAAAATGAGACAAATGTCGCCCGGCTATACGGCCAACCGTCAGACGGCAAACATTTCAAGGATGCGTTTCACGAGTTCGTGATCCAAGGCAATGAATCCGCAGTCAACGCATCACCGGCCGGTACAAAGGCGGCCATGCACTATCGGCTCGACGTACCTGCGGGGGAATCGAGTCGGATCGAGCTTCGACTTTCGTCGGGGACTAAAGCCGAGCCGCTGAAGGCTCTTACGACGGTTTTCAAGCAGCGTCTTGCCGAGGCCGATGCGTTTTACGACGCGCTTCAAAAAGAGATGCCTTCCGCCGACGCCCGCGCGGTGCAGCGGCAGGCGTTTGCCGGCATGATCTGGAGTAAGCAGTATTTTTACTTCGACATCCCGCAATGGCTCAACGGCGACCCCGCCACGCCCAAGCCTCCCGAATCCCGCAAGCAAGGACGCAACCGCGAGTGGACGCACCTCAACAACGCCGACGTCATTTCCATGCCTGACAAGTGGGAGTACCCGTGGTTTGCCGCTTGGGATTTGGCGTTTCATTGCATCCCCTTCGCGATGATCGACCCGGAATTTGCCAAAGGCCAGCTCATCCTGCTGACGCGCGAATGGTACATGCACCCCAACGGCCAACTCCCCGCCTACGAGTGGCAATTCGGCGACGTCAATCCGCCGGTACACGCATGGGCGACTTGGCGCGTGTTTATGATGGACAAGCAACAGACCGGCAAGCCGGACTACGCTTTTCTCGAACGCGTGTTTCATAAGTTGATGCTCAACTTTACGTGGTGGGTGAACCGCAAAGACGCCGAAGGCCGCAACATCTTCCAAGGCGGATTCCTCGGTCTGGATAACATCGGTGTTTTTGATCGCAGCGCGCCGTTGCCCACCGGCGGATTCATCAGCCAGTGTGACGGCACGAGCTGGATGGCGATGTACTCACTCAACCTGATGCGCATCGCACTTGAACTGTCGACGCAAAACCCCGTCTACCAGGACATCGCGACGAAATTCTTCGAGCACTTCCTCCACATCGCCGCCGCCATGAGCAATATCGGCGGCGACGGGACCGATCTGTGGGACAACACCGACGAATTCTTCTACGACGTGCTCTGCCTGCCCGACGGAAGATCACAGCCTTTGAAAGTACGCTCGATGGTCGGCCTGATCCCGCTCTTCGCGGTCGAGGTGCTAGACGGCGAGTTGCTCGCCAAAACGCCGGAGTTCAAACTGCGGCTGGAATGGTTCCTCAACTACCGCCCTGAACTGGCCAAGCTTGTCAGCCGATGGAACGATATGGGAATGAAGGAAACACGTCTGCTCTCCCTGCTTCGCGGCCATCGAATGAAATGCCTGCTCAAGCGCATGCTCGACGAGACCGAGTTCCTCGGTGATTTCGGCGTTCGAGCTCTCTCACAAGCCCACCGCGATCATCCGTACTGCTTCCCAGTGAACGGCATGGACCTTCGCGTCAGCTATCAGCCGGGCGAGAGCGACAGTTCGCTATTCGGCGGAAACAGCAATTGGCGCGGCCCGATCTGGATGCCGGTCAACTATCTGCTCATCGAAAGTCTGCGGCGCTTCCACTGCTATTATGGAGACGATTTCAAAGTCGAATGCCCGACCGACAGCGGCGTGATGCTGACGATCAAGGAAGTCGCCGACGAACTCACCTCCAGACTTTCGCGGCTCGTCCTTAAAAACGAGGCCGGCCGACGGGCGGTGTACGGCGACGACGAGCGGCTTCAGACCGATCCGCATTTTCGCGATCACGTCCTCTTCCACGAATACTTCCACGGCGACACCGGCTGCGGCGTGGGCGCGAGCCATCAGACCGGCTGGACCGGCCTGCTTGCACACCTCCTTGCGACTTTGCCCGCCCAAACCCATAGTTCACAAAACCCGCAGTCGCAGCCGGACGCAGATCGTGTGATTTCTACGGTTGGATGATCGAATATTTTATGGAACCGTCCGCTGAATCCACGACCGGCAAGCGGGCATCTGACGAACGTAGCTTTTAACGGAGATATTGAAGTGTCCAACACAACGACCAAACCCATGACCGACCGCAAGATGGGCAGTGGCAAAGTAAGAGACCTCATGCCCGAGAACCTCCCTAACGTACACATGCCCAAATGTGATGTCCGCAAGATCCTTAAGGGCCAAAAAGCATTGGTCACCGGGGCTAACAGCGGCATTGGCAAGGCAGTCGCGATCGCACTCTGCCAGGCCGGTGCGGACGTCGTTATCAACTACCGCAGCGGCGACGAACAAGCACAAGCCGTCATCGAAGAGGCCACCCATTGCGGCTGCAGTACCAACGGTCGCGCGGTCATCCACAAGGCCGACGTCTCCAAGGAAGACGAGGTCATCGCGATGTTCGATTGGATGAAGCAGGAGTTCGGCACGATCGATATCCTGGTTAACAACGCCGGGCTGCAACAGGATTCACCGTTCGAAAACATGACCCTGCAGCAGTGGAATACGGTCATCGGCGTGAACCTCACCGGACAATTCTTGTGCGCCCGTGAGGCGGTAAAGGAATTTAAACGGCGCGGCGTGATCAAGGAAGTAAGCTGCGCCGCAGGCAAAATCATCTGCATGAGCAGCGTACACGAAATAATCCCCTGGGCCGGCCACGTCAACTATGCGGCCAGCAAAGGCGGCGTGATGCTCATGATGAAATCCATCGCGCAGGAAGTCGCGCCGTATCGCATTCGCGTAAACAGTATCGGCCCCGGCGCGATCCGCACGCCGATCAATACCAGTGCTTGGGAAACGCCCGAAGCCTATCGTGAATTGCTCAAGCTGATCCCCTACAAGCGTATCGGCGAGCCCGAAGATATCGGTCGCGCCGCGGTTTGGCTTGCCAGCGACGAAGCCGACTACATCACCGGCACAACAATGTTCATCGACGGCGGCATGACCCTGTACCCGGGTTTCGAAGTCGGCGGCTAACCGCGTTGCTCCCGACGTCATTGTTACAGACAAGCGAGGGCAGGCATTCGCCTTGGCTTTGCTGTCTCCGGTCGCGGCTTGATGTAGTAAACCGACCTTCTTGTTGCAATCAGCACGCATCGGCAGTCAATGCCTTGCATCTGCCCCCTACCCTCGCTAGTTTGACGGAAACGCGCACTCGTAGCTCAATTGGATAGAGCGTAGGATTCCGAATCCTAAGGTTACAGGTTCGATCCCTGTCGGGTGCAATTTGTTTCTATATATAGAGTTACGTCGAAATATTTAGCCCAATCTAGTTCGACTTAAAATGCTTGGGGCTACACGGGGGCTACAGGGGTCGCGTGTGACCTGGGAACGGTATTCGCTTCAACGCCGCTGGCCTAGTCTAGCTCAGCAATCCTGCTCCTCTGTTCACTGACCGTCCAAGGGCTGCGGGCCCGTCGCCCGCGAGCATCAATAGAAATCCCTCGCAAGATCAGGAATCTGCGTAAACGAGATCCGCGTCGGTGCCGCCGCCATGATGTCATGCGTCACGCCGACATGCACCACATCCTTGCCCCATCGCATGTTAATCTTGTCCAGCGCCAGCGACAATTTGACCCGGTTCGCCTCGCCCGGAAATAGCGGCCCCGGCATCGACGCGGCCGATGACAGCCTATCCAGCGTGGCCGACACCCGTAGCGGCACGCCTGCCAGCCGATCCGGCCACGACGCGGTGAAGGCCGACACCAGCGTGAGGGTATCTTGGCACCCCAGCAGGCGGCACTCGTGCGACCAGCCCCCGCCGCCCAGGTAATCCACGCCGACGGACAACCGATCGGCGGAGTAGCCGATCCGCCGCATCCGCGTGGCCGCCTTGGCGATCAGCTTCACGAGCACGGCATAGGTGGCATCCCTCGAGCGCAACGCCGGCGGTAGCACGTGGGAATGGCCCACCATCCGCCGATGCGTCGGTGGTTCCCGCCAGTCTTCACCCCTCAGCCAGCGATACCACCACCGGCCCACCAGGCCGCCCCCACCGAAAAATGGGTTTAGTGTCGTGCTCGAGGGATAGGATATCAGTGCCGCTATTGCGGTCTGCGACTGTTTCCGGTTGAAGTGCTTAAAGCCATTGAGGCGGCATTGGGTTGCGGCCATAGAGCGAACGCTCGATAATCGCCCTAGGTAGTACGGACATTCAATCCTCCGCGGTAACAAAGGCTGCGAGGTAGACGAAGCCCGCGAAGTTAGCCGCCTTCTTTTCGTACCGTGTCTTCTCCCACACGCCGGAGGCGCACCAGCGGCCCGGGCGTTTGCGAACCGTGTCGTGTTTGCCGAAGCGGTCGGGCAGGTCGGCCTAGGGAATGCCGGTCTTGAGCACGTAAACGACCGCGTCGACGAACAGGCGGTTGTCGATCGCCGTGCGGCCCGGGTCGCTCTTCTTCCCCGGCAACAGGTGTTCGATCTTCGCCCACTGGGCGTCGGTCAGTTCGTGGCGGT
>JBBROD010000012.1:0-72138 GCA_038229715.1 Tepidisphaerales bacterium | reverse complement strand
TCAGCGAAGGCATGAAGAACATCGCCAGCGGCGCGAACGCCACGCAGGTTCAGCGCGGGATCAACCTCGCCGTCGAAGCGATCATTGGCGAGCTCAAGACCATGAGCAAGAAGATTTCCAACTCCAAGGAAGTCGCCCAGGTCGGCACTTGCTCAGCCAATCAGGACGAAGTCATCGGCAAGATGATCGCCGACGCGATGGACAAGGTCGGCAAAGACGGCGTGATCACCGTTGAAGAAGGCAAGAGCCTCGACACCACCATCGAACTCGTCGAAGGCATGCAGTTCGACAAGGGCTACCTCAGCCCGCACTTCATCACCGATACCACCACGCAGGAAGCCATCCTTGAAGACGCGCTGGTCCTCATCTACGAGAAGAAGATTTCTTCCGCTCGTGATCTGGTTCCCGTGCTCACCAAGGGTGCTGAAGCCGGCAAGCCCGTGCTGATCATCGCCGAAGACATCGACGGCGAAGCTTTGGCGACGCTCGTCGTAAACAAGCTCCGCGGCACGCTCAAAGTCGCCGCCGTCAAGGCCCCGGGCTTTGGTGACCGCCGCAAGGCCATGCTCGAAGACATCGCCATCGTCACCGGCGGGCAGGCGATCTTCGAAGAGCTCGGCATTAAGCTCGAAAACGTCGAGATCGCCCAACTCGGTCGCGCCAAGAAGATCCGCATCGATAAGGACAACTGCACGATCATCGAAGGCGGCGGCAAAGAGAAGGACATCAAAGGCCGCATCGAGCAGATCAAGAACGAGATCACCAACACCACCAGCGATTACGACATCGAGAAGCTCCAGGAACGCCTTGCCAAGCTGGCCGGCGGCGTGGCGCAGATCAACGTCGGCGCTGCGACGGAAGTGGCTATGAAGGAAAAGAAAGCCCGCGTCGAAGACGCGCTGCACGCCTGCCGTGCCGCCGTTGAAGAAGGCATCCTGCCCGGCGGCGGCGTCGCCGTCATCCGTGCAGCCGCCAAAACGCTCGATGGCGTTCGCAAGAAAGCCCCCAACGACGACCAGAAGGTCGGCGTGGACATCGTGCGTCGCGCGATCGAAGCCCCGATCAAGCAGATCACCGAAAACGCCGGCGTCGACGGCTCGGTCATCGCTCAAAAGGTAAAGGAAAGCTCGGAGACAAACTTCGGCTACAACGCCCTCACCCACGAGTACGGCGACTTGGTCAAAATGGGTGTGATCGTCCCGACCAAGGTCGAGCGAACCGCGCTGCAAAACGCCGCCAGCATCGCCAGCCTGCTGCTGACGACGGATGCGGTCATCAGCGAAATCAAGGAAGACAAAGACCCCATGCCCGCCGGCCCCCCGGGCGGCGGAATGGGCGGGATGTACTAATACATCAAGATCAGCAATCGGACGGCCAACGCCGTCCGATTGTTTTTTTCGGGGGCGTCATGAATTGGCCGACGTGGTGGCAGTACGAACTCAGTTGCGAGAACCCGCATCTGCGAAAGCGAATGACCGAACGGCACTTCCGCGAGTTAGATTTGCGCGATATGCTACAGCGAGCGATGTCTTGGGAGTCCGATCCAACAGCCGGCCGATATCGAATTGAAACGAGCTTTAACGGCTTGCGTTGGCGAGTGATCGTGGAACCTGATGAAATGCAAAGCTGCTGCACGTCGTAACCGCATTCGAGGTGTAAACCATGAGCGAACCTTATCTCGAAGTGACCTATCGAAAGGGCCGCGCGTTCGCCGCCTACCTCTACCTATCCCGACAATCCGACGATTCCGTCTCCAACAGCCGTTCGAGCGGCTCGCTGGTGGTAGATTACGCGTCTGACGACCGTCCTATCGGTATTGAGATTCCTTCACCATCATCCAGCAGCCTGCATGAACTGCGTGCCAAATTAGTTGAACTTCATATTGCAGGCATCGCTGATGGCGAGTTGGCCCCACTCGCGGCATGAAAGGGAACGCATCACCAGCTTGCTGCTGACGACGGACGCGGTGATCAGCAAGATCAAAGAAGAAAAAAAACCATGCCCGCCGGCCCTCCGGGCGGCGGAATGGGCGCGATGTACTAAACATCAAACCAGCAATCGGACGGCTAACGCCGTCCGGTTGTTTTAAGTCGAGGCACGGTCATGGATATTCTCGTTCAAATCAAGCGATGCGCGCTCGGCAACCGCTTGCGATTCACCGCCAAGGCGAACAATGAACTTGAAGCCGATGATCTGAGCGTTGAAGACATTCGCGAAGCCCTGGTGAATGCGGTCGCGATCTACAAGACGATTCGGTCAATCAATCCGCTCACGCGCCGCCGGGAATATCTGCATATCATCCAAAGTAAAAATCTTTCTGGCGTTGCGATCTACACCAAGGGTAAACTGACGCAGGCCGATGGATTCGCGGTCTTTTACGTGCTGGTTTCCAGCAAACGTGCATTATGAGGCAACTCACGCTCAAAGCCTGCCCGATGTGTGGCTCGAAAAAAATCCGCTTGGTCAAACGTGACATCGAAAGCCGACGCGGGGGGAGACCATTTGTCGCCAAAAAGATCGACATCGAAGAATGCCCGACGTGTGGCGAGCGATTCTTCAGTCCCACATCGATGGAACAGATTGCCGCACAGCAGCCGACACAAAAGACATCAGCAAGCGGGCGAAAGTCGGCATGATGACGCTGCCGCCAGCTTCGCCTGCGGACTGCAATTTTATCGATTATTTATTGACTTGGAATTTCAACCATCTCGCGAATGCCACGTTGCGCGATAGAATTGAAGAGTCCTGCGAAAGAGCCGGTTTTCGATGTCCCATTATCTGTACGCCTGATGAACTGCTTTGAAAGAGGTGGACCGTGTCAGAGACTTCCAAGTTCGAGCACCCCGATTTGTCGCTGATCGATGAAGCGCGAGCGGCGGGCAAGGCATATATCGACTCGTTTAACGGCGATCTCGATGCCATGCTCGCCGACCTCAATCGCAGGACCGAGCAAGCGGGTCGAACAATCGTGAAGGATCAGGATTCTTCGGGTTCCATCGAAAGACTCCCGTCACCTTAGAATTTCAGGAAGACACGCGACCCGTTTTTTCTTTCTGAATAAATATCCGCCAATAAAAGGAGGCGAAGCGTTGGAACACAACGTATTTATCAGTTGGTCGGGTACACGCGGTCAAAACCTCGCGAACGCGCTTTACGAATTCATTCCAGATGTGGTCGCAGGCGTGCGACCTTGGGTGTCATTCAAGGACATTGCAAAGGGGCGGCGGTGGAATCCAGAGATATCGCGAGCACTCAAAACGGCGAAGGTAGGCATCGTATGCTTGACGCCAGAGTCTATTCATTCTGATTGGGTTCTATTCGAAACTGGTGCGTTAGCTACTTCAAGTGACGAGGCTTGTGTCTGCACATACCTATTTGACGTAGAGACAACGCAACTCACGTCGCCACTTGCAGACTTTCAACGGACCATGGCAGAAAAATCAGACACACTTGAATTGATAAAAATAATCAATGGGGCTTTACCGAATCCAGTTGATATTGGTCGATTAGAACGACTCTTCGAACATGCTTGGCCCAAACTTGAATCACGAATTCAAAAACTTAGGACGGAAGATCCGCATGAGCACCTGCCCAAGCGAACGCAAGAGGACATACTAAGCGAGATTCTCGAACGAGTAAGAAATCTACCTGGTTCTATTCGCACGATTTTGAAGAATGTTAATGTTGCTTCTGCAACCCTCAATTTTGGACTAATACCGTTTAAGGGTTCGGTGGAGCGGGTGATTTCTTTAACTGGAGTGACGCCACATCATGCAATCCTAGTAACTCCCCCAATATCAGTGCCGACAGCATTTTACTGGCAGGCCGTAGTACGTTCGAACCACGCGGTGACCGTGCGAGTTACGAATATTGGTGAAACAGAACTCGTACTAGAGGAGGGTATTTGGCGCATTATGGCCATCGAGCCATAGCGCATTGCGAATGAAAATTAAAGGGGAGCGAAAAAAGTGGGAACAAAAAGTCCTGGCTTGCTATCGGCCAGCGGTGTGCAACGCGGAAAAAGAAAGCGGCACAGGTCCAATTAATTCGTTGGGCCTGTCCCGTCTATTATTTCAAAATATTGCAGTGAGCATTCGCCGCTTCCGCCGCAACTTACGGCGATGCCGCTAGAAGTTGCGGCGGACTCGCCGGAAATTGAGGCGCTCGCGCCGGAGATTGGAGCGGCGCCGCCGGAAGTCCCAGCGCTGCCGCCGGAAGACGAGGCGCTCGCGCCGGGGTTTGCGGCGCTCGCGCTGGAAGTCTCGGCGCTCGCGCCGCAAGTTGAGGCGGCGCCGCCGGAAGTTGCGGCGCGTGCGCCGAATGACGATCCTGCGTGCCAAAGTATTTTAGCGGCAGGATTATCGGCCTCAGCCCGACCGCCCGCCGCTGGCGTGAACATCGTGCTCGCATTCGCGCAAGCAGAAGGCCACGATTGCTCGTGGCCTTCTGGGGGTTGAGAATGAATTGAACGTGAGATCAGTTTAGTAGCGGTTTCCGCCGCCGGATCGGCCACCGCCGCTGGAGCGACCGCCGCCGCCACCACCACCGTAACCGCCGCCGCCACCGCTGGATCGACCACCACCGCCGCCGCCATAACCACCACCGCCACCACCGCCGGAGCGGGGTTCTTTGGGCTTGGCTTCATTGACGGTCAGGGCGCGGCCGCCCATTTCCTGGCCGTTGAGGGCAGCGATCGCCGCATCGGCTTCGGCATCGCTGGCGAGCTGAACGAAACCGAAGCCTTTGCTTCGGCCGGTCTCGCGATCGGTGATGATGTCCGCGCTCTGCACGGTGCCGTGCGCGGCGAACATCTCGTTCAACTGTGTGCTGTCCACGTCGTAGCTCAGATTTCCAACATACAACTTCTTGGCCATGGGATAACTCCTGTGTATTGGCCGAAACCCATTTTTTACTTTCGGGTTGATGAAAGAGGCCAATATTCAGGCCCGGGAGAGAGGAGGGGCGACTCAAGCCGGGGAGGAGGGGGAAACCCAAGACCGAAAGCATAAGAGCGTCAGACCTATCGGGCGTGATTCTACCAGATTTGAGCCTAAGGGGTAGTAAATCAAAAAGAAAATCCGGAGGTACAAAAATGGGGTCGGTGAAGTATAGGGGCCGAGCGTCTTTTCAGTGGAATTTCGGCATTGTTCCCTCTCCAAGGCAATCAACGCAGCAAGTAGGGCGGGTCTTGTTTTGCAGTATTGCTAAGACCAAACACTGCAGGGTGCGCCTTGATCGATCGGATCAAATCCCAAGGTGCGGATGGAACAAAAATGCCTGACTTGCTATAGGCGGGCGGTGCCCAACGCTCGGCGGTTCGGTAGGATGCGTTTACTCAAACGGGAGCAGGATGGTTTACATTCCTGGCGGGCGCGGATATTTCGATGAATTTGAGCAGCAGCCGGTTCCGGCGCGGGCGAATGCTTCGGGGGCGATCGCGATCGTCAGTTTTATCCTCGGCGGGGTGTCGCTGCTGGTCGCATGGATTCCTTACCTGGGCATATTGGCGATTCCGGTGTCGGCGCTCGGCGCGGTGTTGGGGTTTGTGGGCATTGTCGTAGGCCGGGCGGCGGGGCAGCGGCGCGTGTTTTTGCCGTTCTTTGCGATGCTGCTGTGCGGCGTGTCGGTCGCGGTGAGCTACGCATCAACCTACGCGTGGCAACACCGCGAGGGCGCACCGGGGCAAACCAAACCTGTGAATTTGCCGCCGCCGATCGACATGACCGGCGTGAGCGGGCCGTTCAAACCAAAGCCGATGACGCAGCCGACGTTTGTCATGCCCCGCTTCAACCGGCGACGACGGAACCGGCGGCGCCGTCGGATGTGGAGCGGTAGGCGCTGGGCACGGTCGCGATCTGCGATGCCAGAGCGACGCGCCTTTTGTCGTAGCGTGACAATGACCGATCGTCGTCATCCTGAGGTACTCCGAAGGATCTCGAACGTCGAACGCGGCTCGAAATCCGAGATCCTTCGGCGTACCTCAGGATGAGGAATTGTGAGCCTGCACGCCACATCAAATTGCTCAACGCCCTGGTTCGGCTAGATCGTCTCGGCGGATTATTCGGCCTTCGCTGGATCGGGCTTGCCGATCAACGCCAGCGTTTGTTCCGCGTATCCTTGGCCGAGCGTGATGACGGAGGCGGAATTGAAATGCGTGCCGTTGTCCGAGGTTTTCAGATCCTTCGCGCTGACTAGCGCGGTGTGGGGAACGCTCGTGGGCAGATGACGCAACGCCGCCAAAACGCCGTCGCGCTTGCCGTTATCGTAAACTTCGCCGACGACGATCGGCAGATCGGGGTTGGCCAAGTCTTTGCGGAGTTGGGCGGCGAATGCGATGAAGAGTTTTTCGTACTCGTCCGCCGGCAGGCCGGCGTCGGATTCGCCTTGATGCCATAGGAATGCGTGAACGGTGTAGGTATCGCCGTGGGCTTTGAGGGACTTGAGCGTGGTGTCGACGAGCGAGATCATGTGAACGTAAAGCGACTGTTTGCCTTGGGGGTTCCAGTCCTTCTTCAAACTCGTGCCGCCCTTGGTGGATTTGATCAGCAGGATTTTCTTATTCGCAAACGCTGGGGCGATCGCATGGGCGAAGCCGATCTCGGGGCCGAATTTTTTGGACAAAGGTTTTTTGTCGACGTCGCCGAGCGCGTCTTTCTTGCCCGGCGGCACGGAAAAACCCGGCGCCAGCGGCTGCGGCGAATCCGTCAGCACATGAGCGCCGTTGCCGTAAACGAGGGTGACGTTGTCGAGCGGCTTGGCGTATTTCGCAAGCGGGCCGGTGAGGTCGCTGGCGCTCCCGCGGCCGTCCATGTTCGATTGGCCGGCGAGGATGAACACCTCGTAATGCTCCGCGAAGGCGGAGCGAGGTGCAACCAACGCAGCGGCGACTACCAAGGCAAGCAACGCAGATTTCATCACGGAAGTTTATCGCGATAGCCAGCGATTGGGAAACTCGCCGTGCGTTAAGGCGACCTTATCGCGATCGGATTGGCGAATTGTGGCAAAGTCGGCTACTGTCTCTCGTCTGCCAATTTTTATAGAACTGTTATAGAAAGATGCAAAATGAAAACATGCTTTGTGATCGCGATGTTGAGTATGGCCGGTCTGGCGATGGCTGAATCCCCGGCGACGCAGCCGACGACATCGCCGGCCACGCAGGTGGCCTCGTCAACCGACGACGCCAGCTACGGAATCGGCTACCAGTTCGGCAAGCAGATCAGCGATGCCGGCGTGAAGCTCAATCTCGATGCCATCTCCCAAGGTTTGCACGATGCGATGGACGGCAGCAAATCAAAGATCACGCCCGAAGCGTTTAATCAGGCGATGATGAAGCTACAGCAGGAAGCGATGACCGTCGCCAAGGAAAAAGGCGAGAAGAACACTAAGCTCGAAGCGGATTTCCGCGAAGCCAACGGCAAGAAAAAAGGCGTCACAACGACGGCGAGCGGCCTGCAGATCGAAACGCTCACCGAAGGCACCGGCCCGAGCCCCAAGGCCACCGACACCGTGAAAGTACACTACACCGGCACGCTGATTGACGGAACGAAGTTCGACAGTTCGGTGGATCGCGGCGAGCCGGCGAAGTTTGAGGTGGGCCGGGTGATCCCGGGCTGGACGGAAGGCCTGCAACTGATGAAAGTCGGCGGCAAGGCGCGGCTGGTGATCCCGTCGGCCCTCGGGTACGGCGCTGAGGGGCAAGGTCCCATCCCGCCGAATGCGACGCTGGCGTTTGAAGTCGAGCTGATTTCGATCGAGAAGCCGTAGCGCGGCGATCGGCGCCGGCTACAGCGAGTCTTTCATGGTAGAGTTCACGCCGTGAGCAACCGGGAGCGACGGATTCACGGGGGCCGTGCAGAATCAGTAAGGTGATACGCTGACGTACCATTTATCACTGACTTGCCTCAGGCCAATCACGACTTCACCGGTCTTGAGAAATTTGTCAGTGGACTTGGCTTTGCCCGGCGCGGCGATAGGCGCGGGGGCGGCGGTGAATTCCGGCTTGTCGGGAATGCTGTTTTTGAACGCCGCCGATTCGTTGGACTTCATACGGTAGAGCTTTTCGTGCGTCGTATCCGCCCAGGCATCGGCCTGATCGGGAAGGTAGTACTTCTTGGCCGCGTCGGTATCTTCCGATTTGAGCTTCGATAGGAACGCCGTCGCGACGGAGTTCGGATCGGCCCAATCGATCCGTCCGGAGAAAATCTTGTATCCGGCGTACGCCAACAGCAAAACAACAGCGATAATTCCAACAAGTTTTTGCATGCGGCCTGCTTTCTGTGAGGTGTGAGAGTGGACGGTAGCACAATCACTCAGGAATAGCGCGTATAATCGAGCACGGACGAAGGAAGAACACCGCAAGCGGTACATTACTTCGCACAGGATGCGTGACCCATCGTGTAGTACATCACGAGTGATGTCGCCGCAATGGCTGCGGACGCTCACCGAGAGGCTTGCGATTCGGCGACCGCCTTCAGCGCTACCAAGCCCTTTTCAAAATCACCGCCGACGAGTTTGTCGAAGTTCATCAGTAGGCCGAACGCTTTCATGGCGAAGTTGCGCCGGCCGGCCATGGCCCAGTTGACGAGCGTCTGATCGACCTGCGGTTTGAAGGTGAACTCTGCGGTGTTCGTAGCCTTGAAGGGTTTGAGGAATTCCAGTCGGAGACGCAGCCGCTCGGGCGGGGTTGAATCGGTCAGCGTCATATTGCCTTGCCCGACCTTGCTGTTTCCGATCCACGCATAGGCCGTACCCGGGCCTGACGGCGGGCCGGAGTAGGTGCGTTGCAGATTCGGATCGATCTTGTCCCACGGAGACCACGCCGCCCAGGCGCGAAAGTCGTTCACCTGTTCAAACACCGTTGCCGGCGGGGCGTTGACCAGGATGCTCCGTTCGATCCGAAACGCCGCCGGCTGAATCGCGATGAGGATTACGAGCAGCGCGATCACCACGGCAACGCCAATCAGAATGTATGGCAACATGGAGTTTTCCTCGATTGAGATTCGATCATCCGGGTGTCTTCTGGGCGACGAACAGGGGAACGTAGGCCGACCGATACGCCCATACCAGCATGGCCCACAGACACATCACGATCAGAGCCATCGGCAGGCCGTCGCGGTCTTTGAAAAAATGCAACGCGACGATATTCACCATCAACGGCGTGAAGACGACTACCGCAAACGCCACGTACCGGTTGATCAGGAATAACACGCCGACAAACAGTTGCGTCGCGCCGATCATCTGCATCATATAACCGGTTTGCATCAACGCCCGCGGAAACTCCGGCTGGTGATCCGCAGGCGGCATGACCCATTTGAAGAAGATGTTCAGCCCGGCAAACGTGAACAAAGCGCCGAGTAGAATCCGCGCGATATGTGCAATGACGCGCACTCCCTTCGACGGCTTAGCTAGCGGTGTGGATTCAGTGCTGAGGGTCGTCATGGTTCTCCTTTTTTCGCGATTGCGTTGAGTACAGCGGTCAGTCGATCGAGCAGGTGCTCGTTGCCTTCTACCGCAACCTTGCTGACATTACCGTACAACTCCGGGGGTTTCAAACAGCATGGGCATTGTAACTTTGGTTTTGCCGTTGTAGTCATGGACTGTCACCGTCGACCGGAATAGCGGCGCAATAAAGCTTGTTCGCCGCGCCCTGATCGGATCAGATAGCCGTGAAACTATGGCTCGGCAGCAGATCAAAACGATCGCTATCCTCGGCGGCGGGCCGGCTGGCGCTACCGTGGGCGCGCTGCTCGCCAGGGAAGGTTACCGCGTCGCCATCTTTCACACCGATAAGCGTCCGCCGCTGATCGTTGGGGAATCGTTATTGCCGGCCGTCGTGCCGATGCTGCGGCGGCTCGGGATTGAAGACAAGGTCAAATCGTTCAGCATCTATAAACCCGGCGCGACGGTTTGCCTGACGGCGGACGAGGTGATTTCGTTCAAATTTTCCTGGGCGGATCAGAAGCTGCCGCACTACGCGTACAACACGCCGCGCGATCAGTTCGATCGCGCCGTGCTCGAAGCGGCCGAGCAGGCCGGGGCGAAGGTCTTTCAATTCGCGGCCAAGATCGAAAAGGGCGATGCGCCGAATACCGTCCGTCTTACGTCGGACACTCTGGAGCAAACCGCCGACTACTTCAGCGGCGCGCCGGACCTGATCATCGACGCCACCGGCCGATCCCGCGCGTTGTCGCGATTACTCGACGTGCCCGTGTCTCGCGGCGGGCGCGGGGACGTCGCGCTGTTCGCGCACCTCAGCAGTTCTAAAATGTCCGACGAAGGCCACATCCACACCGATTACCTCACCAACGGCTGGTCGTGGCGGATTCCGCTGCCGGGTCGAGTCTCGCTCGGCGTGGTGATCGACCCGAAACACCTCGAACAGTACGGCGACTCAATCGAGGCTCAATACGACGGGTATTTGGCCGACGAACCCTCGCTCAAACAATATACATACGGCGCCACGCGACAGACGCCGGTGGTGAAGTACCAGAACTACCAGTTGATCTCACAAACCATGCACGGCCCCGGTTGGGCGATGGTGGGTGACGCAGCCGGGTTCATCGACCCGATTTTTTCCACAGGCCTTTATCTCAGCATGAAGGGCGCGTTCGCGCTGTTCGACGCGATTCAATCGCCGTCGCCAAACGCGATGCAGGACTACCAGGCCGGCCGACATCGTGAGTTTGCTCTTTGGCGGCGGGTGATTGACTCGTGGTACAACGGCCAGCTTTTCAACCTGCATCGCGCCGGGCTTGCTTATCAGCATCGCTGGTACGGTTCGATCATCGCAAGACGGATGCAGAAGCGCACCGTTCGTGTCTTCACCGGGCAGGCGGTCGATCAAATGGGCTTCAGCTGGCGCGTTATCGACGCCATGCTGCGGATGGGCACCCTGCTGCGCGATCCCGGCGATCTGCAGATTCACTGATTTCGGTAAGGTCAGATATCGGGAACAATTTGCAGGCCGGGGAATTCCTAAGTCAACCTGAATACGCTAACCTATCGAGCGCGGTCCAGTTGTAGCGGGCACGCTGGGAGCGGAACGATGAGCAAACTGACCATCAACCTCGAATCCCGTTTGAACGGCGTTTATGTCGTATCGCTCGCCGGGCCGGCAGACGTGCTGAACCTTCCGACGATTGAAACCCAACTCAAGGCGCTACTCGATCGCAAGCCGTCGCGCGTGGTGTTCGATTTGACGGGGCTGACGTTTATCGCCAGCCTGGCGATCGGCGCGCTGATCCACTTCCGAACGACGGCCCAATCGTGGAAGGGCGTTGTGCAGTTGTGCGGATCGAACGATCTGATCAGCAACACGATCAAACGGGTGCGGATCGATGCGCTGTTGCCGATTTATCCGAATGTCGAAGCGGCGCTCTCCGCTAACTAGAAACGTCTCCAGCTCAAAAAAGAATCCGGGCCGGTCACACAAGGTGATCGGCCCGGTTTGATTTCTGAGGACGAAGACTCTTAGTTGTTCTTGTTCTTCAACTTTCGTCCCTGCTCGATCTGGGAGTCGCCTAAAGCCTTCATGGTTTTGCCGTCGGCTAGCATGCGATTGCCTTCGACGTCCTTATTCTGACTCTTGAGTTCTTCGCCCCGGGCGATCATCGCTTTCCCGTCGGCGACGTTTTTCTCGCCACGGCGGATGAGATCTGCGGCGTCACCCATACCTTCTGACTGCCTTTGAGTTCGTTCGCTCTCGCTCAAACTGCTGCAGCCAACCACTAGCCCGCCGCCTACAACGGCTGCGATCAGCGAAGCGGCCATTTGTGTCGTGAATCGATTCATGTGGCACCTCCATTAGTTAATTGCCGCCCGTATTGTTCACTTCGATTGGACCGGCGGGTATCGAGCGATCCACCGGTCACAGCATCGGTGATGGCCCGATCAAACATGGGGTGAAATGAAGGGCGTGGCAACATCTTACTGCCCGCCTTGTGCGCGATGCGCAAAGCGGGCAGTGAAGGCAAACGTCTTTCATCAGCGGCCGCCGAACTCGATTCGGACTCGGCCTCTTGAAGGATAGGGATCACATACACCAGCGCGTTCCTGGCGGTATTCCCAGTGGCCGGGCGATACCAGTTCCTGGCGTTGTACGTCCTGTGTGTGTGCCGGTGCTATGACAATCTGGCGTTGCTGTTCCTCGTAATGGGCCGGCTGGACGAGCACGCGAACGCACTCGATATGTCGGCACCAGCCGTCGTATCGAACGATCTGGCGATCTTCGTAGCGATCCGGCACCCAGACGCGTTCGCAGACGGTCTGATAGGTCGCTTCGACCCACTGACGATCACACACGATGCGGTAGACCGGCTCGATCCAGACGCGGGTGGTGCGCGTCTCGTAGCGCGGCCCGCTGTCACGCAGATCGATCCCGATACGCCAATCGGCCTGCGCCTTTTGCGGCGCGGCGGCGATTGAGGTCAACCCCAGTACGGCGGCCAATCCAAGGGCGGCTTTACGAGTCACGAGATTTCGCATGAAGCGTGTCATAATCCAACTCCTGTTACCGAGGCAGACAGACGCCGCCGTTGGCGGTTAGTCGCTGGTATGTTGGTTAGAGAGGCGGGGCGGTTCTATAACGCCTACCCTTGGAATTCCTGCAGGAATCAAGGTTTATGCCGATTTACAGCACTTACACCTTCGCCAGTTGGTTTACAGCGGACCGATAGTCCTTGGGAAGGGGCGCTTCTATTGTCAGTGGCGTTCCATCCGTAGCCTTAAATGTAAGGCGGTGGGCATGCAGGGTGAGTCGGTCGATCAGCGGCCGCTCCACGTGAGCGCTCGGCCGGTAGTCGCGTTTGAGCTTGCTTAGAAAGATCGCGCCTTTGGAGCCGTAGATCGGATCGATCCACAGCGGCAGGCCGACATGCGCCAGATGTACTCGGATCTGGTGCGTCTTGCCGGTTTTGGGGAACACGCGCAGCAGCGTGCCGACGCGGAATTGTTGCTCGATGATCCAGTCGGTGATCGCCGGCCGGCCGTGCTTGGTGACGCAGATGCGCGTCTTCACCGTCGGATGCACCGCGAGCGGCTCGTCGATATGCCCGCTGTCCGCCGGCGGGCGGCCGTGGACGAGGGCGAGGTATTCCTTCTGAATCAAATTGTTCTGGAACTGTTCCGACGCGTGACGCTGCGCTGCTTTGTGCTTTGCCATCAGCAGCACGCCGCTGGTGTCCTTGTCGAGGCGATGGACGATCCGCAATCGCGGGTCGGCCGACCCGGTGCAGGGAAGATCGAGTTGTCGGCCGAGGCGTTCGAGCACGCTATCGACTTCTGCCCGGCCGGGAATGGTCGCCAGGCCTGCGGGTTTCAAAACGGCAACGTAATCGGGGCACTCATACAGAATCTGGAGTTGTTCGGAGGGTGTTTTCAATTATTGCGCGACCATTTCCCCAACTGCGCTGCGACCGCCGGTTGATCCAAGCGCAGCGAGAGGCTGGTCTTCCACGCGGCGACGGCCCGTTCGCGCAGCGGCTCATTCAACTGCATCCCGCGTTCATACGCAGAGATCAGCGTGTTCCCGAGCGCGTTGTAAGCATTGATGTATTTCGGATCGAGCCGCGTTGCCTTTTCGTATCGTCCGCTGGCGGCGTCCCACCAGCCTTTTTTCGTCAGCGCATCACCCATAAGTTTCTCAATCAGCGCCGAATCTTTCATGTCGGCCGATTGCTGCAACAATTTAATGGCCTCGTCCGGGCGGCTCTGCTGGATCAGATTGCTGCCGTAATTAATGAAGAGATTGTAGCGATTCCCGTCCAGTTCCAGCGCCTTGCGGTACGCTTTTTCGGCGTCGGCGGGTTCGTCGTGATCGTCCAGTGCTGCGCCGAGGTTGGTCCATGCGTCAATCGAGGTTGGGTTCAGCGAAGTTGCTTGCTGAAGGTGCTCGATCGCTTTGGACTGGTCTGCGAGTGTCAGATAGACCAATCCGAGATTCATGTGGGCGTCCGCGTTTTTCGGATCGAGTTTGAGGGACTTTAAGTACGCCTCCGACGCCTGCCGGAGCCGGCCGAGCAACTGCTGCATAAGGCCGAGATTGTACGAGTGCGACGCGACCTTAGGTTCCAACTGGGTCAGCGTTTGGTACTCCTGACCGGCTTTTTCGAAATCGCCACCCTCTTTGTACAGATCGCCGAGCATCACATGCGCTGGAACGAGCTTGGGATTGGCCTTGGTGGCCTGCTTCAGGGCGATAATCGCCTGCTCGGGGCTGCCGTTTTCCCGGGCGTAGATCGCCTTTTGCAACTGGTCGTTCGCGACGCGCTTCTGTCGGAAGTATGTGCATCCGCCCAGGCCGGCACACAAGCTGCCGATTATGATTAAACGGATTGTTCGACCAAGGTTCACGCGATGCTCCACACAAGGGTGTTGCGGGGATCATACCGCTACGCCGCCCGGGCGAATAGTCGTTAAGATGAGGCTCTCGGTTGACTGCCTGCTCCAACTGGGTCTACGATCAAGGGCAGTTGATACGGGCCTTAAGGTTTTGCTGGAGTGATGTTTGAAGATTCTCATAGCCGTTCCGGTTTACAACGAGCGCAAGTACGTCGGTAGCGTTCTGGATAAAATCCGCCGCTATGCGGGCGACAATCTTCTGGTGATTGACGACGGTAGCACTGACGGCACCGGCGACTACCTGGCCGGGCGCGACGACATCTACCTGCTTCGCCACCCCGAAAACCGCGGCTACGGGCAAAGTCTCATCGATGCATTCAAATTCGCTGATGATCGCGGGTACGACTGGGTCATCACCATGGACTGCGACGAGCAGCATGAGCCGGAGATGATCCCGACGTTTATTGACGAGATTCACAAGGACGACGCCGACATCATCAGCGGCAGCCGGTACTTAAACTCGCGCAGCGATGACGATCTGCCTCCCGGCGACCGCCGGGCGATTAACATGACGCTGACCGGCATGATTAACGACCTGTTCGGCTGGAACCTCACCGACACGTTCTGCGGATTCAAGGCTCACCGCGTGAGCGCGATGCGGAACTTGAAACTGGACATCCCCGGCTACGCATTCCCGATGCAGCTATGGCCGCAGGTTTTCAAGGCCGGCTTGCGGGTGCGCGAAATTCCCGTCCGCCTGATCTACAACGACCCAACGCGCCACTTCGGCGGGCAACTGGATGACGCGGACAACCGCCTCAAGCATTACCTCTCGGTTCTGAAAACCGAGATGGAATCGCCGGCCGCCCTTAAGACTGAAGTCTGCGACGAAGCCTCCTGCTGTTGCCGGTAAACTAAGGTCATGAACGACTCGTCGCCCGCCACTTACGCCGATTGGAAAGCCCCCGCCGAAGACGGGCAGACGCTCATCTGGCCGGAGCCGGTGGATCTGCTCGAGCAATCCCGGGCCAATCACGCGGCACTATCGGCGGCTCATGACGTATTGATCCAGAACGCGCCGCTCTCGCAACTCCGCAAACAGCAGCGGCAATGGATCGGCCATACCGACGACGACGCGCTCCTTTTCGCCACCGGACATCAGACGGAACTGATCCACCCCGGCGTGTGGATCAAGGACGCGCTGATCCACACCGCCGCCGAAGCCACCGACGGAGCGGCGTACCATTTTGCCGTCGATACCGACTCACCCAAGCACCTTCAATTCAAATGGCCCGGCGGATCGTCGCCGCTGACCGACGACACCACGATGAACACCGCCGAGTGGAGCGGTCTGCTCGGCCCGCCGTCGCCACAGCACCTGACTAGCCTGTCGGCGGATTTTGCCGCTGCATCAGCGGGATGGCCGTTCAAGCCGCTGGCGGGGGATTTCCTATCCTCGATGCGCCGGCTAAGCCTGGAATCTCAGTCGGTCGATGTCGCGATGGTCAACGCGATGCACGAACTGGATTGGAAACTGGGTTTGCGCCATCACGCGATGGTCGTCAGCCCGATCTTTCAGAGCGAGCCTTACCTCACGCTGGTCTACCACGTATTGGCGCGCTCGCGACAGTTCGCGGCCGACTACAACGGATCGCTGTGGGAATACCGCAAGGATGAATGCATCACCAACCCTGGCCGGCCGATGCCGGATTTGCGCATGTCGGCGGAGTCCTGTGAGGTGCCGTTTTGGCTGGACGATCTTTCCACCGGCCAGCGCAGTCGCGCCGAAGTCGGCTGCGAGCCGGATGGCTGTACAATGCGCACGATTACCGGCGAGCGGTTCGTCTTCGACCCGCGCAAGCCTGCGGGTGACGCCGCCGCCGAACTGCTGCGATGGCTCCGCAAACATAACCTTCGCCTGGCGCCGCGGGCGCTGATGCTGACAACGTTCCTCCGCCTGATGATCGCCGACCAGTTCGTCCACGGCATCGGCGGCGGACGGTATGACCAAGTGACCGATCGCCTGATACAGCGACATTTTAAGCTGGCTGCTCCAAAATTCTCCGTCACCACGGCCACCCTCTTTTTCCCAACCGCGATCAATGAGTCGCGCGTTTGCCTTCCATGCCTCCAGCAGGAAGGGCATCGGCTTAAGCATGGAATCCTCGGCAGTAAGAAGAAGGAAATGGTCGAGGCGATCGCCGCCTCGCCGCGTGGGTCGCTCGAGCGCTCGCAGCAATTTCAGGCGATGCACCGCGCACTCGACAGCATGATGGGGAGCGGGCCAATCGCGGCGTGGCAGGAGAAGTATCGGCAGGCGGAGAAACTAAAACTGCTGCAACAGCAATTATTCGATCGTGAGTTGTTCTACGCCGTCCAACCGGCGGACCGACTCCAGCAGCTGCTGGATTTGTGCAAGTCCGCCATCAAGTCTGCTTGACGGTGTTGACCGCCACAATCTTCCTGTCGTGTAAAAAGATCAAATACCCCTCATTCACCGGCCTGCCGGTGATCACGCTCATCGCATGGGCGTACGCCTGAATCTGCGGCGTGTAGGTGGCGGTGCGTTCTTCCAGTTTCTGGCCCCACACGCGATCGGTCTTGTAATCCAAAACCACGCCCCCTGCGGGCAGATCGAGAAATGCGTCGAGCCGGCCGCGGAGCATGATTTGATCGCCACGGTCGCCGGAGTGAAGCGGGTTATCGGAGAAGTACACGGGCAACTCTCGTTTCAGCCGATCGACATTTCCGCGAATCCGCTGGCCGAGCGGGGAGTTCAGGAACCAGAGGATCGACTCGCGATCGATCAGCATGGCTTGCGATTCGATCAGCAGTTGACGGTCGATGAGCGATCGGATTTGCGCTTCCAACTCCGGCGCGTTCGGCGCGAAGTCAAAGTGCTCCAGCACTAGGTGCGTGAAAGTGCCCAGATCGGTTGCCTTGGGGACAACGTCTTGCGCCAGGAACCGGGGCAACTCAAGCGATGACGGATCGGCCGGCGCATCTCGCTGCTCAGGCTCATCCGGCACAACCGCGGGCGGGCCTTGCTTGGTCCAGCTGGTGACGGACCGGGCGGCCGGTGTGGCGGTTGCGGTTTGATGGGGATACACGTAGTTCAGTCGCTGGATCACCGCGTCGGCTGCGGGATCTTTTGGAACGGATGCCAGAGGCTTGAGTTCGGCGAAGACTTTAAGTTCATCCGGCGATCGGCGAGAGTCTGATCGTGATTCGGCGATCGACAACACTTCCTCAGCCGGGTGTGAAGTCATCTCGATCACGCCCGGGCCCTCGGCGATTGCGATCGGTAGCAGCCAGTCGACAAAACTACCCGCCGACCGAATGTCCTGCACCGGCAGTGGTCCGTGATGATCGGCCCAGCGAGCCCGAGCGGTTTCCTGAGCTTTGTCGGTGGTCGATCCGATGAGGATCAGGTGCTCGCGGGCTCGCGTGAGCGCGACATAGAGGATTCGGATTTCCTCCGCCGTCGCCTGCGCCGCGATGCTGGCGGCCAGTACGGTGGATGACAAAGACGGGTAGTAAATCTGCCGTCGCAGATCGACCGCGTGCATGCCCAAAAACTTCGCGCGGTCGGCCAGGATCATGCCCGTTGAATCCAGCCGATTGAACTTGCGCCCAAGGTTGGGAATGATCACCACGGGGAATTCAAGCCCTTTGCTCTGGTGTACCGTCATGATACGGACGACATCTTTCCCCTGGGCATCGAGCGAAGGCTCGCCGATGTCGCTGTCGCTTTGGAGGCTTTCGAGGAATCGGAGGAACCGAGACAATCCCTGCCGCGCAAACGTGCCGAACTGGGCCGACCGACGGTAAAGCTCCTCAAGATTCGCCACCCGCTGATCGCCGTCCGGCAAGCCAGCGTAATAGGCGAGCAGGCCGGTGTCGTCGTAAATCGATCGCAGAACTTCCGACACCGGACGTTGGTGAATCGACTCGCGCCAAACTTGCAGTTTCGCAAGCGACGTTTTCAACGTCGCACCGAGTGCGTCGTTCTGCTCGGCAGCGTATCGAGTCACCGCTTGGTGGAAGAGAACGGGCGGTTTGGCGTGCTGATACGCCAGGCGGATCGTCGCTAGTTCGTCTTCGATGGTGAGCGAAGTTGAACGACCCGCTGCACCAGTCCGGCCGGATAGAATGTTGCCGATCGGCCCGCGCAATACCGCGGCCAGCGGAATGTCCTGCTGCTGGTTGTCCAGCACGTGCAGCAGCGCGAGCATGTCGAGGATTTCCTGCGATTCAAAAAACCCCGTCCCGCCGTCCGCGTGTGCCGCGATGCCCCAGCGGCGGAGGACATTTCCGTAGCGGTTGGCGGTGTAGACCTTGCTGCGAAGCAGGATTACGATATCACCCAGGCGAATCTTTCGCCCGACCAGCGTGCCGTCCTGACGCTCCATCACCTGCCTCGGCGTCGAAACGCCATTGCCGCCGGTGAGCGCGAGAATGCGCGTCGCAACCATCGCCGCTTCGTACTCATCCTGTTCTGAATCGTCACCGTCCTCCCCTGTCTCGGCCGCCACCTTCGACAGCTGAGATGGGACAAGATGAAGTTCAATCGGCTTACCGGTGAAATCGTCTGCTCCGTATGGCGGGTAGGTGATGCCCGGTTTGAGTTCCTGCGAAGCATCGTAGTCGATGTCGGCCGACTCCAGCGTCATCAGCCGGCGGAAGACGGAGTTGATCGCATCCAGCAGCGGCGCCCGGCTGCGGAAATTTTCCTGCAGGTCGATCACGCGACCCGGCACGGCACTGCTGCCGGTGCGAAACCCGCGATCCCGATCCAGAAAGCGCTTCGGCTCGGCCAGTCGGAACCGATAGATACTTTGCTTGACGTCGCCGACGCAGAAAAAGTTTGAAGGCGTGACGTGATCGCACACACACTCGCGGCTGGCCAAGCGCAGGATCGCGTCCTGTACCTCATTAATGTCCTGGTACTCGTCTACCAGCACGTGCTTGAACCGCTTGTGCAGCGCTCTGGCTACGTCCGAAGGCTTAGCGCCGACCGGCGATCCATCGGCTGACAGAACTTGCAGCGCAAATCTCTCCAGATCGGAAAAATCCACCGCCCGCAACCGCGATTTATGCGATTGGTATCGTTGATCGAATTCGTCCACCAACTCCAGCAACACCCTCGCGCCAGGCACGGTGTCGGCTAGCGTCTTCTGCCATCTGGCTTCGTCAAACCGCGTAGCGTTTCTGAACGAGCCTGATTTCAGATGATCTTTAATTTCATCAAACAAACCCTTGGCCAGCACTTTCCCGGGGAGGCTGTTGCTATAAGCTTTGGCTTTCTCGGTCATCGTTTCGTCGATGCTGTTGACTTCAGCGACAAAATGATTGAACGGTTCGTCAGCCAGCAATTGCTTCCAATGCTGAACGATCGACCGCCATTCCTTGAACTTACCCAAGTAGTAATCGAACGATTGCATCGGCCCGATGACGGCGATGGCCGTTTCGATCTTGCCGGACAACAGATCCAGATCGGCGCGGATGAGCGATATGAATTCTCGCCCGAATTCCGAATCCGCCAAGGGCTGGGTAGCGGCTGCGGTCAAACGGGCAAGGGCGGTGGCACGCCAAGAGTCTGGCGACAGCACGCTGGTCAGCAGTTCGCGGATTTTGAGTACCTGAACGACCAACCGCTCGTCGTCGCCGTCGCCGTAGCAATCGATCAGGGATTGAAAGCTGCCGTCGTTGTCGGTTCCGTATCGGTCGGCGATAAGCTCACGCGCGATCTCCCGGCGAAGCAGGGCGGCTTCTTCTGCGTCGAGCACGTTAAAGTTGGGATCGAGCCCGACGCGATGAAAATGTTGACGAAGTAATCTCCGGCAAAATGCGTGTAGCGTGCTGATCGACGCTCGGTCCGCCAGCGCAACCTGCCGGGTGAGTGACTCGCTGGGATTGACGAGAAGCGCTGATTGCAATTCCTTTACGATGCGTCCCTTCATCTCCGCCGCCGCCGCTTCGTTGAAAGCGACTACGAGGATTTCGTCGATTTCGCAGGCGGGTTTGGCTTCGCAGATCAGGTGAACCACCCGCCGGGTGAGGACCGAAGTCTTCCCCGACCCCGCCGCCGCCGAGAGCAGCATGCTTTGACCTGTGGTGGTGATGCCGGCGCTTTGCGAAGGCGTCCAGTGCGTTTTGATTTCAGGCATCGTCGCCTCCACTCGCGCCGCCGATGGCTTCCATCACCGCTGAGCGTTTCATCGCGGGGAGGTTGTGATATCGGTTGACGGCTGGTTCAAACCTGCAAACACTGCGGAATTCGCACCGGGAGCAAGGCTTAACGTTACTTAGGTTGTACGGTTCCACTTTCACCACGCCGAACATCAGGTCGTCGGTTAGCTCGCCGATCTTTTTCTTTACGTAGTTCAGCAGCAGATCGATCTCGGCTGCGTCAGCAACGTCGGATGATTCCCGTCGCCCGAAGGATTTGTCCTTGTTGATGGATGCATTTAACACCATCGAGTTACCGGCCTGCAATTGCTGATCCAGATGGTGAACGTAGTCGCCGTTAAAAATCCCGCGTGGTTTAACTTCGAGCAGGAATTCGTCGCTGCCGGGCTCGGGGGCTTCGCTCGGGTGCTTGTTACGGAGCGATCGCGTGACGCGGTAGTAAAACGCGCCGATCGGCGTACACGGTTTTTCGCCGACCCGGTTCTCGCGGAGTACCAGCATGTACGCCAGGAGCTGGATCGCCAGCCCGTGGTAGACTTCGTGAAATTTGATCGTGGAATCGCCGGACTTGTAATCGACGACGGAAAACTCGAGCGAATTGGGAACGCGATCGAGCCGGTCGATCTTTCCGTGCAGGATCACTAGTCGTTTCTTGGGCGTCGTGATCGCGGGGGATTTGAGTTTGTCACTCGTCGATCCGAATTTGACGCCCGTGCTCGCCAGCCGCAGCGTTTGCCGGTCGGCCAGGGTACGTTGCGAAGCGACGACCTGTGAGATCGTGCGCTCGATCCGATTAAACAGGTAACGATCGCGCGCGGTGCTGAGCTGCACGTCTTCACGCATTTCGTGCATGATTTCTTCGGCCACGTTGCGGATGGTGGTGGCGGCCTGATCGTCGGTGAGATCCTTCCATTGCGACTTGCGGCTGAGCAGGTCGGTCACGAGTTCGTCGAGGATTCGATGGTACGCCTGCCCCATCTCCGCGTGTGAAAATCGATGCTTGCGCCGACCGCCAAGACCCAGCCCGAACTGGGCGAAGTGTTTGAACGGACAGGCGGCGTAGGTTTCGATCCGCCGCGCGCTTGCCTGCAATGGCGATGGGAAGAGCGCCTCGGCCACCTGAGGCGACAACGCTGCCTCGTTGTCGTACGACAACGCCGGCCACGCCGTTTGCCGCAACCGGGTAACCGCATCACCGCTTTGCGTCCGCTCAATCATGGCGTTGTAAAGCGACGCCCACTTCGGATCGGGCGATTTGCCGCTGCCGGCGGTTTCGCGCGCCCATCGCATCAGGCCGGTCACCATTTGTCGCGGGGTGGAAATCGCGTCCGGGCTGGCATCACCGTGTCGCGCGGCGAGGGTGGTGGCTTGCTCGGCATTGCTGAAGAGCGATACGACCCGATTCCAAAACGGCGACGGATTCAATGGCTTGCCGCCGTCCTCGGATAGGGGGCGCGACAGGATCAGCTTTTGCGACGCGCGCGTAAACGCCAAATACCCCAGCAGCCGCTCGTCGAGCAGTTTTCGCGATGTGTCGTCATCCAGTTCGATCGACCGCCGACGAAGCAGGCCGCGCTCGGTGTCGGAGATGACCGTCGGTTCGGATTCCACCTTCGGGAACAATCCCTCGGCCAGTCCAAGCACGAACGTGATTTTGGCGTCCAGTGCCCGCGAGCGATCGACCGTGCCGACCTCCACCTGATCCAGCGTCGGCGGCGTGAGCGCGAAATCAAACCGCTCCTGCCCGGCGTCGAGCGTCTGGATGAAGTCTTCCAGCGTGACTTGCTGATCGCCAAGCAGTTCAACCAACTCGTCGAATAAGCCCACAAGGTTCGTCCACGTCTGCTCATGCTCGGCGGCTAGTTCCAACTGTTGATCCGCCCGAGCCTTTTCGATCCAGCCGGCCAGCGTCTGGCGCAGCTTGAATGCGTCGAACAGGCGGAAGAGCTCCGCGCAGATTTGCCGGAACGTCAGCCCGGGCTGCGCGCGGACGACGTCGAGGAAGGGCTTGAACTTGGACAGCAATTCCTGGCGGAGCTTGTCCATGCGGGAAGGCTCGGTTGCTTCCAACGTGACCGCTTCCTCACCTTCGCCGACTTCCACTTCGGTGTTCGCGTATTTCCAAGGCTCGGCTGATTCCCAGGCGTCGCGGTTCAGGCCATGCTCCAGCGCGTAGTTTTCGATCTCGTCGGCTGCTTCCAGCGGCACGCCCGCGAGGCCGGTTTTGAGCAGCGCGATCACATCGTCGTGCGGCCAGCGGTTTAGCGTGATCGCCAGCGCCGATCGCAACCATCGCAATAGCGGATGGTGAACCGCCGATCGTCGTGCATCGATAAACAACGGGATACCGTGCTCGCGAAAACTGTTGGCGATTAGCGACTGGTACGCACTCAAATCACGAACCAGGACGACGATATCCCTCAGCCGAACACCGGAAGCCTGCAGATCGCGGACTCGGCAGGCAACGGCGCCAACTTCTGACGCGCGATCGGGCGCAATCACCATCTCCACACCGTCATCCACCGGTTGCGGCGTCACGGTAATTCGCTCCAGCCCGTGTTGTTCGATCATCGCCAGCGCCGGCGAAGAATAGCGGCGGGCTTTTTTGAGGATCGTTACCGGCCGGACCGTCGCTCCGTCTTCAGTGAGCGCGATCATCAGCTTGCCGTAACTCCGCTCGACGCGATGAAAGAGCGACAGTTCATTCGGCAACTTGTGGAACTGTTTTAGCACTGGGCTCTGCGGGTCGATCGCCAGGGTGACGGTGACATCGCTGCACACCTTCGTCAGCCCGCGGATCATCTGCCTTTCGTGCCGGGTGAAGTCATTGAACGAGTCGATCAAAACAGTCGCATTCTGTAACGTCGGGCAGCCGGCGATGGAGTTCAGTGTCAGATCGAGCCGGCGTTGCGGGTCGAGCCGATCGCCCAGGAATTTTGTGTAGGCTTCGTACAGGACGAGCAAATCCTGCGACTTGACGAGCAGCGTTTCCGTATCCGCATCGCCGGGATTGGCGGTCATTGATTGCTGCAAGGTGGCAACCACTGCGGCCGGGCTGGTGCCGCTACGTTCAAACTCGGCGAACGTGTGATCGAGTTCGCGCGCCAGGCCGACCCGCCGGGCGCTGGAGGCAAAGAAATTCAGCTTGCTCTGATGCTTGCGGAGCAGCAGCCCGAGGATCATCTGCCGGCCGCGCGCGGAGATGGCGGCGTTGGCGGCTCCGCCGGTGGCGCTCAGCACTTCGTCGCCTAAGCGATCGAACGATAGGATGCGGCATCGGCAGAATGGCCCGTGCTCGGCCAGCAGCATCCGTTCGGCGGAGAAGGTGGCCTGCCGAGGCACGATCCAGTAGACCGGCGGGCCAACGGGATCTTCTTTCAGTAATTGCTGGATCTGGCTCAGGCAGTGGCGAGTTTTACCAGTCCCCGCCCGGCCGACCACGAAACCGATCGACATGCCGGCATTGTCGATTGTGATCGAACATTTGTCGACTCTGTCCGCCCGGCCGGGATCGCTTCCATCCAAGGGAGGATTCTCATATCATGCTCCGCTCTTTTGAGGAGCGAAACATGGCGATCCAATGGGGCTATTGTGTGAAATGCACCGACGCCGCTCGTTTCAGAGCCGGCGGGTGGGATTACGTTGAAGAAGGCGTGCAAGGCTTGCTGAATGCCTTTCAAGTCGATGTGGACTGGCAGGGCGCAGCGACGGCCAAGGCGTCCGTGCTGCCGATTCTTGCCGCCAACGGCCTCGTCCCGGCCGACCTGAAAATCACCGGCCCGGCGGTCGATCCGGCTAAACTTAAATCGTACATTACCAGTCTGCTTCAGCGCGCCAAAATCGTCGGTATGGAGACGCTGGTTTTCGGTTCCGGCGGGGCGCGAAACTATCCTGAAGGCTTCGACCGCGCGACCGCGAAAAAGCAAATCCTGAATTTCCTCGCGATGGCTGCCCCAATCGCCCAGCAGAACGGCGTGACGTTGGTGGTTGAACCGCTGAACCGCAAGGAATCGAACATCATCAACTCCGTCGCTGAGGGAATGGAATACGTAAATGAACTGAATCACCCGGCTGTCAAGTGCCTGGTCGACAGTTACCATTTCTGGCTTGAAGACGAGCCGCTCAAAAATCTCGAAGCCGCCATGCCGTCGATCAAGCACGTTCATCTGGCCGACAAAGACGGCCGAGTCGCCCCCGGACTCAGCGGGACAGCCGATTACAAGCCGTTCTTCAAGGTCCTAAAAGCCGGCGGATATAACGGCAAGATCTCCGTCGAAGCCATTGGAACAGATAAAATGCACGGCCACGAAGCAAGCATTCTCGAGTTCCTTAAAGATCAATGGAACGCAGCGTAACTTGGTCTCACAGGCGTCTGGCCCGTGCAGAATTGCTCACACACGGGCCGAAACGCCCGTGCTAAAAAGGAAACTCCCATGTTGATGAAATACCGCCTCTTCACCCCCGGCCCGACCAGCGTGCCTGAAGCAACTTTGCTCGAACTGGCCAAACCCGTGCATCACCACCGGACGGCTGAGTTCCGCACGATGTTCAACGAAGTGCAGACGCTTTTGCAATACGTTTTCCAGACCAGCAAAACCGTCTACACGATCACCGGTAGCGGCACGGCTGCGTTTGAGGCGGGGTTTGTGTCAGCCGTCCCTGTCGGCGCGAAGGTGCTGAATATCAGCAACGGCAAGTTCGCCGAGCGCTGGGCCAGCTACGCCAAAACCTTCGGCTGCGAGCTGAAAGACCTGAAGTTGGAGTACGGCCTGCACGTTCAGCCGGCGCAGATCGAAGCCGAGTTGAAGGCCGTCAAGTACGACGCGATCGTCCTCGTCCACAGCGAAACCAGTTCCGCTACCGTGTGCGATCTGGAAGGCATTTCCAAGGTCATCAAAGCCGTCAGCCCGGATACGCTGCTGATCGTGGATGGCATTACGTCGATCGGTGCATTGCCGTTCAAGATGGACGCGTGGGGCGTTGACGTGGCGATCACCGGCAGCCAGAAGGCGCTCATGCTCCCGCCGGGGCTTGGGTTCGTCGCGCTGTCTGATAAGGCGGTCGCCGCCGTCGAGAAGAACAAGAGCCAGCATCCATTTTACGCTGATTTGAAGAAATACATGAAGAGCATCGGCGACGGCGACACGCCATTCACCCCGGCCAACACGCTGATCGAGGCGCTGGCGGTCAGCCTGAAGATGATCAAGGCCGAAACGATCGAAGGCGTCTGGAAGCGCACGCACGTGACGGCCGAGGCGTTCCGCGAAGGCGTGAAGGCGTTGGGTTTCGAAATCTTCAGCAAACAGCCCGCTGACAGTGTGTCGGCCGTTAAACACATGGCCCACATTACCCACAAGGATTTCAGCGGCCTGCTGAAAAATAAGCACAACATTCACATCGCCGGCGGGCAGGGAAGCATGGAAGGCAACATCTTCCGCGTGAACCACATGGGCTACAGCGACGCCTACGACGCATTAGCGGTCGTGGCTGCCATCGAGCATACGCTCAAGGCGCTCGGCAAACCGGTCGAATACGGCAAGGGCGTAGCGGCGGCGCAGAAGGTGCTGGCACAGTTGTTCTAGGGCTTCGAGCGCGTTCGGCGACTTAAGAGGTCGACATGGGTTTTTTAGGCTTTTCGTTCTCGTGGCGAAGGGCTCTTGGAATATCCGCCGCCAAAGCACGGATTTCCCGCGCGACCGGGATTCCGTTGTCGGCCAGCGGTCGCGAGCAAAAGATCGGCCGGATGATGATGGGATCCGGGCGCGGATTCCTGCCGCTGCTGATCGGCGGCGGACGTTCTCGCCGGTCGGGCACATTGGGTTGCATCGGCGGGGTGTTGAAACTCGCGGTGCTGGCCGGGTTAGTTTACGTTGGTCTTATCGCTTATCGATCCTGCGGCAATTCAGCCAAGCCGACTAGCCGACCCACAACCAAAAACGCCTCTGACACCGCGACTTCGCAACCCGAGCCGACTTTTGAGGAAATTTTCAAAGCGCACAAGTAAAAACTACTGCGGCACATGCCGGCCGGGCTTGAGAAGTTGGATGCTCACCGTTTCGCTCGGAATCAATTTGCCCGCGTTGATGCGGTCGTGCGGGTCAAACGCCTTTTTAATATCAGCGAATTGACGCATCGTGGCTGCGTCGAACTGGTAGGGCATGAGGTGGAGTTTTTCCACGCCCACGCCGTGTTCGCCGGTGGCGGTGCCGTCGAGGTCGATGCAGTACCGCAGGATTTTCTCCGCCGCGTGCAGAACGTTTTGCACTTGAACCTCGTCGCGGTCGTCGTAGAGGAAAATCGGGTGGACATTTCCATCGCCGGCGTGGAAGACGTTATTGATATGCAGGCCGTGCGATTTTCCGATTTCGTCAACCTTCGCCAGTACCTCGCGCAGCCGGCTGCGGGGGACGCACGCGTCCTGCGTGCAGTAGCTGGGGCTGATCTTGCCGATCGCACCGAATGCCGCCTTTCGCGCTTTCCAGAGCTTCGCGCGTACGATCGCGTCGGCCGAACTCTGAACGCCGGTGGCGCGATGGTCCCCTAAAATCTTCTCGATCTGCTTTGTTTGCGCGTCGAGCAGTTCGGCAATGCCGTCGATTTCAACCAGCACCAGCGCCTGCGTATCCAGCGGAAAGCCGAAGTGGAAAGTTTCTTCGATCACTCGCACCATCGCGCCATCCAGCATCTCCATCGCGGCTGGCAGCATCCCATCGGCGATGACTTTGCTGACCGCATCGCAAGCGTCGGAGGTTGATGCGAACAGGCCGACGATCGTTCGGAAATCGGTGGCCTTGGGCACCAGTCGCACCCAGAGCGATGTGATGATCCCCAGCGTGCCTTCGGATCCGCAGATCAAACCGGGCAGATCGAACGGCGATGATTCGTAACACCCGTGGGTCGCGCCGAAGGTAGCGATCTCGCCGTCGGCCATCACCATCTCAACGCCCAGCACGTGGTTTGAGGAAACAAAATCCTTGAGCGTGTGAATGCCACCGGCGTTGGTGGCGGCGTTTCCGCCGATGGTGCTGGCGCGTTGGCTGGAAGGATCGGGCGCAAAGTGATAGGGCGCGCCGCCGGGTAGTTTGGCGACCGCGGTAGTCAAGTCGGTATTCCGCACACCGGCCTGAACATGGGCGACGCGGTTAGGCAGGTCGATCGATAAGATTTGGTTCAGCCGAGTGGTCGAGACGATCACGCCGCCCTCAAACGCCACACACCCGCCGGCCAGCCCGGTTCCCGAACCGCGTGGCACGATCTGCACGCCGGCGGCGGCGATCGCCTTGACGACTTTGGAAACCTGTTCAGCACTGGTGGGGAACAGCACCGCGCTCGGAATTGCCCTGGCGACGGTAAATCCGTCGCAATCGTAAACCGAAAGCTCGGCCGGGTCGGACAGCACCGAGCCGGGTGGCATAAACGTTCGAAGTTCGCGCAGCGTATCGCCCGATAACATGCCCGCTATTGTTTCACACCCTCGTAAAGTGGACAAGCCTAAAAAAGTGGGCACAATCAACGGCCCGAATTAACTCCAATGAAAGGACCGTACGATGGCCGAGGAAACTCCCGCTGCTGCTGCCGATCAACAACAGGTTCGCGTTACGCTCGACGAGCGCGAACTGAAGACGATTTTCTCAAACGCCTACCGCATCCACACGACTGCGGAAGAGGTTGTTGTCGATTTCGGCTTCAATATGCCTGACCCCAACCCGCAGCAAACCACTCCGCAACTGCTGTTCAAGGTGACCGATCGCGTCATCATGAGCTACACCAGCGTTAAGCGCCTCAGCCTTTCGCTGAGTCAGCTGGTGAAACGCTTCGAACAACAGTTCGGCGAAATCCCTGTTCAGCCGGGACAGAAGAAGTAGCTATTGAGTGCTGAGGACTAAGTGCTGAGTGCTGAGTTGAAAACGACTAGGCACTCAGCATTCTTCTTTCATATCGCCAGGCGAGTGACGCTTTGCGCGCCGATAATGTTTGCGCGCGCGAGCAACGACTCGGCATCGATCGGATGATTGCCGATCTGCCCCGCTTCGATCGAAGCCGCCAGCGATCCCAGCAGCGCTGCCGCTTGAAGCGATCCACCGGCTGCTAGTGTGAGGGAGGCGGTCGCGAGCAATGCGTCGCCGCAGCCCATGGGGTCGATCGCATTAGTGGTGAGGGCAGGGACGTATTCGCTGCGAAGGCGCTCGGTCTTGGCGGTTCCCTCGGCGTGATCGAACGTAACCAATCCCTGCTTGCCGAGCGTGATCATGGCCTGACGCGCTCCGGTTTGCGCCAATAAGTTCCACACCACGGCTCCAAGCCCGCTGGAAAAATCGTGAAGTGTTTCACGGACCTCGCGTTCGGTCGGGCAAAGCAGGTCTACGTCCTTGAATTGCAACAGGTTCGACTGCTTGCCGCTTACATCGGCGGTGATCACCGGAACGGTCGCACGCAACGTGTGCAAAATGCGGTCGAGCAAGCCAGTGGTGATGAGGCCATAGCCGAAATCGGCGAAGATGACCGCCGCTGCGCCGTCGGCCGCCTCGAAGATTTTCGCCGCCGCCTGGGGTTCGCTGGAGGAATCCAGCGGTGCGATCGTGCCGTCGTCCACCTTGAACAGTTTGGTTTGATCCACCAGATACCGATGCTTGGCGATCAACTGGCGGCGATAGAGCAGCGCCTGCACGTCCACGCCGGCGGATTGCAGTCGCATCTGCACTTGCCGCGACGCATCGTCATCCGCCAGCCCCGTGACCAGCACCGGCTCGGCCCCCAGCCCCGCCAGGTGCAAAGCGATGACTCCAGCTCCGCCGTCGTAGTCCTTGTCCTGCAGTGAGCGTAGGGTCATCATCGGGCCTTCGCTGGCAACGCCGGTGGCGTCGCAGAAGTGGTAGCGGTCGAGGATGTAATCGCCGATCACGACGACCTTCTTCCCACGGAACCGCTGCACCAGATTCACGATGCTGGGCGCGGTGATGTCGTACCGATCGCAATAGCGGACGATCTTCTCGTCGTTGAATCGCGTATCGTTATTCAGCGTGCCGATCAGGGCGGTAGAGGAGTAAACCACCTCGCCGCTGGTGAAGGTCACTCGCCCGCCGTGCTTCATTACCATTTCGCGCTCGGCGGCGAAGCGGGGATCGTGGTGCTTTTCGTATTCCTTGCCTTTGACGTACACATCAGGCTTGAGGGCTTCCAGCAGTTCGATCGCGGTGGGGTGCGGGTTGATGTAGACTAAGTCGACGCATTCCAGCGCCGCCACGCTGGCGGCGCGGAGGTCATCGGGGATTAGCGGGCGGTTGACGCCTTTGTTTACGTTCGCATCGCTGCTGATCGTCACCACGAGCATATCGCCGAGCGATTTGGCGAACTGCAGGTGCGCGATGTGCCCGGGGTGAACGATATCGAAACAGCCGTGACAGTGAACCACCGTCCGCCCGGCGGTTTTGGCGTCTGCTCGGATCGACAGCATCTGCTTCAACGTACAAACCTTACGAGGGCTAGGCATGGTGTGATAGATCGGCCAAAAACACTACGGAGGGTGAATTTTTATCGGACCCAGCAACAATCAAATCAGCGTTTTCTCTCACCAAATGCGGGTCTGGTGTCCGATAAAAGAGCAAATGATCGACACCTCGCCATTGGCCGCGCTCGTTGGTTCGCTCGAGTCGGCTTTTGCGCGCGGGGAAGAAGCTGTGGTCGATTCGATTCTTTCCACGCGCGCGCCGGACGATTGCGAAGCGGCATTGCGAGAGATAGCAAGCCTGGCGATTCAAACCAAGCGTTGGCTGATCGCCCGGGGCGCGCTGGGGAGAATGGCGCAGCGCGACGTGGCTTGCGAGCTTCAATACAATATTTCGCGAAACCTGGTTGCCCTTCAGCAATACCGCCCGGCGGTTTACGCGGCGGTGATGGCAGCGCCGAACGATCCCAGGATGAGCATCGTTGCGTCGGCCACGGGATTGCCAACCATCCACTTTACGGATCGCCCCGGACATGCGACGAGCTATTCGGTCAACGACAATCCGCAGCAAGGTGCGTCGGCGATGTTCGCCCGGCTCAAGACTGAAATCGCAGGCGGAATCCCGATCGCGCTGTGCGGCATGGGCGACGGCTACCTAATCAACACACTCGCCTTGAAGCCGCCGGCGCTGTTTCTGACGATGCAGCACCCGGTTCACATCATCGAGCCCAAAGCGCAGGTAGTGATGCTGAACCTGATGGTTCACGATTACACTGCCGACAACGGCCCGATTCAGCAGCCGCGGTTTCGTTGGTTCGTCGGTCCGGATTGGCAGCAGGCGTACGAATCAGAGGTGCTCGACGAGCTACTCACGCCGCTGCCGGAGACGATGATCAACCAGGGAACGGACGCACCGAGGATTAGTGCCGGCTTACAGATGGTGCAGAGCAAGCTCTCCGCCGCCGACCTCGCGCGCAAGGCCGAGGTTGAAGCGTTTTACGCGAATGTCCCCGACGAGCATTGGATCAAGGCGTTCGGCAGCTTTCCGGATCGCCAGCCGCGCGTGCTGATGATTACGACGCGGTTTTCGACCGTCGTGCAGTATTCCACAAAGGATGCCGCCCAGGCATTCGGCCAGCTCGGCTGGGAGGCCGCCACCGTCATTGAACCTTCGGACTGGCAGCGTTGCAGCGGCGCGTACATTCGTAAAATGCTGGCGGATTTTAAGCCGGATTTTGTCTTCCAAATCGATCACCTGCGCCACGAGCACGGCGGACTTTTCCCGCCGCAGTTGCCGTTCGCGTGTTGGATTCAGGATCATCTGCCCAACCTGTGCAAGGCAACTGCGGGCGCGAACGTGACGATGCGAGATTTCGTGCTGTCGGGCATGGGATCACTATTCGTGCAACAGCACGGCTATCCGCGCAGGCAGATCGTCGATCTCCCGCAACTCTCGCGAGTTCCCATGCGGCCGACCGAGTGGACCAGCGACGGGGACGACATCGTGTACGTCTCCAACTGGTCAAAACCTGCCGGCGCAGTGGTCAACGAACTGCTAGCCAAATACAGCAACCCGCCGGCGCTCAAATCGCTGATTGAACTCACCTGCGGCAAAATCATGGACTGCTATGCCGCCGGGCAGACGGTTTCGACGTACTACGACGTCCGGCAGATTCTCCTTGAATGCGAGCGCACGATGGGAATCAACATCAGCAGCCCGCCGGCTAAAGATCAGGTGGTGAATGCGCTGTTCGACCGACTGAATAACACGCTGTACCGACATCAATCATTGCTTTGGACCGCGGAACTCGCCAAGTCCATGGGATTGCAATTGGCTCTGTACGGCCGCGGCTGGGAAAACCATCCGGCCCTTGCGCCGTACGCTCGCGGGAGTGTCAAAGCCGGCGAAGAACTGGAACTACTGACCCGTCGATCGAAGATCAATTTGCAACTCGAACCGCACGCCTGCTTTTCACACGCGCGATTGCTGAGCGGCCTATTTGCCGGCGGGTTCTTTCTGATCCGCGATAATCCGTTCAATCATCTTACGCAGGATCTTTTGAACTTCGTCGACAGGCATCTGGATTCCAGCATCTGCAATGTTGTGCAAGCTCGGCAGGCGATCAAGGAGCAACACCGTGAGGCGCTCGAAGCGACTTTGGCGCGCTGCGCCTGCCTGTCCGAGCAGGTCGATCCGATCGGTATGGTGAGAGACTGGCAGCGGGGCGGAACGCTCATTCCACAATCGGTCAGCCTGCCGAGGTTGGCCGACGTGCTATTCGATAGTCGCGCGTCGTTGGAAACGTCGATCAAGCGGTTCATCAACAATCCGCAACTTCGGTACGACATTTCCAGCGAGCAGCGACAGAACACGCAAAGCCGGCTGAGTTACAAAGCCGGGCTCGACCGCGCGACGCGAACCATCGCCCGTCTGCTCGCAACAGAGCCGAACCCCGGTCAAGCCCGCGCGGCCTGAGGAGACATTATGCGATTGTCCTACGTCATCATTTCGTACAACCGCCGCGACACGCTGAAGCGCACGCTCGATCTGCTCCCCAGTCGCACGCCGATCGCATCCGGCGAGTGGGACGTGTGGGTCATCGACAACGCCAGCAGCGACGGCACGGACGTGATGATGACAGCCGAGTATCCCGACGTGAACTACGTCCGGCTGAGCGAGAATATCGGCATGCCAGCGCGCAATCACGCCTTCGCCAAAGCAACCGGGGAGTATTTCATCTGCCTCGACGACGACAGCTACCCAGCCAACCCCGAGGCCGTCGAGCACATGCTCGGCTATATGGACGGCCAGCCTGACGTGGCGGCATTGGTGGCGCGCGTCGAGCTTCCCGACGGCACGCCGGAGGGCCCCGCGTTTCCAACCGTTCTGCTCGGCGGGGCAACTTGCTTTCGCGCTTCAGTTCTGCAAAAGGTCGGCGGGTTTGCACCGGAATTTTTCCGCCAAGCCGAGGAATACGAATTAAGTTTCCGAATCTGGGGCGCCGGCTACCGTATTGAGCGGTTTGAGGACATCGTCTTCCGCCACGATAAGGTCAACGGGCCGGGCAGGGCGTCGGAAACGGTGCACCGGATGGACATCCGCAATAACCTGATCGTTGCTGAGCGGTTCTTGCCCAGACAGCTTCGGCGCGCGTACCGTGAGGATTGGACGCAGCGGTACTCCGCCATCGCCAGACAGGCCGAACACGGCCGGGCCGCCAAAAAGGGTTTGCGCGAAGCCAAAGTATGGGCGATCAAAGAAATGCTCCGCGGCCGGCAGACGATTAGCGATGTCGCGATCGAGCGGATTTTCCAGTTCCAGAAGCAGACTGACATGGTCGACGCCTGGGCGAGCCGGCAGAACATCCGCCGGGTGTGCGTGGCGGATTTCAGCAAAAACCTGTTCGCCACGATGAACGCCTGTGCACGGGCGGGCGTAACTGTCGAATCGATCATCGACGACAACCCCGCCTACTGGGGCCTGATCTACCGCGGCGTGCCGATCGTGCCGCGGGCGCAAGTCGTTTCAGAATCGATCGATGGCATTGTGATGTCGAACATCAACCCCGCCCAAATCGATATACGGATGGAAGCATTGCGACGCAAATTCAACGGCCCGATTCTGCGGCTGTGGCAGCCCCGGTTGATCGGAAATGTACTGCCCAAGTCAATGGCTGCGTAAGGTTAGCGATGCCCACTCTACAGCGACTTGCGAGGCGATTTCGTCATCGCTTCCCACACTCCGTTTAAGACGGCCGTCAGTACGGTCACCCTGAAACGATTGTCATACACGTGATGCCACGTGCGGCGACAGAGGGATTTGAACATCCACCACTTCTCGTCGGTGGTAAAAGCGTTGCTCAGGCGGATGATCCAAAGTTTGTTGCGGATTTCGTAGAAATACTTCTCCGGGCTGCTGGTGGAAGGAACGTGTTTCAAAGTCGTCTTATGACAGACGACGCTCGCAGGTACGAGTACGCCTAGTTCGCTTCGTAGCATCCTCGCAGAATACTCGACGTCGTCGTTCCACAGAAAATAGCCCGCGACGGGCAGGCCGAACCGGTCGACAAGCGAACGGTGAATCAGCATGGAAACGAATGAAGTGAAACGGATAGACATCGTTCCGTGCTGAGCAGCCATAAACTGCTGATCAGCGTTGTAAAGCTTGGGTTTTTGGATGTTCATCGGATGCAGCGAGCCGTCCGTCCAAACAACTTTGCTTGCCAGCAGGTTGGGCTTGGGGTCGGCGAAGCGTTCGCGAGCGGAAAAAAGCTGTTCCAACGCGTCCGTCGCGGCGATCGAGTCGTCGTCCAGCGTCCAGATCCAATCAAATCCGTTTTCATGCGCCCATCGAATGCCCAGCCAGTTCCCGCCGGCGCAGCCGACGTTTTTGGAAGGCGTGATCACGTGCACGTGAGCAAATTCGGTCGCCAAGGTTTCACCGGTGCCATCGGTGGATTGGTTGTCGATGACGACGATCTGATCGACCTGTCGTGTGCTGTGCGCCAGCGCAGCCAAGCTCTCCCGCAACAGAGGCAGGCGGTTGTACGTGACCAGGACTACGCAAACCTTTTCGCTCATCGGTGTACCGCTTGCATCATCGGCAATCTCGGTTGCGATACAATCGCGGACGGAGCAGAATGGATGTCATGGCCAGCTATCCCGCCGTGCATCCAGCCGTGGTGGAGCAGTTCGTCGATCGCCACATGCTTGCCGCGGTCAGGCTATTTCCGGTGAATCTTGACGTGAAGCAGGCGGAGTTTGTTCGCTGTTTACTGGTCAATCAAACGCACTGCCGGTTCACCGATAAGCCAACGGACGCGATTCCGGTCTTTGTTTCAACGCATCCTCAATTCGAGCCGCTGTTTTGCGAGAACAAGCCGCCGATCAGCATCGTCGTCGATTTCCATGATAAGGGCCGGCGGTTCGATTTCCTGGGGCTTTCTGATCCGATCTGGTTTGCCGTCCGACAGCACAATCTGCAGGTGATCTACCTCAAATTGCAGATTCACGAGCCGACAAAGTATCGTGAATTGAATCGGTTACCGGAGAACGTGCATGTGCAGTCGTGTCCGTTGTTACTAGGCGGATCGCGGTTTCATATCACGACTCAGGACGATTTCGAGGGCGATGTGCTGTTCAGCCGGATGCTGCAGCCCGATGCCTTGCCGGCGCATGAATACGACTGGTCGTTCGTCGGCGCGCCGACAAGCGACGACCGGGCGGCAGCATTTGAGGTGCTTACGCCTTACCAATCGCGCAAGCGATTCTTCACCATCTCCCAGCCCGGCCATGCAAGTGCGTCAGTCGCCACCGTGCCGATGGACGAAATGCTGCGCATCAGCCGTGCGAGCAAGGTATGTCTCTCGCTCAATGGTCGCGGCCCGTGGTGTTTGAAGGACGGCGAACTCTTCGCTGCCAACTGTTTGGTGCTGCGACAGGATCATCCGGTGCTTAAGCTCAACCCGCTCACGCCGCGCGACGGGCTGCATTGGGCGGTCGCTAAGACCGAAGACTTGATCGGCACGATCGAATCGCTGCTGGCCGACGACGAGCGGCGTGAGCGCATCCGGCGGGCTGGGTTTGAGATGTTTAGCGATGTGCTGCTGCGGAACCGTTGGTCGAACGTTTACGGCGAACGATTGGCGGAGTTCGTCAAGACCAAGCAGAAGCAAGCGTGGGGCGATTTAGCCGCCTCGTAACACGGGCCGGAGGCCCGTGTTACGAGGCGGCGTGTTTCGATACGAACTATCCTACGTCCATCTTGATCACGCCGCGTTGCCGTTTGACGGCGATGACGCGCTGTTTGAGGGTTTCAAACAAAGGCCGCGGGTTCGGCAGGCCGCGAAGGACCAGTTGCGGCGTGGTCTGATCGTGGGAGATGATCGTGATCGTGCCCGTGTTGAGGATTCGGTCGATCAGCGATTGGTGGTACTTGATGTCCTCTACATGCCAGAGTTCCAATGTGTCGATGTTCTTGCTCAGCAGGCCGCGCTCGTAGTCGATGCGGTAGTTGCTGATGCGATAGCGGACCGTCTTTTGCAGCAGCACTGGCAACACAAACGCCAACACCGCGACGACCAGACACGCCAGGATCAGCACCGCGCCGGGCCATTCGCCGTTCTTGCTGAGGCTTTTCCACACGATCGGAAACGCCAGGATCGCCACCCCGCACAGCCACCACACGCCGAGTTTCCCCACCTCGGCTCGCAGCAGTGGCGAGCCGCTGTAGTAAACCTGTTCGGTATCGTCGGCTGGTTTGTGCGGCTTTTCGTCGGCGGACTCAGTCATGGAATCCTCACAGTTTGGAAAGCGTTTCTATCCGTTTCCACATCACGTCAGGCACGGGCACGACACTCAGCCGGCCGATGCGGAGAAGATCCCACCCGGCGAACGCGGGGTCGGCCTTCATCTGTCCCAAGGTCACGGGCTTGGCCAGCTTCTTGCCGGGCTTCAAATCAAACACCACCAGCTTCGGGTTGTCGAACTTGGGATCGGGGTACGGGTTACTCGTGATTTGAGCAACGCCTACAGCCGCTTTCTCATCGCCGGTGTGGTAGATCAGCGCAGTGTCTCCTTTCTTCATCGCGCGAATGTGGATCAGCGCCGTCGCGTTGGCAACGCCGTCCCAGACGGCTTTCTTATCGCGCACGAGATCGTCGAATGCGAACGTGGAAGGCTCGGTCTTCAGCAGCCAGTAACCCATGTGATCTGCCTTTTTGCGGATAGCGTAGCGACTATTGCAACGGCGACCTTCCCGCGGCTGCACGGGCGGCGGCGCCGGGCATCGTGTCGAGCATTGGTTTCTGGTACGCTTGGCTGATCTTGCGGAGCAGGTCGTAAAACTCCACCTCGGCCAAGTTGAGCGCTTTGATTTTGATGTGAGAAACGATTTTGGTCTGCAACGTTTCGAGCGACATTCGCTGGGCGTCGGAGATCGACATCCCTTGCTGTTCCTGCCGGCCGAGGGCTTCGAGCATGCGATTGAAGTCGCCCATCAGCCGGGCCGCGTCGGGGTCTTTCGCTAGTGATTCCTGGGCGGCCTTGTACTTTGCGACGGTCGGGTGATCTTTGAGCAGTTGCCCGATCTTGTCCGCCAGTTGGAAGATTTCGGAGTCTGTTGCCATCGTATCCTTTGTTAAGCACACTACTATAGTCTGAGTTTGTAAGCGAAACCACGATGGACCGCTATCACCGCCAAACATTGCTGCCGCAGATCAATCCGTCCGGGCAAGCGCGTCTCGCCGCTTCGCGGGTGGCCGTTATCGGCTGCGGCGCCCTCGGCACTGTGGCGGCGGAAATGCTGGCGCGCGCGGGAGTCGGTTGCCTGCGATTGATCGACCGCGATTTGGTGGAACTGACCAATCTGCAGCGGCAAACTCTGTTCGACGAGTTCGACGTCCGCAACGCCGCGCCTAAGGCCGTCGCGGCGGCTGAGCGGTTGATGCGCGTGAATTCTGCGATCACGATCGAACCGATAGTGGCCGACGTGCATGGCGCGAACATCGAATCGCTTGTGAAGGGCGCGAACTTAATCATCGACGGTACGGACAACGCCGAGACGCGTTACCTCATCAACGACGTTGCGATCAAGCAAAGTTTGCCTTGGGTGTACGGCGCTGCCGTTGCGACCGACGGACGGGCGATGTTGATTGTCCCGGGGCAAACGCCTTGCCTGCGGTGCCTATTCCCAGCCCCGCCGGCAGCAGGAGAGTTGCCCACGTGTGACACCGTCGGCGTGCTAGGCCCGCAGACGGCTGTCATCGGCGCGATCCAGGCGAGTTTGGCGATTCATCATCTCACGTCGCCCGGAACTGTGCCGACATCGTTGGTATCGGCGGATGTTTGGCAACTGCGTCTCAAAACGCTCGACGTGCGCGACGGCCGGCGAACCGATTGCCCGGCTTGTGGAGCCAAGCAGTTCGAGTTTCTCGATCGACCGGCCGAGGCGTCGCAGGCGATGCTCTGCGGGCAAAACGCCGTACAACTGCGGCGGGGGGCGAAGGGCGCTTCGCTCGATCTGCCTCAACTAGCCGAGCGATGGAAGCAGGTGGGAACCGTGCAGCGGACGGCGTTTCTCGTGCGGTGCGATCTGGCGGAATCGCCGGGGATGCGGATCACGGCGTTCAGCGATGGCAGGGCGATCATCCACGGCACGAGCGATTTTGCACGGGCGCGATCGATCTACGCCCGGTTTGTCGGCGTGTAAACGGGACTATTTCCCAGAATTCAATTCAGGCGGAATAAACGGCTTGCCCCTCGCAGGCTCGGGATCTGCAGTAGGACGCGTGGCGGGCGGCGCGGCCTGTACCGGCGCGGTCGCCGGGCCGGGATTCGGTGCGACCGTCTTCTGCGCCGATTTACCTTCCGCCTCCCGTACCAACCGGTCCGCCAGCCGATGTTGCTCGGCGGCCTTCAGATAAACCGGTGGGGGCTTGGGCTGCTGATCCATCACCTTGCGGAAATACTCCATCGCCTCAAGATGCCGGCCTTCGTTCATGGCTTTTTCGCCTTTGGCGTACAGCGCGTCCGGCGAGGTTTCGTCCGCCCAGTAGAGACGCGGACTGAGCGCAAGAATCACCACCACATGCACGAGCGCGACGATGCCCACCAGTTTCCACATGCGCGACATTCGCGCGGGTGCGATCTTGCTGGAATACGACTGCTGCGAGTGGGATTTGGATTCTACTTTCATCGAGATAGAGCCTTTAAGATCATCATAGTCAATACACGTCATCCTGAGGATGACACATTCGCACTAGCATTTTACCGGTCGCTCACTTCAGTATCGGCCACCTTATACCGGGTTTCCAGAATCGTGTGGGCTTGGCTTCCTTCGGGAGTTCGCGGAAACTTTTTCAACATCGTTCGAAAGGTTTCGATCGCACGGTCCGGCTGATGCTTCTCCTCGTAACAGGCAGCGAGTTCCAGCCAAGCCTGACGCAGGTGCGGGCTTTTGTCGTACACCACGATCAGTTTCTCGTACGCATGGATCGCGTCGTCGGGCTTTTTCTGCGAACGCAGCAGCTGGCCGATCCGCATGAGCGAGCGGGCGGGCCAATCGCCTTCCTCGGGGAAACGGTCGATCAATTCGCGATAGGTGGCCAAGGCGGTATCTACGGTTTTAAGCCGATCGGCCTGCAATTCCGCCCGGCGGGTGAGGGCGTCGCAGCAAACGCCGTTGCTATAGAAACGCTTGACGATCTCCGTCAGTTCTTTCACGCCTCCTTCGAGATCGACCTTCCTCGCGTGCGGGCCGTAGTAAGTCTCGGCGACCAGGAAATGAGCGTTGACGTTGTCATTCAGCGTCCAGTACGCCACACGCGCTTTGACAGGATCGCCGGCGGATTCGTAGTAAACGCCGATCCACTGCTTACACTGCTCGACATCGCCACCGGTGCGGTAATCGCCGACGAAGCGGACGAGAACGGCCACGTCGCTCGCTCGATCGAGTTTGCAGATTTCGTATTCCGCCCAGCGTTTGAGTCGCGGATAACGCTCGATCACCCGGCTAAGCGCCTTGTGATGATCCTCCGACCCCTTCCCGCCGATCGCAGCGACGAGGTTCTGCACCAACGGGTCGATCGAATCCGACGGCTTTTCCTTGTCCAAAAGCCGGCCGAGCACGTTGAAAAGGTTCGTTACTCCCGGGCGGGCGGAGTACAGCCGGGTGAGTAGTTGGTAGCCGAGCAGTCGATCTGAATCGGGCAGCCGTTCGATCGCCTTGAGGGCGTTGTCGAACTGTTCGACAGAAGCATACACCTCCACAATCCGCGTGACGGCCTCACGTTGTTCGGGCAGTTGCGTAAGGAGTGCGACGGCGATTTCCACGCCGGGAGGCTTCCGCTGCATCGCCTGATCGGCCAGCCAGATCGAGGCTTCGCGAAAGAGCGCAGAGGCTTCCGGATCGGCTTTGAAATCGCGCGGCTTGCGATCGATGATCGCGCTAAAGCAGTCGGCTTCTTCCTTATGGTGGTCGATCGCCGCGTAGCTGGCGGCCTGCAGGCGGTAGGCTCGCGTCACCAGCGGGCTGCTCGGAAAATCGCGGATGACGTAGCCCAGTTCCTTGATCGCCTCATTATGAAACTTGCGTTTCTGCTGAACCTGACCGACCCACAATTGCACCTGATCGCCGCGTGGGTCGCGCGGATATTTCTCCATGAACTGGTAGAGCGTTTCGACGACATCCTGCCCCGGAGCGGCAGTCTGCACTAGTTTGGCGATGCGCTTGAACTCGTATTCCGGGGCGGCCGCGTCCTCGGCGTGCAGGGTTGATGCTGCCAGCAGAGAAATTAGCGCGAATGCGATCGCGCTAATTCGAGGGGCTATGGAGACGGTTCGGCGATTCAACATCAGCGTTAAAAAGGTCAATTATTCTGGTTGATCTGATCCAACGCCACTTTCGCCAGCGATGAATACTCGCTCCGTCCGTAATCGTAAACCACACGGTTGAGCAGTTCGCGAATCTTGTCCGCCCGCTCGCCTTGTTTGCCGACTTTCGCGCCTTGGATCATCGTCGCCGCGTGCCAGTAGAGCAGCGCGGGCATGTCGCGATCGTTGGTGGCAAACGTCTTTTCCGCCGACGTGTACCACGCCATCGCTTCATTCACGCTGCCGCTGACGGTGAGCCATTGCCCGGCCTTGAGGGCGACCGCGCCGGCCTGATCGTGGGCGGGGAACTTGGTCACAAACCGCTGGGCGATGCCGACGGCGTCGGTCCAGTTTTCGTTGCGGGCGTAGTGGTTCATCATGCGGATCATCGCCAGCGGGACGTTTTCATCCTGCGGGTGATGATAGGTGAGCAGCACGTACGCGTCGGCCGCCAGATCAAACTGGCCGAGGCCTTCGTAGGCTTGGCCGATCTTAAACCTCGCCCGGGCGACGAATTCGCTCTTGGGCCATCGACTGACCACTTCCTGAAACCGCGCCAGCGCTTCCCGATGCCGGCCGCGAAGCGATTGAATGTTGCCCAAGTAGTAGTTGCTGCTGGCGGCTAACGGATCATCCGGAAAGCGGTCGGCCACGGCGACGAAATAATCCGTCGACTCCGACAAATACTCCTCGGCCCGGGCGATCGCGCCTGCAAGATAGAGCTTGCGGCCGACCTGATACGCGGCTTCACCCGTTCGGTACCACAACTGCATCTCCTCCTTGGAATCCTGAAACTGCCGGCTGAATGCTTCGATCCGCCCGTCGCTGCCGCCTCGCACGCGGATGGAAAGTGATTTCTCGATCGGTGAGTCCGGCGATTGACGCAGATAATCGTTGTAAGTGACGGTCAACGATTCGCCATAGCCGGCCTGCAGGACGTCGTCGCCGGCGATCGGGTCGGCGAAGTCCGTCACGAACGTGCCGCGGAACACGCCGCTGTGCGGTTCGGTTTCGCTGCACATCACTTGCAGCTTATCGCCGCGACTGCTGACGGCGGTCGCCAGAATCGTATCGAGCGCCTTGCTGCGGTCTGCGTCGCGGTCGATGATTTCGAGATACACCTGCTGGCCGAGGCGGATTTGCGAGACGTCGTCGACGTAGTTGGCGTTGACGCTGCGGATCGTCGCATCGCCGGCTAGCGCCAGATACTCCACCCGATCGGCCGAAACGCCGGCGGGGTTGGAATTGTCGCGATACTCCACCATGACCTGCCCGCCGGGCAGAACGGCGAGCGCGCCGGATTCAGTCTTCTCGCTGCTGCGCTGCGTGGCGATGACGGCTTTGTAAGTGCCATCGGGCTGACGATCCGCCTGCACCATCAGCGATTGCACCAACCGGCCGCCGAGGCTGCGGACGCGCACGTCAACTTTCTCACCGGTCAGGTCCGCGTCGTTGATGAGAACGACGAACGGTCGATCGGGAATGATCGGACCATCGACGAGCAACTCGCGCATTTTGCCGGCTGGCGCGGCTTCGTCGTCGGGCGGGCGCGTCGCGGGAAATGCCTTGGCTTCAACCGCGCCCAGTGCCTTAAGTCGCTCGATCCGGCTGGTGTTCAGTTCGATCGCGGAAACGACCGCCACCTGCTGGCGACGAAGTGTGGTCGCCAACTCGCTGCTGGCGGGCGTTTTCACCAGGCGGGCTTCGATTGTTTTGGCGTACTCCGTCAACTGCTCGCCGGTCAGCCGACTTGCCAGCAGTCGAAGACCCATTTCGGTTTTCAGGTCGGCCAGGCGATCCTGCTGCCGTTTGGTCATTCGGCGAATCGGATCGCTTAACTTGATGATCGGAACGAGTTCTTTCGTTCGCTCATCAGGAGCCGCGAAATACGATTTGACCGCCTGCTCATCCATCACGTCGCGCACGGCGGAGTCGGAACTGCCGATGTGCCCGTCCTGCACGGCGATACGCACGATGTCATCACCGGCCACGTTGATTTCGCTGCCGGCGCTCACGCGCGGTGTGCGCTTGTTGGGCTTGGCCTTGGGATTGGGCTCGTCATTGTCTTCCTGCGCAGCATCGACGCGGCTGGTGGTTTCCTTGTCGCCGAGGATCAAATCCAACGGCCGGCCGGCAACGCCCTTGCCTGCGGATTTGAGGACAATCTCGGTGCTGGTATCGCTGAGCAGCGCGTTGATGGTAGCGGTAGCGCTGGCAGAGGCGTTGGGGAAGGCGTCCGCGTCGGCGAATTCAATCATGACGCGCCCGCGCCCCGGCTGCCGGGCGACCGCCTGCATTTCCCCGTCAGTGGTGGGCTTCACCTCGAACGGCCACGCCGTCGTGATCAGTGGCCGGGGGAGGAAATCGCCAACGGTCGGGCGGTTTTCGATCACCCAGTTGTGGCGGAACGTGCGATACCCCGGCGACATGTTGCGGTCGTCGAGATAGCGCATCCAGAGCAGATCGCCTTCTGCGACATACAGCAGGCGCGGGTTGTCTTTGGCGTCAGCCTGCGAGGCCAGCGGCAGTGCTGCGGCGAACACGCCGGTCGCGGGGCCGGTTTCGGTCGCGGTGAGTTCTTGAGAATCGCCGCTCTCGGTGTAAACCATGATCTTCAGCGAGTCGGGCTGAATGGTGGTGTCGGCGTCGGCGTCATTGATAACGATGGTTTGCCGGCCTTCGCGATCGAGCCGCCATGCAGGTATCAGCCGGCGGTTCGCGTCGTCTCCATCGGACGTGGCAAGCGCCAGCGAAGCGTCGTGGTATTGCACGCCGAGCTTGCGGCTTTCGCGGGTGATCGATCGGCCGGGGGATTCGTTTTCTTCGTCCACATACCCGGCAAACACCTGATGGCCGACGTCAAACGCGAGCTTGTCTTTTCGATCGGGGGAGCTTGGATCGATGTCAGTCGGGATCAGCCGATTGCCGGCCGAATCGGTAATGACGATCTGGCCGATGGCAGGGGCGTCGCCGCTGAAGCCGTCAAATTCTAGCCGGACGATGCGGGCGAACGTCTTCTTCAAATCGACGATGTTATCGACGGGCTTGGGTTTGCCGCTGACGTTGAAGGTGACGTCAGTGTCATCGCCGCGCAGGAGGACGCGCATCGCAGTTGGCGAATTGGCGATCGCTGCTTCGCCCGGACCCCATGTCAGCTTGCCGAGCTCGGCCGGCTGACGGAGGTTGATCTCCAGGAAATGCTTTTGACCTTCCTTTAGCGTATTGGGCTTGGGCTTCCAAAAGGATCTGGTGTTGTCATCGATCGCGAAATACGCCCGCCGACCGTCGGCTTCGCTGGAGGCGCTCGCGTCGGCGGCCAGCGGTTCGGTATTGGCGATTCCGGTGAACACGCCCGTGCGAGCGCCGGTTTCGGTCAGCTTGATCGTGACGGTATCGGTTTCTTTTCCCTTGAGTGATGCGACCACTTCCGCAGTGACGGTATCGGGCTTGTCGGTGGTGTCGAGATCGCCGTCGACGATCTGCACATAAACCGGGCTGCCCGGCGAGACCGCGCCGCTGCCGACTTTGGCGCTGGGGATGACGATCAAATCGGCAGCTTCGTCGCGCCGCGCGGATTTAGCGGGCGTTTTTGCCATCGTCCGCTCATGGCGCGGCGTGGGCGCTGGCAAAGCGACGCTATCGACTTGGATCGCGCCGTCATCCACCACCTGCACCTGATACGGCTTACCCGCCAAGCCCTGGTATGAAATCTCGATCACGTCATTGCCCGCCACCTGCAGTTGCCCGTCGCCGGGTTTGGGAAGCAGCAGCGCCGTCTGGATTCGGCCGACGTAGAGCTGATCGCTGACCGGGTTTTTCTCCAGGCGCAACGTTTCCAGATCGCCGGACGGCGCGTTGATCGCAACAGACAGTGTTTGAGATCGCGTCCGCGCGAAGTAATCGGGATCGGACACTTTCACGATCAGTTCGTCGCCGACGCGGACTTTTCGCTGCATGGCCGCACCGACAACGGCGCAGGCTTCGTACAGCTTGCGGGCTTCCATGAAATCGCCGCGATCGAAATACACCTTGCCGATGAGATAGACGGCCTGCTTGACGAATTCCGACTCGCCGTACCTGCTCCACAACTGGCGAAAGGTGTTGATCGCCTCTTCCGGCTGCTTCAACTGCACATAAGCACGCCCGAGACTGAACAACGCCGATGGGGCAATCACGTCATCGTTCAATTCTGTCAGAGGAAGCAGCGCCTCGCGGGCGGCGTCGCCTTGGTTGGCAAGCAGCTGTAGGTTGGCGCTGGCGAGGTCGGCGATCAAATTCGGGCGACGCTCGTTTTTGTAGGTCTGCCGGATGGAATTGATCTCGTCCCGAGCCAGTTCCGTCTTGCCCAGCCAGCCGAGGACTTCCGCTCGCTTGGCGCGCATCTGGGCGAACTGGAAGGCAGGCAATTCCTTGCCGTAGACCGTGGCGGCCAGATCGTAGGTGGCCAGCGCTTGCGCGTACGATTCCGGGGACGACTGCCCGAAGTAGAAATCGCCGACCGCGAAAATAAGTTCCACCGGCGGGCGAGCGTTTGCAAATTCTTTCGACTTTTGTGCAGCGGCGAACAGGTTGGTGGCTTTGGGCAAATCGCCGCGCCGCTTGGCTTCCAGCGCGTCTCTCAATAGATCGGCGGTGCTGGAGGGTGCTGGCGCTTGTTTTTGTCCTTCACGCCGGTTCTGCGCGACGGCAACGCCGCTGGTCAACACCACGAACACCATCACGCTAGAGACGAAAGGCAAAGTCCTCATTTTGATTCTCCGCGGGATTGATTGATGGTGCTGATGTATTTCTTCGCCTGGCCGGCCAGGTCCGTGCCGCTGTGGTCTTCGGCGATCTGGTAGAACGTACGCAGCGCTTCGGCGTTCTGGCCGAGCTTGTACTGGCAAACGCCGTTACGCAGCAGCACGTCGCCGCGTTGCGGGCTGTCGGGGTAATCAACCAGCACTCGGCTGAAGTACTCTTGTGCGCGGCGATAGTCGGCGATCGAGACGTAATAGTCCGCCGCCTGAATCAACCCGCGCGAAGCGAAGCCGCTGTCAGGGAATGACTTGGCCAGTCGTTCAAACGCATCGAGACCAGTTTGCCCAGCTGAGATTTTCGCCTGGCCGATCAGGAACAGCGCCTCGGGCGCTAGCGCGCTGCTGGGGTATTTAGTCACCATCGCATCCAATTGATTCACCGCGCGCTGCAGATCGCGATTGAGCGTGGCGGGCTTGCCGGCGGCGAGGGCTTCCTCGTTGGCTTTCTTACCCAGTTCAAGAGACGCCTGACCGATCGCCAGCATCGCGTCGTCGCAGTATTCACTGAGCGGGTAGGATTGAATCAGCCGATTGGCCGCTGCGACGGATTCATCAAGCAGGCCGGCGTAAAAGTAAATCTGCCAGGACCGATACAACGCCTCTTCCCCGAGATCGGATTTGCCCGCCAGTTGCGCCACATCCCGGCAGTCAGCCTGCGCGGCGTTGAGGTAGGATTTGCCGCGCGAGTCGAGTCCGAGTTGCAGATAAATCTTGCCGATTTCGCCGGACGCGACGGCCCTGGCGAGGCGCGCCTGCAGGTCGAGCCGTGTCAGCCGATACTGCACCGCCGCCACGCTACCGCCGCGGTCTTCAACGCAGTCGATCGAGTTCGCGAGTACGAAGTGGTCGGGATGGCGCGCCCCAACCTCGTCATCGTACGCCAACCGCAGGCGCTTTTGCGGATCGAGCGGCAAAGACTCACCGTTCAAACTGACGCCCGACGGCGCAAGGGCCAGCGGCAGTTCAAACACGCCGGTGTGCTGGCCGGTCTCGGTCAGCGTGACGGTCAGGCTGGGCATGTTTTCGATCACCAGCGGCTGGGTGGTGACCGGGCGCGTCGCGGGGGCAGCCACCTGGCCGGGCGTTTGGCGCGCTTCGGGCTGCGCGTTGACCGGCGGCTTGGCCGACGTCTGGCTGCGAAGTTCGTTCATCCGCTCGTCCTGCCGAGCGATTGCGCCTAGGACGACGGTGATCGTATCGCGCCCGTCGGTACGGTCGCGATCCGCGTCGCTCACGCGAAGCAGAATGTCGCCGCCGAGCACGGCTTGGCTGATCGCCTGTGAGCCGTCGGGGGTCAGGATGGCGATTTGTGCGTCCGAGGCGACCGTGACGGTATCGGTGCGCAGCGCGCTAGCCGGGTTGTTTGGACCGTTCGGGCCGATCTCGTCGATGTATTCGACCTTGATCGTGTCGCTGCCGTTAATCTCAAGCCGTTGGAACTGCCGCGCGAGCGATCGCTGCCAGATCGACAAGGCGGTCAGGCGTTTATCGAACATCGGCAATTCGGTGGGCGCAGCGGCGACTTCGGTCCGAATCCGGTCGATCTCCGCCTGCGTCATCCCGCGACGGGACGCATCCGGTGCGGATAATTCTTCGGCGTCCGCGCCGATCGGCCGGGCGAGCGCCTCGGCCATCGCGGAATCAACCATACCATCCGGCGACTCGGGAGACGACGCCTCGCGCGTCGTTGGGCCCGTGGACGGTGCAACAGCCCGCGCCTTGACGGCCGGCAAGGCCAGTTCCGGCGACCACTCGCTTAGCACGGTTTCCAAACCGCTAAAGCCTTTGTCGATCGCGGCGCATGCTTGCTTGCGCTCATCCACCGCCTGGCGATTGAGGCGTTCGATCTCGGCGGTCAGCGCGGTGCGGTTTTTCTCGAAGCCGGCCGGGTCGGCGGCGGCGCCCTGACGCTGTAGCTCGGCCAAATCCTTCGCCCGATCGCCGGCGGCGGCTTGGGCTTTGTCGGCGCTGACGAGCATGGCGCGAATCTTGTCTTCGCTCTCGGGCGCAAACGCCTCATTCAGCCGGCCGCTGCGGATCGCCTGGCCGAGCCCGGTCGGGATGGTCGCGACGAAAACGGGGTTGTGTAATCCAAGCGGGCGAAGCTCCACGCGCTCTTCGTCGCCGGATGTGGTTGTGATTTTGGCGAACACGCTGCGGGGCGTATCCGAGATGTTCACGTCGCCATCGTTTACGCGCAGGTACAAGCGCTGGCCGGGCGTGAGGCGCTTGTGGGCGGCGCTGGCTTTGTCGAATACTGTGCCGACCATGCGATAGGCGTCGAGGGCTTGCTGGAATTGTTCAAGCGCCATGTGCGCGTCGCCTATGGCTTGGTAGGCGCGGTTGACTAGCGTGTCTTCGGGGTGGCGGTCGATGAATCGGCGGAACGCGCCGAACGCCTGCGCGTATTGCTTGGCGATCAGGTGCGATTGCCCGACCATGAAATCCGCCCGCACGCCGGCGGTTTGCTCTTCCAAATCGGTCACGCCGGCCGATAGCTGCGCGGCGCGGCGGTAGTGCTCGACGGCTTGGTCATACGCCTTGGATTCGTAAGCGCAATCCCCCAGCCGGGTGGTTACGCGGATCGTGTAGATGGAGTTGGGGATCAGGGTGAGGATTTGGCGATAAAGCTCGGCGGCCCGGCCGAGGTCGCCGACGAGGTAGGTGGTGTCGGCTGAGCGATACAGGTCGGCCGCGTCGGCGTTGAGCTTGGCCGACGCCCGGCCCGCCAGCCGCTGCTCACGCTCCGACGGCGCGGTGGTCTGCCCGCTCGCCGACGTACCGGCCAGCATCGATCCTGCCGCCAGAAACCATACCAGTACACGATCGGAGCGGGATTGGCTCATCGGTCATCCAGTTTGAGTAAACGCCTTGCGGTTGTCGAATCATTCCGCAAGGCCGAATTGCGACAGTAACCGGCTAAAATGCGATTCGTTGATTTGACACGATTTTTTGCCTTCAGTCATTCAACAACCCTCTGCGGCTGCTATATTAAGGTAGAGACGGACCGGCATTTTACAATACTGTCACTGAACTGGCGGCGTTGAAAAACGTAAACGGATTTCACGATGATCGACTTCGACCCTCAAGTGGCCCATCTGCTTCGCCGGGGTACGCTCGGCCCGACGATCGACGAAATTGTCGCGGCGAGCGAAAAAGGCTTGCGTCCCACCCTCGATGGCATGTTGCAGCAACTCGATCGCCCCTTAAGCCGCCAGGAAGCCGCAGCCAACGCCATCGGCGACATCTTCCTCAAAGACGGGCGCGGCCTGCGAGCGGGGTGGATGCTGCGGATGCTCAACGCGCCCAACCTCTTTCGCGAGAAGCTGACGCTTTTCTGGCACAACCACTTCGCCACCGCCATAAGCAAGGTGAATAACACGCGCATGATGGCGAATCAGATCGACACGCTGCGTGAATTGGCCTTGGGCAAGTTCCGCGATCTGGTGCTGGCCATGGCGCGCGATCCGGCCATGCTGATCTGGCTGGACAACAACGTAAACGTCAAAGGCAAGCCGAACGAAAACTGGGCCCGCGAATTGATGGAGTTGTTTACGCTCGGATTCGGAAACTACACCGAAAAAGATGTACAGGAAGTGGCCAGGGCGTTCACGGGTTGGAATCTCGGCGAGAGACAATTTAGTTTTAACGCTGATAAGCATGACGGCGGAGATAAATCATTGCTGGGTATCACCGGCCCGCTCAACGGCGACGATGTGGTGAATAGGCTGGTATCGATGAAGCAAACGCCGACGTTTGTCAGCCGCAAGCTGTGGATGTTTTTTGTGAATCAGGAGCCGAGCGACGCCGACATCGAGCCGCTGGTGGCCGCTTACATGGCCACCGACGGCGAGATCCGCGCGGTCGTGAAGGCGATGTTTCAGTCGCCGGCGTTTTTTGCCGAGCAGAACATCGGGAACCATATAAAGAATCCGATCGAGTTTGTGGTCGGCACGGTGAGGTCGCTTAACGGCTCGATCTCCGAAGTGCAGGACTACGCCGACGCCGCCTCTGCCATGGGAATGGACATCTACAATCCGCCGGACGTTTCGGGGTGGGCCGGCGGCGAGGCGTGGATCAGCACGTTTACGCTGCTGGAACGCATCCGGATGGTGCGCGGGATGGTCAACCGCGGGCACGGCGGGGCCGTGTGCGGGTTGGATACCAACCGCATCATCAAGGATAATTTCATCAGCGATAACGACGAATTGGTCGATCAATTCTGCGTCCGCTTCTTGCACCGCAAACCGCCGGCCAAGCTGCGGGCGACTGTCAGCACGTTCTTAACCGCCGGCACGCGCGGGCCGGTGTTACGGCTGCCCGCCGGTGAGCGGGAAGCGAAAATCCGCGGGCTGATCCGGCTGGTGATGTGTTCGCCTCAGTATCAACTTTGCTAACGCCTTTTACGGGAGACTTGCCATGATCTTCTCACGCAGAGAGTTCCTTCGCAGCGGCGTGAGCGTCGTCGCAATCGGCAGTGCCGTGCCTGCGATGCTCATGAACCTTGCCCACGCCCGGGCGGCTGAAAACGACCCGGCCACGCGCGACAAGATCCTTGTCGTGTTCGAACTCAACGGCGGTAACGACGGAATCAACACCGTTATCCCGATCGGCGACCCGAACTACGCGCTGGCGCGGCCGACGCTGGCGATCCCGAAGAACGACGTGCTGATGCTCGACGACATGGTCGGGCTGCATCCGTCGCTCGCGCCGTTTCATGGTCTGTTCAAGAATAAAGAATTGGCCGTCGTGCAAGGCGTGGGGTATCCCAACGCCAACCGATCGCACTTCAAGAGCATGGAAATCTGGCACAGAGGCGACCCGGGCGGCGAGTTCAACACCGGCTGGCTCGGGCGATGGTACGAGAAGTCTAAGATGGCGGGCAACAAATCGGTCGTGCCGATCGTCCACTACAGCCAGAACCGCCCGCTGCTACTCAAGAGCGGCCGAGCGCCGGCGATCAGCATCAACGCGATCGATGACTTCTACCCCAAGAACGGCAAGCCTGAATCGGTCGCGATCAGCACGCTGTACAAGGACATGAAAAACGGCGACACGCCGCCGATGGACGAAATGGGCCACGGTGCCGACGGCACGAGCGCGATTTCGCCGGACGAAGTGATCATGGCCACCGGACAGGATTTGGTGAAGGGGACGGAGCTGATCAAGAAGATGCTGAAAAACCCGCGCACGCCCAAGGTGGCGTACCCCGAAGGGCGCATCGGCCAGGGGATGGCGGTGTTCGCGCAGATGATCGTGGAAAACTGCGGCACGAAGCTGTTCTACATCAGTCTCGGCGGGTTCGACACGCACTCCAAGCAAGCCGAAGGTCACGCCAAACAGCACGCGACGTACAGCGCGGCGATCGCCGCGTTCCTGGGCGATCTGAAGGCCGAGAACCGCGATAAGGACGTGCTCTGCATGTGCTTCAGCGAGTTCGGCCGGCGCGTAAAGGAAAACGGCAACGCCGGCACCGACCACGGCGCCGCCAGCATCATGTTCTTCGCCGGCGGCGGCGTGAACGGCGGGATGTACGGTCAATACCCCAAGCTCGATAAACTCGACGATGGCGACCTTGTTTACAACGTCGATTTCCGCGACTGCTACGCGACTGTGCTCGAACAATTCCTGGGCACTGATAGCTCCCGCATTCTGCCGAAGGGGCGAAAGAAGCTTGGGTTTGTGTAGAATCGTCGACTGAATGATGCGGACCGAATGCCGAACATGTCATCCTGAGGTGTGCCGAAGGATATTGCGCGGTGAGCAATTGGATGTAACGGGCAGGGTCAGAATTCGTCATCCTGAGGTACGCCGAAGGATCTCGAATTGCGAGCGGCTTTCGACGTTCGAGATCCTTCGGCGTACCTCAGGATGACGATTGATTTCAGGCCTGCAGATTTGCCAGGAGAACACGCGTGCTTGATCTGATCATGAAGGGCGGCTGGGCGATGTGGGCGATCGTCGCCTGCTCGATCATCGGATTGTCCGTCGCCTTGGAGCGCTGGCTCACGCTCCGCAATGCGGATATTGACGCGGAAGCACTCCTGCGCGAAGTATCCAACTCCCTCGACGCCGGTGACATCGACGCGGCAAAAGCCATCTGCCAGAAAACCGAAGGCCCGGTGGCCGAGACGATTCTGATCGGCCTGCACAAATTGCAATTCCTCGAACGCGTCGGCAAACGGCCGGAGGAAATTGAAGAAGGCATCGTCGAAGCAATGGAAGACCACGGCAGCTTCGTCGTCGATTTCCTGGAGAAGAACCTCACCGTGCTGGCCACCACCGCCAGCCTCGGGCCGATGCTGGGGATGCTGGGCACGGTGTCGGGTATGATCAAGGCGTTTACGATGATCCGCACGTCGGGCGCGATGAGCCCGGAGGAAGTCGCCGGCGGGATCGCCGAGGCGCTCACCTGCACGGCCGGCGGGTTGATCGTCGCGGTGCTGTCGACCGTCCAATACAACTATTTCACGTCCCGCGTGAACCGCTTTGTGTTGCAAGTGCAGGGCGCGGCCACCTCGCTGGTGGAAAAGCTGATCGACCGCTTGGCCAAGGAAAGGCGGTAGCCGATGCGATTTGGCACCCGCCGTCGCACGCCGCCGCATGTGCCGTTTATTGCGCTGGCGGATATCGCGTGGCAGATCATTATCTTCTTCCTCGTCGCGTCGACGTTCCGACATAACTATGCGATGACCGTGCCCATGCCGACGGCCTCCGGCGATCCCAGCCGGATCGCGAGCAAGCAGATCAAGATCGAGGCGGGCGAAGCGACTTTGTTGCTCAACGGCGCACCAGCCAAACTTGAAACGCTGGAGTTCGACTTGGCCACGCTGCTGTCCGAAGCCCATGGCGAGGAAGACCGAGCGGTGGCGGTATTTGCCAAGGACGATTTGTCATTCCAGCGGAACGCGGAAATTCTGTACGCCGTCCAGCGGGCTGGCGGCATCGTGGTTATTTCGGAGGAGCGTCGTGAAGATTCGTCGCGGCCGAAATGAACCGATCCGCGAGACGAAGATGATCAGTCTCGCGGATATTGCATTCCTCATCATCTTCTTCTTCATGTTCACGTCGACGTTCATGCGCGAGAAGTTCAGCCTGAACGTCCCGCAACTCCCGCGCACCACCAAGTCTGAAGCAGCGGCCGTCGTGGTGATCGACAAGGAGGGAGAAATGTACCTCAACGGCCAACCCGTCGGCAGCGCCAGTGCGCTGGAGCGCGAACTCACAAGCTTGCTGCATGAAAAAATCGGCTCGCAAACCGAAGTTCGGCTGATGTGCGATAAATCGCTCCCCTACAAAAGCTACCGAGGCGTCTACGAAGCGATCAGCCGTGCCGGCGGGATTATTGCGATCGTGCACGAGTTGCCGAAGTAGCTCTTTTACTTCTCCCGCAGATCATGCACCGTCAGCAAGCTATAAGCGACGACATTCGTCCCCATCTGAAACGCCATCTCCACCGTGCCGCGCTTTTTCCCCAACTGCGTGACGGCCCAGGCGCTGCCCATATCGCCGGGCGAGAGAAAGACCATCAACCGGCCGTCTTCGGCGAACAGGCCTCGGGCTTCGTTAGAACCGTGCTCGCGATAGATGGGGCAGCCGTGCGTGAGTTGGTAGGGCATCATCGGGCCGCGGAAAACGGGGTGATCAAACTCGATGTTGCGGAATCGCGAGCCGGGCAGGACGCGGTGCATAAACTGGGTGAACTGTTTTTCAAACGATCCGCCGGACGAATCCGCCACCAGGAGTCCGCCGTTGGTGAGATACTCGCGGAGATTCTTGCATTCGGTGTCGGAGGCGTTAACGCCGTCCGTTCCAGTGATGAACAACAGTGATGGGAAGTTGGCGCCCTTGTGATTGGGAAGGTTGGCCAGCTTAATCAATTGCTGCGAGTCAGACACGGGAACATTGAGCGCCTTATGAACTTCGCGGAGCAGCGCCGGCAGGGCGGCGGGGTTGGCGTCCCAGCTATCGCCGTCGTACTTCACGCGGTAGAGCCAAAGCTTCGCCCCGACGCGATTGCCGAACGGCGAGCCGGCGGCGGTCTTCCCCGCGCCCGTTCCGCCGGGCAAACCAAGCGGACCGGCCTCGCCGAACAACTCACCGGCGGCGTTATCTAACGTAGCTTGCGCAAGCGCAGCGCCATCGGTACCGACCAAGCCGCCGTCCTGATTGTTCTTGAGGATCGCGAGCAGTTGGTCGGGGTTCATCCGCTGCATGAACGGCGATCGCGAGCGCCGAATATCGCCGGCCTGCTTGAACAGGTCGGGATTCGTTCGCACGCGGATGACTTGTGCGGCTTGCTTACCCGAAGCATTCCCTTTCCCGCCTTCGACTCCGCCGGGCGTGCCTTTGGCGATCCGATCGCCGCTTCCCCCGGGCAAACCGAGCGGGCGATCGTGAACGACATCGGTATCGTTAGCACACGAAAATCGAACGAGGGACGGAAGGATGATCAGGAAGTGAACCAAGACGGCGACCAAAATCGCCAGCTTACGTCGCCAGACCGCCCGGCTCCTGCGGGCCTGTTCAATCGAAGAATTGGCGAGAAACTCGAACATCGTGTGGGCTCACTACTTTCCTGGCCGCTCAAGCGATAAAACGACGCATTGTGGCGGGTCTATTCTAATACAGGCGAACAACCGAGCAATGAAGAACGCCATTTTTGAGACCATCAGAATCGGGTAGTGGTTCAGTCTGGAATTTTGAAATGCCTTGCGTGGGGAACTCGACCGTACCACGGGCCTCCGGCCCGTGCCGACGATTAGGAATACCAAGGACGTTCATTTTCTCAGGTTCACGCTCTATCAGCACGGGCCGGAGGCCCGTGGTACGGTCGAGTTTTTCAAACTGACTCACTACCCAGAATCGCGCCGGCTGGTTACCTGGGCGGTGCGAGGATATATTCACGTAATTTCCTCTCAATGAACAGATGGTACATTGACCGCTCGGCGAGCGATCGCCTGCGGTGCGAACGGAAAGCGACCCGACATGAAAGCGCTGGTCAAACAAGAATCCAAGCCGGGCCTGTGGCTCAGCGATGTACCCGAACCAACGATTGGGATTAACGACGTCCTGATCAAGGTGCTGCGAACCGGCATTTGTGGAACGGACCTTCACATTTACAACTGGGATGCGTGGGCGAAAAAAACCATCCCCGTGCCGATGGTCGTCGGCCATGAATTCGTGGGCAAGATTGTCGGTGTTGGCGCGAATGTTCATGACTTTTATGAGGGCGATATCGTCAGCGGCGAAGGCCATTTAGTTTGCGGCCGATGTCGCAACTGCCTGGCAGGGCGCAGGCATTTGTGCAAAGACACCAAGGGCGTTGGCGTAAACCGCACGGGCGCATTCGCGGAGTACATCGCATTGCCGGTGACTAATGTGTGGGTGCATGAGCATCAGCACCAGCCGCACCCGCCGATCTCGCGGGATGTGCAGTCGATCTTCGATCCGTTCGGCAACGCGGTGCATACGGCGCTCTCATTTGATGTTCTGGGTGAAGACGTGCTGATCACCGGCGCCGGCCCGATCGGCTGCATGGCGGCGGCGGTGGTGAAACACGCGGGGGCGCGGTTTGTCGTCGTCACCGATGTGAATCCGTACCGCCTTGATCTGGCCCGGAAGATGGGGGCCGATGTCACCGTCGATGTCCGTTCGCAAAAACTGCCAGATGTGCAGAAGCAACTGGGTATGAAGGAAGGGTTTGATGTTGGGTTGGAAATGAGCGGCAATCCGCAGGCGTTCCGCGAGATGATCGCGGCGATGTGTCACGGCGGGCGCATCGCGATGCTGGGCATTCCGTCCGGCGGGGAGATGAGCATCGATTGGAACTCGGTCATCTTCAACATGCTCACGATTAAAGGCATCTACGGCAGAGAGATGTACGAAACCTGGTACAAGATGACCGTGATGCTGCAGAGCGGCCTGAACATCGAGCCGGTGATTACGCACCGGCTGCATTACACCGAATTTGAAAAAGGATTCGCCGCGATGAAGTCCGGCGAAAGCGGCAAGGTCGTCCTCACGTGGGCGGAAGGATAAACGGGGATGAACGACCGGATCAAACAGCACTTTCAACAGGTTCTAAGCGAGATCGATTCCGCCGGTTTGACCAAGCGCGAGCGAATGATCGTGTCGCCGCAACAGGCGCACGTAGGCGTGGCCGGCGGGCGATCGGTTTTGAATCTGTGCGCCAACAATTACCTTGGACTGGCCGATCATCCGCGGATCATCAAGGCCGCCCACGACGCGCTGGACCGCTGGGGATATGGCATGGCGTCGGTTCGGTTCATCTGCGGCACGCAGCAGAACCACCGCGATCTGGAGCAGGAACTCAGCCGGTTTTTGGGCACCGATGATACCATTCTTTACTCCTCCTGCTTCGACGCCAACGGCGGACTGTTTGAGACGCTGCTCGGTGAAGAGGACGCGATCGTCTCCGATGAACTGAATCACGCGTCGATCATCGACGGTATCCGCCTTTGTAAGGCCAAGCGGTTTCGCTACAAGAACAACAACATCGACGTTCTGCGTGCGCAACTGCAGGCGGCCCAATCCGGCGGGGCGCGAACGATCCTGATCGCGACGGACGGCGTGTTCTCGATGGACGGTTCGTTCGCCAACCTTCCCGCGATTTGCGATCTGGCGGATAAGTTTAGCGCGATGGTGATGGTGGACGACTCGCATGCCGTCGGTTTCATCGGCGAGCACGGCTGCGGCACGCCGGAGCGGTTTGGCGTGACCGAACGGATTGACATCATCACCGGTACGCTGGGCAAGGCGCTCGGCGGCGCAAGCGGTGGATACACGAGCGGCCGGCAGGTGATGATCGACTTGCTCCGCCAGCGGAGCCGCCCGTACTTGTTCAGCAATACGCTCCCGCCGCCAATCGTCGGCGGTTCGCGCGAGGCGATTCGGCTGGTCACCGAAAGCGGAGCGCTTCGCCATCGGTTGATCGACAACACCCGGCTATTCCGCGAGGCGATGACGCGTAAAGGGTTCGACCTGCTGCCCGGCGAGCATCCGATCATCCCCGTCATGTTCGGCGACGCATCGGTCGCGGTTCGGATGGCGGAATTGATGCTCGAACGGGGCGTTTACGTCGTGGCGTTCAGCTACCCGGTCGTGCCGATGGGCAAAGCCCGCATCCGCACGCAGGTATCCGCCGCCCACACGCCGCAAGACCTGCAGATGGCCGCCGACGCGTTTGAAGACTCGCGGCGGGCGCTTCAAAAGTGATTCACTTTCGCGCTGATTTATCCGGTTAAATCGCCTGCCCGAACGGCCGTTAGTTGCCGGCGGGTTTGTCATCCTTGGGATGCGGAATGCCTTTGATCTCCTCGATCAGCCACTTCGTGAAACCGAGGTCTGAATGCGGATCCGCCTCCGGACCGACCGGACGCCCGCGGCCGGACTCATTGGGGAAAATATTTAAGTAGTAATGGACCAACGGGTCCTGCTTGGGCAGACCGGCGGCCCAGTACGTTCTGAGCCAATCGCGCTCGATGAACGGGGAATACCGTTTCTCTTTCCACATAATCGGGCCGAAGTAGAAGATGTATTCCTTGCCCTGCGCGATCGTCCATTTCGCGCCGCTAACCACCTTGGCGGGTTTGACCCAACCTTTTTCCAAAGGCCAATGCCGGTTAAACTGGTGAACTTCCAGCGTAACCCCGTCAAATTTTGCAATGATGGGATGCACCCGCTCGTCGTCAGCAAAGAATGAAGGTTGCTGCACCATCTGAATCAGCTTGTAGTTGTCGTGCTTGAGCAGTCCCTTCTGATGCGCGTCGCGAAAGAGTTTGCGGATCTGGTCGACGTCCTCAGCAAAGAGAATCCGCGTGTCTTCTTTGAACGGGCCTGGCTTGGCATTTTTGTAGCCTCGATGGATCGCCAGATCGTACTCACGACAGATCAGGATGTGCTCGATCTCGCCGCTTTTGGATTCCCAGTCGTGGATTTCCTTGACCAGCGGGCTTTCCTCGGGGACGAGGCTGTCGTGGATCGGGTCCAATCCCCAGTAATATTCGAAGAAACCTCGTTTGGTTTTGAAGTCTCCTTCCATCCACTGGGAAACCACATCCAGATTGTCGGCGACGAAAGGATAGTTCCCCTTTTGCTGCTCGTAGGTCGGCAGGCCGGCCCACGGACCGCCGTGTGAGCTTTTGAGGTCGGCTTCGGTTCGGGGCAGCGGGCGAAGCCCGACGAGTCCGTGAGTCGGTTTCGGATTTGAATTGCTGTTCGAATCAGTAGTCGCAGACGGCTGCGTTGTATCCGCCGTTGCGGACTGGCAGAAAAGTAAAACGATCAACAGCCCGATTAGTCTCGCCGCGATATAGCCGGTTTCAATCACAGTTATTTCCCTTTATTCTTGGCGTGTGTGTTCGGTGATTCATGGTCGCGTATGAACGCTTTTGCCTCTTCAACAAGCCTTGCGGTATCAGCCGCCTGTAAAGCCTTGTTTAATGCGTTACGTTCCTGACGATCGAGTGAGGTGGGGGACTGAGATTTCTTTCCCACATACGATTCGTACAGGTCGTTCATCGTCCAATGGTCGCTGCGTGAGATGGGCATCGGCAGATCGGTGTGATCGGTCGATTTCAGGTTTGCCATCGGGTTGCGGTTCCACGCGAATCGATATTGTTTGGGATTGGCGACCATCGGCGATGATAACAGGATCACGTTGTGACTCGTCGATTTCCCGTCGACCATTGGGTAGCCAGCCGTTGCAGGGTAGAACTTGCGGTCGTCGCCGGCAATGGAAAAACCGTAAATCGGGCCGTCGTTGTAGGGACCGGCGTCGCCGTCGATTTGCAGGACGATCTTTCCGTCCTCCAGTTTCATTTCTTTAACCATTGGCGCAAGCCAATGGATTTGTGAACCGTACTGAGTCGCCATCGCCCAGCGGGCGATGCGTTCGCCGGCTGGTATTTTGATCTGCGGGTGGTACCAATTCCGCCGCAGATCGTAGCTGCTTGCGTAGCCTATGTTTTTATCGCCGGCCTTACGCAGATCGAGGAAAGTCTGGAACTGGGCTTCGCGGATGTAGCAGCCGTTGTCAGCCAACCCGGTTGAAAACTTTTCGAGCGATTGCGGCTCACCATCGGTGCAGAGCGAGATGATGCCGAATGCCATTTCCGGATCGCCGACCGCTTCACGCCAGGCGGCGATCATGTGGGGCAAGATTTGGCGGTACATGTCGCCGTTGGTAGTTTCTTCACCGAATGCGTTGTTGTAGCCTTGATGCCAAATCGCACCCTTGACCCGTAATCCACTGATCGGCCCGAACATACCACCAAAGCAGTTGCCCGGGCGATTCATGTCGACTGTCGGTCCGGGTGCAAGTTCGGTTGGGTCTTTTGCATCGGCAGGTGCCTTGCCCGACTTGATCCGCTCGTGCAAGCGATCGATCCGCTGCTGCAGGTCGACCTTGGGATCCCATTGGGCGACCTTGGTGTCCCACCCGGCCAGCAACGCCTTAACCTCCGGCGTGTCGATAGACCTGAGCACGCCGATCGGCGTCCATGTCTCAACGGCCGTCCCGCCGCGCGAGATGTTGATCACGCCCTGTGGAATGTGCGTAGCCATGTAAAGCCGACGGGCAAAAATATAGGCGATGCCGGAAAACTCGCGCGCTGATTCGGGCGTGCAGACTTCCCAAAACCCTTTATGGAAATGTTGTTTCGACCAATCGCTCCACTCCTCAATCCGTGGAAAGACGTTGACCGGTTCCTGATTTACGTTTTGCGGAATCGTCAGCAGGCGGACATTTGGAAAGTTGGCCGACGCGAGTTCGAGGTCGCCGTTGTCGATTCTTTCGGTCGGGAACTCCATGTTGCTCTGTCCACCGGCCAGCCAGACATCGCCGAGCAGGATGTTCTCCAGTGTTAGCTTCTGATCCTTGCCCTGAACAATCATCACGCGCGGCTGCTCGCTGGCGGGTAACGCGGGGAATGTCACCTTCCAAGTACGGTCCTGTGCAGCAGTGGCGGACTGCTCTTTGCCGTCGAACGTCACTGTGACGATTTCCCCCGCGGCGGCCCAACCCCAGATTGAGATCGGCTTGTCGCGCTGGAGGACCATGTTCGATTGAAACAAGTTGTCGACGCAAAGCCCCGCTCCGATCGCCGGCGTTTCGATCACCGATTCACCCTTGGGCAAGGTTTTCAGACCGGCCTGAGCCGGTCCGGTAGCGATCGTGATTGCGATCAAAGCCATCCAACAATAAAGCATGAATGATCTGGGCATGTCAACTCCAAATTCTTAAACCGCAGGAACTGTAATTTAATTGCGACCGACATCAAACGCATCATCAATTCGGCAAAACTCGACTGGCGATAAACCGCACGACTGCGAAAATCGCGGACGGAAAGTTCGCCGGTGTGATGCTACCCGATTGAATCCGCCAGTGTGACCTGGTGAGCAAAACCTTTTGAATCTCTGAGTCAATAAGTTTACTTACCGGCTGGGTTTTGCGCTCCTGTCTTGGGTGCGCCTTCCGGCTTGTCCTGAAGTTCATCAACGGTGGCTTGTTTGATCACGGACCAAAACTGAACGGACGAAGAGTCGCTTCGCGCTTCCGTGATGACATTGGCGACGGAATAAGCAAGGGCCTCCCCGCTAGCTTGGTTCAGAAAGCGAAACCCCAGCTCGTTCTTTTCAAGTCTCCATCGTTGTGCGGCTGACTTACTGTCTAAGTTAAGGATGATGTTGGAATTCTTCGATTCCAAGGACATTCCTGCATTCAGTTTGACCAGTCGATAATCGTTTCCGCCGAGATGATAAAACCAGATGAGACCGTCAATGCTCTCGCGGTAAGGGGTAAGCATGGCCTCCGAATTCGCCTGTCGAATCTCCTTCGCTCCAAGAAGGTTGCCGTTCGAGCAACGGACCAGATAAGCGCCGTCCGGGATCAAGCCGCCTTCAACACTGGAGGGGCTACGCTTTAACCATTCACGGACGCGGGTGTAATAGGCGTCGGGACTGATGGCTCCTTTTTTGTCCCGCATTTGCCAGCCCGCAGGGGCGTTTTCCGTGTCAGCGATCAGCCACGCGTTGCGTTCATGCACGTCGTCGAAGGATCCAACGATCACATATTTCGGGCTGTTTCGTCGGGCAATGATCATGCCGTAGTCCAGCCAGGAGAGATTTCGCCTCCATTCATCCGGCTGGGTTTTGGGGCTTCCAAACTTAACGGAACTGGTTAAGTACATGGCCTCCTTCGAGGCGACAGGACCGACTGCGGGATCGAGTTGCCATCCCCACTTGTCCTTTTCTGAGTCCTCACCAGAGGCCCAGGCGGTCGAGAATTTCGTGCGAAAGGACCCCTCTGTCGCGAGGCTGCCTTTGTACCCCTCACGCGTTGTATAGAGCAAGATCAGCGGCTTGCCGTCCTTGTAAAGATAGCTATCGGACAGCGGTTTGCCCGGTGCCGCGTATTGCTGCCAGATCGCCTCGCAGCCAACTTCCATTTCTTTCCCGCCCTGTGGATTGAAAGCCACGGCGAATTTCATGCCGTGATCATGACAGAACTGCTGGACGCGCTCGGCCTGCCATTGCCACCGAAAACCATTGGTGAAGTCGACCAGGATAACGTTGATGCCCGCGTCCAGCATGGACTGGCAGTACGTGTCGATGTGTCTCTTGTTGTTCCAATCGATGGATTGCCAAGTGCCGTCTACCTCGACCTTGCAGCCATGGTAATCGGACGCCTTCCACCAACCTTTCTCGGTCGAACCATTCCAGATCATGATCCATGTCGCAAAGACCTGCGTCTTGCGATAGAAGGAATCCTTGGCAGGCTCGTACACTGTATCGGCTAAAGTCTTATTCGGAGTGGCCGCACCCACTTCAAGGCAGCAGTAAGTGGCGCAGAGGAACAAGCCCATCCAGAACATTGTAATTCCGTTCAAACCGAGGCGTTGGTGCCAGTGAATGGAATCGCTCAGCAGGGATAAGTTAAGCTGGGGCAAGTTCTTTTCTCCTGGCGGATCGACCGTTCACTTCCAATAGGCAAGGGTCGTTGCTGGTTCTAATTAGTCAACCATCTGCAAAGCAGGGCCGCTTCTTCGTGAGGCGTGCTCACCTACAAACTTTTGATCACCGTCCGCAGGTCATTCCTGATCCTGAGCGGTGCAGACGGTCGCTCACATCTCTGTTCCACGTTAACGGTAAACATCGGAGACGGCCTGCTCAAGTATCTTGTGTACTTGCTGGCCGGTTTTGTCCGTGGAGGGCCATTGGTTTACGGGGATCGCGGTGCTCGGGCCGTCGATTTTCCCGGGCGCGGTGATCTTGGGCGCGAGTTTCTTGTCTGGGACGGTGAAAAAGAATCTCGCCTTTGGAGATCTAAACCGGGTACGCCAGCAGTTGGCCAAAGCTGACAACTGTTCCCCAAAGTTGGCGCCCTGATCTTCGGTAAACATGTCAGGACCCGTGACGAAGATGATTCCCTTCAATGCCGTAGGCGTGAACGAGTGCGTCATCAAGTTGTAGGATTGCGAGGCCTCTGTTTTGGCTTCGGACGACAATTTCGGATACGTACCCCACGCTACGCCGTCTGGAATCGCCTTGGTCTCGATCATCGTCGGAATGTAATCCGACCAGTACACCTTCCATGCATCAACGTAACGGCGGGCGTTCGCGTCGAAGAACGCATTGCCCGGCGAGACGGCGGCAAGCGTCTTGTAATCGGACATCAGGCTTGGCGCATCCTTAAGACCGATGAATGGAATCCAGCTCTTAAGGGACGGATTCACCTCTTCCTTACCCGCGGAGTTCTGCATGCAGATGATCCCCACCGGCTGCTTAGTGCGGGCGTAAATCTGCTTGCCCAGGAAACCGGCCAAACTGTCGCCGGCGGAATTCCAATCAGCGCCGAAACGGCTGTCAGGGTTCTCTGAAACCGATACGGTATAGCGGGATGGATAATTCATCGTCGACGACTTTGAGCCGCGCGTCATCACTCGAACATCGCCCATTGGGGCTACAACTACTTCTTCTGCAGCTGCTGTCTTCTTGGCTTTCTCGGCGGCCATGCCCGGCAGGGAGACGTACCAAACGTCGCCGATGACGATGTTCTTGCAAATGCGTTGCTGCATCACCTTTTCGCCGATCAATAGTTCAACGGTGAGCGTTTTGGGTTCGCTGCTGGCCGGCATGGGCGGCAGGGTGACCTGCCATTCAAGTCCTTCGTCCCCGCGTCGGGTTTCGTCCGGCGACAACTTCACGACGTTCGGGCCGGTCTTGTTGATCGGAAACGATGTCTTTACTCCGTTAAAACTGAATCGAATGACTGCGTCATCAGGAATATCCTTCAAATAACCCTGTGCGGCCGCGCCCCAGATGATGACTGGCTCGCCGGATTGCAACACCGCATTGTCTCGAAACTGCGATGAAAGAATCGGCAGCCTCCCCAGCAAGTATTCAAGCTGAGAGACGTTGGGTGCTGCTTCCTCACCGGCGATTTGCAAATGCTGGTCCGGCCAAGATTGCGCCGTCACCATCTTCTGGTCGTAGTAGATGAACGGCGTCGTCGGAAGCATTGCTGCGTTATACAGGTTGGGCAGCCAAGCGATACCCCCGGAAGCGTACGAAACGCCGCGCGGCGAGGCAACACCGGCGGCGGTCAGGATGACCTTGTCGCCGTCGATTTTCATCGTCGCGGGATGCCACACTCGTTTTTCATCGGCGAGGTAGAATAGTTTGACCTGCGATTCGCCGTCGGGAATGACGATTGGCCTTTCAAAGCCGTCCTTTTCCCCTTCATGCGTGCTGGTTTTGGTTTCCGCGACGACCAAGCCGCCGCCAGCGTGTTCGAGCGTGACGATCAGCTTATTGCCATCGACCGTGTACGACTTAAACATCGGCCCATCAGCAATGAGGTCAGCTGCCTTTCCGCCGACGCCGTTAGTCAATGCCGGCCCACCTTGTATTTGTCGGAGGATGGTGTCGGGATACTCGTGTTTCAACGCCTGCAGCGCGAGCCTGAGCCCGGGCAAAGCTTTGCCGCGATAGTGGATCGCGCCGCCGATATCGATCTGGCTGGCCATTCCGGTATGTGGGATGTCGCGTGCGAGCCAGGTTGCGAATCGCATGTCGTTAGCACCGCCGATCGCGGGCAACGGGCTTCCGTCGCCGGCGGTGTAGAATTGATGGAAGTAAACCGGAAGTTCCGGTCTGTCCCACGCAATCCGCCAGCCGCGGATCAGGCTGTGGAGATTGTTGTAATAGTTAAACCCTTCGCTCATGTTGGCGTAGCCCTGGTTCCAGATCGCGCCGTGGACTGCGTAGGGAATGACGGGATTCAGGCGGGCATTGAACAGCCAGGTCGGGTCGCGATTGTCGTGGAGGTTCCCCGGCGTGGGACTCGGGATCGGCTGGGCGGCTTCGCCCTTTTCAACCCGCGTGGCGTTCTCCTTCAAGGTGCCTTCTACTGATTGATAGTACTTCTCCCAGGCCGCTTTGTGCTCGGGAGTTCGCGGATCGCTCTCCAGAATGTTCTGATAGATCGCCTTGGTGTAGTCATCTTTCCCGTCGCGGAAGCCTTCTCGTGGGGTCCACGCTTGAATCTGTGTCTGGCTGAACGAGCAGTTCAAAATGCCGATCGGAACGTCAAGCTCCTGCTGCAGCGTGTTGGCAAAGGAAAGTGCGATCGCACTGTACTCACCGTAAGTGCCGTTTTTCCATTCGCCCGTGGCGTGCTCGATGGGGAACAGCTGGGCGTAGCAACTGGTCACTTGAAACTCACGGATGGGCGCTACGCCGTCATGAGGTTTAATCTCCAGCTTCGCGCACGAGGACTTGGCGGCGACCCACTGCATATTCGACTGCCCAGACGCGAACCACACTTCGCCGACGAGGACGTTCTTGATCGTCCGCTCTTTTCCTTCCGACGTCTTGATCGTCAACGTTTCGGGCTTATATGAAGCGGTCAAGGGATCCAGCCGCACCATCCACTTTCCTCGCTCATCGGCGGTGGCGGTTTTGGATTGACCGGCGAACGAAACGGTGGCGGTCACTCCGGGCTTGCACCATCCCCACACCGGCACAGCCGTGTTTCGCTGGAGAACGGCGTTGTCGGCGAATGGCGCGCCCAGTTCAATTTCAGGCTTCACCACTTCAGCCGCCTTCTCTTTGGCGGCCATTGCAATGCTCCACGGGATGAATGTAATCAGGATGAGAACCAGCCACGTGAGGGTTCGCGATCGTCCGCAAATCATGGTTTCCTTTCGAGTCGGTCGCAGTGTCGAGAAAATCGATTGATCCTTTGTATACCGCTACCGGCGAACAATGTTCACGCGAGCAACCTGCGTTTATGCGACAAATCTCAACGTCTATTGCGACACTATTTCGCATTGGGCACGATTCGATCCATAGGTGGCGTGAATGCGCGTGATGGCGGCTAAATATAATCATGTCCTTGCAATAGTTAGAACTTGATTACAATTTGCGACATCCAAGCCGGTCGATGGTCGGCGGGTTTATTGGCGGAATAGAACTTTATCGATCAATGCCACTTCCATTCGTCGTCGCGTGTATTCTGGCGCGAAGAATGGGAACGAAGACGAACTGGTGCCTCAATGATGGATATTCAATGGAATCGGCAGGGTGCGCTGCGGGCTGCTTCTGCCGTCGTGGCGGTATGCATGTTGGGTTTTCGCATCGCGGCGGCACAGCGGCTGACGCCTAACAAAGAAATCGTTCAACCCAACATTGTATTCATCCTTGCCGACGATCTCGGTGCACACGATGTCCATTGTTTCGGAAGCACCTACTACGAAACGCCGAACATCGACCGACTGGCGGCCCGCGGGGTACGCTTCTCGCAGGCGTACGCTGCCAGCCCGCTCTGCTCGCCGACCCGGGCCAGCATTTTGACCGGCCTTTACCCGGCTCGGATCGGGATTACTTCCCCGGTCTGCCACTTGCCTCAGGTTCAACTGGAAAAGAAACTCGGCGGGCACAATCCGACCTTTAAGGCGATCAATGCAGATAGCATTACGCGATTGAAGCCAGAATACTTCACACTGGCAGAGGCGTTTAAGGAAGCAGGGTACAAGACCGCGCATTTTGGCAAGTGGCACTTGGGATTCGACCGGAAGGGGAATCCGGAAGATAAATATGAGCCGAAGGATCAGGGTTTTGAATTTGATTTCCCACACACTCCCCAGGCGGCCGGGCCGGGGTCTGGGTATCTGGCGCCGTGGAAATTTATCAACGACCCGGCAATCCAAGCGCCCAAGGGAACGCATATCGAAGATCGAATGTCGCAGGAGGCGGCGAAATACATCCTCGCGAATAAAGATCGTCCGTTTTTTGTGAACTATTGGGCGTTCTCCGTGCATTCGCCGTGGAACGCGCGACCTGATTACGTCAAGTATTTTCAGTCCAAGACCGACCCCAACAACCCGCAGCACAATCCGCTGTACGCGGCGATGGTCAAAAGTCTGGACGACGGCGTAGGTAATATTCTAAACGCCGTGGACGAAGCCGGGATTGCCGACCGAACCATCATCGTATTTTTCTCCGATAACGGCGGATGGTCCTATCTGCCCAAAACAACCGATCCCGAAGGCTTCACCGAGATGCCCGCTACGAGCAACGCGCCGCTCCGCAGTGGCAAAGCGTCGATCTACGAAGGCGGCACGCGCGAGGCGTGCGTCGTGATTTGGCCGGGCAAGACCAAGCCCGACACGACCAACGATTCGCTGTTGCAAAGCACCGATTGGCATCCAACGTTACTTACGATGGCGGGGCTGAAACCGAAATCCGATTTGAAACTGGACGGGATCGACCAAACGCCCACGCTGCTTGGTAAGGGCCTGGTGCGCGACCGTGTCTTCTGCCATTTTCCGCACGGAAGTGATGGCCAGGCGAAAGGGATTCCAGGATTCCAGCCCAGCACCTACGTCCGGAAAGGCGATTTGAAACTCATCCGTTTCTTCGCCGACAACGCCGACGGCAGCGATCGGCTTGAGCTGTACGACCTCAAGAACGACATCGGAGAGACGAAAAACCTTGCGACGGACCGGGCAGACACCGTTCGCGAAATGAACGAACTCATCAGCGGTTTTCTGAAAGACACCGACGCCGTCATTCCTGTCCGCAACCCCGATTACAACCCCAACGCTCGGCCAAAGGGCGATCGAAAAGAGTGAGCGATCGGCCGCGATGTCCGAAGTTGATCGACCCCCGGCACGCGCAACCGCTTGGAAACGCGTAAAGAGGGCTCCCTGTAGAAACCCGTCACTGATTGTCGCAATTAAGTACGATCCTCGGAGCAACGTGCATGACTATCAATTGTTTATGAGAGTGCCCGCCGACAATTAGGTAGGTGCAACGCGGTTAAACTGGGGGCCGGTCACGGCTTGAAAGGATATGAGATCATGAACAAACAGGTACGACATTGGGCATTGGCGATGGCGCTGGGAACGAGCTTTGTGGTAGGTTCCGGCGTGGCATTTGCCGCCAACAAAGCTGCCCCGCAAACCCCGACCGCACCGCTGCCGGCAGAAGGGCAAAAGCTCGAAGCCAGTTACGCGGCCATGCTCGCGGACTTGCGCAGTCAGATCACTGCGGCTCTTCCTAAAATCAACGACCAACAGAAGGACGCCTACCTCAAGGCCCACGCAACCGAGTTGGCGGCTGAAGCCAAGCTCGACGACGCTCAGAAATCATTCGCAGATCTCAACAAAGCGTCTGGTCTGATCGGCCATGCACATTGGTGGATTAAAGACTCCGAAAATCAAATTGCCAAAGCGCAGGAGCTTTTGAAGAACGCGACCGCCGACGCCGACCGCGATGCCGCGCAAAAGACGATCACCATTCAGACAAATCGCCGGGACGCGGGCATCGCCGCGCTCAAGGAACGTGAAGAGGCGCTTGTGAAAGCGAAACAGAGCGAGCCGGAGCTCACCAAGAATCGTGACGCGGCCAAGGCGGTTTTGGCTGAGGCTCATGCAAATTCAGAGAAGGCGTTGGACGCCCTGAATCCCAAGACGTTCATGGGAAGCAACGTGCTGGACTCGAAGTTGATCAGGTTCGAAGTCCTCTTCGGCGCCACGCCGCGAGGGTTGGCTGAATTCGCTTCGCAGGGCCCGGAACAGGAAGCATTGGTCAACAAGCTCCTTGCCGACGAAGACCTCGTGATGCAGATGCTGCTCGCCGACGGCCCTAACGGCGGCAAGTTCGGGCAGGCCATGCAGATCTACACCGACATCCAAAATGCCAGCCCCAAGGCTGCCGGCGGTAACTTCCAGCGGATGGCGCTGGCCATCGCTTTGGAATTCGCTGTTCCGCTCACGCAGAAAAATCCGAGCGAAAAGACTGACGCTCCGTCGACGGTCGATCCCGTCAAGCGATATCTTGCGTACGAAAAGGCTTTTCTGGACGGCGAACTGGACGCCGCGTTTAAGGATTTGACGACTTGGGAATATCGCTACGCATTGAACGACGCTTCCCCGGATGAGATTATGGCCTGGGGTCGTCAGATGCTGCACAACTATCGTCCGGATGAAGTCGCCAAGTTGGACTATCGCTGGCGCTACGTGGAATCGGTCAAGACCGAAGTGCAATACGGTTCGCAGAACGTGAAGGATGACCGTGCTTCGCTGCAGGAATTCCAAAACATCATCAGCAACGGCGGCGTGTGCGGGCGGCGCGCTTGGTTCGGCGGGTTCATCCTGCGTGCATTCGGCATCCCGGCCATTGCACACCCGCAACCCGGACACGCAGCGATTGCACACTGGACCCCGAAGGGCTGGGTGATCAACCTCGGCGCTGGATGGGGTTCGGGTTCCACCAAACTCGTCTACGGCGATGACCTTAATTTCCTCGAAGTGTCGCAAGCCAGAGAGGTTCCCGAAGCTTTCATCGAAGTACAACGTGCCAAGTGGATCTCTGACGTCCTCGGCGAGAAGTGGTCGTACGGCATGTCTGGGAAGGACAGCGCCAAGGGCTTCTGGAATGTCGCCGCCTTGGGTCGTCGCCAGGAAATCATCAAGGAATCCAAGTCCAAGACGCTAGAAGCCGTCGGCACGGACCTCGGCGAAGCGAACGAATCCGCCGAGAAGGAAGATATCAAAGCGGTCAAGATGACCGATGCGGACCGCCAGGTTACCGTCGGTGCTGACGGCGTGATAAATATCCCCGCGGTGGCGTCCAGCAAGCCGACCAACAGCACCGGCAGGATCCGCTTTATGCCGAGCAAGTTGGGCGGCATGCAGTTGCACTATCAGCGGACCGGAGCACCCGAGGACTTCGAATACACGTTCGACGCCCCGGCGGACGGAAAGTATGCCCTGACCTCTCGCGTGGTTACCACCAGCGCCGATCAACACCTGTTTGTCGCTGCCAACGGCGCCAGTGAGCCGACCGACATCGCTGTGCCGTACACCGTTGGAATGTGGGACAAGACGCCTGCGGTCGAAGTCACGCTGACGAAGGGCAAGAATGTCCTTCGCTTCTCGCGTAAGGAGCCGGTGAAGGGTCTGACGATTAAGGACTTCACGCTTACGCCGGTGAAGTGAGTCGGCGACTCGCCTGATGTCGAAAAATCGAGCCTGACCTACCCCGTGATTGCGGGCGCGGTCAGGCTCGGTTTATTTTGCTTTGGCTGGGAAGCGTGTTGAAGCGACGGCCGAATGCGCTTCGGCGATCGCAGATGAACGGGTACGCATTCGCAGCCAGCCGTTACGACATTCGGAATACGCGGGCCGCGAGAGGTTCAAGCTCGATTGCTCGCTCGTACAAACGGCCGGTATCCATATCGGTGAGCTTATGCGATCCGATCGAGACCGTGCCGGATTTTCGCGAGAAATTGAGCAGGAAGAGGAACGTCTCATCTCCCGCGCCGCGCACCTGAACGGTCACGCCAGGCGGTAGTTCGCCGGGCAGGATCGGCTCGCATCGGGTCTCTTGGATGATCCGGCTATACAGCGCGTTACGGGCGGTGATGTCGAGACGCGTACCCAGGAAATAAGTCTTCCCCTTGCCGAACGGGTGATGCGTGACGGCGGGTTGCCCGGTGTAAAAATCTTCGGCGAATGTCGCGATCGCCGTTGCGCCGGTCAGGTGAATCTGTGCAGCGACATCACCCCCGGAGCCGGCAATCCCGGCAATCGCCCGCGGCGTGCCGAACGCGAGGCGGTCGATTTCTTCGACCCACAACCCGAACAGTTCGCCAAGCCCCTCGCCGGGCCAGCCGCCAAGGAGCATCAGGTTGTCGGTCGTCGCCATCGCGGTATCCCACGTCGACACGAGCGTACCGCCGGCGTGTACGTACTTTCGCAACTTGTCTGCAAACTCGGGCGTCATCAGCCAGTGCATGGGAAGAATGACGAGTGAATACGTTGACAGGTCGCGATCGTTAGAGATCACGTCCACCGGAATCCCGCGCTGCCAGAACATTTCATACTGTTCAACGGCGATCTCGTCGTAATAGTGCCGCCCGCGGTTTGACCATGAGCCTGAATCGATCCCCGTGCCGCCCGAAAACTGCTGGCCCCAGCGGCTTTCCCAATCGTAAACGATCGCGACTTGCGCCTTTTTTAGCGTGCCCAACACGGGCTTGATTCGATCCAAAGTGTCAGAATACGAACGGAGTTCCTTGTAGCGGCGCGTCTCTTTGTGTCGCTCGGTATCCCAATGCTCGACAACCGATCCGTGCAATTTCTCCATCGACCCGCGGCCGGAACGGAACTGGAAGTAGCACGTTCCATCCGCGCCGTGTGCGATCGCCTGCAACATTTCCAATCGATGCACGCCCGGACGCTTCAACTTCTGCGGCGTGCGCCACTGAACCGAGCCCGGACACGATTCCATCAGCATGAACGTCCGATCGGGTTTGAAGCAGCGATACAAATCGTCCTTCATCGACCAGTATGCAGCCGACTTAGCGAAATCTGGATTCTCGGGGTCATAGCTCGGATACTGATCGTCCGACACCACGTCGACCACCCGGCTGATCGCCTGGTAATCCAAGCCGAACATGGTTGTCATGAAGTTGGTCGTGATCGGCACGTCAGGCGTGATCGGCCGAACCACGCCGGCCTCGAATTGATACCAATCGATCAATTGCTGGGTGGTGAATCGCATCCAGTTGAGAACCAGCCCGTCCATCACCTCATCGGTCGGCTCGGCATGACGCCACTCGGTCGCCTCGTGCGCCCAGAAATATGCCCAGTGCGCGTCGTTCATTTTTTTAAGCGTTTCGTACTTCGCTTCAAGCCAAGAGAACCACGATTTGCGGCATAGTTCGCAGTAGCAGTGGCCGTGGAGCTCGTTGGAGATATGCCACATCGCCAGCGCCGGGTGATTGCGATACCGCTCGGCGAGCTTGGTATTGATGATGCTGACCAGTTTGTGATACGCGGGTGACGACCAGCAGTGATTGTGACGCCCGCCGTAACGATTGCGTCGATCGCGCTTATCGACGCGGCGAACTTCAGGGTATTTCTCGGCCAGCCACGCCGGCATCGCGCCGCTAGGCGTTGCAAGGATCACGCGATTCCCGATCGATGCCTGCTTGTCCATCACCCGGTCAAGCCAGTCAAAAGTGAAGGTGCCTTCAGAAGGTTCGATCGCCATCCACGAAAAAATGCCAACGCTCACGGCGTTGATTCCGGTCTGCTGCATCAGCTTCGCGTCTTGATCGATGATCGACGGCACAGTCGACAGCCATTGATCCGGATTGTAGTCGGCACCGTGAATGAAGGCGGTTTGGTTGACGAATGGTGTCTTGACGCGTGACTGCGGGTGGAAGTTTCGAAGCATAGGTAACGCAGTTTCGCAGAATATTTTGTACGCGGCAAGATCACTTTGCCGAGGCGGAGTCGCCTACCGCTTTACGGGTGGAATCGCGCTCGTCTCGGTCGGGATTGTTCTGGCTGTGCTGGCAACGATGACCGGCCGATCACGGGCGTCATCTCCGCGAACTGTTGGAGCATTGCGCCGTCAAACTACTTGCCGGCTTTAGCGGGGTGCGGCGGCCACTTCCACAAGTCGATCTCGACGTCGTTTTTTTGCTTCGGCCCCGGCGTGCTTCGCCCGTCGGCGATGTATTTCTCCAGCAGCTTGGTCATGCGATCGACGATTTCAGGATGCTCGGCCTGCAGGTTCTTCATTTCGCCGATGTCGCTGTCGAGGTTGTACAACTGGATGTGGGGCAGCTTCTGTTCGTGCGCCGATTTCTCCTTCGGTTCACCCCATCCGCCTGATCCGGCGCAGAGTTCCAGTTTCCAGGGCCCTTGCCGGATGGCAAAGTTGCCGTTCATGGAATGATGCACTTCCGCCTCCCGCACCGGCCCGTCCTGAACGCCGCGCAGTACGGGCAGGATGCTCACGCTGTCCTCGCCGGCGGTGTCGGGCTTTTGCACGCCGATGATCTGGCACATTGTCGCGAACAGATCGAGTTGGCCGACGGTTTGATCCGAGACCGAGCCGGGTTTAACCACATCAGGCCACCGCACGATGTACGGAATCCGGTGCCCGCCGTCCCAGATATCGGCCTTGTAACCGCGGAACTGTGCGCTGGGGAAATGTCCCTTGGCTTCCAGTTCGTGAGGCTTGGCGATGGGGGAGCAGCCGTTGTCGCTGGTGAAGACGAACATCGTTGAATTGGCGATACCCGCCTCGTCGAGCGCCTTCATCACCTCGCCGACGGCCCAATCGGTTTCCATGACGAAATCGCCGTACGGGCCGAGTTCGCTCTTACCTTGCCATTGCTTGTTCGGGACGATCGGACCGTGAGGGGAATTCAGCGGCAGATACAAGAAAAACGGCTTGGCTTCCTTGCCCGGCTGGGGCTTGTGTGCTGCGATAAACTGCGTCGCGCGTTTCGTGAGCGTAGGAAGCACGTCGATTGCCTCAAACGAAGGCGCAGCCGGCCCCTCACGGACAAACTTTTTGGTCGCGGTGAGTTCTTCGGTAAACCGATTTCCCTCGATGTAGGCAAACGGCGGCATGTCGAGTGAAGCGGAGATACCGAAAAACTCG
>JBBROD010000011.1:0-72554 GCA_038229715.1 Tepidisphaerales bacterium | reverse complement strand
CCGTCGGCTCCACTGGGAGCCGCGTGGACCCTGGAAATCCGTTGAAAAACATGGCCCATTTGCCCATCAACACACCGCGCCGGCTCATGCCGGCGCGGTGTCTGCTGGTGAAATTTGTCCCACGTTCTATCTAGCGGAGAAGGAGGGATTCGAACCCTCGGTACAGGTTTACCCCGTACAACAGTTTAGCAAACTGTCGCCTTAAGCCGCTCGGCCACCTCTCCAGATCAATTCGCCCGTCGGCGGGGCGGATGACCAGGGTAATCTACCGCATCGACCGGGGTAAATCCAGATGCAGATGTAACGCTCGGTTCATTGACGATCGCCGGCGAGATTGTTTCGGCCTGTGGCCTTTGAATCGCGATTTTTCGCTCGGCTAAGCTACGGATCGCGATCAGTCCAGTCTGAACCATCGCCGCTAAAGCCGTTTTCGGTGGTAGGGGACTGGCCATTGTATACCGTCGATCAGTGGTGATGCCCGCCGGGTCCGTGGACGTGGCCGTGGTCGAGTTCTTCCTCGGTGGCGGCTCGGACGGCAACAATGCTGACGTCGAACTTCAGTTCAACACCCGCCAGCGGGTGGTTCGCGTCGACGGTCACTTCAGTAGCCGTGACCGCCAGCACGGTGACGACGCGCGGCCCCTGCGGGCTTTGCGCCTGAAATTGCATGCCCGGCTGGATGTCGTCCACGCCCTTAAACGATGTTCGCGCGACGGCCTGGATCATGTTCGCATCTTTCAGCCCGTACGCCTGTTCCGGCGCGACGGTGGCAGTAAACGCGTCGCCGACTTTCTTGCCTTCCATTTGTGATTCAAGCCCGGGAATGATCCCGCCGCTGCCGTGGAGATAGGTGAGAGGCTGCTGGCCCTTGGAAGAATCGATCACTTTTCCCTGTGGATCGTTCAAGGTGTAGTCAAAACTCACCACGCTGTTCTTGCCGATCTGCATGCCGCGTCCTTTTGAAAAAACGTCAAAACACTTTAAGGGAATGGTGTCGCCGGCGATAGGGACCGATGGCCGTGCTAGCGTATCGATGGCAATTGAAAAACCCATCGATCCGAGCAGGTTCAAGCCGCGCGATAGCATTTTTGACCGAAACGCAAAGGTTTTGCTGTCCAAAGTGCTTTGGATCGGCCGATGATTATCGGACTTGGCGATTGGCTTGGCTGCCGATCCGGGAGTATGTTTCAGCGGTCTGCGGGTCATGGAGATTGTGTTATGTGTGGAATCGTTGCGTACGTCGGTCGGAAGGTCGTTCAGCCGCTGCTCATTGAAGGGCTCAAGCGACTGGAATACCGCGGCTACGATTCGGCCGGCATCGCCGTGCTGGACTCCGACGGAAAGATGTATGTCCGCAAGGCCGTCGGGCGAATATCTGTGCTCGAAAGCAGCCTGACCAAGGGCAACCCACTTCCGCCGGCGACGATCGGCATGGCGCATACGCGCTGGGCTACGCACGGCGCTCCGACCGAGGTCAACGCTCACCCGCATACCGACGATGGCGCGAACATCGCGGTAGTGCATAACGGCATTATCGAAAACTACGTCGCGCTGAAAGAGTTCCTGAAAGAGAAGGGCCACACCTTCGTCAGCCAGACCGATACCGAAGTTCTTGCGATGCTCATCGGCGACCTTTACATCGACATCAAAACCCGCAATCACGTCCCGGAAGGCGCGAGCTACCTGCAGCGCGCGGTGCAGGCCGCTCTGCAGCAGGTGGATGGCACGTACGGCATCGCGGTCATCTGCAAGGATGAGCCGGATACGCTCGTCGTCGCGCGAAAAGGCAGCCCGCTGATCATCGGCGTGGGGCAGGACGAATACATCGTGGCCTCCGATGCGTCGGCGATTGTCGAGCACACCGCGCAGGTTATTTACCTGAAAGACAACGAGATGGCCGTGCTGAAGCCCGATAGCTTCCGCACGATGACCACCGACGACGTGATCGTCTCCACCGTTGTCGAGCAGCTCGAGAACAAGATCGAAGAATACGAGCTCGGCGACTACGAGCACTACATGCTCAAGGAAATTTTCGAGCAGCCGACCGCCATCAGCAACTGCCTTCGCGGCCGAGCCGAGGCGAAGGAAGGGCGGATCGTTCTTGGCGGCGTGGTGGATCATACAAGAGAACTGGTGAAGGCGCGTCGTATCATCCTGACCGGCCAAGGCACCGCATGGCACGCGGGGCTTGTCGGCGATTACCTCTTTGAAGACCTCGCCAAAGTCACCACCGAAGCGACCTACGCCAGCGAATTCCGCTATCGCAACCCGCTGGTGGAAGAAAACACCGTCTGCATCGCCGTCAGCCAGTCAGGAGAAACAGCCGACACGTTGGCGGCGCTGCGTGAAGCCAAAGAGAAAGGCGCGCTCGCGCTCGGCGTGGTCAACGTCGTCGGCAGCACCATCGCCCGCGAGACCGACTGCGGCGTATACCTACACGCCGGACCGGAAATCGGCGTGGCCAGCACCAAGGCGTTCACCTGCCAATGCACCGTGCTCACGATGCTCGCCCTCTTCATCGGCCGGCGCAAATTCATGAGCCAGCTGATGTGCAGCGAGATGATCGAAGGGCTGCTCGCTATCCCCGACAAGATGAAGCAAGTGCTCGCGATGAGCGATCACATCCGCGACATCACCAAGAAATTCTGCGACCGCGAAAACTGGCTGTTCCTGGGCCGCGGGTATCACTATCCGGTCGCGCTGGAAGGCGCGTTGAAGCTGAAGGAAATCAGCTACATCCACGCCGAAGGCATGCCTGCGGCGGAAATGAAGCACGGCCCGATCGCGCTGATCACCAAAGCCATGCCGGTCGTATTCATCGCCACCCGCGGCAGCCAGTACGACAAAGTCATCAGCAACATCGAAGAAGTCAAAGCCCGCGGCGGGCAGATCATCGCCGTCGCGACGGAAGGCGATCGCCAGATCGAGCGTTACAGCGACCACGTCATCTACGTCCCCAACGCCGCCGAGCCGTTGCAGCCGTTGCTCAGCGTCGTGCCGCTGCAGTTGATCGCGTATCACGCAGCGGTAGCGCGCGGGTTGGATGTGGATAAGCCGAGAAACCTCGCCAAAAGCGTGACGGTTGAATAGGCTTCTGCGCATTTTTGCATTTCTACGCCCTTCGATTTTTCTAAACCTTGCAACGGCCGACACTTCGGCCGATTTACCGTGCGCCAGAGCGGTTGCTGGCGGTTGCAAGCGGTCGTAAACGGTTCCAAACGGTTATAAACGGTTGCTAGTGGTTGCGACTGTTGGCGGTCGTTCACGCCGAAATGTTGGCGATTGCGTACGTTGGAAACTCGACCGTACCACGGGCCTCCGGCTGCTGTGTCCAAACCCCAGCGAACACACAAGAATCGTCATCCTGAGGTACTCCGAAGGATCTCGAATCCCGAGCGGTATTCCGCGTCCGACATGCTTCGGAGTACCTCAGCATGACGTGTTTTGGGGGGGGTGGGCGGACACAGCAGCCTCCGGCCCGTGCTGACGGCGCAGGAATGTCTGCAAATCCAAATTTTTCGAGGTTCTCAAGCGAAAGGCACGGGCCGGAGGACCGTGGTACAGGCGAGTTTTCAGTCTGACCAAATTCCTGCCCCTTTGACCTTTCGGTCAGCCGTTCGTTCATCGTCGAATTGTCAAAGAACATCCTCGTCGCCGGTTACTCGCGTGAGCGAGTTGGCATCGTGAAGTCGGAGCGCATCGCTCACGAAATATGCGTCCCTAAATTGGCGCGCGGTGCTGTGCCGCTGACGCGCCGGGCGCGCACCATCCATCAGAAAAATTGCGATTACCGTAGAAAGTGAATTGATAGCAGCCGATTTTTCTATTCTGGCTGCGCCTCTATTGAAGCGCCCGGCGCGCAACGCGCCGCTAAAGCGAGCACGCGATGATCGGCTCGGCTTCCCCGTCCGCGCTCGGCATCCAGCGGCGGCCGTCAAGCTCGATGAGTTGATCCGCCTTTTTCGGGCCCCAACTGCCCGGGGCGTATTCCTCGGGGGCGTTTTTCGATTCCAGCCAGCCTTGTTCGATCGGGTCGATCACCTTCCACGCCGCTTCCGCTTCGTCGCCGCGGATGAAGAGTGTTTGGTCGCCGATCATGCTGTCGAAGATCAGCCGCTCGTAAGCTTCCGGCGGTTCGACGTTGAACGTCGTCTTGTACAGCATGTCGAGCGCAACGGGCTTGATGCTCAGCGTTCCGCCGGGCACTTTGCCGTTCATGCGCCAGCTGATGCCTTCTTCCGGCTGAACGCGGATAATCAAATCGTTCGGGTAGACGGCTGACTCGCACTGCTTCTGAAACAGCGTCAGCGGCGGGCTGCGGAAACGCACGACGACTTCGCTCAGCTTGTCTTTCAGCGCCTTGCCGGTGCGCAGATAGAACGGCGTGCCGCTCCATCGCCAGTTGTCGATGAACAGCTTCAGCGCAGCGAAGGTTTCGGTACCGCTGTTGGCGGGAACGTCTTTTTCCTTGAGATATCCCGGCGTTTTCTCGCCGCCGCTGGTGCCTTCGCTGTACTGGCCGCGGATAGCGAAGTCGTCGACCTGGCTTTTGCGGATCGGGCGAATGCATCTGAATACCTTTACCTTCTCATCGCGAATGCTGACCGCATCCAGCGCGGCCGGCGGTTCCATCGCCACTAACGCTAGCAACTGAAACATGTGGTTCTGCACCATATCGCGGAGAGCGCCGGATTTATCGTAGTATCCGCCGCGCTTGCCGACGCCGAGCGTTTCGCCGACGGTGATTTGCACGTGGTCGATGTACTTGTAGCTCCAGATCGGCTCGAAGATGGCGTTGGCGAACCGCATCACCATCAGGTTCTGCACGGTTTCCTTGCCGAGGTAGTGATCGATGCGGAATACGTCGGTCTCTTCAAAATACTTATGCAGCAGTGCGTTGAGCGATTTGGCGCTCTGCAGATCGCGGCCGAACGGTTTTTCGATAATGATGCGGTGGTAGCCGCCGTTTTTGATGTGCTGCTCGCCGAGGCAGGTGATGATCGGCTCGAACGTATTGGGCGGCGTTGAGAGGTAGAACAGGCGGTTCCCGCCGGTGTTGTGCGATTGATCGAACTCCGCCAGTTTTTTCGCCAGCTTTTGGTGGTCGGCGGCCGAGCCGTAATCGCCTTGAACGTAGAAGGCGTTTTTGATGATCCGATCGAGCAGCGCCTGATCAGCCGGCTTGGATCGGGCAAACTTGGTGACGGCCTCGCGGCAGTCGGCTTGGTAGGCGGCGTCGGTCATTTCTGAGCGAGCATAGCCCACGAGCACAAAATTCTCGGGCAGCAGCTTTTCGCGGGCCATTTCGTACAACGCGGGGATGAGCTTACGCTTGGCGAGATCGCCGCTGGCTCCAAAAATCACGATCGCACACGGGGCGGCGGTTGGCATAAAAATGAGTCCTTCCATCAATACTCGGCCGCGTCGGATGATACCGGCGGGCGCGGCGGCGTCTATGTCATTGTCGGCTTCTTAGCTAAGATTAATCGCATGCAAAACCAACTCAAAGCATTGGCGTGGGCGGGCATGGTGTGCGGGCTATTGGGATGCGAAACGACGCAGGAAAAATATAACGCATTGCGGCTGGATCGGGACGTCGCCGGTTCGGGTCAACTAGCTGCAGCGGTAAGCAAGTCAAAACTGCCGATATTGCTCGCTGACGCATCTGCCCCCGATCCGGCGAATAAACCCGCCGCACGAGTGGTGATTTACACCGCCGGCATTCGCCTTGCCGTGCAGGACGTCCGCCAGACGCTCGATTCCGTCCGCGGCTTCGCCAACGCCGCCGGCGGGTACATGCAGGAGATCGACAACGGCAGCATCACCGTCCGCGTGCCGGCCGCCAAGTTTGACGCGACGATCGATCAGATCGCCAAGCTCGGCGAAGTGACCGATCGACAAATTAAAGCCAACGACATCACCGAAGAACTCCACGACCTGAACCTGCGACTGGACAACGCCGTCCAAGTCCGTCAGCGGCTGGTGGCGCTGCTGGATAAATCGCAGAAGATGGAAGACACGCTGGCGATTGAAAAAGAAATGGCCCGGCTGTCGGAGACGATCGAAATGCTCAAGGGCAAGATCCGCTTCTACGAGAGCCAGGCGGCGATGTCGACGATCAAGGTGCTGGTCAACTCGCCGCTGCCTCAAAAAGATTTGGTGGAGCAGATCCCGTTTGCGTGGGTTCGCGCGCTTGGCGACGGCCTGCTGAGTGGGCGGCTTGTCCCCACCGCCGAGCGCGGCGGGTGGTTCAAGTCCGGCACGTCGTTCGATCTGCCCAAAGCGTACGTGCGCTACTACGAGGATGACGACCGTACTGAAGCGATGAGCGCCGAGGGCGTGCTGATCAAACTGCAACGGCACGATAACTACGACGGCGGGGCGCTGGAGTTTTGGCAAAAGCTCGCCCGCCGGGCGATGGTGGATAACCGCGGGCTGGCCGTCAGCGACGAGCGAGACATCAAACTCAAAACCGGCGCGACGGGCCATATTCTCACGGGTTCGCGGGAGATCGCCGGCAAGTCGTTCGGCTACACACTGGCGATCATCAGCAACGATCGCCGCGTCTTTACGCTTGAAGCGTGGGGACCGGCTGAGACGTTTAAGAAGGACCAAGCCGCACTTTCGCGGTCGATCGAAACTCTGGATATCAGCAAGTAGCGACTTATGCGCGATTCGAGATTGGGAAAGCTAGTCGATGTGATCGTGAACTACTCGGTGGCCGTGAAAAATGATCAACTCGTCCGCAGCAGCGGGCCGGGGCTGCGGGATGGTTTTGCACAGGGCTAAGGAGGCGGATTTACCACAGAGCACGCGGAGATAACACAGAGAGCACCGAGAGAGGCATCAACTAAATGATTTCTCTGTGCGTCCTCTGTGCATTCTCTGTGGCCTTTGTGGTAAATCCGATTAGAATGACACGAATCACCCGACTACCACCGCTTCCACCGCGACCCGCCGACGGCCATAAGGGCCTGTTCGGCCGGGTGCTTGTCATCGGCGGGAATGAGACGATGCTGGGCGCGCCGGTGCTGGCCGGGACGGCGGCGCTGCGGATGGGGAGCGGGCTGGTGCAGATCGCGGTGCCGAAATCGATGCTGCCCGCGGCGCTGGCGATCACGCCGGAGTTGATCGGGCTGGCTCGCGGGGCGGCGATCAAGCCGACGCTTGAGGCAGCAGCGCTGGCCGGTGCGGTCGTCATCGGGCCTGGGCTTGGGCAATCACCGGCGGCGAAGAAACTGCTGCTGGCGGTGCTGAAACAATCTCATCTAACCGTCGTCGACGCCGATGGGTTGAACATACTCGCCGGCGAGAAGCAATGGCTTTGGCGATCGGCCGACAAAGCGGTGCTTACGCCGCATCCTGGCGAGATGAAGCGGCTGTGCAAGTTGCTTGGTGCTCAAGACGTGCCAGCAGACGACGACGGACGAATCACACTTGCCACACACGCGGCCACAACGTTTAAACAGATCGTCGTGTTGAAGGGCAGCCGAACGGTGGTAGCCGACGGCAAGCGCGTTTACATCAACCGCACCGGCGACAGCTCGCTCAGCAAGGCCGGGACCGGTGATGTGCTGTCCGGCGTCATCGGCTCGCTCATCGGCCAAGGCATGGACCGCTTCGACGCCGCCATTGCCGGCGTGTGGATCCACGGCAAAGCGGGGGAACTGGCGGGACGATTGCTTGGTTTGCGCAGTGTGCTGGCGACAGACGTGATTCGGTGTCTTTCCACCGCAATCTCTGAATACGAACAGATCGCTGGCTGAGTATTGCAACTACAGATCAACCCGCTCGGCCGACTCGAAATAGAAGCGGTAATCTCTTGACGGCAAAAAGCTGCTGGACGTGCGGTCGGCCAGCGCGGACAGCAGGAATGTCGCCAGCACGCCGCAGACGATGACGAGCATCGCCAGCACAATCAGGCCGACGAAGATCCACGCATCCAGGCGCGTTGATTGGGCGGCGAAGTGGAAGATCGTCAGGCCGATCGTTGTGATCGCGGTCAGCAGCGTTAGTACGACGGCGGTTGAAAGGGTTCGCACGCCGATCACGTCGTTGTAGATCGACATCGCGCTCAGGCCGTGCGATACGAGGCTGGAAAAATTCATCCGCGTGTGCCCGGCGATACGGGCGGCGCGGTCGGTCGGGACGGTTACCGACGGCAATCGGGATTTGTGCACGGCGGCAGCGTAGTTGTTCCAGATTTCGCTCACCACCGTCAGCTTTCGCAGATGCTCTCGGGGCAGGATGCTGAAATTGCCCACGCGGGCGGCGTGCCCGGTGAGAAGCTCGTGCGTCACGCGGAACAGCCAATAGAAAAATTTGAAGAACAATCCTTCGGACCGGCGCTTGCGCTCTGCGAAGACGATACACCTGCCCTGGCATTCATCGAACTTGGCCAGCAGCTTACCGAAATCCTCGGGAGAATCCTGCCCGTCGGCATCCATGATGATGATCCGCTCGGCCGGCAGGTGATCGTTGATGAACGCCAGGCCGATCGCGATCGCCCGCTGGTGGCCGAGGTTGCGACGCAGGCTGAGCAAATGCAGTTCTGTCAGCGAGACGTACTTTCGCCTCAGCGCCGAGCGGTTCGGCCGATCGCTCGAGGCATCGTCGATCAGCAGAATCTTGGCCTGCAGATCCTTGCCGGCCAATACCGCGTCGATCAGGTCGAGCAGCTTTTGCAGCGGCTCCCAGTCGTTGAAAACGGGCATGACGATCAGCAGCGATCGGTCGGCATTGGGCTCGGACATGTGGTCGAGTGTTTCAGAAAACGAACCGGCCCGCAAGCGATTGTCTGCCGGTGCGGCACGATGTCTTGCAAGCGAGCGTACGCTATGATGCGATTATGCGACTCATACGTTTTATCTCGGGCGGAAAGACCTACCTCGGCAAGCGGATCGACGGCCACACCGCCTCGCGGCTGGCGGGAGATTCGCTCTTTTCAGCAACCGAAACCTCGGACCGGCTGCCGATCGAAAAGCTGCTTTCGCCGATCGTGCCGACGGACATCCTCTGCATCGGCCTGAACTACCGTGAGCACGCGAAGGAAAGCGGCTCGGAGATTCCGGCTCACCCGATGCTGTTCATCAAAGCCAGTAACGCGCTGAACCACCCCGGCTCGCCGATCGCGATCCCCAAGCGAAGCAGCATGATCGACTATGAAGGCGAGCTGGCGGTGGTGATCGGCAAAGACGCGAAGAACGTGAGCAATGCCGACGCGCTGAAATACGTCTTCGGCTACACAATCGCCAACGACGTATCAGCCCGTGACTGGCAGCGTGAGAAATCCCTCGGCGGCGGACAGTTTGCCCGCGGCAAATCGTTCGATGGGTTTTGCCCGCTGGGCCCTGACTTGGTGACGGCCGACGAAGTGCCGAACCCGAACGCGCTGGCGATCAAAACCACGCTCAATGGCCAGGTGATGCAGGACCACACGACAGCGGACATGATCTTCGACGTGCCGACGCTGATCGAAAGCCTGTCGAGCACGATGACGATCCGGGCCGGCAGCGTGATTCTGACGGGCACGCCGAGCGGGGTAGGTTTTGCCCGCAAGCCGCCGGTGTGGCTGAAGGCGGGGGATACGATTGCGATCGAGATCGAAAAGCTCGGGCGGCTGGAGAATCCGGTCGTTAACGAATGAAGAATTCGACACAGAGGCACAGAGTCACAGAGTTAAGCACAGAGAATTCAAATGAGATTAATTTCTTCCACTCTGTGCATTTCTCTGTGACTCGGTGCCTCTGTGTCGCATTCGTAAGCCCAACAAAAAAGCCCACGCCTGTCGGCATGGGCTTTTCGTGTTTTAATTGAGCCAATCGTTTATCGCTTGCTGAACTGGAAGCGACGACGTGCACCGCGCTGGCCGTATTTTTTGCGTTCCTTCATGCGGCTGTCGCGGGTGAGGAACTCGCCGTTGCGGAGGGCGCCTTCGAGGCTGGCATCGTACTTGGCCAGCGCACGGGCAAGGCCCATGACGATCGCGCCGGTCTGCCCGGTTGCTCCGCCGCCGTCGGTGTTGACGAGGACGTCCATCTTTCCGCCGGTGTTGGTTACTTCGAGCGGGCCGAAGATCGCTTTGCGATCGCGCTCGCCGGTGAAGTAATCGTTCAACGTGCGGCCGTTGATTTCGATCTTACCGGAACCCGGCGCGATACGAACCCGGGCGACAGCCGACTTGCGTCGTCCCACGCCCCAAGTGTAAACGGGTTTGACTTTCTTTTCGGTGGATTCGGGAGTGGCGGTAGCGTCGCTCATATGGCCTTTCCGTGATCAGCGGGTTTGGTCGTCATCGGATCATTGGTAGTTGTTTGGAGTACCGCTGATCACGAGCCGATGACGATTGATCGATTGTGGATCGTGGAATGTAGATTGTTGAAGCGTTTCGACAATCCACAATCCACATTCCACAGTCATTTTTTATGCGAGCTTGAGTTCTTTCGGCTGTTGGGCAGCGTGCGGATGCACGGTGCCGGTGTAGATTTTGAGTTTGGTCAGCAGGTTGCGGCCGATCTTGTTCTTCGGCAGCATCCGTTTGACGGCCAACTGGATGATGCGTTCCGGGTGGAGTTCGCTCATCGTCTTGTACGAGTAGAGATGACGCCCGCCGGGGTAGCGGCTGTAGGTGTCATACTCGATCACGTCCGCCTTGCGGCCGGTGACTTTGATCTTTTCAGCGTTGAGCACGATGACGAAATCGCCGGTGTCCACATGGGGGGCGTAAGTCGGCTTGTGCTTGCCTTGGAGGATCAGCGAAATCTTGGAAGCCAGCCTGCCTAGGACTTTGCCCGAGGCGTCAACAGTGTGCCAGTCGGCTTTGATTTCACCCGGTTTGGGGCTGTACGTGCTCATGATTCGGTCTTTCTTAATCAACGAAAACAGCCGTGCGGACGCAAAACACGCCCGACACAGGGAGGGGAAATTCTAAGGATTGTGGGCTTTCTGTCAAGAGAAGCCGCCGAATCCGCGTTTGCAAGATGAATGCGACACGGAGGCACAGAGTCACAGAGAAATGCACAGAGAGGAAGAGGAGATTTCAGCTCAATTCTCTGTGCTTACCTCTGTGACTCTGTGTCTCTGTGTCGCATGTTTTTGTTTTGCTGAAATCCAGAAACACGAAGCTTCCGTGTACTTTGCAAAACAAAGTATAAAATATTCGAAAATTTGGCTTTTTACGGCTCCAGCCCTCTTTTCTCGCCTGACGCAAACGATATACTCCGCCGCACGGAGTGCAGATGGGATATAGGGTTACGGAAGTTCAGCCAACGCCCAATCCCAACGCACAGAAGTTTATTCTGGACCGTCCGATCACGCAGCAGCCGAACAGTTACTTTAATGCTGAGGCTGCTAAGGATGACCCGGTCGGAAAAGCGTTGTTTGAAATCCCCGGCGTGACGAGCTTGCTGCTCCTGGGGGATTTCATCACCGTGAACAAATTTCCCTCCACCAAATGGGGCGAGATTCGAGGAAAGGTCGAGTCTGTTTTAGCGAAGATGGGCTAAATATAACGCGCAAAATGCGGATTTTATTGGAACACCGTCCGTCTGTCAGGCGTATAACTATTGTATGAGTAGTTGTTGAATCCCTCGTTCACCTGCGAATAACTTAGGTTTTTCCCTCCTTACCCCGCTGGTCTCACCCACGCCAGCGGGGTTATTTATTGCGCTCAATTCGCGGGGGATTCGAGTTCTATAGCTATAACCGTATCCACTTTGTCGGGCGCTTGTTCTGGCAATTGTAGGGTGAGCTTTTCGCCGTCCTGAACGAACGGGATAGCCGCCTCGCGGTTGGACAATAGATACGCCTTGCTGACTTTTTTCTTGAGTTGAGCGAGTTCAAATTTCCCTGCCGGCCATTTGAAGAGGTGGATGTACAGAAATCCGGGTTTGCTCGTGCATCGCCAGTCTTTGCGGGCAGTGAACTTGGGTTTTCCCTTGGCGTCTTTTTCAGTAGGGCTGGTGTCGCCGAACTCGGTTCCGAACACCGTCGCGCCGCAGCCGTGGATGGATTCGCCGTTGACTTTCATCCACGCACCGACGGCGTGCAACATATCCACGCTCGGCTGGGGAATAATTCCTTCCGACGTCGGGCCGACGTTCAGCAGATAATTGCCGCCCTTGCTGACGATGTCGACGAGGTTGAACACCAATTGCTCGGGCGTTTTCCAGTGATCGTCGTCTTTCTTGTAGCCCCATGTGTTGTTGAGTGTCGCGGGTGTTTCCCAATCGCCGGCGCGGACGCTGCTCGGAATGCGATTGTCGCCTTCCGAGGCGTAGTCGCTGTTGTTCCCCTGCCCGAGCCGGCCGCTGACGAGGCAGTTGGGCTGCAGTTCGCGGACGGCGTCGCGGAATTTGATCGTTCGCTCCGGCGTCATGTTTTTAGGCACATCGAACCAGATCAGCCCGAGCGGGCCGTAGTTGCTGAGGATCTCCCGCACCTGAGGCAACGACTTTTTCGCAAGGTATTCGTCGAACTGCTTGTTCGCGTCCGGCCCGAAATCCCATTCATTCCCCATGCCGTTCGGCTCATGCCAGTCGAGCGATTGGGAGTAGTAGAAGCAGAATTTGATCCCGCGTTTGGCACACGCAGCCGACAGTTCCTTCATCGGATCGCGCTTGAACGGAGTCGCGTCGACGATGTTGTAAGGCGTTACCTTCGAGCCGAACATCGCAAAACCGTCGTGATGTTTTGAAGTGATGACCAGATATTTCATACCGGCGTCCTGCGCCAGTTGCGCCCAGGCATCGGCGTCGAATTTGATCGGGTTGAATTGAGCGGCGAACTTTTCGTATTCGGTGACCGGGATTTTGGCCTTATTCATGATCCACTCACCAATTCCGGGCACCGGTTTGCCTTGCCACTCACCGGCCGGGACCGAGTAAAGACCCCAGTGGATGAACATGCCGAACCGCGCTTCCCGCCACCACGCGATTCGTGCGTTGTGGGCTTCGGGCGTGTCGACAATGGCGGGTTTGGTGGCCGGTGGGGCGTCGTCTGCGATCGCTTGGCGCGAAAGGACAATGGAAATCGCGACACAGGCGAGTGCGATAGTGCGTTTCATCATGTTCAATTCCTCTATTCCTTCGTTCATTCATACCCGGAATGATCCGGCTTATTCCAACTCGTTCAACGCCTGTTCTTCAACCGACATTTTAACCGCGATATCGTGCGGAATCACACCGGTCGGAAACAGCACTACAATCACCCCGTCTGCCGACATGCAGATGCGGCCCGCAGGATCGAGCCAGATGCGATCGGCCGCTCCATTGGGGATGTTGCGCGAAAATATCGCATCGATTTTGAGAGGCTCGGATTCCCCATTCGTCGGCGATAGCCGCAAAACCCGGCCCGGCTGGTTGAAGAGAAACAGCTTGCCGTCCGGCGTTTCAATCAGCGTGACCGGATCGCCGCCGGCAGCGGTGGCAGGGAAACTCATGCTGGTTCGCTTGCCGTCGGCCGTGATGACGTCCAGCGACTGCTTCCCGCCGAAATACCGCGCGCCATCTTTGCCCGCCACCAGTAATGGACCGGGATCGGAAGGCAGTGTTGCCGGCTGGGTAGTGGCGCTTTCTGCCGTGAGCATCGGATCGGTCTTCTCGTCCAATGCCTGCCAGCCGTTCTCGCGGAGTTCCCAGGCTCCGCCGCGCTTGATGGCGGGGTAGCCGGACTTGGACCAGCCGACGGATTCCGCCTTGCGACCGATCGTCCATGTCGGCAGGCGCGGCGTGGCGTCGGCGATGGTCGGATCGACCAGCAACACCGGCGTTTCCTTCCCCGGCTGGCGGAACAACCAGCGACCGCGCCGGTCGGAGCCGATTGGTTCGGAAAATTTCCGCTCGCTCTTGCGCAACATCGGCAGCAGGGCGTTGCCGACGTATCGTCGCGGGCCGACTTGGGCGTCGGTCCGGTACCAGTCGGATTGGATGAGGACGATTCGATCGACGTTCGGCCGAAAATCTTCGGTCAGCAGCGCGGGCACCAGTTCGGGAGAATGGTCCGGGCGAATGCAAATCCACGCCGGCGCCACCGTCGTGGGATCGTTATCTTCTTGCGGGATCGTCACGCCGGCCTCGCCGAACAGCAGGATGCCTGCGTTGTCGAAGCGCGCCAAGACCTTGAGCTTGCCATCGACACTCGACATCGACCCGAGCGCCGGCGCGTCCGATCGGGCGAGCAGCGTGTTGATCCGCTGCTGGGTTTCCGGCAGTTGATCGGGCGCCAGTTTTTTCAGGATCGGCCAGGCGCTCGGGCCGATGCGTCTTAGATCTTCGGTGGCCTTGGTGCGCACCGCGTCGGACAGGTCGTCGAGCTGGCCGACGAGTTGCACGATGCGGTTTTCGTCGACCTGCGGCGTATCGAGCGGCACTTGAGCCAGTTGGATTGTCTTGTCGTCCGCCAGCCGAAGCTGCTGCACCGTGCCGTCGAGGAACGCCGAAATCTGCACGATCGACTTCGGCCATTCGGTTTCGTCGAGCATCGTCCATGCCTTATCGAGATACCGCGCCACGCCGCTACCGGGCGAGCCGTCGGTCGCCGGCGTCCACGCAAGTAGGCCGCGGTTTCCTGCGATCACCTGCGGCTGCGCGAGCGGATCCTTACTGGTCGGCAGCGGTTGAAACTGCTCGGTGATGGTTTGGCCGATCCGTAGAACGCAAATGCCATCGTCGCAGGGGATGGCGAGATGGTCGGCCAGCAGCAACGCGCGCGAGAACCGGAACGAGCGACTGGCCGGCAACTCCAGCGTGCCGTTTGCGGTAACGACGCGGGTTTTCCCGTCGGCCGACTCGACGAACAGCGCGGGCGCGACGCGCCCGCCGTCGTTCATCCAGTAAACCAGCTTGACCGGCTCGCGGACGACGTGCGTCTGTTCCTTGCCGTTGGAATTGGCCAGCGCCTTCAGCACCGCCACCGCCGGCTCTGCGGTGGGGTGGCTGGCCCAGAGTTGGCCGGCGTTGTCGAGGCAGATCGGTTGGTCGATCACGAATCTCGCCGCGTCGCTGAACTCCACCGGCACGCCCAGCGGCTGGGTGGCGGCGATGGCGGGATGTTGCTGGCGCAGCAGTTCAAACAACGTTACGGGCGCGCCAGGCGTTGCAACGGGTTTGGAAGTCGGCTTGCTCGAAGCGGGGACGATCGGGTTGAGGCTCGGCTGCGACGTGCTGACCACCGGTGCCGGCCGATGCGCGAAATACGCAACCCCGCCGCCAACTACGGCCACCGCTCCGGCCAGCATCACCCAACGTTTTGACATGGTGGCCAATTGTAACGCGATCCGGCCTGCCTCGCACTTGGCGGCGTCTGTCATCGACCAAACCTTGCCTGTATACTCGCGCGGCGAAAGGCACCCCGTTGGCAGAATCAACAAATCCCATCGCATTAATCGTCGGCGGCAGTCGCGGTATCGGTAAGGCGACCGCGCTGCGCCTGGCCAAGTCCGGCTGCGACATCTGGCTGACCTACCGCAGCAATCACGAGCAGGCGATCAAGACCAAAGCCGAGATCGAAGCCCTAGGCCGATCGTGCCAGCTGATGGCGTTCGATGTCGCCGACCGCGCCGCAACGGAGGCGGCCCTTCGCCCGCGGGCGGAGGAGCGGCCGCCGGACATTGTCGTTTTCAACGCCGGCGTGACGCGGGACAATCTGCTGGTGTTTATGAAGCCCGAGGAATGGTCGGACGTGATCCGCACCGATCTCGACGGCTTCTATAATGTCACCACGGCGATCCTATTTTCGATGATCCGCGCCCGCAAAGGCCGGATCGTGGCGGTGGCCAGCGTGTCGGGCGTCGTCGGTCAAGCCGGCCAGGTAAACTATTCCGCCGCCAAAGCCGGGCTGATCGGCGCGTGCAAGGCGCTGGCCCGCGAAGTGGGCAAGCGGAACATTCTGGTCAACTGCGTTGCGCCCGGCCTGATCGAAACCGACATGACCGCGGCGCTTCCAAAAGACAAAATCCTTCCCATGATCCCGCTCAACCGTTTCGGCAGCGTGGACGATGTGGCGTCGGTGATCGAATTTCTCTGCCGCGAGCCGTCGATGTACATTCACGGGCAGGTCATCGGGATCAATGGCGGATTGGCGACGTGAAGGAAAAAAATGAGCCGCAGATAAACGCAGATGAACGCAGATCAATGCAGATTAATGCAGGTCAATCAAAAGCATTTCTTATCTGCGCTTATCTGCGTCCATCTGCGGCTAAAAATTTGAATTCATGAAGCAGTACGATTCCATCGTCGTGGGCAGCGGTATCGCAGGACTGACGGCTGCGCGCATTCTGGCGCAGCACGGCAAGAGTGTGCTGCTACTCGAAAAAGCCCCGATACTCGGCGGCTCGATGGCGCGCTTTCGGCTGGAAGGCATTCCGTTTGACGTCGGTTTCCACTTCACCGGCGGACTCAGCGACGATCGTAGCGGCGTGCTGGATGTGATGCTCTCGCTGCTGGGTGTTCGCGACCGCATCCGGCCGATCTATTTCCCGCGCGATGCGTCGCACCGCATGATCTTCCCCGCCACTGCGACGGACTACACGCTTCCTTGCGGCACGGAGATTGTTCGCGAGAAACTGAAGAAGGATTTCCCCACGCAACGCGCAGGGATCGATCGGTACTTTGAGCGGTTTAGCCATGTCATCCGCCAGACGCCGACGCTGGAAGTGTCTGGATTCGACGAATTCCCGCCGGCGCTGGACGATGATCTTATCCCGCTGCAGAAGGTGCTCGACGATTGCGTCAACGACTCGCTGCTGCAGACGATCCTCGGCGGATTGTGCATGTGCTACGGCACCCGGCCGGACGAGGTGAGTTTCGCCACCCACGCCCGCGTGTGTTACGGCCTGCAGGAATCGCTCGCCAGAACCGAGAACGGCGGCGATGCGTTTGTCGATGCGCTCGTTGATGTGCTGAAGAACGAACGGGTCGACATCCGAACGCGTACCTCTATCGCGGCCTGTACGGACGTTGAGAAACGCAAGATCGGGCGATTCGTTCTCACCGACGGCGAGGAAGTATCGGCTGGAAATTGTATTTTTACAATCCACCCGAAGTCGATCGTCACGATCCTGCCGAAGGAAAACGTCTCCAAGGCGTTTCAATCCCGCGTGGCGGATTTTGAGTCGACCAATGGCTTCTTTACGCTCTACGGCGATATCGACGCACCGATCGGACAGGACGCGGTCACGCTTTCGTCGATCCTGCCGAGCGAGGATTTGAACGACATGCTGACCTGCCATTCGCCGGAGCCGATCGACGGGCCGATGATGGTGCTCAGGAGTTTGGAGAAAAGGCCGACCGGCCAATCGGTCCATACGTTTACGGCGTTGGAATTGGCGTTTACTGAATCCACGCAGCAGTGGTTCGATACGGCGCTGAAGCACCGGCCGGAAGCGTATTACGAATACAAGACCCGGCGTACCGCCTCGGTCGTCCGGCGGATGAAGACGCATCTGTACGAGTGCAAGAACCTGCGCGTCATCGATTCGGCCAGCAGCCTGACGTACCGCGATTATCTCTTCAGCCCTGACGGAAGCGCCTACGGCATTCGCCAGAAGATCGGGCAATTCAACGTCTCCGGCCGGCTGCCGATCGCGAACTGTTACGCGGCCGGGCAGAGCGCGCTTTTGCCGGGCGTGATCGGGGCGATGACGTCGGCGTTTTTTGTCTGCCGCAGCATTTTGGGGCGCGACACTTTCAAAGATTACCTGGCGGGCAAAGTATGCAACGTGTAGTCATCACCGGTTATGGAGTGGTTACGCCGATCGGCTATTCCGTCAGCGAGATGATGGCCGGCCTGACGGCGGGCGCGTGCGCTACTAAGACAATGCCGCCGGAGTGGAATCGGTTCGGCAAGCTGCGCTGCCAAGTGGGCGCGCCGATCGAAGTACGCGATCCGAAGGCGATCCCGCGGGCGCAGCGCCGCACGATGAGCACGATGAGCATCATCGCTGTCCAGGCTACGATTCAGGCGATGGCCCACGCCGGTCTCGATCCTGCCGACGTGCCGAACAACACGCGGTTTGGTTGCATCATGGGTTCCACCACGGGAAGTCCGGAGGCGATCACCAAAACGTACGAACTGCTGCTCGGCAAGAACGAGTACATGACGCTGGGCGCGAGCGAGTTTTTCCGCTGCGTGTCGCATACGGTGGCGCTGAACGTGGCGCAGTTTCTGAGCGTCAAAGGCGTGGTGAGCGCCACCAGCGCCGCGTGCGCGTCGGGCCTGCAGGCGGTGGGGGCGGCGTACGATCAGATCCGTCTCGGCCGGCAGGATGTGATGGTTTGCGGCGGGGCGGAAGAGTTGCACGAGACCACCGTCGGCTCGTTCGACATTTTGTACGCCGCGTCGGCGAAGTTTAATGATTCCCCCAGCCAAACTCCGCGGCCGTTCGATATGCAGCGGGACGGGCTCGTCTGCGGAGCCGGCGCGGGCACGATCGTGCTGGAAAGCTACGAGCACGCGAAGGCCCGCGGCGCGAAAATTCTGGCCGAGGTGATCGGCTATCACACCTGCAGCAACGGCACGCACGTGAGCCAGTCGGATGAGTCGTCGATGATCACCTGCATGAACGCCGCGCTTGATGAAGCAAAACTCAAACCGGCCGACATCGGCTACGTCGGCGCTCACGCTACGGGCACCGAGCAAGGCGACGCCGCTGAGGCACGGGCGCTCGGCGGGGTGTTCGGGGCGAACACGCCGGTCAGTAGTCTCAAAGGCAACATGGGGCATACGCTGGGCGCGTCCGGCCCGATCGAACTTGCGGCAACGATCGAGATGATGCACGCCGGTGTGATCAACCCCACGCACAATCTGCAGGAGATCGACCCGGCCTGCGGTGGGATTATGCACGTGCAACGCAATACGCCGCACCGGTTTGATAAGTTTCTCAAGAACAGTTTTGCGTTCGGCGGGATTAATTCTGCTATTGCTTGCGGTATGCCGCGTTGATACATTTTTAGGGATTGATTGGGGAATCTTTTCAGGAGACATTTTATGCGGATTCATTGGTTGCCGTTGTTCGGCGTCGCGTTGTCGGTGTGCGTTCTGGCGGGCTGCAAGACGGGCGGTTCTTCGTCGGCCACCGCCGAGCCAGAAAAGCAGGAGCCTGAAAAGCCCAAGATTCCCGTGCCGCCTGAAAGCAAGTTCGCCAAGATCAAAACCGGCATGTATGAAGGCGAAGTCACCGCCGCCATCGGCCAGCCGAACAACCGGGGTTCTTACATCACCGGCAAGGCGTGGATACCGTTCCACTTCAGTGGATCGGACACGCATCGGACGGTTTTTTACTACAAGGGCGATGGCACGCTGACGTTCGCTAATGACAGCGCGTACACGTCAGGCATGAGCGTGATCAGCATCGATTATGACCCGACCGAGCCAGGCTATGAACGTTCGGAACCGGCCAAGTAGCGCGGTGCCGATTGTCGTCATCGGCGCCGGCCCCGCGGGCGTGACCGCTGCAGCAGCAGCGGCCGACTGCGGGGCCGGCGTTGTTCTGATCGAAGCGTCCCACCGCCTCGGCGGGTCTGTCACGGCGGCGATGCACCGCAGCCTGTGCGGGCTCTACGCGGCCGATCCGGGCGAGCCTACCAACACGCTGAATGGATCGTTTCAACGCACGCTGGTTCAGCGGATGATTGCTGCCGCGCCGGCCGATGTTCGGCTCAAGCCGCTCGGCAAGGTTTGGGTGCTTGAGTTTCCCACGGCAGCGTATGAGGCAGCGCTGGCGTCGTTGATCGAGCATCCGAACATCGACCGGCGGATGGGGACGCGCGTGCGTGCGGTTAAACGCGACTGCAGCCGTATTGTCGCGATCGAACTCGAGGGCGATCACGCCGGCTGGATCGACACGCCAGCACTCATCGACTGCAGTGGCGGCGGGGCGGTGCTGTCGCTGATCGGCGACGACGTGATGCAGCCGGCCGACGCCGACCGCATGCTCGGCGGGTTCGGCGTGCGATTGGCTGGGATCACGGATAACCCGGAATTACTGCGGCTGCAGATTCCATACACGCTCGCCAAAGCCGTGGCGGCGGGGGAGTTGCCGGCGCTGGCTAAATTCACCGTATTTCATCCCGGACCGGAAGCGGGCGGTGGCGTGTTGAAGATGGCGATGGATGTCGCACGGGCTACCAGCCCGTGGCAGGGCGACGCTGCAGGGCATGGGCTGGTAGCCCATGCGACATCAATTGCGTCAGCGATCGTAGATAAACTTACCGGCGAAATTGGCGGTTTGTCGGATGCGACAATCGTCGAACACTCACCGCGCGTCCTGCCGCGTGATGGCCGGCGGTTGCTCGGTCGATATACGCTGACGGAAGCCGACGTTCTCTCCGCCCGCAAGCACGGCGGCGATTCCGTCAAAGGCTGGTGGCCGGCTGAGCGGTGGGAGGCGGCCGGCGGCCCGTCGTACGATTATCCGCCTATCGGCGACCCGTATGACATCCCGCTCGAAACGCTTCGGAGCGCCACGATTGACAATCTGTTCGCCGGCGGGAACACAATTTCCGCCACCGCTGGGGCGGCCGCTTCCAGCCGGGCCAGCGGCATCTGTCTGGCCACCGGCGCGGCGGCGGGGGTTCTGGCGGCGATGTCGGTTAGATCCGCGTGATCACGTCTTGGGGCTTGAAGCGAACCTTGGGCGTGTGAGCGTATTTGTCGTCGGCCGACCGATACCCGGCCGGGCAGGCAACGGCCGTCGCGTAGCCGCTGCCGGTCAGGCCTAGCACTTCGTCGTACATAGCCGGTTGCAGGCCTTCCATCGGGCAAGTGTCGATCCCCATCATCGCCGCGGCAGTCATGAAACTACCGAGCGCGATGTAGACCTGCTTGATCGCCCAGTCGTTGATTTTTTCCTGAGCGGCCGGGTGGGTCATCGCGCCAACGATCGACATCTTGAATTTATCCAAGGTGGTCGGTTCCACGCCGCGCACCTCGGCGGTTCGGTTGACATGCCTGGTGATCTCTACTTCACCCAGATTCTCTTTGTACGCGAACACCACCGTATGCGACGCGTCCGCCACCTGCCGCTGATTCCAGGAGTGCGCCACGAGTCGATCTTTGACCGCCTGATCGGTGATGACGATAAACTTCCACGGCTGAAGTCCAAAACTGGAAGGCGCCAGCACCAGCGATTGTTCCAGCGCAGTCCAATCGTTAGGACTGATTTTGCGGGTAGGATCAAACTTCTTAACGGCGTACCGCCACTTCAACTGCTGAATCAACGTCTCGCTTGAAATCACGTCATCTCCGAGGAAAAACTATCAAACAAATCGACTTGTGATCTTAGGCAGGTTTGACGCTGTCCGCCACTGTGGCCGGCGGCAAGCAGGCATGCAGAGTGCCATGACAAAGCGAGACGAATTACGCCCGAGTCTGGACCGGCAACGTAAACGCCAGCATTCCTCGGTACCCGGAGAGATCTTGAACCACGTTGTGCGGCGGGCACGAACCGGGCGCTCCGACAACGTTCGCCGGCCCGGCCAGCGGTCGCGCAAGTTCGATCCGAAACGTATCAAACGCGGGGATCGAATAGGACTTGACGGGAACGACGCCCTGCGCATCGCGCACCTCGAACGGAAACGAGTGGTTCGGCCGGCCGTTATAGTCGAGTTGCGCGGCGACGTTCTCAAATCGTAAATCCACCGTGTCATCCGACATTTGAATCGCACTGACGCACTCGGGGGCGCGGAAGTGCAAGTCGCGCCCGTAAACGCCGCCTAGCGCGGTTTCCACGGTCCGTTGGGCGATCAATATGTTGCCCAGCGAGCCGTTGTGGATCACATCCGTCAGCACAGAATCGAAGACGGAAATCAAATACACATCGTTCAACTCATGGCTGAGCTGACGCTGATGCTCGCGGATTTCTTCCCAGCCGAGACCGTCGATGCAGTCGGTCCGGCGATTCAGCTGCACGGTTATGATCGGCAGTTGCGGATTGCCCACCATCTGGCGCGTGCCATCAAGAAATCGCTTGAATCGAGATTTGTATTGCGGATGGTCCTGCGGTTTGACGTCGCTCTCACCTTGATACCAGAGCACACCACGGATTCCCGATCCGGCCGTCTTGAAGCGGTTCACCATCTCGGCAAACAGATCGCCGTTCTGGCCGGGATCCCACCGCGAAACAGGGCTACCGCCCACGGCTGTGGGAATCAGGCCGATCGGATAACCCAGTTCCATTTTGAGCGACTTCGCAAACGCCAGCCACGGATGGTGAAAGCTCTCATGCACCGCAAGTTGCCAGCCGGTTGCGGGGAGGTATTCATGAACGCCGATTTGCGACGGATCGTCGATCGGGCTCAGCGCCGTGCCGGCGGCGTTGCTTTGGCCGGCGATTAACCAGACATCTCCAACTCCGACGAAATGAATCACCTGCCCGCGCGGACCGGAGAGGCCGATTTCAGGGCTGGTGACGAAAGTTTCGATGCGGTAAGGCCCGCCGCGCGGGATGCCCTCGATGGTCAGGGACCATGTGCCGACTTTGCCTTCCGCCTCACCAGTGACGGCGGGGTCGACATCCGTGCGGGCGCGGATCAGGTCGTGTTTGCGGGTAATCGGCGAGAACGTCCCGTCGCGAATCATGCGAACATACACCTGCGGGCTCTTGCGCTTCATGCCCGTCCGCCAGCGGCCGGCCACTGTCACGGTGGCGCAGCCGGACCCGTCTTGCTGAAGGATGGTCCAAGGCTTTACTCCGGAATCAATGGTGACGCCCGGCGCGGCAGGGTATTCAATGCTCAAGGTCATCTCTTTCCTTCTTCACGAGACCGGCGTAAAGGTGAAACGATACTCTCCCGATCCGACCCGCAACGTAACCGGCGACTTTTCCATATTGACCGCGGAAATACCAGGCGCCTCGGCGAGCGAGTGTTGGCTTTGAGTGATCGGCTGTGCCAAATCGGCGGGCAGGTGAATCTCACCCGTGCTGTTCGCGGGAATCGTGACGCATAATTCTGCTAGCTTTCCATCCTGCTTCCAATGTGAAGCAACGACGCCGCGCGGCGTGCGGATGGACGCCTTGGCCCACGGCAAGGACTTGGGAAGGTACGGTTTGATGATTACGTTCACATATCCCGGCGCACTCTCATCAGGCTGAATCCCAGCTAAGCCCCAGTAGAACCACTCGTCAATCGCCGCGCCTAGCGTGGTGTGGCAGAGGGAGCCCTTGCCTGCCCAATTTTCGGTGATCGTGGTGCGCCTGGAGTCGCGCAGCATGTAGCCCCAACTCGGGTAGTCGGTGGCGATCGCGCGCTCCCAGACGAAATCGTTACGGCCGGAATTGGCGACGGCTTGAACCGCCCATTTGGTCCCGGCGTAACCGGTGGTGAAAGATTGCTGGCGCTGGCTGACGCTGCTGTTGAGATAGTTCGACACGCGCTCGCGGTGCTCCTGCGGAACCAGCCCGAACGCCAGCGGCCAAGCCTGTGCGCTCTGACAGCCGATGTCGTAGTATCCGGCATTGGCGATGAAGAATCGCTCGTTGAACGACTGCTTGATCTTCTCCGCCAACTCGCGGTAACGCACTGCGTCGCTACTCTTGCCAAGCACGTCGGCGATGCGCGCCATCGTCACTACGTCCATGTAGTAGAAAGCCGTGGCGATTGAGAGCGGCTGATTCTTCCGGGCACCCATCGAGCCTTCGTTGGTCGCAAGGTGATCGCCCCATTGCGAAATCTGTAAATGACCGCGCTCGGCAGCGGCGGGGTAGCGTTTTTCGACCGGAGTGAAGTAACGCATCGCCAGATATGCTTTTTCAGCAGGAAGTACCTCGATCGTCCGCTGGCCGCACCGCTCCAGGTAAGCCATGTAGCGCTGGAAATAGGGATAGCTTTCCTCCAGCAATCGCTTGTCGCCGCAATGCACGTATTGCCACCAGGGCATCAGAATAAAAGCCGCGCTCCAGACGAGGTCTTCCTCTGAACCCGCCTGCGGCACGATCATGCCGACCATTCCGGTCTCGTCCTGCTGGTCATAAAAGTCGGCGATCCACTTGGCGAACACCGCAGGGACATCGAGGTTGTAAAGCGCTTCCTCGGCATAGCTCCACGCATCGCCGGCCCAGCCGAGCCGCTCGGTGCGCTGCGTGTCGTCGGTGGGCACGCCCATCTGGAAGTTGCAAATCTGCGATTGCACGGTGCATTGGTGAATCTTGTTGATCAATTCGTGCCCGCACTCAAACGAGCCGATCGTGGCCACATCATTTCGCACGAAACAGGCTTCGAGCGTGTTCAGATCGGGCTTTCCGGGATAGCCAGTGACTTCGACGTACTGGAAGCCGTGGTAGGTGAAGCGCGGCTCGTAGGATTCGCGTCCTCCCTTCATCGTGTAGAGGTCGGCCTGTCGGGCGGCGTTATTGGTGGAGCAGTCGATCATTCCCGTGCTGTGTTGGCCTTCGCCGAACCGCAGTTTAACGACTTCGCCGGCCTTGCCATCCGAAATTGACAGCCGAACCCAACCGGTCATGTTCTTGCCTATGTCGTAGACAAAAACGCCCGGCTGCGGTTCGCACATCGAGACCGGTCGGAATGTTTCCGTAATTCGGCTGGGCTGGTGTGGCACCGGCAGCAGCTTTCCGCCGGGCGAACGCACCACACGGGCGGGCGTCCATGACGCATCCGCAAAGTCGGTCGTATCCCAACCCGGCTGCTCAAGTCGGGCGTCGTAGTCTTCGCCGTCGTAGATACAGTTGAGCGTGATCGGCGACCATGCGCCGCGCCAGGATTCATCGCTGATGACGCGCTCCGTCGAGCCGTCCATGAACTCAACTTCCAATTGCACGATCGCCCGCAGCGAGCCGTACCACTGATATCGCCAGCCCCAGAATTTCTTTTGGCCGTTAAACCAGCCGTTACCGAGCATGATTCCCAGCGCATTGCTTCCGTGACGCAGTTGGGGTGTCACGTCGTACACGTTGTAAAGCAGCTTCTTCCGGAAATCCGTGCGTGGTGTGGAGATGACATCTTCGCCGACTTTATTCCCATTAAGGCGAAGCTCACAGAACCCGACGCCACAAACAAACGCCCGTGCCCGGCGAACAGGCTTGTTCAGCTCGAAAACCTTTCGCATCTGCGGCGCACGCTGATCGGGCTCGACCTTCTGCACATCCGGCGCAACTCGGTTCTGCTGAAACGTGTCGGGATCTGAAAAGGGCTCATTGGGATCGCCCATGCCGATCCACTTGGCGGTCCAGTCGGACGACTCAAAGAAAGCAGTGCCAAATCGCTCGGCCTGGCTGCTGCCGGTGGATTGACCGGCCTCGTCCCACAACTCCACGCTCCAGCACAGATCACGATTGCCGTGCAGCGGTTGGCCGGCGTATTCGATGTTTACCGATTGGGACGACTCCATCTTGCCGCTATCCCACAAATCCGCTCGGCCCGGGGCTAAGCGGTCCGCAGCAGTGGCGACCAGCAAGCGGTACGCGCTCTGCCGGCGCGCGCGACCGGTCAGTGGAACCTCCCATGTGAAGCGCGGACGACGCGTCGCCAAGGCGTGGGGAGATTGAAGGTATTCAACTCGAAGATTCACAGGTGGGTTCATGGCGGAGGCGCCTGAAAGGGTGATTGGTTCCATTGTGCACACCAGGCTCTTAGCCGGGAAAGCAGATCGCTGCGGATATCCGCTAGCGCAGAGTCCGCAGCGCGGTTGTTCAATTCATACGGATCGGCGGACGGGTCAGTCATAAGCACCGGAACGAGATCGCCGTCGCGAATTTCCGCGGCGAGCTTCCACCGATCCGTGACGATCATGCGCCAGTTGCCATTCTCGACAAATAGTTCATCACCGGCGCGATCGGCCTCGCCGCGTAAAAGGGGAGCGAAACTTTTGCCGTCTACTCCTGCAACGGGCGGCGCGCCGAGTATTTCCAAGCAAGTCGGCATGAAGTCGATGCCTGAAACCAGTGCGTCGGTGATGCGTCCGCCAGCTACGCCCGGCACGCGGACCACCAGCGGGATACCGGCGGATTCCTCATGAGGATCGTTCTTGTTTTTCAGGCCATGACTGCCCTGCATGTCGCCATGGTCGGAGGTGTAGATGACCAGCGTGTCGTCGGTTTTTCCCAGACGCTCTACTGTCGCGAGAAGTCGGCCGACACAATCGTCAACCTGCGTGCACATCGCGTTGTACAGGCGGAGGTACTCGTCGAGATTATTGCCATAGCGCTGGAAGTTGGGATCGAGTTCAACCGGCCGGGGGCTGCGCGGCGAGACCGTTGGCGTGTGCGGATTGATGTCGGTGCAGTTGGGCCGTCGGACAAGTTCACGATCACGGTACATCGCCTCAAACTCGGGTGCCGGCTGAACCGGATAATGCGGCGCCTGATAACTGACCATCAACGCGAACGGCTGATTCTTCGCCGCCATCGTTTCAAGTTCATGGACGGCAAGATCGGTGGCCGCTTCCTCTCGATGCTTGTCGTATCGATGTTCGACGTCGTTTTCGTCGTAGAAGCAAACGTCATCGTAGAAACCGTTGTAGCACTGGTAACCTTTGAAGCGTTGAAACCCGCCGCGCAGTTCGATAGGAATTGGGCAATTGCCATTGCCGCCGAGGTGCCATTTGCCGACGTAACTGGTTTGGTATCCGGCGGCATTGAGGGCGTCAGCAAATGTCGTGGTGCCCTGCGGCAGAGGCGCGCCGTTGCCTGTGACGCCGCTATGACTTGTGTACTGTCCGGTGAACAGGCATCCGCGAAAAGGTCCGCACACGGGGTTGCTGGAGTAACATCGTCGAAACAGAACACCCCCGGCCGCGAGGCGGTCGATGTTCGGCGTGATCAGATTCGGGTTGTTCATGCAACCCAGCGCGTCGCGATGCTGCTGGTCGCTGAAGATAAAAAGTAGGTTCATTGAGTTACGGCATTGATAATAGCGGCCTCGCGGAAATTAACCACGACGCGAATGAGTTTCTCGCGAAAGGTCACTCAGCAACCACCGATGAGTTGTCGCATCAGGGGTTTGCTGGCTTTTCGAGCAGTTTGTACGCACCGGTGCGATCGACCGCACTGACGTAGTCCGCATACGGATTCCACGCCAGCGGAAACTTCAATGGCTGGCGGGCAAAACAACTGGCGTAAACGTGGCACAACAGGTTCGATTCATCGACCTTTGAAGCCGCTTTAGCGAACCACACGCCGTTCAACGCTTTCGACTCCGACGCGCCGATGGCGTACCACTTGCCGTCGTCGTCGCGAATCTCCACCCACGTGTGATTGCCGCTCTTCCGATCGGCCCCCCATTGCGCCACCCCGGCGATGCGTGCGGGAATTCCCACGGATCGGCAGGCATCCACCAGCAGCACGGATAGTCCGGTGCATGACGCGAAGCCGCCTTTGATCGTTGAAAGCGGCCCTTCATCCGGCCGCGGCCGCTTCTTCATGTTGTAGGTCACGTTGAACTCTTTGAAGATCGTCTGGTTCAGCTTGATCGCCGCCTCTCCGGCGGAGTTGCACTCCTTCACCACGGGCATGAACTTCTCGAAAAACTGCCCCCGCCAATCCTCTCGCGCTTCGGTGATCGATGCGTAAGGCAGAACGTCGTTGCGAAACACGGCGTCGTCGTACTTCTTGCTCCAAGGGCACTGCTCTCGTGCTTTGCGGGCGTAGCTCACGGTTTGGATCAGGTAATCCGCCGAGAGGGATTGCAGATCGCGCACTGGCATGTTGGCGATCAGAAACAACAGGTCCTCGCGTTGTACACCGGCTGGCGATGCGTCGATTGCTTTGGAAAGCTCCTTGCGATTCTCACCCGCCGCCTGCATCGCTAAGCCGATACTGATGGTCATGTCTGGAGACAGATTGAGCGAATCAGTCGGATCGTCCGCACCATCTGTCATTGTGGCCGGAGCGGTTGAAGGCACTTGCGTAGGAACCAACGCCTCGACGGCGGGGGAATTGCTTGAGGTTGTATGCTGCGGCGCGCTGCGCGCGCCGAACGTAATGACAATCTTCTCACCACTTTTGCGCTCTTGCTTCATGAGCGGCAGCACCATGAAATTGTCGGCGACCGCAGGCGTCAGATCTTTTCGATCGCACGTAACGGAGCGAATGTCCTGCAGCCGATGCGGAAAAGGCACGACGATCGGCTTGCCCGGCCAACTTCCGTCTTTTAATGCTTCTGACGTGACGGTCACGCTCTCGGACGCTTCTTGGAAACTGTATTTCCAGCCATGGTCTTTAGGCAGGCTGGCGATCCAAGCGGGGTCGCCATAAAACGCCATGATATCGCGATCCCAAAGCATCCCGAGTAGTGGCCGCTCGCTGATGTGGTGCGTCGAGGCCATTTTGTTGATGGCGTTTTCGCTGTAGTTTTCAAACTCGATGTCCGCTTGCTTCGGGTAGCGGGTATTCAGTTCGTAAATCAGCGATTGATTGGTGAAATAAACCGCCTCGGCAAAGTTCCACGGATCGCCGAACGCTTCGCTCGTGCCCCAGCCCATATAGCCGAAGAACGTGACTGCGGTGTAACCGGCCATCTGATGAACCCCGCCGGTGTGCATCCACGCGATCGCCATGCAGTCCGGGCCGGTGACGTGGCCGATCAGGCAATTCCCCGCGGGCAGGTAAATTTTTGGATGGGGTGATTGGATGTCGTAGCGTTTCTTGTTGCTGTCGAGCGCGAAGAGTTGCCCGCGGTCGCAGCGAAGGCTTCCGCCGGGGATGTTGTAGTAGGTTTGCCAGTCTTTTTCGCTGGCGTGGCCGGACGTGAGAAACAGGTCCGGCGCGTTGGTGTTGAAATACTCCGCCAGCTTGGCGAGCGCGTCGGGATCGGGTTTATCTTCGACGGTTTCGCCGCCGTTGTCCTTGTGGAAGAATTTACCTTTCTGGGTTTCGGCCGTTGCAAACCCGCCCTGGAGTTTGCTGAAAATGCCCGGCCCCATGCTGGAAGCGGCCCGCTGGATGAGCAGCGGCTTGGACTGCTTGGCGATCCGTAACGCATCGTCTGCATCGAAACCGGTAACGATGCCCCACACCGCGTCCGTGTACGGATCGCCGTCGAGCTTGCGGGTCAGACGATTCACCTGCACGACAAAGTCGCGCCCGGCTTCCTCGCTGGTGGCGACGAAACAAATGTATCGGGGGAAAATCTCAGCCAGTTTAGCCGCGACTCCGCCGAGTTGTCCGCGCGGGTAATCGACGAGATCTGCGCTGTATTTAGCCCGAAGTTCCGCGACTACTTTCGCCCAGCCGGGATCGGCTAGCGTCTCTTTACTTACAACGACTGCGTAACTACCCATCGGACCGTAAGCTTGTTCCACCGTCTCGGCCGGCTGCGTGGCGGGCGGTGCGGCGTGCGTCGCGAGAACAGTCATGCACAGCAGCATCAACCCGATCATTACGTCGCGCGTTCGTATCATCGATTTCACTCCTGTCATCTCCAACGGGCATTTTACGCGCTTCTAAATGTACCGCGAAGACGCGAAGTCGCGAACCATACCAGAAATCAGAATCACCCAAGTTTCTTCGCGTTCTTTCTTCGCGGCTTCGCGCCTTCGCGGTTGTGTTTTGACTTTTTTAGAAGCTCTTAACCCAAACCTGCAATTTGCCCTGCCCCATGTCCGGCGACCCCCAGATTACGGCTTCATTTCGGCCTTTGCCGGCAGGCTTGTGGTGGACATCACCACAACGTCTGCCCTGCGTGACTCGGGCGTGACAACGAGATTCGAGACTGTTCCGTTTTTGAATCGCCCCTGCACGGTCGTGTTCTGTGGCGCGTGCAGTTTGAAGTCGACGTCCCACTCCGTCGGCCAGGCAGGGAAGAGACGAATCTCGTCGCCGATCGCTTGCATGAGCATTTCCTGCAAACCGATCATGCCGCTGCCTCCCCAATTGTGGTCGGGCACCCAGTCATGGCCGGGCCCCCAAAAGGTGGGGTAGCGGCGTTGGCTGTCGTCGAGCTTTCTTGCATTGAAGTCAGCAGCCAACGCGGTCTGCCCCATGCGGGCGAAAAAAATCCCATCCTGATGCCAACTGCAGACGTTGCCCTTGCGGAAATCGCCTAACTCATAGGTGTCCTTAAAGACCTGCATTTCATCTCGGCCGAGCGCGAACTGGTTGAACGGAAACAGTGTGTAGAGCATCGGCAGTTCCGCGTTGCCGTATTCCAGCCAGCTTTTGGCAGGCAGGATGACACGTTTGCCTTGGTTTTCACCATAAGAGTAGGGCGGAATGGTCTTTAGCATCTGCCGATAGAAGTTCATGTCGCGCAGTTTCAGCAGCGAAGGATTGAGCTTAAGGATTTCGCCGAGGCAAGCAGTCAGGCCCGAAATCAGGTCGGCCGGGTTGGTGGCGCCACGGAATGTTTCGCACGCTTTGGCGGGGTAAATAACGAGGTGGCCGTGCTCGTCCAATTCGCCGCCGGAGCGGATCTTTTCTCGCTTGCGGTAGTGTGCATCAAAAAACACTACGGCGTGTTCGATAAATGGAATATACGCCGAGATATCCGCGCCGGAATACCGGTGGTATTCGAGGATCATGTAAGCGTGTTCGACCTGGGATTCCCAGTGATAGGCGATGGGCTTGCACGCCATCGCGCCGCGCTCGATCGGGTCCCCATAATTTGTAGCGGCGGTGGCGAGCGGATCGCCGAAGGGGATTTCAGGGCCTCGATTGCGTTTGCCGCTCTCCCAGCCATATCCCATGCCCAGTGCCAACCCGTTAACGGAAATATATTCGCTGTAGACCGCGCCGTCGTGGCCGAAGCTCGCCTTGGCGCGAGCAGTCGCGCCGGGCAGCGCTTTGCGGTAAAGCTCAAACTGCGGAAGTACGGCGTCGAAGTCGCCGGTTTTCAGCATCGGCCAGTAGACGAGTCGCTGGTTTTGAGCCGTATGCGTGCCGCCTCCCCATTGCCGCCAGTCGGGGCCGTAACCTTTCCAGTTGCCACCGACGAGGTTGGCGTCAAAAGTGAAGCTGCCGCCGTTGAATTTGGTCGGGTATTCGCCAAAGGCGTTGCAGCCGAGCTGATAGCGAAAGAGGTTGTAGTTCCTCGCGATGCGCCAGGCGCGGTCGGCTGATTCGGGCTTGTCGGGGTGGACGACGATCCAACTGCGTTCCCAGAATTCGTGCCACCAGTGGAGTGTTTTGTCACGCGCGACGGTGCTGTCACCGTGGGAATTTTTTACACGTGCATCGAGCGCGTCCTGCCACTGATCGAGCGTGTCGGCTTGAGCGATGTGCGTAACGATGCGAAGCCGATGTTTCCTGGAAGGCGCCTTGGATCGAAGCGGCCAGCCATTGTATGCAGTGTTTTGGTATTGACCTTCGGTCGAATCGGCGGCCACGAAGCCTTCACCTGTCATGTAGCCGCCGAAGGTACGGTTGCACAAGTCGTCAGGAATCTGGGCCTTGTAAGCCTGTAGCAGTTGCTGTTCGATGAGCAGATCGCGCAGCCAAGTATTGGAAGGGTTGCGGTGATAGAACAGCACGCCGTCCCGAGAATGTGCGATGTGGTCGGAACTCAGACGCACCTCTCCCGGGTACGCCATCAAATCAAAGCTGGAATGCCGCCGATTATCGTTGGGTAGCACTTCCTCCGTGAGCCGCCAGTTTTCGTAAGTCGCGGTGGCGTTGATGTCGTGATCGGATTCCACCTCGACACGAACGATCGGCTGATGCACCTCAACCCAAATGCGCACCACTGCATTCAAGCCCGCTCCCTGCGGATCGCCCACCGTGCCGCTAATCTCAACGTGTCCGTCGCGCAGCTTGAGTTCTTGTCGGAATGAAGCGCCGGGGGTGGCAAACGGGTTAGGATCGAGTCGCAGCCGAAACCGGCCGAGCTTGAGGTACTCGTTTTGTTCCGCGAGCGATCCGCTGCGCGAGAGGTAAAACAGCACGTCGCCGCTCTCAACCCAAACATTGAGCGCGATATCACCTCCGCCGCAGGGCATGGATTCCGATGAGTCTTTGCTCGGCTGATTCCAAACGACGTTATATGAATCAAGGAGATGACCACTCATGAATCTGGCCTTTCGCGTCAGAGTTCAAATATCGATACGGAATGGTGGAAGGTCGTCCGCTAGAATACCAGTCGTCACCAGCCTACGCGAACCAGTGAGCCCGATTCACAGGTATCAACAAATATCCAGTCTTACGCCGTAAGCCGTGCGTTCGGGTCACATCCAAGCATTTTTAATGCGAATCGATACGTAATGTAGAGCGGTCCCGCACCGATGATGGGAAATCTGAGACAGCGCAGGCAGACCGCAGCGAAGTTGGATCATTTCTTGATTCGACTAAACCCGCGATAACAGATCAAAGATGTCGCTTTTTCTTCAGGCTTTCCGTTTGAACAAGCGGCAGACTTGCGCTCTGCGCTGCAGGGTATAGGATCAGGTCGTCGAAGTAGGCCGAATCAGTAGTGGTCGGCTTGAAAGAGTAAATTGTGGCTTGGGTCGAGTTCGCGCCAGTCGTAAAAGTAACGGACAGATACGTGTATGCGGTATTGCTGGTGGAGGCGTAGGTTTCCGAGCCGCCGTAGTTCTTTACACCGATGCGAGCCTGAGCCCTCGTAGCGCTCACTTTAGCCCATCCAGCCAACACGTAAGTGGTGTTGGGTACGAGCCCGGTGACGATTTGCTGCGCGCCGCCAGTGTTCCCATTGATGCGAAGCGAGCGTGCGCCGCTGTGCTGATTCGAGGTAATGATCTTAGTGCTGCCGTATACCGACCAACCGTTGGCTGACGTACTTTCTTCGAAGCCTTCGCTATGGAACGACCCGGCACTCTTGGTGGTGAGGACGAAGCTGTCGCTCCCGCTCACGATGCCGTTGTTGGCGGTAACCGTGATCGTAGTGGTACCCAGTTTGCCTAAGGGCGTGATCGTCAGCGTACGGTCGGCACCATCGCCGTTGACAACGATATTGGCATTGGGGACCAAGCCAGCGTTTGACGAGGTAGCCGTGACTGTCGTGGTCAGGCCGTCCTTCTGCGTAACGGTGAAGGGGATGGTGATCGGCGTGTTGGCAACGGTGGAAGTATCGGTGATATCCGAAATCGGCTTTTGATAAACATGCACGTAGTCAACAGTCATCTTCGTAGTGCTGGTGGCCAGGCTGCCGTACCCGCCGGTGGGGATGGTTCCCGCCCAGATATTGTTTTGCACTTCTGAGGACAGGAAGATGTATTCGCTGCGCTTGGAAAGTCCCTGAGTAGTCGTCCAGACTTGGTTCCCATCGAGGTAGAATTTGTACCCGGTCGTGTCCCACTCAATGGCGTACAAGTGGAAATTTCCCTGGAGCGGCGTGCTACCCGGGTTGTTTTTCAACCCGCTGCCGGCCGATTGCTCCACGCCTTGGGCATAGCCGTCCCAATGTAGATTGCTTTCGATTTTGTTGTTGATGTTGGTGTTGCTGACGTCGACGGCGCGGTGCTCGACTATGTCAATTTCCGTTCCAGCCGTGGCGGGGTCGCCGATCGGGTTGGCGTTGGTCGGTGACTGCATCCAGAACGCAGACCACATGCCCGGCGAGTCCTGGAAGTTGATCCGTGCTTCCCAATAGCCGTAGGTGGCCGAGTAAAGGTTTTTGCTGCTGATGAAGCCGGTGTAGTGCTTTCCGTTTTCGGTGTGCGTGGTCAGCGTAAGATTTCCCCCGCCGACACCCACGGAATCGACTGAGTTGATCGCGTTCCGCCGTGCGCCGGTTACAACACTCCAGTTGTTCTGGTCGAGGCTGGCACCATTGAACTCGTCAGCAAATTGAAGTTGCCATCCCGGGCCTACCGGGCTGAAGTTCAGACGTGTTTCAAGAGACTCCATCGAAGCAAGCGTCTTGGAAACCGATTGCGTCGACCGGTAGCGATTCAATAGCCGTGCCAACATAAGTCGCATCCTTTCGGCGAAACACGCTTTACAAAATAATGAAACTGAACGCAGAGTGAGTCAATTCGAGCACTGTCAACGTCTGATCTGATTGCCGCATGGCGGGTCGTCGCGATCCGATGTTGCTCAGGGGGTGCGGCAACACGAAGATAACGTCTCCAAGGTACTCCAAATGAATGAATTTAAAATGAACAAAACCGCCGACACTCCGCAACGAGTTACACCAAGCCACAGTGAAGTTATCTACTGAAATCGGTTTGTCAATCGCTTGCCAAATTGACGTGATTGGGCTTGATAGGATTGTGAGTGTCCTTGATGAGTTCGACTTTCCCACGGACCTCGGTGCGCGCGGGTGACCAGGAAGTCCCCAAAAGTCACTTCAACACAAGATTTCAACCCATCCGCGTGGGTCGGCAACGCGTGGGACGGACAGGTAACGAGTTTCGGAGATCGTCGTTGAAGGGCCCCGCGATGAATTGTGTACCGGCAGGCTGGTAGTTCCTGAAGTGGCGGGTTATTAATTGAATCGTACGACAAGAGGAAAACCAATGACTATGAAATCGCGCATCGGATGTGTACTTGCAATGGCTCTCGCGGGACATTTCGGCGGAGGGACGTCAAGGGCTGAATCGTACTACACCTCTCCACAGCTTTTCTCGACTGCGCCAGGACTGGAAAAGTCGGCGCAATCGATCGACCGCATCGGGCCGGTCGGGATCGGCATTGAACTGGTCCAGCCGGCGTTTGTGATGAAGGTTCAAAACGTCGAGCCCGGATCACCCGCTGCGACATCCGGCAAACTGAAGCCGGGGCAGATTATCGAAACGATCAACGGCGAAAAGCTTCACGATATAGACCCGCGCGTTCAACTGGGCAACCTCATCACGGCTGCCGAGGCGTCGGACGGTCAAGTAAAGTTGATGATCAAAGACACCCCGGCCGATGCAGCGCACGAAGTGGTGATTCAGATCCCGGTGCTCGGAGCCTACAGCCCGACTTGGCCGCTCAACTGTCCCAAGTCCGACAAGATCGTTCGGAACTTCGCCGAATACCTCACCAAGCCCGATTCCAACAAGGGCTTTGCCGACATCGGCATGCTTTTTCTACTCTCTACCGGCGAGGAAAAAGACCTCGAACCGGTGCGTAACTGGGTTCATGGATTGAAGGACAAGGCCGCCACGGCCTACGCTTGGTTCCTTGGTTACGGCGGCATTGGTCTTTGTGAGTATTATCTCCGCACGGGCGATCCCGAGGCTCTCCCGATCATTCAGAAATGGGTCGATTCGGCCACCAAGGCGGAATACCTCGACGGTTGGAACGGCCGCGGCGGTGTTGCTGCGGTGACCTACGGCGGGGGCGGCGGACACCTAAACGCCGGCGGCACGCATTGCCTGACCTTCATTCTTCTCGCCAAAGAGTGCGGCGCGAACGTCAACGAAGACATGCTCCGGCGGACTCTCGTCCACTATTACCGTTTTGCCAACCGCGGCAATAACCCTTACGGCGACAACCGCCCGGAGGGCAGCTTCGTCGATAATGGCAAGAACGGTTTGGTTTCGTTCACCATGGCCGCGGCCGCTTCGCTCACCCCCGATGGCGAAAATTCTGTGTACGCCAAGGCGCGTGACGCCTCGGCCATGATGGGCTTTTACACCACCACCTTCATGCTGCATGGTCACACCGGCGGAGGTATCGGCGAAATCTGGCGCAGCACCGCCATGATGTTTCTCAAGGACAAAAAGCCTGCCCAGTATCGCGATTTTCTTGACAGTCGAAGGTGGCATTACGAACTTTCCCGCCGATGGGACGGCTCTTTCGGTATTCTCGGCGGTGCACGTTACGACGAAGAGCAGTGGGGAGCTGGCTACGCTCTCACCTATACGATTCCGCGCAAGACGCTGCGGGTCTCCGGCGCGCCCAAGACCAAATTCTCGCACGAGTACAAACTCCCCGATCATCCCTGGGGAACCGCCGCGGATGAAGTGTTCAATTCCCTCCAGCCGGCGCCAGATGCTTCGGGGAAGGTTGCGGATCTTTCTGGTGAAACGATCGCTCACGACTCGGGCCGGTCGGTGATCACGCGACTCTTGGCGATCGGCGATGTGAGCGACGACGTCCTCAACCAGTACATTCGCCATCCCGATCCGCACATACGGGATTTGGTTGCCAACAACGCGTTTGGCATGAAGTTTGACTACATGTGGGCCAAGCCCGGCAACAAAGTTCGGATGAACCTGATCAAAGAATGGGTTGCTTCCCCTGATCCGCGTGTTCGCCACGCAGCGCTTTTGGCGCTCTCTAAGTTCACCCCGCAAGCTTCGGTGGACAATGAAGCGGGGGATGACGCCCAGAACGAAAAAGTGCCTCCGCTCTCCCAAGACCTGTTCGATAAGGCGATGAGCCTCATCAATAATCCAGATGAGTCGTGGTGGGTGAAAGACGCGGCTTTGGCGGCGGTTTCTCGCGGAACGGCTGACATGATTGCTCCGCATGTGGACGAGATCATCCCGTACCTTAAGCACCAGGAATGGTGGCTGCAGAGCCGGGCGATCTCAGCTCTAACTCCCGTGGCGGCTGACGAGCGCTGCTACCAGAAGGTTCTGCCCGTCGTAGGCGACTTTATCCGCACCTGCCAGCGCTACAACGCAACCAGTTCGTTTCACGGTTTTTGCGATCAGTTGGTCAGTGGCTCGCCCCAGGTACAGGCACTGGCCCGTCAGACCATCGGCGACTCCTACTCCCGCTTCACCGGCGTGAGGACGTGGGCGGGCGGGCAGGACGTCACCAAGACCTACGATTCACAACTCGAATTTCTGGCCAAGAGTCTGGCCGAAGTGCCCGGCGGATATGACATCCTTTTTGAAGTGGCAAAAAAACGCTTCCCCAATGACTCGCTCCCGTACGACAAGATTTTCCTCACTGCCGATTTCGACCAGTTCAGTCCCGAGTTACTCAGCCAGATGAAGCCGATCATTCGTGACAGGCTCATCTACCAGTACATGGGCGCATCGCGGACTAAAATTCTGGAAGACGCCTCGGCCGTCAAGCAGGCATACTTCGTCGGCGGGCCCGGTCCGCTGAGTGGTTTGGTCAGTCTGTACCAAAAGATCGGCATACATGAATACGACTGGCATGATTTCGGTCCGGACATGAAGAACGCTAAGTGGTTCTATCACATGTTCGATCCGCCGGAAAAACAGGCTTACGACATCTCCCCGTGGAGATACCGTAAAATCACTCTCCCGGCTGGGATGGAATCGTGGTTCAAGCCCGACTTCGACCCCGCAAAGGCTGGCTGGCAACAAGGCCAAGCGCCCTTCGGCCAGTACAACGGCAAACTCATTACCGACATGAACGAGATGGCCAAGATCAAAACCCGGGGTACGTCGCCCATGCGGACGATGTGGGACAAGGAAGTGCTCATGATGCGAGGCACTTTCGAGTTCCCCACGCTCCAGCCCGGCCACCTTTACCGCCTGATGATCGGTGACAGCGTCAATGTTGGCACCGGCGATGGCTATCGCATTTACGTCAACGGTAAACTCCTGATCGAAGTCGAAGATGGAATCGGTCGGCGCCAGGGAGGCCGGCCTCGCGGGGCCTTCATCACCAAAAATTTCCTCGGCGAGTTCGGCAAGGGGCCGGTGACCATCGCCGCGACTTCCTTCCTACGCTATGGCGAAAAGAGCATCATCACCATGCCGCCCGTACCGCAGGGCACCTTCGGGCTATGGATGGAGGAGATGAATCTCCCGCCGCTCGACGACGCCACGTTCCAGAAGTCGGCCACGCTCATCGCGATGGTCGACGCGAACTGGCAATCAAAGCAGGACCCGGAAAATGCGGAGCTTTCTCCGGACGACAATCGCTTTTTGTACGACGGGAAATTTATTGCAAATCCTGCAGTCCCCGGCGAGTGGAAAACCGTGGCTGTGGTTCCAACCGTGGATGCATTCAATCCCAAATTGAAGAGTGACGTTAAGAAGGCCCCCTACAAGAGCCTGTCATTCAAAGAGGGCGGAACCACCAGCCTTGGAACGCTGATCTGGTCCGGCGACACGCTCATGGATATGGTCAAAAACCAGGCCGTCAAAATGACCGCCAAGACCATCGACAGCCAGGACTATCTCTTCATCGAGGTCGGCGGATTCAGCCAGAAAAATCCCCCGACTTGGAAATCGCCGCTGGTTGTGCTCAAGCGAGACAAGTAGGCCCGCGCCCGACAAGTCGAACAAAGCGCGATGAGATACCGACTTCCTGCAAGGCGCACTGACGGCAGACGAGCAGCCGGTTCGCCTCGACCGCACTGTGCTATGTACCGATGACTCTCGCTTTTTTGGGGTGACGGCCTCAATTAATCTGGTGTTGGAATGAACGCAGTCGAGATCGAAGAAGCCGTCTCCAATCTCGCGGAAGCGCCTTTCGACGCGGCCGAGTTTCCCTACGCCTTTCTACAGGCGTTTGGCCTTAACGACACCGGAATCCGAAAGCTCAAAAACGGCGACACCAATAAGTCCGATCTCCCCGGCGGCGTCCTCCAGCGGAACAAGAACAACATCCACCTGCTCACCTGCCCGACCGGCGAAGTTGACACCGCCTTGCTAGCGCTACGGGCCAGTGCAGCAACGGCCAAGCATAAGGCCCGCTTAATCCTCGCCACCGACGGCCAGACGATCCAGGCCGAGCGCTTCGACGACGGCGAACCCCTCGCCTGCGACTACAAGGACCTGCCCAACCGCTTCACGTTCTTCCTCTCGCTGGCGGGCATTTCCACCGTCAAGCGGATCGACGAAAACGCGTTCGACATTCGCGCCACCGGCCGGTTGAACAAGCTGTATGTCGAACTGCTCAAGGAAAACCCCGACTGGGACACCGACGCCCGCCGCGAGGATCTCAACCACTTCTTCGCCCGGCTGATCTTCTGCTTCTTCGCCGAAGACACCGGCATTTTTGACGGAACCCGGCTCTTCACCGACACGATAGACCGGATGCTGCACAAAGTCTTCGGCAGCGCTCGGCTGGACCTGGAGTTGAAAGATCGATTCGGTTCACAGGTCGAGCCACGGGAGTGGTTCTTCGTTCCACTCTCTGTGATTGACGAAGCCATTGAGAAAATCAAAGACGGGTCTATCGAAGGAGTACGCTACGATCAGACGGCGGCTCGTTTGACTCTGAGGTAATAGAAGGTGGTAGGGGTGGTGGAACACCATCGCGAGCGGTTCTTTTGGTATCTCACTCAAGATATTGGCCCGCGAAGTGTTGATCCCATCCGTGCAACGAGCTTAGGCCTGTTGGCTTAATGTCTCCAAAACGCTGATGAGCAGAAGTAAGCCTCGAAGCAAACGCATTGGCCGCGCTGGTCGATATTCTAAAAATCCTTGGAGTGGTCAGCTGACCAAGGTCGCGGCAGTAAGCGTATTGCGAATTGGCGCGGAGCGCATCGTCGAGCAAGCAGGCCAACTGCGGCGGGCTTGTGCCCTCGATGAACAGGGTATACGCATTCCCGTCGGGCGCAAGCATCGCGAAAGTCCAGTCAGCCGTGAGTTTTGCCTTCAGCGTGCGCAAGACCTGCCCGACGAATACCTCGCTCAGCTTCTCGCCGAATAGGTCCGAAATGTGGCGGGACTTTCCGATGAAGCGGACGGAAGGTGTTTGGCCGACGAAGCCGTCGACAAGGATCACATCGTTTAATCGATAGCGGTACAAGCCGCCAGAGGTGGTCAGGCAAACTTCGTAAGCATTGCCCTGTATCAGCTCGTGAGATCGCAGCACGACGCCGTCATGGGCGACGAACTCAAGGAAATGGGATCTAATTGCCAAAGGCCACTTCCCGCGGAACGGGATCGAGACGATGCCCTCGGTCGCGATCAACCCCTTTGGCTGAATCGTTACGCCAAGCAGCCGATTGCCGAGTTCTTTTGACGCAAGTTCGGAATGGCCATCGGTCCAGCAACTCACCGCTCGAAGTTCCGGCCAAATCTCGCTCGGCGGAGCGGGTAGGTGATCGAGCAACAGTGTTAGAAAAGACGGGTGCCACACGGAGATGAGTCGAAGGTCGCGGCAAAGTACGAGATGGTGAATCGTCTGACGTCGCCACTCCTCGATTGAGGGCGCATGCCGCACCGACGAGGGGACGGCCATCACCGCGTCCACAAGCCGCCGCCGCAGGCCGCCGAGGTATTCGCTGTCGTCTTCAAATCCGATGGGGACGGACGCGTCGCTATTGGGCGTTCGGGCGACGGGGCTGATCGACCAATACGCCGGCCCGGCGATCAATGACGGGCAGGAAAGGAACAGATCGACAATCCAAGGCGCTATGGCCCGGTTGAATTCGGCCTGAAGCGCCGGCGTGTAGGGGATCAACTTTTGTGCGCCGCTTGTGCCGCCGGTCGTGGCCAGACGGGTTACGCGTTCTCCAGTCAGAACGCGCTGATCGCCCCGGCGCACGCGATCGATCAACGGTTCCAGTTCACCATAATCCCGCAGCGGAACGCGCGTGCAGAAGTCCTCGTAAGTTTTGATGCTTGCAAAATCGTGTTCACGGCCGAAGTCTGTTTGAGCGGCACGGATTAAGATCGCGCGCAATACCTTTTCTTGTGCAGCTTTCGGATTGAGGAGCGATCGGCGGAATGCCCACCACGCCGGGAGGTTGCTGATCGCCCATGCCGAGTTGGCAGCCGCGGCCAGTAGGTTCATCGCTTGGCCCCGTAGACGACTCGTCGGCCGGCGGGCGTAAGGTTGTCGGGTGATAGTTCCGCTGCGCAGACCAGTTCGTCACCTCGGGCGTGCCGTGGATTTTGTGAGAGAAAAAACGCAACATGCGGATCGATGGCTCGACTCTCAGGTACGTTACGCAACTGCCCCCGAAGCTGCTGGGGATTATCAAAAACGACTCGACCGGTCGACGCGTCGTAGCCGGAGCCGAACAGTCGATCGGCCAGTCCGTCAATCAGGCTTTGCCAGGCGGGCGGCGTTGCCTCGTCGAAACGCGGGTAAAACTGGAGCCAGAAGACCGGCAGGAATCGATAGGTACGAAAACCCGAGGTCAACAACAACCAGATAAGTCGCCCATTCGGGTGTAGTCGTCGAATGTCATAGACGGCATGAATCCAGGCGCGCGGGAACGCGGCCGAACCCCATGCGGCGGGCGCGACGATCGTATCACCGGAGTAAATCACCGTGAGCAACTCGCCGGCGGCATGCGTCTCGAACGCCAGAATGGTTGAAAAGCCCAGAAGGATGTCGTTCAGCTCGATTAGAACGACCCAGTTTTTGTGCTCAAGATCACGATCAAATTGTCCGCGAGTAACGCCATCGAAATGAGCATCGAATAGCGTGAACATAGCCGTGCGGTCGGCGTCCGAGAGTCTGCCGCGTTCAATAAGTCGTCCGGTCACAGCAGGGCTACCTCGGGATAAAGAAGCCGGCCGTCGAGCGGTTCGGTAACGGGCGGTTGATCCTGCCAAGTTACCGTGTAAAGCCGCGTACGGTAGAGGCGTGACCGAAAATTCCGCACCAAGTGGGCAAGCCTTGGATCACGCGCGTCGAAGCCGACCGTCATCGCCGTGATGCCGGCCGAGCGCGCCGATGCGGACACAAGCCGCAAGAGTTGGACGAGCCACTCCGGCTGGTCGGCCGGAACCGCCAGCGGTGCAACAAATCCCAATTGGATCGGTTGCCCGGCGGCAGGCAGCGGCATTCGCCCGGCGAGTTCGGCAAACAGGTTATAGAACGGACGAGCGATTTGCATCCGCGATGAGTACGCATTGACGACGACCTGCTTGACCTGCCTCTGGTCCCACAGCGCCGCACATGCGATTGGGCCTGTCTCGTCGGACAGCACGCGGAAACTGTTTTCACTTATCTGACCACCGGATAGGAGTTGCGATAGTTCGTCGCGACGCCAGGCGGGGGCAAATTGAAAGGTCGATGCCTGGCGGTTCACCAAGTCCACCAGCTCCGAGAGCCGGTTGCCGATGCCTTGCGCGAGTTGGAGTCCCTCATTACGCAAGATAGAACGTGCCCTAGCTGAAAGTGAGCATCCGACGAGCAATGATGGCGAGGTCGATAGCATCAACGTGACGAGATCACCGACAAACTCATACCTTGGCAGGCCTGCCAGGCCTCTTTCCAAAAATTGCTGCGCCCGTGTGTTGTCGGCGGCGATGCTTGTAAAGCAGGTATGAAGATTCAGTGTCGGCAGAATCTCGCGAAACAACCGGTAGCCGCGCCGTATTACGTCAAACCGCCCGGCGTGTGAGGCGGCGAGACGCAGTTGGCCTAGATAACCGACGCGACGAAGAGTGCCGTTGTAATACCGCTCGCGGATTGAAACGCCGCCGGTGCAGACGATCCGGCCAGCCGGATTGATTGCGACGATCGCGTGGTGCTCGCCACCTTCCGCCCGTGCCGCCGCGAAGTAATTGGGTTCGCGTTGCATGGAGATCGCGATGTCGCCGGGCATGGGCGTGTCGCGCAGCAACTGCCTGATGCCTGCGTCGTGCGAATCGTCGGCAACGGCGAATCGAATCTTAGATGGATCGTCGGCCATCAGTTGGCTTGAAGCAGATCGCCTTGCCATGTCATGTCGCCCAGCGGGTAATGGTCGCGGGCGCTCACGTCGCTGCGGTGCAGGGCGTTGATGAGGTAGAAATTCCGCCACATGAAAAAGTCACTTCGATTCACCTTGTCCATGCTCCGACGCATGATTCCGGGCCAAGAATAAAACGCCCGGCGCGATTCGATACAGCCCAGGCGGAGCGTTTCCGGGTCCATCCCTGCCGGCGCGAATGGGATTTCGTTATAGCTGTATCGTTCATCAAGCCACCACGCTTCATAACGCATCCGTCCTTCGCGTTTCAGTCGCTCGTATAACGGTGTGCCGGGAAAGGGGGTGAGGTGATTGAACGCGGCAATGTACATCGCGTGTTCGTTGGCAAAATCCACGGTCGGCGCGAAGCTTTCGGGCGTATCAAGGTCGTAGCCGAAGATGAACGTGCCGTAGACCCGAATCTGGTGACGACGCAGGTTGGCGAGCGACTTGTCGAAGCCGCCACGCATGGTGTTAAAGGATTTGTTCATGTCCTTCAAATTGGCAGGGTTCAGACTCTCGAACCCGATCAGCACGCCCTTGCAGCCGGCGCGAACCAGCAGGTCAAGAAACTCCTCATCGTGGGCGGCGTTGATGCTGGCCTGGCTTACCCAGCGGATGTTGCATGGGATCAACGCCCGAAGAAATTCTTTGGCCTGTTCGAGATTGGATGTGATGTTGTCATCGACGAAAAAGAAGAGATTCTTGTCGCGCTTGATCGACTCGACTTCTTCGATGATCCGGTCGATCGGTCGGCGCGTCTGGGTTGCGTTGAAAATCGTCTGAACCGCGCAGAATTCACATTTGAAATGGCACCCGCGCCCGGCTTCGACCAGTCCAATCGGCAGATACCGTTTGCCGCGGAAGATACTTCGCTCCGGTCGGAGGTTGGCTAGCGACGGGCGGCTGGCGGAGCGGTAGAGCTTCTGCAGCTTCCCGTGCCGGGCGTCGTCGATCAGCCGTGGCCACGATTCCTCGGCTTCGCCGACAACCACGGCTTCTGCGTAACGTGCCACCTCGTCGGGAACGAGTGTTGCGTGAAACCCGCCCATTACTACAGGCACGCCGCGCCTGCGGTACTCCGACGCGATCTGGTACGCGCGCTTGGCGGTGTAGGTTTCGACGCTGATCGCCACCAGATCGGTCGGCTCGTCGAACGGGATGATCTCCATCCGATCATCGTAGAATCGGACATCGATGTCCTTCGGTGTAAGCCCGGCGAGTGTTGCGGCGGGCAGCGGCTCCATCTGCCACGTGCGAATGTATTTCTGGCCAGGCCGGCGACCGATGCACGGGTGGATGATCGTGACTTTCATCGCTTGCCCGCCGCTTTGGTAAGTGGGACGAGTTTCGGCTCTTCGGCTGTCGTACCGCCGCCGTGCGATCGGCCGATGATCCAGTCGCAGTTGTAAAATCGGCTGAGGTGGTTGGCGTAAAAGCGATAGCCAAGATTCGTGCCCAACCGTACCGGCCAAGGCGCGGGGGAGTGGCGAATCCGCGAGGCGATGGACTTAAGACTGTATGCGTGCTTCCACGCGATCTCCGTGCCTTGCAGCAGGTCGCCGGCACTCATCCGCGCCGGCTGAAAGACGACGTGCTGCCCGTCGTAGAGTTCCCAGTTGTGCGTCAGGATGCGTCCCTCGCTCGTCAGCCGCTTGTACAGACCCGTATTAGGAAATGGCGTGACGATCGCAAATCGCGGCAGGTCGATCTTGGCGTCGACGGCGAACTGGGCCGTCTTCAAAAAGATGTCCGGCCGATCCTCGTCCAGCCCGAAGACAAAACACCCCTGAAGCGCGATGCCGTGTTCGTGCAACCGCTTTACGACGCGGGCGTATTCGTCCGGCGAGTTAAAGCCCTTGCGGCTGTGACGTAAATTTTCCGGCGAGATCGACTCAAGCCCCATCAATAGCCCGCGGCAGCCGCTTTGTGAGGCCAGTTCCAGCAAAGGGAGATCATCGGCGATCAATACCGTCGTCAATCCGTACCACTGGACCTTTAGCGGCACGAGGGCCATGAACAGGCGTGCGGCGTACTCGCGATCGGAAATCAAATTGAGATCGACGAAAATCAACTTCTTCGCGCCGTGCATGCGGATGTCGGCGATGACGTCTTCCACGGGCTTTTGCAGCGGCTTGCGCCCCCAGGCGGTCGGCACGACGCAGAAATCGCAGTTGTGAACACAGCCGCGCGTGGCCTCGAAGACGTTGTTCGTGAGGTAGCGACCGCCCGGCAGCAACTCGCGCTTTGGAAACGGCCGATCGGCTAGATCGAGGTCTGGCGACTGGCTGTAGCGCGGCCGAAGCTGGCCGGCGGCGAAATCGCGCAGCAACTGGGGCCAAGTGTCTTCGGCATAGCCGGTGACAACGGCGTCAGCGTGCGGCTGAGCGTCGTCGGGAATGAGCGTTACGTGCGGCCCTCCGAGGACGACTTTCATGCCGCGCTCGCGGAAGCGGCGGGACAACTCGTAGGCCCGCGGGGCAGTACCGGTGATGACTGTGAGCCCGACGAGGTCGGCCCGCAGATCGTCCGGCACGTCCTCGATTCCCTCGTCGATCAACTGTAATTCGATGTTCAATTCCGGAGGAACAAGCGCAGCTAAAGTGGTGAGTGTCAGAGGCTGGTATCGCAGCGATTTGCGAAAGATTCCACTGCGATGCCGGTAGAGCGGACCCTTCGGCGAGATCAGTGCGACACGAATCTTCCCCTGCGGCATGGCGTCATTGTACCGGGGCGGCTGTGCGACATACAATCGCTGATCATGGTCGATCAGATGCTGAGCCCCGCGCGTGCAATGCCAATGGCGGCGGCGAAGCTTCAGGCCCATGCCGCTTCGCACCAGTTCGTTGAAGCCGACATCCACTGGTCTACGCCGTTCGACCGCTCCGCGTGGTGCGTGTGCCCAACGCTCACACCCCTCTACCACACACCGGTTTATGCGACGCTGACCCACGCCCACCGCCTCCGATACAATCAACTCGTCGGCCTTTGCACCAATGAAATCGTCGGCATGTTCGAGCGTACACTGCAGACGATGGTCGGCCGACTGCAGGACGAGGCCTCGCTACCGGCCGACGTGCGCGGCCTGCTGGCGGGTTTTATCGCCGATGAAGAGCGTCATGCCGACATCTGGGCGAAACTCAACCGACTGGCGGAGCCGGCTTGGTATGCGTCGAGCGAGGTCCGCATGGTCCGACTTACGTCGCTGGCGACGCTGTTGATCGCCGCGATCGGCCATTGGCCGGCGGCTTTTCCGGTCTCAATCTGGACGGTGTTGGCGCTGGAAGAGCACTCTCTGGAGATCGGCCGCCGTACGATGAAGGCCGACGTGCAGATCGAACCACGTTTTCTCGCGGCCTATCGATTTCATGCCCAGGACGAGGCGCGCCACATCCAGATCGATTGGCAGGTTCTCGAACATCTTCTCGCCCGCCTGAGTCCGATGATGCTTCGGTTGAACGTGCGACTGTTCCGGGCGCTGGTCGACCGCTTCCTGCTGCGGCCCGTGAACGTCGCGGCGAGCGCCGTTCGCCAATTGGGCGAGGAATTCACCGAACTCTCGGGCCAAACACCCGCTATGTTGCAAGCGCTCGAAAAGCTCTCGACGTCCGCGTCGTATCGTGAGATGATCTTCTCGCGTCGATCGAACCCTGTTACGTTCGGCCTGATCGACCGCATCGCGCCAGCACGCGCTGCGTTTGAAGCTTTGGGCGGCCAAGCCTGAGGAAAAACCTCATGGAGAGAAACCCAACCGATACGGCTGACCCGATCCCCTCGCGCGCAAACGCTTTGATCATCACGGCGCAACTCCTCGCCGTCGCGGCCTGTTTTATCGCTGCGGCGCACCTTAAGAATCCCTGGGCGGTTGCCGGCGTGGCGATCGTGTTCGGCCTGCTGATGAATTCCGTCTACTCAGTAGTTCATGAGGCCGAACATGCGATGCTGTTTGCGAATCCGAAACTGAACGAACTCGCCGGCTCTGGCATGGCACTGTTGTTCCCCGCGCCGTTCCACCTGCTGCGGCAGGGGCACATCGGCCACCACCTGCGAAACCGCTCGGACGATGAAGCCTTTGATCTTTACTTCGAGGGCGACAACCTCGTTTGGCGATGGCTCTGCTGGCTGGGCATTCTCACTGGCCTTTACTACGTTTTGGTCGTTGGCAGCAACGTGATCGCCGTGTTCGCGCCGTTCATCTTGGATCGCAAGCATTTCAAGATCGAACGGCATATGAAAGTCGATCGTGCCTCGGCGGCATTTATGGAGTCGTTCAATCCCTCTTACCTGCGCTGGATCTGGCTCGAAGGGTTCGCGGCGATTCTCCTGCATACCGCAATCGTCTTGGGGCTGCGAATTCCTATCTGGCACTATGTGGCTCTATACAGCACGTTTGGGTTTATGTGGTCGGCGATGCAGTACGTGCATCATTTTGGAACGGAGCGCCATGTGACCCGCGGCGCGCGGAACCTGTTCATTTTTCGCCCGCTTGACGCAGTGTGGCTTAATCACAACTGGCATCGTTCGCATCACGAGCATCCGACCGTGCCGTGGATTTACTTGCCGCGACTGGCGGAATCCGATGGGGAAACGGATCGTGGGTTTTTGCCGTGGTATTATCTGAAAATGTGGCGCGGGCCGAAGAAGACGGAAGAGCATGTCGAAAACAAGTACGCCGGCCGAATCATCCATTAAGAACCGGTTGACGATCGCGGACCGGCTGGCTACCCATTGGCGGCTCAAGCTGTTCATGCTGATAGCGCTGACCACCTGTTTCTGCGGACCGTACGTCTTTCTCGCACACCATGCATTTTTCCCAGTTCGCGAATTGCCGCTCGCGGCGCTGGATCGTCTGGCGGGGTTCGATCCGCGCTGGGTGTGGGTCTATCAGTCCGTTTACTTGCTGACCGCAACCTTGCCGTGGCTGGCGACCACGCGGGCGGAACTGAAGACGTATCTGGTCGGATTCACGTTTCTCGCCTCGGTCTGCTTTCTCTTCTACCTCTTTTGCCCGATTATAGTCCCGCGCCCGGTGACTGACCACGCCAGCGGCATGTACCGGTTGTTGCTCGCATACGACGGGCCGTACAACGCATTCCCCTCGCTGCACGCGGGCTTCCTCTACTTAACGCTGGCGTTTGCGCGGCGGGTTTATGGTCGAATACCGCTCGCCACCACAATGTTCCTGTTCACATGGTCGGCGCTCATCCTTTGGTCGACGCTCGTCACGAAGGAACACTATGTCGTCGATTTGGTCGCAGGCATCGCACTGGCAGCAGGATGCGATGCCGCGGCGTGGAGCAGTAGATTCCGAAGCGTGGCGGCGAAGTCCCATTTCGGATTGAGATAGTGGTCGGCTCCCCAGACCGGATAGGTGAGGCCGGGAAATCGCGTCGCATCGCCCAGCAAAATCCCGCCGCCGTCGTTCGGGCCGAGTGGGGCGATTCGTTCGTATCCGCGTGTGGCCCAGGGGTGGCGAAGGTGCTGGCGCAGCGGACATCCGATCACATGTATGGCGCGAAGATGCGCTGGCAGTGAAACAGGCCGATCGAGCAGCCCGCCTGGCGATCGCTGCAACTCATCGAGTTGGGCGAACCGAAGATGCTTCGCCCATAGCAAAAGGTGAACGCCCATGGCGCGTAGCGGTCGCCTGCGAATCCAGTTGATTAACGGCGTCCCGTGGATCATCCCGCTCAAACTGATCCACCCACACACGCTCCTGAACGCTTCGGTCGCCATCGGATGCCGCATCGCCGTTGCAACATCGGCCGATCCTTTGCTCAGCGAGGCGACGACAATCTTGCTCGCCGGGTGTCGGCGGAGGCAGTCAATCAGCATTGCCGCGTTGGCGTGGACCGACGCGAGGCTGCCGACAGAAATCGTTTCTGTGGCCCAGCCCAGTTCCTTTGCGGCGGCAAGCAGGCGCGCTCCGTCGGCTCCCGTATTGTTGTGGTGCCGGTGAAATGCTCCGGGCATCAGCACCAAGGCCGGAACTTCGCTCACATCGGGTTCGATTCCTACATCGATTCGCCTGATCGTTTCACCAAACTCGTAGGAGTGATGAAGTGCGGCGTAGAACAGCGCCGTGGCGAAATCGATTCCTTTTTCGCTCGAAATGACCGCCAGTCGCGCGGCGTCGAGCGTTCGCCAATCCGTCTTAGTCGCTTCGGATTCAACGCGTTGAAAGAGATCGGCATCGGTCGGTGATCCGTCGGCGATCGAGCGCTTCATGCCGATTTCCGTCGCATTGCGCGGCCGATCAGGATACCGATGAGCAGAGCCAATACGCCGGCGATTCCGCCCGCCCACAAGGTCGCCTTGGTGGCCACGAGACGCAGAATCGAATTGTCGAACGCGTTCACGGACAGGTGAAAACTGGTGACGGTCCAGGCATCACCTCGCCGGGCAATGGTGGCGGTGAACTTGCTGTTCATGTCCAAGTCTCTGCCGTCGGTGAGCTTGAAATGATCATTCATCTCACCCCACGACACTGCCCAGTCGCCGTAGACGTGCCGGTCGGTCACCTTCGGATCGGAACTTACGCCGGAGACGATTCGGTCGGGGCCGGTCATCATCTTGTTGTAGTAAGCCTTCACCTGCTCCGGCCCGCGGCATACTTCTCCATTTTGCCAGACGATGACGACATCGGGATCGAGGTGAGAAAGCAGACGCGGCAGGTCCCCTTTATTGAAGCTATCGATGAGTTCATTGCGCAACGAGGTAATGGCCGCCGTCGGGTCGCTGTCGGTTACCGGCTTGGTTGTTTGAGCTACGGCCGTCGCGGTGGTCAACAGCAATGCAATCAAGGCGCATTTAAGCATGATGCGTTCCTCCCTAAGGCAGCGAAGACTCGCCGCCGGTGATCGACTCAAGCCACTGAAAGTAATCCACGAGCACGGCGTCCGCGGCGATCAGCGTGCCGGGAGTATACCGGATTCCCTCAGCCCGGTGCTGGTCCGACTTCATGAACGCCATGATGAAACTCCGGCGTACGGCTGCATCAAGTGGATCAAACAAGGCACGCCCAAGGGCGCTGCGGCTGCGAGGCACCCAGACGATGGTCGTCAGCCGGCTTCGCGCGGAATCGATCGGCGTGATGCAGACCATTCCGTAGCTGGTGGTCCGCTGAAATTCCGCCGTCACCAAGCTCATGGTCCCGCACCAGACGGTAATGGACATCGCGACCTGCGGGCCGGAAACCCGTCGCGTCAAGCGGTCGCGTATTCCATGCCCGCTCACGGAAAACGTTGCCCTCAACGTGCGTGCGAATGGCGACATCTGTTCGACGGTTGGTTCGCCGAGCAGTGTTCGGTCGTGTGCGGCCCGAAAGTGCTGAAGGTCGAACCCGTTGGCGGCCACCATGTCCCAGCGCAATCCAACGTCGAGCGTGAAGGCACGGGCAGGAAAGAGATCGCCGGGATCTTTTCCCGCGAAGAACGGCGCCTCGAACGGTGCTTGCGGGCGATTGAAGAGGAATACGTGTCCGCCGCGAACCGCGACCGGAAATGACGTCTGCCTGGCAAAGTCCGGGATCGTCTCGCTCGCCGGGATGTGGACGCATCGGCCGTCGCCGGCGAATTGCCACTCGTGAAACGGGCATTGCAGGTTCTCGCCGATCACGCAGCCGCGGGATAAATTCGCGCCGAGGTGGACACACCTGCCGCCCAAGGCGGAGACTCGTCCGGACCCGGATCTGAAAACGGCATATTCATCACGGCCCAGCCGAACCTGCACAGGTCCACGGGCCAAGTCACTTTCAGAACACGCGTAGTACCATGACCGCGGACAGGTCATGGACGAACACGGTGGCGAGGCGTTTATGGCCATCATACGAACCCGGCTAGATGGACCCCAGGGAAGCGAGCGAACGGTATCATAGCTTCCGCAGAATTGCATAAAAGCTTGTGGGGTATTTCCCATCTGACCTGAGCATTTGGTAAAGGGAGTCAACTTTAAGCGGTTGCTTGTTGACTGAAAATTTTGCGGAACTCCCAGTTGGCGGATCAATTTTTCTATCGAATGGGCCGTTCTAAATGGGAGTTTTAACTTTGAGTTTTAACTTTGAGCATCACTTCCATTTACCGCCCGGTTAACTCACAGTTACCGACTTGGACATCCTCTGGGTAAAAGTGCTAGACTCCTGGCAACTTTACCCAGCAGGCAGGATGCCAAAAATCAAAAAACAGCAGTTGAATATCCGAGATGTGCCGGATGGCGTTGTACAATGGATTAAAACTGAACTTGAAAATCGCACAATGAAGAAGAACGAACTTCTTCTGACCGTGCTCGACCGTGCTGCGCGTGGGGATATTACTCCCAGCTTGCTTGACGCGATGATTCCACCTGAACCCCGTCAACTAGCGCCGTCCAATTTCCCATTCACTTTCATCGATTTATTCGCTGGAATCGGTGGGTTTCGAATGGGATTGCAAAAGGTGGGTGGGCGCTGCGTTTTTTCCTGCGAATGGGACAAGAACAGCCAACGCACTTACCACCACTGGTTCGGTGAAAAACCAGTTGACGACATCCGCGCCATCACAAAACCCGCAGAAGAAATACCAGATCATCATGTGTTGGCCGCTGGGTTCCCCTGCCAACCCTTCAGCATCGCGGGTGTCAGCAAGAAGAACTCGCTGGGTAAGGCCCACGGCTTCCGGTGCGACACGCAGGGCACTCTGTTCTTTAACATCGCCACAATCATCGAAGCCAAACGCCCACCAGTAGTCATTTTGGAGAATGTCAAAAACCTCCTCGGACACGATAAGGGGCGGACATGGAAAGTGATCCACGAAGTGTTGTCAGAACTTCGGTACAAGGTCTTCCACAAAGTCATCGATGCGGCGGCTTATGTCCCACAACACCGTGAGCGCGTGTTCATCGTTGCTTTCAACAAGGATGTTTTCGGGGAAGCACCTCCATTCGCCTTCCCACCGGCCCCGGAGAAGAAAAGACCCACATTACGGAGCATTCTCGATCCGAATCCGCCGGACAAGTACACGCTGTCGAATCATCTTTGGACGTATCTTCAGGACTACGCCAAGCGTCATGCCGCGAAAGGAAACGGCTTTGGTTTCGGTCTAGCTGATCTGGATGGTGTGACTCGAACCCTAAGCGCCCGCTACTTCAAGGTTGGCTCGGAAATTTTGATACCGCAGCGCGGTAAGAATCCTCGGCGGTTAACGCCCCAGGAGTGCGCCCGCCTGATGGGCTATGACGACAAGAAGTACAAGGTAGTCGTCTCAGACACGCAGGCTTATCGGCAGATCGGGAACTCATTATGCCCGCTCATCGTGGAAGACGTAGCGAAGGAAGTGACCAAAGTCATGGCGTGGCAGATGCACGGGCATGTAAGCACGAGCAATGTGTCGATGATGAACCACCGGCAGTCAGAGACATCTCGGGGGAGTTATGTCACCGCAGTGTGAGTTGGCAATCGCGGATGCGTTGAAAAACCGGGTCCGCCATTCTCAAATTCATATCGGCGAACGACGTGGACCTTACTGGCGCTCACCAGTACGGATATTACCTGCCCTATCAGGTGTGGGAGATGTACACGGACATGCCGCCCAATCGCGGAGCAAACGATGAACGCGAAGTGAAAGTTCTGTGGCAGGACGGGCGTGTCACGGATTCATGTATTCACTGGTATAGCGGCGGCAAAAGTCGCCGGGAATATCGCCTGACTCGGTTCGGCAAGGACTTTCCGTTTCGCACGTTCGATAATTTGGGCGACATGTTGGTGCTTGTGCCAGAAAATCACAAGTTCTTTCGGTGTTATGTCCTCGATCAAGACGAGGACATGGACGAGATTCAATTATCCCTCGGTGTCGAGGCTGTGGACGGCTGGGCTGCGTATCAAGCGGGGAGACCACCCGTCTCCGAGACGGCTGAGGAATGCGTTGAACGGAACTTCAGGGCGTTCCTTGCTCCGCTGGAAGTATTTCCCGACACAGCATCGTTTGCCAAACAGGCACGAGATGCACTGGAGGAGTGCATCAAGAACTTCGGTGTGTTACCTGCCAATGACCGCCTTGTCCGGCTGGTGAAGGGCGAGTACCGACTGTTCCAGATGGTGGAGCGACAGGTCTGCCAGAAGCACATCCAAAAGCTGTTCAAAAATGTTGATGATTTTCTGGACACGGCGAAGAGTTTCCTCAATCGACGAATGTCTCGTGCTGGCAGATCGCTGGAAAATCACGTGGCTTACGTTCTGAACTCGGCCGGAGTTAAGTTTGATGCGCGGCCAAAGATTGACGGAAAGGTCGAGCCTGACATTTTGATCCCCGGAAAGGCCGAGTACAACGATCCAGAATTCCCGGCTGACCGTCTCTGCATCGTTGGCGTCAAAACCACCTGTAAGGATCGCTGGCGGCAGGTACTGAACGAAGGTAAACGCATTCGACAGAAGCACATTCTGACCATGCAGCGGGGAATTTCTGCCAATCAGTTAAAGGAAATGATGCTGGCGAACGTGACGTTGGTTGTACCAGAATCACTTCACGCCGATTACCCGAAAGAATCAGGGGCCAACATCGTAACGGTCGAACAGTTCATAGGCACGATCAAGAGTGCTAAGAGCACAGTATGAGTGACGTACTGACGTCGGAACAACGCCGCCGCAACATGTCGGCCGTCAAAGGCAAAGACACGAAGCCTGAGATGATCGTTCGACGCCTTGTACACTCACTTGGATACCGCTATCGCCTACACGGCCACAAGCTGCCCGGTCGTCCTGATCTCGTATTCGCAATCAAGAAGAAGGTCATCTTCGTTCATGGTTGCTATTGGCATCGGCACTCGTGCAAGTTGGGCCTACCCATTCCGCGAACTCGTACCGAATTTTGGATGGCCAAGCTGACGGGCAACGTTAAGCGGGATGCGGAGACTCTCATGAAACTCGCGATCGCTGGCTGGCTGGTGCTTACCATCTGGGAGTGCGAAGCGAACGATCGCCAGAAACTCGTTGCTAAAATCAAAGCATTTCTGAACTAATGCACAGGAAACGTTTGCGCGAGCCGCGCTCCGATACTGGTCAATCCTGCCAGCTTTGCCGCCGTTAATCGGTGAAAGCCGTCAGCGATCTTCCCGACGAATGGTGGGTGCTCCGAACGAACAGCATAATAGCTGTTCAAAGGAGCGAACATGTCACGTCGGAAGTTTACGCGGGAGTTCAAGCTCTCGGCGGTCAAGTTGGTCAATGAACAGCAGAACCGTACTGCTGGAAAATTTGAAGACTCAGTTGCCAACAGACTAGGAGGGTTTTCGCATTCATCATTGATGTCGATAATATCATCACATAGTGACATTTGTGGTTGACCAATTTCCAAGACCCCGTGAATATTGCTAGCGATGTCCCCACGCAAAGGAGTTGGTGGATGAAGAAGCGAGGCATGGGAGTGGTCGCCGCCGTCGCCGGTACGATGGTTACCGGGTCGGTCGTCCGCGCGGCCAACGAGAACACCGCGATGATGCAATATCTCGGCTACACGAACCTGTTTAACACGTACGGGGTCAACCTGTCGGACGGTTCAAACGTCAGCGTCTCGCTGGTGGAAAGCTCTTTCTATCCGACTTTGACCGACGGCCGATTCGCAGAGAAGACTTTGACGGTGACCAACACTGCCACCGTCACGGGCGACGGCCACGCCACCATCGTCGGCGCGAGGTTCTTCGGCAATGACGTCGGCTTTTCGCAACGATCGGTCGCTCCCAAAATCGGGCTCAAAACCGGCGGAAGCAGTGTACAGGTTTACAACTTTAGTCAGTTTACCGGATCGTTCCTGCTGAACCCGGGGTTGGCCGTCCCGTATGGGTCGCAGAACAACTCGCGGGTCGCGTCGCACGCATACGCACCGTCGGATTACAGCCTGAACTACGTCGCGCGCATGGATTATATCCAGCAGCGCGATGACTTCCTGCAGGTCGTCGGCAACAATTTTTACGGGTCCAATGGTGACACTTTTAACAGTGTGGTGGTCGTCTCGACCGACGGAGCAGTCAACTCCGAGGGTAATCTGGTCAAGACCGACGCGATTTTGACCAGCGGCGGCGAGGCGACTCCCTACACCGCCGATCGGGTGAGCCCGACGGTTACCGGGCCGTATAGCGGGTCGCCGAGCGACGCGATCGGGCAAGTGGCGGGCGTGGTCGGTCTGCTCGTGTCACGAGGGAAGACGGCCCATTCGAACGTCACCTATGCGACGCTGGATACCATCGCCGTGACCGCCCCGTACACAAGCTCGTTCACGACGTTCACCAAACCAGGCTACACGGTCCACAGCGGGGATACGTCCGAGGTCGTCAAAGCCGCCCTCATGGCCGGGGCGCTGCGGAATGTCGCGACTTACACCAACGGCGGTACGACGGTCAACGGAATTACCGATTACCGGGCCGTTGCCGCGAATCAGTCGATCAACGGGCTGGACTATCGCTGGGGCGCAGGAATGGTCAACGCCGAGAACAGCTACAAGATTATCGACGCCGGCGAAGCCAACAGCATGCAGGACGGCGGGACTGGCGCGATAGGACAATACGGCTTCGATTACGATCAGGCGTTCGGGGGCGCGAATGGGACAAACGCCACAGCGCAATACGACTTCACCGCTAATGCCTCGGGCAAGTTCATGGCAAGCCTGGTGTGGAATGTAAAGGTCGCCGGCTCGAACACCCTCGGCGGGAACTTCGACAGTACCGCCACCCTCCATAATCTCGACCTGGTGTTGACCGACATGACGACAGGCGGACTATTGGTGCAGCGATCTACATCGTTAGTCGACAACACCGAAACTGTCTGGACCGATTTGGTTGCCGGCCATCACTACCGCCTGACGGTGACGGCCGTTGGCACTCCGTTTAACTGGGATTACGGGCTTGCTTGGCGGTCGGAAGTTGCTCTGACGCCGACCAACGTGCCCGAGCCGGGAACACTCTCCATCGTCGGCGCCGCAGGATGCTTACTACTCCGTCGGCGGCGTCGACGACATTGATCCTTGCCATGCGTTCGTCACACTACTTGTAGGCAACTCACTTCGGCAACACGAATACCGCCTTAGATTCGTTACCTTGTCGATCGACCGCGGTGATCGCGTAGTTGGCAGCGCCGTCGATCGGGGCGGACCAATCGAGGTAACTCGTCATGCTCGCCAGCGGCGAAGCGATGAGCCGTTTCTGGCTGATCTCGGGTTGGCCGGTTGCGCTGAAGTAGACGTTATAGTATCGGACATCGTCGGCCGGCGATTTCGTCCAATGCAGGCGGTATTGGCCCTTGGCGTCGAGCTCAGCCGTCGCGGTAAAGCCGGTGATTTCCGGTGGGGCAATCGCGTCGAACTTCGTTAGTGGCGCGACCGACGAACTTTTTCCGTTTTCGACACCAACAGTCACGAGGTTGCTCGTCGTGGCGCTTTCAAGAGTTGACCACTCCTCAGCCGTAACAAAGTATGTGTACGACTTGTCGGCGGCGGCTTCGGCGTCGTGGAACGTAACGGACTCCTTCATCTTCCCAGTCTCATCGCGGGCGGCCACTGTTTGGGGAGTGAGATCGACGGGCGGTGCTTCGCCTATTGTACGGTAGACGTGAAACCCTTTGGTCTCCACCGCACCAGCAGCAGGCTTCCAAGTCAGATCGATCCCGCGGTCGCTCTTGGCGGCCGACAGATCCGTCGGAGGGTCCGGCCGGCGCAGGACGGCGATGTAGATTCCTGTCCAATCCTCCGTCGGCATGAGCATGCTGCTGTGGAACCACACCTTGGTGGCGTCGCGGCTAAGCAGCGGACGCGGTATAGACGTGTACGGGCGGAAGTCGTTGTTATCCATTCCGCTCCAGGCCATCTTGCCGGTGTCGCGGTCTTTTTTCATTCCGCCGCGGACGTCGGAGTAGGTGTAGCAAAGGACCGACGCTTTCCCCGGCGTTCGGACGTCGCCGAACATGATCGCGTCGGATTCCTTGACGCGCTTACGCCACTCGGCGCTGGACGCCTGGATATGGGCTGCGAAGTAAAACGGGTTAAAAGATTCACCTCCGGCCACATGTCCGCCGGGCGCAGGAGTGATGAAGACTGGAGGCGTGTTGGCGTTGTAATCGCGCAGGTACAAGCCGTAGTCGCCGACCTTCTTCCCGTCGATGTTGGCCGGACCGCTGTAGTAAAGGCCGATCGAACTATCGGCGATGAATCGACCGTGCGATTCATACTGCCCGAACGGGTTTCCGCCGGCCCCGCTCACCACTGGCCCGTGCGCGGGCACGCCGTCGAGCCCCTTGCTGATATCGAGCGACCATCCGAGGAACTCACCCTCCTGCGTCATCGGCCCGTAGTTCCAGCCGATGCGGTTCGGACCGGCAAACATCAGAGAATGAAACTGGTAGTTGTTCTTCGCGTCGTGGAGCACCTTACCGGCCGGGTCTTTTACGTCAGGCAGGCCGTAGTCCATCGGATGGTGTGCGTAGAAGCCGGCTTCGTTCGACTGCTTGCTGAGATCGATCAGGTGAATCTCCGGCATGTACGGAAGCACTTTGGTTTCGTAATCGGGATCCGCATTCAGGTCCTGGACCAATAGCTTCCGATCGCGGCTGATGGCCTGGATGATCTTGCGCTGGTTGTTCGAGAACGTCGCGATCTGCTCGGCCTTGCTGGGCTTGTCGTCGCTGGAGAGCTTGACGCGGTACAGCTTATCTGCGTCGGCGTAATAGGCGAGGTTCGGGTTGGTCGGATCCATAATGTTGTATTTGCCACGCATGCCGTCGGCCTTGCCGGCGGGGTTCCCCTCGGCGTTAGTCATCTCTACGGTCAGGGCGCGCTGACCCGAGTAGTCGGCGTTCATCTTGTACATCTTTCCCGGCCACGAGCTGACCTTGAGTTGGCCTTCGGTGGTGATCAGCGCGCGGTTACCCATGAAAAGGATCTGCTTGCCGTCCACCGTCCATACCGGCCGGCCGAGGTCGGCGTGGGCTATGTCGCTGCAGAGCTCGCGCGTCAAGCTCATCACCTCGTGGCCGCTGGTGACGTCCTTGAAGAAGATCGTCTCCGGCTGCATCGCGCCGCTGGCGTTGAAGAGTTTTTCGAACGGCTTCCGATAGAGGTTGTTGATGCGCGCGGTGAGTTCCTCCATATCCTGGCACACGCGGTACGGCTGAGTAATCAGCTCGTGCTGCACGGGATCAACCGGATCAGCCGCCAGCGCTGCCGCGCCGGTGACAGCCAGAGCTAGGAGGAGCGTACGTCGAAACAGTTTGTCAATCATCATCATCTTCATCATACGGAAACTCTCGTTGAGGGTGGCGTTTGTTGGTCCAGATCGTCGTTCAGCAGGGCAAGACACCGATCGAGCTTGCGCAGCATCAGATCGATCTCCGCTTCCGTGACGCTCAGCGACGGGCGCAGGCGGATCGAGCCCGGCCCGGCGCCGAGCAGTAGCAGCGATTCGCGCTGCAGCGCGCGATCGACCAGTTTGCCGGTCATCCCCTGACCGCGCACTGAGAACCCCTGATACAAGCCCAATCCACGAACATTGTGGATGAGTTGGGGGTAGTCGTCCACCAGCCTCTGCAAGCCGTGGATGAGTCGCTTTGATTTATGTGGAACTTGCTCGATAAGCCGCTCGTCGCGGACGATCTGCATCTCACGGACAAACCGCACCATGTCGGCCAGCGAGCCGCCCCAGGTGCTATCGAGAATGCCGCGGTCCTGCATTGTGTGCAGCATGTAGACGACACCGTTCGCAAATTTCTTGCCGACCGCCACGGATTGTGGCGGGTAGGGAAGGTCGTACTGATCGATGGCGAATGTCGTGCCGAGCTGCCCGCCGGCGGTTTGCACTTCGTCGAAGCCCAAGTACGTTTCGTAGTGATGCGCGAGCCTGCTGAGCTGCTGAAAGAAGTCGGCCGACGCGACATTGTGCCCGCCGGCGCCCTGAATCGGCTCGACAATGATGCCGACGATTTCGCCGGGGTAGCGCTGGAGGTATTCCTCGATGATCTGCAGGCTCCTCTTGGCACGGGCGTTATTCTGCTTGGCGGGAGCGTCGTGATCCAGAAATGGGAAGGGCACTTGCAGGTTGCCCTGCACCAGGCCGCGGAAGTCTTCGGTGATCAACGGGTCGTGCGTGATTTGCGTGACGTTTAGTGCAAAGATCGTCCTGCCGTGGAAGGCGTTGTCGAAATAGATGAACCGCCGCGTGCCCACAAGCCGGCCTTTGGCGAGCTGCTTTTCATCGTGCAGGTTGATTAGGTACTTCATCATGTTCTCGACGGCTTCAGCGCCGCTGTTCACGGCGTAGGCTTCGAGCGTAGGTGTACGCATGGCTTTGGGCGCCAACTCAAACAGCAGACGATAGTAGTCAAGGCATTCCTTCGTAAGGAAATCAGGGTTGGGGACTTTGTTGTTTGCCGCGCGGACGAGTTGGAGAACGTACGCGGGCTCGTACAAGGCGGGGTGGTTGTAGGCGATCAACTTCGAACCATAGTAGCCGCCGAAATCGAGGATTTCCTGCCCGTCGACGGTGACGAGGTAGCTGTCGTGGCATCGCTCGAGGTCAACCCCGAACGGATACGGGTCCATCACGACGTGGCGTTTGAGCTCGCAAATCATGCCCGCGCTGAGCGGACCGGGGAATACATCCGGCGGATTGAGATGGATTGATGACATAGCGGAACTCCTTTCCGACTCCAACACCATCGATTTGCAATGGATGTATTTGGAACGCCCACTAGCAGTACTTGCTGTCCGACCCATTCGTTCTTCCCAATGTTGACCGTAGCTCCAACTACTGAAACTCAAACACTACTTCGTGCTCGCCGGCATTCAGTTCAGAAACGGCCGCCACAGCGTAGGTGGTGTGCTTGTCCCGCCACGTGTAATAGCCGTTGGTTTCGCCGGCCCGAAGGCGCTTGCCGTTGACTGCGATCTGCTTCACGTGCAGCCGGCCGGCGATGCGGATCTGGAAGCCTGCGCCGCTGCTGATCGTCGGACCGGTGTAGGTGACGTGCAGCGTTTTGCTTTCAAGAGGTTCCGGGATTGCGGTCGACAACTTGATGAAGGCGTCTGCGTTGCGCCACAGATCGAGCCGACTGGCCCGCCGCGCCGCCGCCGTCTTGCCGACCGCCACCACTCCTGTATGAAACATGCCGATCGCCATAGAACAGGGATACCCACTGTAATACTGGCTTGGATGGCGCCGATTTCCCATCGCCAGCAGCGGCTTGAGGCGATTGACACCAGACAGCGCCCGCATCTTGGCGGGGTAGGCAATATCGTTGTGCTCCGCGTTTTCAGTAAGGAAGACCATCGACTTGAACCGCCGATACGCATAGAGCGTTGAACTCGGTTGATTCAGATCGTGCGACCCCCAGCCCGGCCACGTAAGCGAATGTACGACGTGCGGGATCCCGGATCGCTCCCCTTCGCTGGCCATCAGCGTGGCGGTTTCGTAGAGGAGCCGCTCGTCTTCGGTATAGGGCTTGGTAGGAGGGAAGAGCACCATATCGTGGCTGCAGCCGGCGTGGCCGCGGGCGTGCAGATCGACGTATACTTCAGGCGCCAGTTCCTCAGCCACCATTTCCAGCGCTTTACCTTCGGGTGATGTCGCGCCAGTCGGCGGGTGATCGAGGTTCGGCTTTACGCCGGCGGGGGTTTCGTACGTGTCGGCCTCGGCGGCGTCGGGACTGACGTTCGGCAGCACCATAAACTTCTGCCGCTGCAGCAGGGGGCGGCCATCCGGAGACAACAAATAATCCATTAGCCGCAATGCCACCAACCGGGCGGATTCTTCGTTCCCGTGCTGACCGGCGGCGATCAGAACGTGCTGCTTGTCCGCATCATGGACGCGAGGATCTGTGATCGTGACTGCATTGATCGGCCGACCCAAGGCGGACTGGAGCACTGTACGAACCGCTATTACCCCCGGATGCTTGATAGCCAGAGTAAGAATCCGCTCGCGAACCTCCTGGCTATTGGGCGAAAACCCTTGGCCTTGAGTCCGACGAATTCCCCCCGACAGCATATCAGCCGAGCCCGTTCGACGCCGGGATGGAACAGGATTCCGTTGCTTGGCCATCTAACTTTAATGCTACACACCAAGAATTTTTATACAAGATAAAATTTATCATTGCAAGATAGTTAGTCATCATAGATGATATTACCTTGTCGAACGCGACTGATATTTCGTCGCGTCGAGTCTTTTTGAAACTGTCGAAGCAACCGGAGCCTCCCGTGGTAAGTGGCGAGCGATCCTCTGAGTTTTCAGGACTTCGCACCTACAAAAACCTATGCCGCATAACGAACTGATTCAATCTCTCCTGCGGGCCGTCGATGTCATCGAACTGGTAGCCCAGTCAGAGCGCGGCCTGTCTCTCGGCGAGGTGTGCAACTCGCTCGGGCTCAAGCAGCCGACGGCACACAACCTCATCCGCACACTGATCGCGCGCGACTTCGTCGAGAAAACGACCTCGCCAGTGCGCTACCGACTAGGAACCGCAGTTACGCGGCTGGCGGAAGAGCGGCACGGTCACGCTTTGGTCCGCCAGGCGTCGGTGATCATGAACGACGTCTTCGACCGCGTCAAAGGACTGCTCCCTGCCAAAATCGGCGCTCAGGATGAAGCTTCGCTGAGCTTTAGTCAGCACCTCGGCGGGGAAGTGATGATGCTCCTGCGAATGCGCATGCAGCGCCCCGGTGTACTGGAGCGACCGAAGCGCACAATGACCGCGTACCAATCCGCCACGCCACTTTGCTTCCAGGCGTTCTGGTCGCGCGAGGAAGTGGAGGAGTATCGTACGCGTCATCCGTTTCTTGATCAGGGCGCTCCGATTTGGAAAACGCAGGAGAAGCTCGAAGCCTTTCTGCAAAGAGCCCGTGATGTTGGCTACGTATTGCCGCCGATCTTCCCCGAAGACCAACTCCGCGCCGCCGTCCCGGTGTTCGATGAGGGACACCGCCTGATTGGTGTACTGGGCGTGGGGTTGTGGGTGAAGGCGAACATTGAACCGAAAAAACTCATCCACGAAATGCTCGAGGCGAGCAAGCAGATTGGAGGTCTCGCCTGATGCACGAATGCCCGGACGTTTCGGGGGTATGCTGCGCCGCGCGAACCGTACGCAGGCGGGGTGCCTTCGTTTTCGCATGGCTGGCCGTCGTCTCATTCGCGTTGATCGCTTCGGCCGATGACTCGGTACACCTCCGCCTCGAAGTTCCGTCCGGCGGCATCCGCGGCGCCGGCGTGGCGGCGGAAAAAGCAGTCCTCAATGCGTTCCACGAAGCCAACCCCAATGTCGTGATCGACCCGTATGTGCGATTGCGCCTGGAAGGCCCGCGCGGGGAAGCCACGCTCTACATGTCCATCGCCGGCCAAACTGCACCCGACGCGCTTTACGTCAACGGCCGATCGATGCAGAAATACATCGACCAGGGCTTCCTGCTCCCGCTCGATGCGTACCTCACTCCGGCAATCAAGGCCGATCCGTATTTCCAGAAACTCTTGCCCACCGTCTCGAGAGACGGGCACGTGTACGCAATTCCTGCGAAGGTGGCGGTATCGGCGCTGCTCTATCGCAAGGACCTTTTCGCCAACGCCGGCCTGAACCCCGAACACCCGCCAGTGGATTGGAATGAGCTGCTGTCGTACTCACGCAAGCTCACGATCCCCGCGAAGGGGCAGTTCGGCCTCGTCCTGCCGAGTGGCGTGGATGCGGGCTGGCGCTTCCCGAATTTCGTCTGGCAGGCTGGCGGGGAGATGGTGCGATCGACCCCGACCGGCGACCGCCTTTCGCTCGACGAACCGCCGGCGCTGGCGGCACTGCAGTTGTATCGTGAGATGCGCTGGGGCAAGTGGAAGAGCTCCGCCGGCGAAGAAATGCAAGGCTGCCTGCGCGTCGATTCCACCGGCCAATCCGTCGTCAACGTCCAGGAAGGCAAGGCGGCAATGACGATCATCTCCACCGTAGGAGATATCGGTGCGTTCATTCCCGATCCCGCGCTGCTCGGTGTCGCCCCACTTCCTTCCGGCCCGGCCGGACCCGCGGCGATGCTGGAGGGCGAATTCTGGGGGCTCAACTCCATGCTGGCCTCAAATCCCGCCCGGCGTGATGCGGCCTGGCGGTACATCGCGTTCAAAACCTCCGATGACGCCAAACGCATCATCACCCGCGTCTGCGTCGAAAGCGGCGCGAGTAATTCAGTTCCTCCCGACTGGCTGGCGAGGTTCGGCTACGCATCGGAACTACAGGCCATCCCCAAAGCTTGGCTGAGCTTCTCTCAGAAGATGCTGGAGAACGGCCGTCTCGAGCCGTACGCGCCGGGCTATGACCAGGTCGCCACCGACGTGCTTTCGCAGCTCGACGACGTGCTCTACAGCGAGTCCGGCGATCCGAAGGCCGTGCTGCAATCGATCAATGATCGGGCCAACAGTGCGTTCTTTGAAACCACGCCGGTCGAAGTCGTCGCGCATCAGCGGAAGATTGCCCGTGGCGTGGTGAGCGGACTGGCGATCATTATCGCGGGCCTGTTATTCTTTTTGCTCAAGACGCGTGTAAGCGCCTTCCGCATTGTTCCCTTGCACGGCATGCCGGGAGACGGCGGGGGTGAGGGTTCTGCCTCACTCACAGGAACGCCCACAACGATACAGAGCCCTCACCCTGAAATCTCTCGGAGTACCGGGCGAGGCTCCAATCGCGCCGCCGCTATCACTGAGGGCGCGCGCGCGGCGGATCGCGATTCGCTCGTCAGACTTGGCATCCTCTTTCTTCTTCCAGCGGTGCTGACAATCCTCATCTGGGACTACTACCCGCTGGCCAGCGGTGCGATGCTCGCGTTTCGCGATTACCGCGTGACCGGCGTCAGCCATTTCATCGGCCTAGACAACTTTATCGCCGTCTTCACCGCAGAAACGTTCTGGAACGCTTTGTTTCAGACGTTGATCTACGTCGTGCTCTCGCTGAGCCTGGGATTCTTCGCGCCGATCCTTCTCGCGATCCTGCTATCGGAAATTTCATGGGGCAAGATCTTTTTCCGCACGCTCTTTTACCTGCCGGCCGTCACCAGCGGTGTGGTGGTGCTGACGATCTGGAAGATGATGTACGACGGCTCGCCGCAGGGCGTGTTCAACCAGATTCTGATGCGGCTGACCGGCTCTGTTGTCGGCCGGACGATCACATGCGGCGTCTTCGGGCTGTTGTGGTGGGCAGTGGTATCGACCCTAGCGGTGGCTGTGATCGAAGCAATCTCGATGCGCGCCCGCCGATCGCCGGTACCCGCCGCCGGCCGAACTGCGGTGCGGGCCGGCGTCACTACCAGTGCATTCTTGCCATTCATTCCCGGATCGCTCGCCAGCGGACTATTGCCTGCGATGAATCTTCGTCCGCCGATCGCGTTCCTGTTGTGCGGCGCCGCACTGGGGGGGGCGGCGCTGCTGGCTGCGGCGGGGGTAGCGTGGAACTCGCCGCGTGAAGAGGTCGCACTCACTGCACGGCTAAAAAAGTTCGCGTCGATTGCAATAGCAGTGGCCGCTATTCCGCTGGCGTGGCAGCTTTCGTCACTACTGACGCCCATGACGCGCCCGTACCCGTGGTTACAGGATCCGACCGGCTACTGGGCGATGCTCTGGGTGATACTCCCAGGTATCTGGGCCGGTGCCGGCCCCGGCTGCATCATTTACCTAGCCGCCATCAAGAGCATCCCCGACGAACTGTATGAAGCGGCCGACCTCGACGGCGCCGGCCCGCTCCATAAGGCGTACCACGTCACGTTCCAGACGCTGCTGCCGCTCGTCGTGATCAACTTCGTCGGCGCGGTGATCGGCACGTTTCATGCGATGGAAAGCGTCCTGGTCCTCACCGGCGGCGGCCCGGGCAATCGGACGATGACGCTGGGCATGGACATTTTCTTCAACGCTTTCACCCACCTGAAATTCGGCTACGCCACCGCGCAAGCGTGGGTGATGGGATCGTTGCTTATCGGCTTTACGGTTTACCAATTACGGAGTTTGAAACGGATGAAGTTTCGACGTGCGTCGTAGGAGTAAGTTGTTGGTTGTGCATTGCACGTTGGAGCTTAATTCCAACTTGCAAACCGCGACCCACAACAAACAAACATGCCAATTATCGCCAAGGTAGGTCGAAGGAAATTTTCGACGCGATTACTCATCGCGGGGATCTATTGTGCATTGATAGTCGGCGGATGCACGATGCTCTATCCGTTCCTGCTGATGCTGGCCACCAGCACCACCGGCGAGCCGGACGTGCGGGAGTTCCGCGTTATTCCCCGATTCTGGTTTGATCGCGAGGCCTTGTACCAGCGGTTCCTGCAGGAGAAGTACCAGTCGATGGCCGAGTACACCGCCACGCATCCGGATGATACCGCACGCACGTGGTCGCAGATCAAGCTGCCGGAGATAAGTCTGGCGGATGCGAAAACCGCGTCTGCAAAGTGGCAGGCGTTTGTCAGCGAGCTGTCGCCGGAACAGTTCGGGCTGTGGTACGTCGGCAAGCGGAACATGCCAGGGAAGTCCGAAATGCTATGGCGCGAGGATCTCAAGTCCCGCTACGCTTCACCGGCCGATGTCGGGCACGTATTCGGGCGTGAGGTGTCAGCATTTTCCGAAGCCTTCGCACCGTACGAAAACCCAAAGGGCCGGCTTTGGCCGGGCGTGGCCGGTGCCGAGGGCGAGCAGTGGACCGCCTTCAAGTCGACTCTCAATGCCAAGTACCGACGCCCGGTCGATGGCGTTGCGCAGTGGCGCGCGTACCTTAGCTTCAAGTACGAGAAGGTCGACGCCCTCAATGAGGCGATCGGCCTTCTTGATTCACCCAAGGCTCCGGGAGCCGGCGTGAGTTCTATCGGTAATGATGAAGGAAAACAGTACATCCATCGATCCGCGTACACCAGCTTTAATGACATTGCCCTCTCCTCCCGCTTGCCAACCAACGGCCTAGCCAAGGACTGGGAACACTTCGTCCGCAATGAACTCGGCTACCGATTCGTCGGCATCGACGACGGCGACGCCAAGTACCGCGCGTTCCTCTCGAACGGGCAGCCGATCGCGACATTTAACGCCCGCTATGGCACGAGCTACGCCTCCGGGCAAGCGATCCACTGGCCGCCAATTAAACCAATGGCTGCCGAGCTCGACGCGGTCGGGTCGTTCATGCGAGCTGTACCTTTAGAGTCGCTGTCGATACGCACGCCTGATCTGCTCTTCGCGCAAGCCAACAATAACGCGCGCCCACTTTACGAGGCCGACGACGTCGTCACCTTTAACTCTGACGCGTCGAGCTGGCGCTGGTGGGCCATCACCCGCAACTACGGGGAAGTGATCGACTACATCGCGGTCCGAGGACGCTCGCTGTGGAACACCGCATTTCTCGTCGGTGTAATGGTCCTTGCAGCCGTCACCGTGAACCCGTTGGCGGCGTACGCGCTTTCCCGCTTCCGCCTCTCGGCCGCCAACCAAGTGCTGATGTTTCTGCTGGCGACGATGGCGTTCCCCGGCGAAGTCACCATGATCCCGAACTTCCTGCTGCTGCGGAATTTTCCTGTGTGGTCGTGGTTGGTCGGCGTGATTGTGGCCGGCGCGATTCTCTACTCCCTTTCGCGCGGCGGCCGCGGCCGGTTGCGATGGATTGTCTCTGGAACATTTGCCGCGATGGGCGGCTTCTTTGCGGGGGCGTATCTCACACCCTGGTTTGGGCAACTTATCGGCGTGAACCTCGGACCTGTCAGCCTGCTCAACACGTTCCCCGCACTAATCCTCCCGCGATTGGCCAACGGGTACGGCATTTTTCTGCTCAAAGGGTTTTTCGATAGCCTGCCCGAAGAAGTATTCGAGGCCGGCCGGATCGACGGTGCCGGCGAGCTGCGCATGCTTTGGCAGATCGCCTTCCCGATGTCGACGCCGATTCTTGCGGTGCTGGTGCTGCAAACGTTCATGGCCGTCTACGGGTCGTACCTGTGGGCGCTGGTGGTGTGTCAGGATGACTCGATGTGGACGCTCATGGTGCACGTGTTTCAACTGCAGCAATGGGCACCACCGCAAGTGACTATGGCGGCGGCGGTGTTGTGTTCAATCCCGACGTTGGTAATGTTCTTGCTAGCGCAGAATGTCATCATGCGCGGCGTGGTTCTTCCGGCTTATAAGTGAGGCAAACAATGGGGACAGAGGTTAAATCCAACGTGCAGCCGACGTTCGTGGTGAATACTCCGATCCGCGACCTGCGCGAATATCGTGCGCTGGCCGGGCTGGCGTCGCGACTGAAGCGACACGGCCGTGTGGAGATAAACATCAGCACGCTGGCCGAGAAATCTCGCTACGAAATCCCTGCCGGCGGGAGCCCGTGGCACGAGTACGCAGCGTGCAATCCGACGCCCGCTAAATTTTTCCCTGATAAGATCATCGCGCCGTACATTCCCGGCGATTTCGTTGCCCGCAACCGCGAACTCCTGCTGGCCAAGGCGAAGATTCTCCGCGAGATGGACTTGGGTGCCGCCTTCTGGAGTTATGAGCCGAATTTTCTTCCCGAACCCTTCTTTCAGGAACACCCGCACCTGCGCGGCCCACGGACGGATCACCCCCGCCGCAGCAAACGTGAGGAATTCGCACCGTGCATCGACGAGCTCGAAACCCGCGAGATGACCGAGCGAATGATCGCCGAGCTCGTGCAGCATGTGCCTGAGCTTGGAACCTACTTCTTCAAAACCAACGATGCCGGTCCTGGCCTCTGCTGGAGCGATTGGCAGTACAGCGGTGCCAACGGCCCGGCCCGTTGCCGTTCCAAGCCCGTCGGTAAACGTGTACGCGACTTGATGAACTCCATCCTTCGCGGCGGAGAGAAGGGCGGAAAGAAGCTCACCGTTCACATGACCGGCAACTTCAGCCGCAACGAGCTGGAAGCCATCCGACCGGATCTGCCAACAAACACCTTCGTCCGCAGTGCAAGTAAGGACTCGGTCGCGATCGGCTGCTGCGCCGACCAGTGCTACCCGGTTCGCGGCGTGCTGGATGTGGTGGGCGTGGTCTCGGCGCTGCAGAACCTCAAGCGCGGGCACGTACCGACGGTCTTCGTCGACCTGCGCAGCTTTTACGACCGCGGTTACGAGCACATCGATACCAGCGCCAAAATTATCGAGACGATCGACGAATTCATGACCGCTCCCACCTACGGGCCACTTGCGGTCATGCAGCAGTCACATCAGATGTGCGGCCACTGGACCGGAACCCACCACGCTGCGGCGCTGTTTGAAGCGATGGTCCGCCTGCACGAGGTTCTTAAATACAAGCAAGCTGCATTGCCCAGGCTCAGCGCGATCTACGGAGGCGTGTCGCTGCGGTACATCACCCGTCCCCTCGTGGCGCTACCTGAAAAGCTGTCGGCCGAGGAAGAGGCCTACTTCTTGCCGCACGTATTCAATGTCAGCCACGAGCGGGCTCGGTTGGACTACATCGACGTTCACGGCACACGCATCACGCCGGAGTGGATGACTCTCGATGATATCGACCCGCGCATCTGGGCCGTCTACACCACGAACGACCGGCTCAAGTCGATCGCCGAAGAGTTTGAGAAACTCTCCGACATCCCCGGCGGGGCGTACTGGAAGCAAACCGGCACGGCAATCCGCATCTACGGCAACATCCTGCGCAGCTGCGGGAATTTCTTCGCGATGCAGATCGTGCGAGACCGCAACACCGACCGATTTGCGATCGAGAACTTTACCTCTCCCGCACGCGGATCGAGCACCGGACATCCCGATCTGGCTCTGATTAACGAACTGATGCGCGACGAGCTCGACAACGCTGCCGAGCTGGCCAAGCTGCTCAAGTCCGGCGGCCTGGACGTACTCAGCCATGCAGAGAAGCCTGACGACGAAGACACCTTCCTGCTCGGGCCGGATGTGATCGCGCAGATAGAGCGTAAGCAGGCCATCATGCGCGAGCACTGGCTGGATGCGCAGGCGTTCTTTGTGACGCCGAACAAGTAGAGTTTGAATCGTCGCCCAGCCCGCTCACACGGTCGCGCCCGGCGAGGAATTCCGCCGCACGCGTTCCGAAGGCTGAAACAGTGTGCGTCGGACGATGGATGCGCGCCACGCCCGGCGTTATACGGAACACGTCGGGCATCGGGCCGGTCCGCCTTGACGTACGGCGAACATCGAACTCGCCGTTCCGCTGCGGGTCAGAAAACATTGGTTTCAGCAGCGTGCCGCTGGACGAGACGGCATCGATCAGCACTGCGGCGACTGTAGAAGGCCCGCCCGCGACCGGACCGATGGCTTTGAACGATGAGTGCATCATTGACATGCCGCCCGCATTTATTCCGGCGGCGCGAAGTTCGAGAAGAAGTCAGGATCGATCCTGCGGCAAGCGGTTAGAGCGTCCACGAGTTGACTGATTTTGTAAAGGTGTTTCCATGAATCGCAAACGATACGCCGTCGTCGGTACCGGCGCGCGAGTGGAGATGTTCCTCGACGCCATCGCCGGCAAGTACCAGGCGACGACCGAGTTGGTCGGCCTGTGCGACTTGAGCGCCGCCCGCATGGCGTACCACAACGCGCGACTCAAGGACAAGTTCGGCTCCGCGCCGATCACAACCTACGCCGCGGCCGACTTCGATCGCATGATTGCATCGGCCAAGCCAGACATCGTCATCGTCACCACGATCGACGCGATGCACCACCACTACGTCGTCCGGGCGATGGAACTGGGCTGCGACGTGCTGTGCGAAAAGCCGCTCACCACCGATGCCGCCAAAGCACGGGCGATCTTCGACGCGATCCAGCGTACAGGACGGCGCGTGCGGGTGACGTTTAACGTCCGCTACATTGCATACGCGATGAAGGTGCGCGAGATCATCCAGTCCGGCGCGATCGGCAAGCCGCTGTCGGCCGACCTGCAGTGGATGCTCGATACCCGCCATGGAGCTGACTACTTCCGCCGCTGGCATGCGGAGAAGGATATGAGCGGCGGGCTGCTGATCCACAAAGCCTCGCACCATTTCGACATGATGAACTGGTGGCTGGGGTCGTATCCGCAAACTGTATTCGCGATGGGCGACCTGAAGTTCTACGGCGAAGCAGCGGCCAGAGCCCGCGGGCATGTATCGACGTATTCCCGATCGCGTAACGCGCCCGAAGGCGATCCGTTTCGCCACAATTGGACGCCGGAGCAAGAAGGGCTTTACGGCACGGCGTCAGAGGCAGAGACCGGTTACGTCCGCGACCGCAATGTGTTCGGCCCACACGTGACCATCGAAGACACGATGGCGATCACGGCCCGCTATCGTAACGGGGTAATTTTCTGCTATTCGCTGGTGGCTTACAGCCCTTGGGAAGGGTTCCGGGCAGCTGTCACGGGTACGAAGGGGCGGGTTGAGCTTTTCACAAGGCACGGTGCGCATGTCTTGCCCGGGAATGGGATCGACGCCGACACCGCTTCCGCCTTAAACACCGCTGAAGATACCCAACTCACACTTTACCCGATGTTCGGAGTGCCCCAGCCGATAGTGATTCCCAAGGTGGAAGGTCCGCATGGCGGAGGAGACGCGGTGATGCTGGACGACCTATTCAGCGGTGCCCCCACGTCCGACCCTCTCGGCCGCGTCGCCACTCATATTGACGGAGCCGCCAGCATCCTATTGGGCATCGCAGCTAACGAATCGATCGCCACCGGAAGAGCAATTGAGGTGGATGAACTACTGTCGTTGCCGCGATAGGGTTGGTCCGAATGTTTTTTGTATTCAAACGCAGGCGACTTTGCTTCGAACCGCAGAACAACAAAAGTGCGACAAAATGCCGAAACGATTCCATCAATGATGAACAATAAATCAGCATTAATGAAAAATTTCTTTGACCTTGCTTGCGCAACGCGATATTTTGCGCAGAGAACGAATCGCATATCCATGTGTAGAATCAGTAACCCCCAGTCAGCGTCGTCCGAGCGATGCAGATTGTTAGAGGGGAGATTGAAAGGTGGTACGCCATGAGACATCGAACCGGTAGAGCGGGCTTTACCCTCGTTGAACTTCTGGTTGTCATTGGGATTATCGCACTGCTGATCTCGATTCTACTCCCGGCGCTCAACGCGGCCAGGCAGCAGGCGCAGACTGTGCAGTGCGCGAGTAATCTAAAGCAGACCTTCATGGCCTTCCAGTTGTATGCGATGGACAGCAAGGGCCTGATTCCCCCGAACCAGGCTTCGCCAGGCCCCACGCTTCCGAAGCTTTCCCCCGCCGTCGGCAACGTCTTTCCGTACTGGACGAATTTCCTCTGCCCCGCGATGCCGCTCAATAACTGGATCACGGTCAAGAACTACATCGCCAATGGCGCAGTGCTGACGTGTCCCTCGCAGCAATTCCCAGGCGGCACACCGCCGACGCTTCGAGGCTCGTACGGGCTTAACAGTCGTATGTATACGCCGGCGGCTGGGGATACGCCGCGTTGGCTATCCAAAGACATCTACAACAACACGTATTTGGGCCTTGAAAAAGTGCGGCGATCGGCAGAGATATACATGCTCGCCGACACGTCGATGAACTACGCCACATCGGGTAACAACCCGCAACTCAATTTTGCCAACGGCGAGGCGAGGCATAAGAGGAGCACGATCAACATGTGCTTTATGGACGGCCACGTTTCGTTGCTGATCAAGCCGAACGTTTCGGTGTCGACTGGAGCTGATGCTTACGTCACCGAGATCTACTATAAGCGTCCGTGGTTTCCATACTAGGAATCTCATGACAGTTCGCCGTGCTCTGCTCAGGTGGGTCGCCGCAGTGTCGATATGCTCAGCCACGAAGACTTTCGCCGAAGAATCGATGGAAAGCTATCCGGCGTTTTCGAGGTTCTGTATCGCTACGTTTGGTGCGTCCAAGGAACCACTGACGTATCAACTCCCCGGTGAGACGCTGAAATTCCTCGCGGACGGCGAGTGGCGACGCAGCAGCGAAGACTCTGCGGTTATCTCACTGGAAACCAATCTCCCGGCAACCTCTTACCTGGAGTACGGGCCGACCGAATCGTACGGCAGCAAAACAGAGCCGACCGATCGTCCGTACTACCTGCACACGCACCGGCTGACGGAACTTAAGCCCGGCGTTGCCATCCACATTCGCCTGGTGGCGACCGACGAGCGAAAAAACAAGATCGAAACTCCCGACAGCGTAGTGACGCCGGATAAGATCAAAGATGCGGTTTACATCGAGACCGATACCGCAGCACAGCCTGTCGTGCTGGATCAAGCCGGCGCGACCTACGTGTTGAAAAAGGACTTGATCGCTGCCGGCACCGCCTTCAGTGTGACGGCCGCGAATGTTACGATCGATCTCAACGGCCATACGGTCATCTACAACCAGTCACCGGCGATCAAAGACCCATCGGCCCAGAAAGAGTTCGGCCAGCTCGCGACCGAAGGCTCGGCCGGCATTCGCTGCGGGTACGGTACGCGTGGCTCGACGAAGATCTATAACGGCACGATCCGCCAAGGGGAAGGGATGAGCGGCTACGGCTGCGTGCCGATCCTGGCGCGGTGCGACGAGATCGCCGGCCTGACGCTCGACTACGGCGGCCCGCAGGTCAGCGGCATCGAAGGGGAATTGAAGCACGTTCACCACAACGTCATCATCGACCGCGGCGAAGCGCTGACCAACCGCCACCAAGGCGTGCAGGCGATCGCCGGTGGAACGGACGTGCACCACAACCTGATCCAGCGCGTCCGCCAGCGCGGCATCAGTGCGCAGAGCAACGCCAAGATCTATCGCAACGAAATTTATGTCGACAGTTGCGCAACCAACTCTTTCGGCATCATGATGTACAAGAGCCGTAAGTGCAGCGTGACCGAGAACCGCATTTTCGGCACCGGCTACCTGGCGATCGGCATCGGCACCGTGTCGGAAGGCGTCGGCGACATCACCGTCAGCAAGAACTTCATCCATTTGCAGGGACGTGAGCCCGACACGCGATGGAAAGAATACGGCGAGCAGTCAGGTGCCTACTGCGTCCGCGTCAACTGGGGTGGGGAGAATATTGAATACGCCGACAACGTGCTAGTGTTTCATTGCAGCTGGATTGTTGGGTATAGCCTTCGCAGTTTAATGCGGGCATCGGTAGTGGTGAACTGCCAATCCACCTTCACCACAGCGGTGTTTCGCGTCTGTTCCCAACTCCGCACCTCCTGTCGCAAGGT
>JBBROD010000010.1:0-74826 GCA_038229715.1 Tepidisphaerales bacterium | reverse complement strand
TGAATCTGATCAAAATCAACGGCGACAAGCTGGGCAAGCGACGGAGCATCAAGGGAAGACGAAAGATCGCCGGCTGGGATCACGACTTCCTACTGGGCCTGATTAGCAATTGAGATGCCATCCATATGCGGTGGCCCTGAGGTTTCCGGTTGAGATCGTTCCGACGCTGTTTCCTGGAGCCAGAATTGCGCCGCTGTTCACCGTCACAGCACCGGAAATGATGCCCGATCCACCGAGCGTACCGCCGTTGACGGTGACCGCGCTCGTGCCGGTTGCCGAGCCGGTGGTATTGTTCGCCAGCAGGGTGCCCGACGTGACGGTCGTTGCACCGCTGTAGGAGTTGGTATTGCCGGTCAAGGAGAGCGAGCCACCATTAACGGTGATGGCCGTCGTGCCGGCGCCGTTTTGAATCAGACCTGAGTAGATGCTTATGCCGGTGGTCGTCAAAGTTGAGGCGGTAGCTGCGGTGCTGTTGGTGATGGTGGCTGCGGCGCCGCCCTTGGCGATGCTGACGAACGTCTGATTAAAGCCGGTCAGGTCGAATGTCCCGGCAACGGAGGCACCAATAATGACGGCTGCGTTGGTCGCCAGGCCGTTGTCCGCACCGAGCTTTGCGGTTCCGGACAGGTTCATGCCCGCCGCGAAGCTGCTGCCCACGCCGCTGTAAACAACGATGCCCAAACGTTGGTTCACGTTGACCGTCGCCGTGATAGTGCCAGTCAGATTCAGCACGCCGGTGCTGGTCGAGGCGAACGTACCGCCCGCCGAGGGCGAGCCGGTGATGTTGATGGGACCGCTATAGGTCGCGGAAGTCGCACCGCCGTATTCGATTACGCCGCGGCCAGTGACACCACCGGTTGTGGCACCGATATTGATTGTGTTGGCGATATTAACACCGTCAGCGGCATTGATGCGAATGGCTGCACTGCCGATGCTCACCGCGCCTGTGCCGAAGGCGTTGTTATTGTTCGCGTTAACGATACCGCCACTGACCGTCGTGCCGCCGGTGTAAGTGCTCGCTGCGCTGAGTGTGAGAGTGCCGGCCCCTGCCTTCGCGAGGGCCAGTTTGTTTTCGTTCGTCCCCGCACCGCCGAGCGCACCGGCATACGTCACAGGGCTGCTGGAACTCAGCGTCAGCACGGAGTTCGCGGCGTTGCCACCGACGACGCTGCCACCGGCGGTTGCCGTAAGGGAGGCGAGCGTTTGGTCGCTGGTACCCGACCCGTCACCCAAGACCAGTTTGCCGCTGGCGCCAAGAACCACTGAGTTTCCGCTCAAGATACGGATATTCCCGCCGGAAAGAATCGCGGTTCCCGAGTTGATGGTGGTAAGCCCAGTGCCGGTGTTGGCTCCGGTCAATTGCAGCGTGCCGCCATTGACCGTGTAAGCACCATTGCCGGAATTGTTTCCCGACAGGACCAGCGTGCCGCCATTGACCGTCGTGATGCCGCTGTAGGTGTTGTTGGTGTTGATGGTCGTATTAGCCGCGCCGCTCTTGGTCACGCCAGTCGTTCCCGAGATCTCACCGCCGGAGCCGGTGATGTTGTAATCGCGGGTGGCGTTGCTGAAGGTGACGGAGGCGGGAGCGACATCGGCAGTGGAAATATCCACAGTGACAGTGCCCGCTCCCGAGGCGGCGTCCGTGAAGTTCACGTCATCGCCGGTCAGGTATTCCGTGTCGACCAGCCCGACCGTCGTTTGCCAATTGAAGGGGCTGCCGATGGTATTCGTCGTCCAAGCGGTACTCGCGGCTCCGGTCCAAGTGACGGTGTCGCCGGTGATATCGAGCGTGATTGCGCCAGCAGCGAGTCCGAGCGCGGCGGACTGACGGGCAGACAAGTTGGCGATGGTGCCTTGCGTATAGTCGCTGAGCAAGCCGCCACCCGATCCGAAAGTAACCAGATTGTACGTAGTGCCGTTAACCCAGGATGCGTTGGTGGCATTGACCACGACAGTACCGTTGGCGGGGGTGGTGGTGAGCGCGCCCGTGATCACGACACCCGCGGAACCGGCGGTGCGGACGCTGAAAGCGGAGTCGCCTCCAAGCGAGGGAGAACCGACGGTTAACGCAGTGGTCGAGGCGCCGTTGCCGTTGGCGATCGTGTTACCCACCAGGTCCGCGACGGTGACCGCGCCCACAGAGCCCGTGCCGTCGAGCGTGCCTTGGGTGAGCGTGATGCCCGTCGTGCCAGCCACGCTACTGGTATGCACATACTTCGCGCCACTGCCGTTGATGGTGATGCCGGAGGAAGCGTTGAGAGTACCCGAACCGCTCAGTGTCAGCGTGCCGCCGGTGATGGTGGTCGCTCCGCTATAGGCGTTCGTCGCGCCACTGAGGGAGAGGCTGCCTGCATTGCTCTTCACCACGGCTCCAGTGCCGGTGATGTTGTGTGCATCGGTCAGTGAGCCGGTGGAGGCGTATTCCAACGTGGCGTTATCGACAATGCTTCTGCTGCCAGAGATCGAACCCCCTGTAGCCAACTTCAGAGTTCCACCGCTGATGGTGGTGTTGCCGGTATAGGTGTTCACGCCGCCGAGCACCCAGGTGCCGGCACCGGTCTTGGCGAGGGGCTACGGCAAGGTTAGAGCCGGTATTGTTCCTGATGATTCCGGAAATGGTATTATCACCTATGTTCGACCCGCCAAGGGTCAGGGTTCGGGTGTTCGTGTTGGAAGCGACTTGGGCATTAAAGGTAGAGTTGGAAAACGTCAGGGTATTGGCGCTGCTGGCGTTGTTGTTGATGAGACCGGCTCCACCGGACCCGCCTGAGCCCAAGCCAAGAGAGACTTGGCGATTGGTGGATGCCGCGCTGGAACCGTTGTATTCGAGTGAGGCGGCGAACGAACCGTTGCCGATTGAAATGACGGAGTTGACTGCACCCGTACCGAGCGAACTGTTGGTTCCCGCATTTTGAATGTTATTCGCCTGCAGGACGAAGCCACTCACGTTACCACTGCCAAGCGTCGCTTGGCCGGTAAATGTATTGGCACCCGTCAGGACCAAGGTGCTGGTGGCCGCGCCGCCGAACACGACGGTGGTTGCCCCGCCGGCGATGACGGAATCAATCGTATCGGTGGAGTTGTTGACAAGGATGGTCGTTGATGCTGCCGCGGTGATCGTGCCGCCGGACAGAGTGATCGCACCTGAACCCGAGGCGAAGGTCATGTTGCCGCTAGCCACGGTGCCGCTAACGGTGATCGTGCCGGCGGCGAGGCCAGTGCCTCCGTTGCCGAAGTTAGTGGTATCGGTGGTGGCGGTCGTGATGCTGCCTGGGACCGTGCCGCCGGTCGTGCTGGTCGTCCAGCCGGGTGTCGGCCCGGGGGTAGGCGCAAGCCAAGTGCCGGACGCAGTGCCGAATCCTGCCGTGTTGCCGTTGTTATCCCATATAGTAAGTTACCGCGGACGCCGAGTTGGCGCACGCCAGTCCGATAAAAGCAACAAGTTTCGTAGCCCGCTTCGTCATTTTCGCTCCTCCGATGACGCTGGACTTTTCCACCACGCCATACGCCACTCTAAAAAATGCCACAAACGAGTTGAAATGTCAATAAAAATTTCTTGAATTATTAGTTTTTATGATGGCTTAACATAGAAAAAATGGGAATGTAAAAGTCTTAAGTTGTTAAAATAAAAGTGTTTATAAATTTTCTGAAAAATTAAAAAATATACTATACTTGGAGTTGTAAACGCAAACTATTGATCGGTTTTTCTCCGGTCCCGTGTGATCTGCCTTTCCGACGGCGATGAAGGGTCGCGCCCCCTCGGCAAGCAACGCCACGCTAAGCCACACGGATTACCGCTTTTTAAGAGGAGTGGCGCAAGGGCGTCGTGGCGGATGCTCGGTCACCGCTCTTTGCCGTCCGTCCACACGCTCGTTCCGCGTTGCTCCGCCCAAGGCGCGAATCGTCGCGGGTTGCCGCGCCATAATCCTTTGTCGAAGCACGGTAGGGATTCGGCCTCACCCGTGAGTTCGAGCCGCACGACGGGAAACAAGTCGCTCGGCGACTCGACGGGCAGTCCCGTGATGACCGTGGCGAACGCCTCGGCACGAATGCCCAGCGGCTGGCCAGTGGTCAACAGCGTGGCCTGTTTGACCCCGGCGGGGTTCAGGCCGGCGATCCGCAATTCGCCGCCCCCTGCGGGCCAGAAACGAATGATGGCAAAAAGCGTGTTGCCTTTCTGCGTGAGGCGACCCCAGGTGACGGATTCACACGCATCGGCCCGGGCTTGCGAGCCGTAGATGGCCTCGCCATGGATGGACAGCCACCGGCCGATCGGGCGGATGCGATCGAGGAAGGGCGCCGGCAACTCGCCGTCGGCGGTCGGGCCGACGTTAAGCAGCAGGTTTCCTCCTTTGCCCGCCGCGTCGACGAGCATGTCCAGCAGCAGGTCCGCCGGGCGCCACCGTTCGCCGTGGGTGTATCCCCACAACCGCCACGTGCTGACCTGGCAGCTTTCCCACGGACGTGGTTCGGCGGTGATGTGGTGCTCGGGCGTGCCGAAGTCGCCGGAGACGGCGGATCCGCCGACTTGCTCTTCGTTGCCGGTCGTGTCGGCCGCAGCGCAAAAGTTCATGCCGATGTGTGCGAGACTTTCCCCGCTGTATCCGAGACGGTTGTTGATGAGGATGTTCGGCTGCAAACGCCGCATCTCGGCCAGCAGCTCGCGGCTGCCCCACGCCTCGGCCGTGCCCGGCCAAGTGCCGTCGAACCAGAACTCGTCGATCCGGCCGTAGTGGGTCAACAGCTCGCCCACTTGCGCGTGGCAGTAATCGCGAAAGCGATTCCAAGCGACCGGTTCCAGGACGGGACCCCGGAAACAGGCGGGGATCCGAAAATCGGTCCACGAGTAGTACAGCCCGACCCGCAGGCCGGCGTCGCGAAAGGCGTCGACGTACTCCCTCACGAAATCACGTTGGGGCGCCTGCGCGACGGAAGAATAGTCGGTTTGTTTGGTGTCCCACAGGCAGTACCCGTCGTGGTGCCTCGTGGTGAGGACGGCATATCGCATACCGGCCTCCCGCGCCGCGGCTGCCCAAGCCTTCGGGTCGAACCGGGCGGGGTTCCATTGGCAGGCGCGGGCGGCATACTCTCGCTGGTCGATCATTTCCCGGATGAGCACTTGCTCGCCGCGACCGTACAGGGCGTATGGACCCCAATGGATGAACATGCCGTAGCGGGCATCGGCGAACCACTTCCATTTCTCATCGAGTGAATTGCGGGCCATAACGTCCCTTGATGTGTTGATGTAAACAGATTCAGTCGCCTGTTTGACTCATTGTTTGGCCGAGCGGTCACCTCGCCCGCGCGGTGAACGGACGCGCTGGTGATGAGTCGTGAGACGCGCTCGGAATGCCCGCCTACGGAGCGGGTTTGCCCTTGCGATTAAAGTATTCAAGCAGAGGGTATACCTGTTTGTTCAGCTCGGCCATCATCTGGGTCAGCTTCGGATACGGCAAGAACTCCGCATTCACGACACCTTTGTGAACAGTGGGCTTGGGCGCTTCGTCGCTATCGGGCGACACGGAGCTATCCGAGTACTTGAACCAATGCCACCCCACACAGTTCGCATCCAATGCCAGGCCGAGCGTAAAATTCTGATAAAAGTGTCCCTGGTCGGCCTCCGTTTTGACAATAAATCCCGCGCCGTGAGTCACTTCCACGTCCGCATCGGCGGTCATCGCGTACCACTCGGTCACGAGATAGGGCCGTCCAGACCATTGCGCCCATTTGGCTGTCTTGGCGTAGTCCGGCGACCAAGCATGATAATAGTTCACCGAGATCACGTCTAAGTGCCTGCCGGCGGCGCGGAACACCTGATCGAAATTCGTCACCCTTCCGTGAAAGCGCGAGCCGATGATCAGGTGATTCGGATCGGCCTTGCGGAGCGCGTCGCACACCGTGGCGAAATACGTTTCGGCAACATGTTCAGAAAACTGCTTGCCGTCTTTATCGTCAGGGTGTTCGGTCTGCCACTTTTTGGCTGCTAGATGACCGGCATCGGCTTCCGGCAATTCGAGGTAAAGTTTCATGGCTTCGTTACGGAACGGAAGCTCGTTATCCGTGAAATAGCCGAATAGCCAGGGATCGTCTTTGAGTTTTGTCGCCATATCCCGGGCACGTTCCTGACAGAACGGTGCGAATTCCGGGTCGAAGATCGGCATGCACTCGTTGGGAAACCCCGTGTGTCCGAACGCTGGCACGGTAACGCGTTTTTTCTTCGCGTAGGCCGACGCAAAGTTCATCTGCACTGCGTAAGGCATGCGGCTGCCTTCATTGGTAAACGATTCGTAATCCGACCAACAACCCAGCGTATTGAACCCATCTCCGCGAAGCATTTTAGATGTTTCCGTGGCCCAGTTCTCCTTGTTCTTATACTTGGAGACGAGATTCGGTTCGCCCTTAGACCCGCCCGTGTTCACGCTGTTCACTCCCACGCTGTAAAAAAAGTTTCCGTCGGGGTCGACCAATGCCCAGCGGTCTTTTTCGTGGGACACGCGAAAGAAACCCGACGGCTTTCCCAAGGAAACGTCGGACAAGCCGCCGAAGCGATCGAGTTTCACATCGGCAGGTCGAAAATCGGCAATATCATCGAGCACCGTGGTCGGCTTGGCTTCCCACTTTCCGCCGGCGATCCTTGCTTCCACGTTCAGGTTCGCCTTGGCCGACGCTCGTTTCACGGCGGCCAATGCACCGCACGAGAGGATCATCGCGACCACTAGCAAATTTCTCTTGTTCATGAAATCGTCTTTTTTCAATGGCTGAAAATGTTGTAGTTCGACTGAAGCACGATCCCGCACGCGGCTCAGCAATTATTTGACTTTTCGTTTCTGTCCGAAATGCATAGCGCACCGCACCGTCACGCACATTCGACCAAGGTGATTCCGTGAGAGACGGTCCACCGTGTTCGCTTCATAGACACACCTTAAGGGTAAGGTAAATGTAGCTTTTTCTGGGTAAGAAAAGTTTGAACCATTGCTCGTGCGTCAACCTGAGTACGACGATCGAAATGACACCACATTTGATTTCGCGGGTGACGCGACGTTTCAACTCGCTTGCCCTGCCAAGGACCACGGCGACGGCCGTTCCGGTCATAAGCGAATTGCTCTGGAACATTACAGACCTGCGATGCGGGCCTTTCGCCGGACGTTCGGCTTTCTGCTCAGAACGCCCTAAGACGGCCGCTATTCACCACCGCCACGCCGCTTTATTTCGCGAATCGACATCTGAGGTCCTTTACTCGATATCAACTTTGAGAAGTTAAAAAGCCTCAGAAAAATCTGCAAGGAAAAAATGCCAAATTAGCCAAATTTTTTCTTGAAAAATTAATTTGTTTATACAATGGGTCGCAGCCCTACATACACCAACTCGGTTTTGAGACTGGCCCACACGCTTTCCATGACGGCGTTGGCCATCGAATAGTCGTCTGAAGCGCACCGGCCGCCAGGTCAAAGCGACCGAAACCGAGCACGAACGACAAATACGTCAGCAAAAGAAGGGGGGGCGCAGATGCAGTGCGCCCCTACATCACACTTGTCGAAGCTTGGTTCGCCCATTCGCGATCGCGTCTCGGGCTCGCAGAATCCGTTAGCACGTATTGAAGACGTGGTCGCCGTTGCTGCCATCGGGTTTGAGCGATCGCTTGGTCGTTACGACGAATTCGTCGATGGACGCAAACAGCCATCGCCGGGGTCCGGAGGAAACTTGGCCGCTGGTGGGCTGCAGTGGCGCAGGCCCGATCAGCACTGGACTCTCCGATTCTGTCGCAGTTATCTGCATCGCGGGATTGCTGGCCTGGACCATCGCTTGTGTGGAAGCACGGGCCGTTTCGTGCCGCGGCTGTCCTGCGATGAGCGACTTTACCTCTTCGAAATCGGTGACCGCCAACTCGGATTGTCCGGCCGCCTTTCCGAGCCGCCACTTCGCTTCCAGCACCTCGGCCAGTGTGATGGCTTTGGCCTCGTCACTCGGACTTGTGCCGTAACCGAGAAACCACTCGCGGCCGCTAACGGTCTTTCTAAATCCAACGTGTTTGTTGCCTCGATAGGCTTTGGAAATTCGTGTCTTCATGACACTCTTCTATTTTGGGCTGAATATTCACTTGTCAAGCATTTTGGGCACGGCGCGGGCCAGAAAAGTTGGCGACACTTGGCAGCGCGCTGCCAAGTGTCGCCAACTTTTAGGCCAAAACAGGGAGGAGGCCAGCCGCGATGGAAACGCGGTAAGCGGCGTACTTCAAAGGACTTGAGGGAATTGCACTCGACAGGAGTCGAACCTGTAACCCTCGGTTCCGAAGACCGATGCTCTATCCAATTGAGCTACGAGTGCGTTCTTTACGCAAAATATCTGCGGGGCTCGGTAGATGCAAGGCACACGCGGCGTTGCAGGGTTGGATTCACCCGCTCATGGGCGGTCAATCACTTATTCCTATTAAGCACTATGACCTGGCCAGCGAACCCTTCGTCATCGGCGTGTCAGTCAGCTTGATCTGAGGGTGCTGCTGTAGGAAATACCGGATGCTCCACTCGCTGCTGAAGAGGATGACGGATTGGCCTTCGGAGTCGGTCGCGTGTTTGGCGCCGCTGGGGAGGATCGCAGACTCCAGCAGCGATTCGGAAACCTCGGGCGATACCCAGCGCAGGTGATCCCACTCGGCGTTTTCCAGCCGCGACTCGGCGCCGTACTCGGTTTGCAGGCGATACTGAACGACCTCAAACTGCAACGGCCCGACGCCGGCGAGCAGCGGGGCGGGATTGGTGGAGTCCTTGATCTTGATCGACTGGATCACGCCTTCCTGCAGCAATTGCGATAGCCCCTCGCGGAATCGCTTGTACTGCGATGTGCTGGTGCTGTGGAGGAACGCGAACACTTCCGGCGCGAAACGCGGGATTTCGTCATACACAATGCTCGGATCCTCGGTGAGTGTGTCGCCGATACCAAACTCGGCGTGGCCGACGAGGCCGATCACGTCGCCGGCGACGGCTTCGTCGACCGTTTCGCGCTCTCGGCCGAACAGCTTGTGCGAACTGTTGAGCCGCACGCGCTTCCCCGTCTGCACGTGCGTGACGGCCATCTCGCGCGTGAACTGGCCGGTGCAGACACGCACGAACGCCAAACGGTCGCGGTGTTTCGGGTCCATGTTCGCTTGAATCTTGAAGACGAATCCCGAAAACGGCTTGTGGTCGGGCGGCAACAATGTGCCATTGGCAACGCGGCCTTGCGGCGGGCGCGAACGTTCGAGAAACGTATCGAGCAGCAACTGCACGCCGAAATTATTGATCGCGCTGCCGAACAGCACCGGCGTGAGCTTGCCTGTCAATACCGCTTCGGGATCGAACACCGAGCCGGCGTGCTCGAGCATCTCAAGCTCATCGCTGACTTTCGCAAAGACCGCTTCGCTGACTGATTCCCGAACGGCCGGATCGTTCAAATCGCGAACCCTCACCGGCGCGCGGTACATCCCGCCGACCGTGCGCTGGAAGGAGTTCAACTGCTTGTTCATCCGATCGTAAACGCCGGCAAAATCCGGCCCCGTGCCCAGCGGCCAATTCATTGCAAATGCGTGAATGCCCAGGACCGATTCCAGTTCGTCCATCAACCCCAGCAGATCGCGCGCCGGGCGATCGAGCTTGTTAATGAAGGTGAATATCGGGATCGCACGTCTACGGCAGATTTCGAAAAGTTTGCGCGTCTGGCTTTCAATGCCCTTGCCCGCGTCGATCACCATCACAACCGCATCAACGGCCGTCAGCACGCGGTAGGTGTCTTCGGAAAAATCCTTGTGGCCGGGCGTATCAAGCAGGTTGACGCGGTAGCCGTTGTAATCGAACTGCAGAACCGTGGAACTAACCGAAATGCCGCGCTTGCGTTCCAGTTCCATCCAATCGGAGGTGGCCGCCCGCTGGTTCTTGCGGGCGGTCACTGATCCGGCCAACTGCAACGCGCCGCCGTACAGGAGGAACTTCTCCGTGAGCGTGGTTTTGCCGGCGTCGGGGTGCGAGATAATGGCGAACGTCCGCCGGCGAGCAATTTCGTCTTGAATCGTCATGAATCGTCAGCTTTAACCGATTGTGCCGGTTCAATCCACTGTCCAACGCGGTATCGCGTCCGTATACTCCGCGTCGAATCGATCGCAATCTATGTCTCGCCCTGTTCCCATCCACGTTGGTACTGCATTCCGTTCGTTTCTCGCCGAGGCGCTGGAACGCCGGCGGCCGCTGATCGGGCAGCAGCGCACGCAGGCATTTCGCGTCTTTTCGGGCATCGCTGATGGAATCGATGGTGTATTCGTGGACGCCTACGGCGAAGGCGCCGTGCTCATCGTGTACGATGGCCGCTATCCCCGATCGTTCGATCCTACCGCCGAGGCGAAGACCGTGCTCGACGTGCTGACGCCGCTCGGCATACGGGCGGTTTACGTCAAGCCGTTCGCCCGCGATCGCTCACGACTCGGCGGCGAGCTCCCGGAACTGGCGACCGATCCAACACCCTCAGCGGGCGAAGTACTGCCCGAAGCGATCGTGATTCACGAGGCGCAGTGGAAACTGGAAATCCGCCTTTACGACGGACTATCGACCGGGCTGTTTCTTGATCAGCGGGAGAATCGATCGTGGGTTGCCGAATGGTGCGCCCGGCGAAGAACCGCAGGCAAACCGACGGCCGCCCTGAACACGTTTGCGTACACCTGCGCCTTCTCCATCGCGGCTGCGACAGGCGGCGCGGTGACGACGAGCGTTGACGTGTCGGGTCGTTATCTAGACTGGGGCAAGCGCAGCTTTGCACTGAATAACATGGATATCGCCGCGCACCGCTTTGCGAAAATGGACACTTTTGAGTTCTTCCACTACGCCGGTCGAAAGGGGCTGCGGTACGATTTGATGATTCTCGACCCGCCGAGCTTCGCCGCAGGTTCGAAGAAGAAAAAGATCAGGCCGTGGAGTTCGGTCGACGATTACGCGCGCCTGGTTCATGATGCCTCACACCTGCTGAACCGCGGCGGAGCGATTGTTGCATCCACCAACACGCAAGCGTTGTGCAGGAACGGCCAACTGGATCGCGAGATCAAAAAAGGCCTAGGCCGATCGCCAAAATGGATCGATTTGCCGCCCGCGCCTGTCGATTTCAGTGCAGATCAAGACCGCTTCGCTGCCAGGGCGTTTCAGATCGGTGGTTGATCGGAACTGTGGGTAGTGGGTCAGTCTGAATTGTTCCCTCTCCCGGTATTCCGGGAGAGGGTAGGGTGAGGGTTTTTTTTCGCTGATAAAACCGCGATCCGGTGGCGACAAAACCCTCACCCCGCCCTCTCCCGGAATACCGGGAGAGGGAGAATGCACGCCGAGCATTTCAGACTGACCCACTACTAAATTGCGAGGTTACTTTCCAAGATATAACCGCGCCGTAAGCCGGCAAAGACGGAGGAATGATGACTCGAAGTAAACTGGAACCTTCAAAACTCAATCAGGTTTCCATCGGCGGCGTTTTCTGGCGTAAACGGCTCGAGACCAATCGCACTGTAACGCTGCTCGTTCAGCTTGATCAGTGTAAGCGCACGGGGCGGGTTGACGCTTTCAAGCTGGATTGGAAGCCCGGCGATCTGAATCCGCCGCACGAGTTTTGGGATTCGGACGTCGCCAAGTGGATCGAAGCATCGGCTTACAGTCTGGCCACCCACGCCAACGCCACGCTGGAGAAGCAGATCGACGAAGCGATTGACACTATCGCGTTAGGACAGCAACCGGACGGGTATCTCAATCCGCACTTTACGGTGGTCGAGCCCGAGAAGAAGTGGAAGAACCTGAAAGACGGCCACGAGCTGTATTGCGCCGGCCACCTGATGGAGGCGGCCGTCGCGTATTTCGATGCTACTGGCAAGCGGAAATTTCTGGACATCATGGCTCGCTACGCGGACCACATTAATTCGCGTTTCGGTACGCAGTCGGGGAAGGTGCGTGGCTATTGCGGGCATCCAGAAATTGAACTTGCGCTGATGAGGCTTGCCCGGGCGACTGGTAACCCGCAGTACGGAAAGCTCGCCGCCTATTTCGTTAACGAGCGCGGCCGCCGGCCGTCTTTTTTCGATGAGGAGATGGAGAGGAACAATCGAAAAGCAACGAAGGATCTGACCGCGAGCGATCAAGCCGAACGACACGATTATTATCAGGCACACCGGCCGATCGTGGAGCAAAAAAATATCGACGGACACGCCGTGCGAGCCCTGTATCTTGTGGCCGGCTCGATCGACGTGGCGGCGGCCGGCGGGGATCGCAAGTTGCTGGCAGCGTGCAAGCGCCTGTGGCGCAGCGCGGTTGAACGGCGCATGTACATCACCGGGGCGGTTGGGTCTCGGCGAGCCGGTGAGGCGTTTTCTGTCGATTACGACTTGCCGAACGAAACCGCCTATGCTGAGACGTGCGCGAACATCGCGCTGATGTTCGTCGCGCACCGCCTGTTGCAGATCGAGCCGCGACACGAATACGCCGACGTCATCGAGCGGGCGCTCTACAACGGAATCCTCAGCGGCGTCTCGCTGAGCGGAGATGCCTTCCGCTACGCCAATCCGTTGACCGTGCATGCCGAGGCGCTCGGTCCGTCGATCCGCCCGCACATGAGCGCCAAGCGGCAAGAATGGTTCGGCTGCGCGTGCTGTCCGCCGAACCTCGCCCGAGTGTTGGCTTCGCTGGGTCAGTACGTTTACTCAACGTCGGCTGACACGCTTTTCGTCCATCTTTACGCGGAGGGAGAAGTCAAAACGGTCATCGCGGGGGTTGATGTGACTTTGGTTCAGAAGACCGATTATCCTTGGCAGCCGACGGTGGACTTCTTGGTGGACGTTTCAACGCCGACCCAATTCTCGATCGCATTGCGCATCCCCGGCTGGTGCGAATGGGCGAAGTTGCATGTGAATGGCAAACCCGTGCAACTCAGTCGGATCACACATGAAGGCTACGCGATCATCGCCCGGCGATGGTCGAAGGACGATCGCATCTCGTTTTTGCTGCCCATGCCGATCCAGCGGATCGAAACGCATCCCGCGAGCCGTAACAATGCGGGGAAGGTTGCCATCCAACGCGGGCCGATCGTGTATTGCCTGGAGCAAGTCGATAACGGCCAGCATCTTCATAACCTTGCGTTGCCCGCCGGTGCCAAGCTCTCCGCCAGTTTTGCGCCTCGGTTGCTGGGCGGCGTTGTGGTGATTACCGGCCAAGGTCGGCGTCTGCCGGTTGATGGTTGGAACGGAGACTTATATCGGCCTGCAAACGTCAAAAAGGATTCGCCTGTCAAGCTCACCGCCGTGCCTTACTGCGTTTGGGGGAATCGCAAAGTCGGCGAAATGGTTGTTTGGATCCGATCGGACCATAAGAGCGGAGAACAATTTGATGTAGCGTGCAAGCTCTGAAATCGTCATCCTGAGGTACTCCGAAAGATCTCGAATTGCGAGCAGCATTCGACGTTCGAGATCCTTCGGAGTACCTCAGGATGACGACAATCGGCCACTAACACGGTACGACAAAAGGCGCATTGCTCTAGACCTGAACGCCCAGTTCCGAGGGCAACGCCTGCGACTTGGGTGTATTGTTGCAGAAGCTTCGCCAATGTTGCAGCGGGAGGTTGGCGATCGCGATGATCAGCAGTTGCGAAACGACGAACACCAGCAGCCAGAAGAGCGCCGCGTCCATGAAGCCATAGGAATGTAAACCGACGCCGAGCATGTTCGTTCCGAACCATGACCAGCTGGTAACGACGTTGCCAAAGACCGACAGGATCATCACGCCGCGAGCGCGCACCAGTCCGGCCCAGCGGGCGTGGAGGGTAAGGGCGTTCCACAGCACGATCAGCACCGCGCCGTTTTCCTTCGGATCCCATCCCCAAAATCGCCCCCAAGATTGATCGGCCCAGATACCGCCGAGCACGGTTCCGACGAAGGAAAAGAGGATCGCGAAGCAGAGGATCGCATAGACCATGCGCGGCAGGAGCTTGGCGGGGGCGTCTTCGGTGCGCCTGCCGGGCTTGTCGGCGGTCAGGAGGTTCGTGAACACGCCGAGCAGGATGTACGAAATCGCCAGCACACCGGCCAGGAACGTCGCGGAGTAGCCGAGCGTGATTGCGACGACGTGCGTCGCCAGCCAGAAGTTGGTGTCGAGCACGGCCTGCAACTGCTTCATGGTGTCGCCGTCACCGGCCAAGTGGTGGGCGATCAGCAGCGACGTGAATCCCATCGCCGCCGACATGACGGTGGCGATCGTATTGCGGAAATAAAGCTCCAACCCCACGGCCAGCACCACACCCGCCCAGGCGATGAAGACGGCCGACGAGTACAGGTTCGTCACCGGCGGGCGGCCGGAAATGTAGATGCGCGCTACCAGCCCGAAGGTGTGCAGCGCGAGGCTCAGCAGCAGCAGCACAAACGCCGCCCGGCCGAGCGGTTTCGCCCAGCCAAGCCACGCGCAGCAGCCGAGCACGAAGATCAGCACATACAGCATTTGTGCCTGATAAAATGGATCGAACCGGTTAAAGAACGCCTCAAACTCCGCCTTGGCGACGTCTGCGGGCAGGCGTTCGTCCAGCAGTGTGTGGTATTGCGCGACGCGCGTGTTGAATCCATCGATCGAGTGATTGTGGAAGTCGCCGATGATTGCCAGCAGCAAGTCCGATGCTGCATTCCGCTGCGGCGCACTGCCGCCGGAAGTCGGCAGGAACGGCCCGATCGGCCGCCATTGCTCGACCGGCGTGAGCGGGGGCATGAGATACAGCGTATTGAGTTGTGAAAGTTTCACATACAATTGCAGATGGCCGTACAACTCCGCGACCTTGCGCTCGAAAAGCCCGCGATTTTTGTTTTCAATCTGCTCGACGCGGACGATCTGCTCCAGCAACTTGGCCTGATTGGCGATGACTTCGCGGTACGCGAACAGCCGCGGGTTGCGATCCTGATCGAGCCCGAGCAATCCCAGTAATTCGGGGTTGTCGATGCGGAAGATGCGGTACTCGTCGGCCTTGTCCGTGCCGGCGAACGTGTCGAGCAGCCAGCGCGTCGCAGGGACGGTTTTCCAGTCGGAATACGGGATAAGCTTCCACTGGTCGACGCTCTGCGTTTCCGAGCCGATGCGAGTGGATTCGCGCCCAAGAATCACCTGCAGCGAGGTCCGCGCGAGCGTATCGAACGGCAGCACCCGGCCGTCGAAGGTGATCGGCAAGTTACCAAATCCCGCGTAGTTGAACTCGTCGGCCTTGGGCGAGTTCATCGTCCGCCCGAGCATGCCGAGCACCAGCAGCAGGCCCGCCACGCCGGCGACGAACGGAAATAATCGTCCCCACAAAGAAGGTTTGACCGGCTCAACGGCCGCGACGGTATTCCTCGATTTTTTCGACGACTTGGACAGCTCCGCACCGTTCGCTTGTCGACTCGATCGCTTACGCAGGGAGCTAATCAGCATGATCCCGAAGTGGATCAACATGCCGGCCGCGCCGACGACGCAGGCGATGTAAGGCATCGTCCACGCGGGGTTGCGGACGACCTGCAGGATCGTGGTTTTGTCGTCGGGCTTGAAGCTGGCCTGGTAGTACGTTTCGCCGGCGTAACGCAGAGGCTCGTTCATACGGATCAGCACTTCGCGATCAACACCGGCCGACGGGTCGACCAAGTGGATTCGGCTGGAGAAGTTTTTGGGCGTTTCCGTGCCGAGGTATTTGTCGTGCGAGAACTTAAGCAACTGCATCGAGTAGGGCTTGTAGTGCCTCTGGAACCGCAGCGAGACCAGATACGGCTTGCCGTCCACGCGAACTTCCTGCCCGCCGTCAAGGAAGTAGGAGAGGAGGTATTTCCCCAAATCCTGCCCGTTGGCGGTGAGGGTGACGTAGGCGGACGCCATGTCGACCGAACCGCCGTCCACGCCCGACGCACGCGGCTGCGGCGAGACAACGATGCCCTTGCCGAACCCGGCCGTTGCCTTGCCGGTCATGCCCGGCGGCGCTTGCATGGGGCCGAGGATTTGGCTGTTGGCGTAGTAGTCGTCGACCTTGATCTCGAACGGCACGAGCGGGTGACGGATCGTCGCGCCGGACTGCAGTTGCGGTTCGGGGAATGTGACGACCAGATCTTTGTCCGGCGACGCGCTCGGATCAATCACCGCCAGCTCGCCGTACCGCGTGTCGGCTGAGTAAACGGCGGTCGCGCCTTCGTCGATCATCATCTGGCTTTCCACCGCTAGCAGGCTGGTCAGCAGTTCGCCGACGATCAGCAGGATGAGCCCGACGTGGATCAGGATGATGCCCGAGCGCTTGAGCGTGATTTTGAATCGAACCGTGTGCGCCGCCAGCAGGTTGATGAGCATCAACCCGCCGATCGCGTATCCGCCAAGGAACGGAAATCCGCCGGGGATTCCCGGTTGCCCCGGCTGCGGGCGCGGTAAAAGCGTTTTGAACTCGATCCACAACCACAGGCTGTGGAAGTAGGTTTTTTGAACCGTCCAGATGCCGGTATCCACCTGCGCCCAAGTGCCGGCGTAAACCAAAACGATGGACATGGCGATCAGGACGATCGTCAGTTTAAGCGAGGCCAAAGGGGCAAGTAGCTTTTTGATCAAACCATCACTCCGCGGCGAACTGGACGGATTTCACGAACGTTTCGAACGATTTACTCTGTGCTTCGACCAGCTTAGTCGGTCCGATGAGTTTGAAGAAGTACGCGTTCGTGCCAAAGGACACTTGTGCGACGATCAGCCGCTGCTCAGCGCCAGCGAAATCGAAAACAAACCCGTCGCCGCCGCCGATGATCATGGGAGTACGGCCCACCGATTTCGGATCGGCGACCGGCTCCAGCCCGACTTGGCCGCGCCAGCGGTTCAGGTTCGCTTCCGCCGAGCCGAACGCGTTGGCGGGGAGTGCGGTGATGATCACCTCCGCCTGCTGTGCGCCGTCGGCGATGTGGAACGTCGCGACGCGCATCAGGCGCTCTTGCGGATCAATCGCCCAGCCGGTTGGCGTGTCGTAGGATTTGAAGGCCGCGATCGCGCTCTTCCCACCGGCCGGGGCCGGTTGCACGGGCGGTCGGGCGGACATTCCGTCGCCAATGTTCGGATGGCCCGGCGGTAGGGAAGGGTTTGCCGAGGGCGCTCCGCTGAACGAAATCGACTTCACAAACGCATCGTACTCGGCCTTTCGGCTCGCGATTTTGCTTGCGGGCCCTACGAACTTCAGGAACCACACTTGATCGCCCGTTGGGATAATCGCCGCGAGCATGCGCGTGCCTTCCGCCTGACCGGCAGCAGCCGGGCCGGCGATGTCGACCGAGTCGATCTCCAAACCGTTGTTATGCAGGTGCGTCACGACCTTCGGAAGATCCGCCGGCTGCGACGGCGTCGCGCCGATCTGCTGCTCCCAGCGGTTCACGTTCGGCAGCAGTTGGCCGGACTCGGGCCCGAAGTTGTAGACGACGACATTGAGTTTAGGATCGGTCGAGTCGACCGAGAAGGTGGCGTACCGCATCTGCTGGTCGGGCATCTTCGTCCAACCCGACGGCAAAGCCCACTGCGGTTCCCCCGCGCTCGCCGCACCTGCGACCGGCGTGGACGAAGTCGCCGTAACCATAGACGGCGGCATGGCTGCTTCCTTGGGCGCTTGGTAGACCTTGACGGAATTGCGGTCGTCACAGCCGCAGATCGTCGCAACGACAAGCCCGCATTGGCCCGCAAGCGCCAGCCATCGATGGGTTGGTTTCATTCCATAGAACTATACCGCCCTCAACGCATTGATCCAGGCGATCCGCACTTTCAGAAGTATTGCGATTCTCGTCTGGAGAGGTGCGAACGCGGTACCGAGTATGCGGTTTTACAGGCGAGCAACCGCCGGAGCGGGCAAGTTGTTTGACTCGCTGTCAGTGAATTCAACCGGATGCTGATATGCACTGATCCGCACGGCGCATAATTTTAATCCCGGCTCGCGGCTGATGGGATCACAGGCGTCGGTGGTGGCTTCGTTCGGCGACGATTGCTTTGACCAAAGATCGCCCCAGTGCATGGGCATGAACACCACGCCGATTGAGATCTCGCCCGATACGCGCAGCGTGGAGACGGCCGTGCCCTGGCGGCTGGTGATGTTGACGCGCTGGCCATTCACCAACTCAAGGGCGGCGGCGTCGTCGGGGTGCATCTGTAAGTACGGCGCGGGGTCCATTTTGTTCAGCTTTTCGACTTGGCTCGTCTTGCTGCGCAAATGCCACTGCCCGGCCACCCGGCCGGTGGTGAGCAGCATCGGGTAGCGGCCTGAAGGTGATTCCTCCTGCGGCAGGTAGGGACGTGCGAAAAACTTGGCGCGACCTGTCGGCGTTGGGAATTCTCCGTTCTCGTACCGCCTGGCCGACGACGCGCCCAGCGCCGGGTACGGCCATTGCTGCGGGCCCTGACGGCGAAGCCTTTCATGCGACAGCGCCGTCTGATCGTTCGGCCGGCCGGCGGTACTGCGGGCGAACTCGTCGAAAATCGCGGCGCTGCTGTCGAGCATCATGCCGTGCGTCAGCCCCATGCGGTGAGCGATCTGACGGGCCCACCACCAATCGGGTTTGGCATCACCAGGCGGCGCGACGACCTGCTCCATCAGCGACACCCGCCGCTCGCTGTTGCAAAACGTACCTGATTGCTCCAAGTTCACCGCAGCGGGCAGCACCACGTCGGCGAAGGTTGTAGTTTCGGTGGGGAAGTAGGCATCCTGCACGACCACAAGCTCGGCCGTCTCCAGCGCCTTGCGGATGCGCCCGAGATTTGGCATTGAGCCGGCGGGGTTCGTGCCGACGACCCACAGTGCTTTGATCTCGCCGCGCTCCATCGCATCGAACATCGCGACGGCGTCGTAGCTGGCATGCGGGTGGATCGCGCCGTCTTCCAAGCCCCAGAATTTTTCCATCCAATGCCGGTGCGCCGGGTCTGCAATCTTCCGTTGGCCGGGGAGCATGTGGCTCATGTAGCCGACATCGCGCCCGCCCATGGCGTTGGGTTGGCCGGTCAGGCTGAACGGCCCGCACCCGGGCCGGCCGATCTGGCCGAGCGCGAGGTGCATATTGATGATCGCGTTGTTGCTGAATGTGCCCTGCACGCTCTGGTTGATCCCCATCGTCCAGAAGCTAATCAGATTTTTCGCTTCGCCGAGAATCCGGGCGGTGTGGATCAGATCGTACACTTTGATCCCGCAGATATCGGCCACCCGGCGGGGCGGGTAGTCGGGCAAAATCTGCATCAGCTCCGCGAACCCCTCGGTGTGATTGGCGATGTACGATTCATCCAAATGCCCGTCGCGCTGCAGGATGTGCATCAGGCCGTTGAGCAGTGCGAGGTCAGTCCCCGGCTTGATCGCCAAGTGGATGGTGGCCGCCTCGGCGGTCGGCGTGCGGCGCGGGTCAACCACGATGCACTGGGCGCGGGCTTTTTCGATCCGGCTGCGCACGCGCGTGAATGTCACCGGATGGCAATCAGCCGCGTTCGAGCCGATGAAGAAAAACGTGTCGGCCAGCTCGATGTCGGCGTAACTCGTCGGCGGCCCGTCGCTGCCGAGCGAGAGCGACATGCCGCTGGCCGCGCTGCTCATGCAAAGGCGGCTGTTGCTATCGACGTGGTTGGTCCGCAAGCAGCCCTTGGCGAATTTATTGAACAGGTACTGCGATTCAGTCGTGAGCTGCCCGGAGAGATAAAACGCGATCGACTGCGGCCCGTGCTGATGGCGGATGGCGTTCAACTTCTCCGCGACGTGATCGATCGCGGCCAGTGGCGTGGTGGCAGCGAACGGCTGGCCACGCAGGGGGCGGATCAATGCCTTGCGTGCCCGCGTTTGCACGTCGATCGTCTGTGCGACTGTGGCTCCCTTAGCGCATAGCCGTCCAAAGTTGGCCGGGTGCTCGGGATCGCCGCGGAGTTTGTGGATCGCCTTGCCGTCGGTCTTGATCAGCAAGCCGCAACCCACGCCACAGTACGGACACAGGGACTTCACTTCTTGCATCAGTACACATCCCGCTGATAGCGGCCGGTTTTGCTGAGGTCGGACACGTATTGATCCGCCGCCTCGGTCGTTAGTCCGCCTGCTATCACGATCGCTTGTCGCAGGGCTTTGTCGACATCGTTGGCCATTCGCTTGGCGTCGCCGCAGACGTAGAAATGCGCGCCGGCCTGCAGCCATTGCCACAACTCGGCGGCGTTTTCGGTCATGCGGGTCTGGACGTAAACCTTTTCCGCCTGATCGCGAGAAAACGCGGTGTCGAGCTTCGTCAGCACGCCGTCGGCCAGATATTCAGTCAGCTCGTCGCGGAACAGGAAATCGCTGGAGGCCTTTTGATCGCCGAAAAACAGCCACGCCTTGCCGGTTGCCTTTGTTGCCCGGCGGTCCTGCAGGAACGCCCGGAACGGCGCGACGCCCGTGCCCGGCCCGACCATGATGATCGGCTTCCCGCCGGCCGGCAGTGCGAAGCGGTGTGACGGTTGCACGAACACGCGAAGCCGCTGCCCAGGCCGGATGCGCTCGGCGAGGAACGTCGATGCGACCCCCTTGCACGATCGGCCGACGGAGTTTTGGTAGCGCACCGCGCCGACGGTCAGATGCACTTGATCCGGATACGCCGCCAGTGATGAGGAGATCGAGTACAGCCGCGGCGCCATCGGCGAGAGCGTTGCCACAAAATCCCCCGCGGCCGGCTTGGCGGATGGGAAACGCACCAGCAGGTCGAGGATTTCCAGATCGCCGCTGCCTTCGTCGCTATCGCGCAAGCGCGCGAGTTCAGCGGCATCGGTGGAGTCGGCGGCCGAGCGGGCCAGCAGGTCGAGTAGGTCGGGGGACGGGCGAGTGATCGTGAAATCGCGGTGTAGCGCGTTACGGAAGCTGACCGTGCGGTCGTCCCAGCCCATGACGTCTTCAGCACCGGTGGCGCCGAGGCATTCGAGAATCTGCTCCACATGCTGTGGGCAGTTTTCCGGATAAACCCCCAGCGCATCGCCGGGCTTGTAGGAGATGCCGCTGCTACGAAGGTCGATCATCACCAGCCGCGTGTCTTTGGAGGATTCGGCCGAGTTCAGCGGATCGCTGCACAGCAACCGGGCGGCGAACGGATTGGATCGATCGAACGTGCCCGCGGATTTCGCTTCCGCCACGCTCGGCTTGGCCGTACTCGCAGCGGCGGGGGCCGATGCGGGGGCATTCTGCTGCAGGGCTTTGAGCATCTTCGACGTGTCGCGCCCGCCGGGCGTGCATTTGGTCAGATCCTTGTCGGCCCCGCTGGCGATCGCCTCGGCGTAGCTCTTGCAGAGGTAGCCGCACGAGCCGCAATCGAGCTGCGCCATCGCCGCCATCAGCTTCAGCGGATGACGCTTACCTTCCGCCATCTTCAGTCGTTCATCCATGGCAATCCCCGGATCGTGCCACGGCGTTTCCTCTTCCACCTCCTGCGCTTTCACCGGGCTTGCCGCTTCAGCGGCAGGCTGACCGCCCTGCGCCGCAAGTGCGCCACTGAGCAATCCCGCGAAAAACCCATTCAACCACCCACGCTGCTCTTCGGTAAACGGCGCGTTGTCCGGCACGAGATTGAGAACCTTCTGGGTCGAAGCAACAGCATTACTCATGAGTTCACCTGTACAGCGTTAAATACTTCGGTCAGTTGCGTGATCTCGCACCGAGCGGCGAAATCGTGAAACGTCTCTTCCGCATCCGCCCGATGCGCCAAATACCCGCGGATGATCCGCTCCACGGCGGCCGGTGCGTCAATGGCTTTGACATCGCGCAACAACTCCCGACCGATGCCTTGCGTCGCGCCATAGCCGCCGCCGATGGAGACGTGATAGCCCTCGACGGCTTCCTCGCCTACTTTCGTGCCGATCAGGCCGATGTCGCCGATGTAGTGCTGCGCGCACGAGTTGTGGCAGCCGGTGACGTGGATGTTGATCGGTTGATCGAGCGTGAGGCTGGCCTCAAGGTGCTCGGCGATCGCCATCGCGTGCTGCTTGGTGTGGGCCAGCGCGAACTTGCAGCCGGCAGCGCCTGTGCAGGCGATCAACCCCGCGCGGATGGCGGTGGCTGACCAATGCAGGCCGAGGGATTCGATCTCGCGCTTGGCGCCCTCGATGCGATCGTTTGGAATGTCGCTGATCAGCAGGTTTTGCCACACCGTCAGGCGGATCGTCCCGCTGCCGTAGCGGTCGGAGATGCTCGCCAGCCCGCGCAGCTGCGCGGTGGTGATTCTGCCGACCGGCAAAACAACGCCGACGTACGACAGACCGGTCTGCTTCTGCGAATGCACGCCGACGTGGCCGAGGCGTTCGATCGACGCGGTCCGCGATTCGCAAGCCTCAACCGGCACGCGGCGTAGCTTGAACGGAAGCAGCCTTTCAGCTTCGGCGACGTATTTGTCGATGCCCCACGCATCCAGAACGTATTTGAGCCGGGCTTTCTTTCGATCGCTGCGGTCGCCGTTCTCGATGAACACGCGAACGATTGCGGCTGCGACCGGAACGCATTCGTCGGGCTTCAGCAGCACGCCGGCGTCGCGGGCAAAATCCTTGTGGCCGGTGATGCCGCCGAGCAGCAGGCGGAAGTAGACCTCGCCTTCGTGTCGAACCGCGACGAAGCCGATGTCGTTGGTGTCTTCCAGCGTACTGACACGCCCGCCGCCGTCGAAGGCGATGTTGAACTTGCGCGGCAGGCCGTACATCTCGCGATGGTTGAGGATGTAGTGATGCATCGCCGTGGCCAGGGGGCGAGTGTCGATGATCTCGTCGGCATCGATCCCAGCTGACGGGCTGCAGGTGACGTTGCGGATGTTGTCTGCCCCCGCGCCGCGGTTGACGATGCCGAGATCGACTAGCCCCATCAACACGTCGGCGGTATGGGCGGGGCGGATCTCGCGGATCTGCAGGTTTGATCGAGTCGTTACATCCACATGACCGGCTGCAAACTGATCCGCCAAATCCGCCAACCCGCAGAACTGATGCGAGTTGGTCATTCCGCCGGCGAAGCGAAGCCGGCACATAAAGCTTTCCTGTGCGGGGGCGACGTAGAACATCCCCTGGAATTTGAATAGAAAGACGTCGGTCCCTTTCGGGAACCGAGCGTCGCGGGCGTGGGCGAGTACCTCGTCCCACACATCCAGACCGTTCTGCTTTCGCTTGGCGGTTTCTTCGTTGGTGAGTTTCTTGCCCACGGCGATCTGTCGATCGCCGGCGGCGATATTGGGGTCGGTCGATTGCGGCTTTGCAGCCGGCGCGCTCGGCAAGATGCGTAGCGACTTGCCGAGCGCGGTCCCAGCCGCGAAACCCTCGTTGAATTGCAGTGTACTGCTCATGGCGAATCCTCGTTCGGGTCGCAAGCGTTCAGGCCGGCTCGGCGACCAAAGGCATTTCCGCTTCGTCCGTCGGCTGAGCGACCGGCTGAATCGAGCGGCCCGGTTCTTTGATCAGCAGCGTACACCCGAACGCGACGGTGGCCGTCACGCCCATGCAGATGAAGAACGTGGTGGGATTGGTCAGCAGCAGAATGGTCATAAACGCCACACTGCCGACGCTGCCGTAAGCGCCGATCAACCCGGCGATCTGCCCGGTCAGCGGCTTGCGGATCAGCGGGGCGATGCAGAAGTTCGCGCCGTTGCCCGCCATCAGGAACAGTCCGACGAAGACCACCGTCGTCATCGCCGCCCAGGCCGGCCAGGTGTGGTTGATCATCATGATCGCGAAGAATCCGACGGCCGACCCGAACAGGGTGACGACCATGATCGGCTTACGGCCGAACTTGTCGCCGAGGATGCCGCCCAGCGGGCGGGCGATGAAGTTAGCGAAGGCAAAGCCTGCGCCCATTATCCCTGCGACAGCCACCGACACGCTGAACATCTTCTCGAAGTACGCCGGCAGCATCTGCTCGACGGCTAGCTCGCCGCCGAACGTGACGGCGTAACAGAGACAGAGGATCGCGACCTGTGCAAAGGAGTATTTCTCATCGGCTGGTACTTCCTCGCCGGCGGTGACGGAGCGGTTCACCTTTAGAATCTTGGCGATCTGCTGCGTGAGCAGAACCGCGAGGAAACCGTAGATGCAATAAGTAGCGACGGCCGGCATGAAGCCGACACGCTGCAATCGCCAGGCGGTCACGCCCAGGCAGAGGACCATCGGCACTTGCATGAATGTCAATCCGAGCAGATCGCTGCGGCTCGTTACTTCGAGCGCGCCACGCTTTTTGGGTTTCTTAAATTCCTTGCCCGGCGGGGCGTCAAGCGCGTAGCGGTAGAAGACAACCGCCCACACCACGCACAGCAATCCGCTGATCGCGGTGGCGTAACGCCAACCGTTCTCGGGGGAGAAGCACAGCGCCAGCAGCGGCAGTCCGAACGTCGCCGCCGCCATGCCGAAGTTGCCCAAGCCGCCGTAGATGCCCTCGGCCGTCCCGATCTCGCGGGAGTCGAACCACTCAGCCACCATGCGAATGCCGACCACAAAGCCCGCACCCACGCAACTGATGAGTAGCCGGCAGATGACGAGTTGCCAGAAGTGCGTCGCGAACGCGATCGCCACGCACGGGATGGCAGCGAATAGCAGCAGCCCCGTATACACGCGGCGAGGCCCGAAGCGGTCGACCAACATCCCCACGCCGATGCGGGCCGGGATCGTCAACGCTAAGTTGCACAGCAGCAGTACCTGCGATTGCTCTTTGGTCAGGTGTAGCAGCCGCGCGATCGTGGTGCTGAACGCGCCGAGGTTGTACCAGACGACGAACGTGAGAAAGAACGCCACCCAGGCGAGGTTCAGCATCTTCCAGCGGCCGGGGATACCTTTGGTATCGATCAATTCAGAGTGATTCATTTCAGTATTCCTTGAAGAGAAGTGTTGGTGTGACCGGCCGATCCGAAAGAAGCGGCAGCGGCGGCGAAGGCGTCGGGAATCATCGATTCCCTCGCGATCTGCCCAATATTGATGTTGTTAGAGAGCGGTCCCCAGCGGATCATCTGGCGGATGATCCAGTCGGCGTGGTCGACGCGCGGCTCGATGACGTCCCGCGAAAAAGTGCGAAACGCCGGCCGGCGAACCGTGGGACGCAGCCAGTCGTCGATCGACAGGCTTTTGTCGATCACCGATTCGCTCACATTCAGATAAGCGGGTCTGGCCAGCAGTTCGATCAGCCGGCTGCGGCGGCGAGTGTCATCGCAATAATCGCACCCGCGGATGGCGGCGCGGACGAGCTTTTCGGCGACGGCCGTATTGTGTTCGTACCAGTCTCGCGTGACTGCCAATACTTTTTCCGGGTGATCCGGCGACAACTCCGTGCTGGCGCGAACGATCACGCCGGTCTTGCGGGTGACCGCTAACGTGTTCCAGGGTTCGCCGGCGCAGTAGATGTCGATCGCGCCGGCCTGCAGCAAGGCGGGCATCTGCGGCGGGGGGACGACGCACAGGACCACGTCGTGACCGATCTGCAATCCGCTGGCGTGCAGGAAGGTCGTCAACGTATACCGGTGTGAAGCGACAGAGAAGACATGGGCGACGTTGATCGGCCGGCCGAGTTGGCGACGCCAATCTCGTGGCGTGCTGTTGGGATTGCTCGCCAGCGCGGGGCTGACGGTGATCGCGTTCCCGCCGGCACCGAGGCACATCAAAGCGGCTAACGGTTGATCGTAGTAATCCTGTCCGGTGAGGCTGGCGGGGACCATTCCCAGCGGTGCGTGGCTGGCGTGGAGTTGGCCGTAGTTCAGGCGGTCGCGGACATTGCCCCAGCCGATCTGCTTATCGAGGCGGACCGGGATGCCTTCGTCTTCAAAGTATCCGAGTTCGGCGGCGACGATAAGCGGCGCGGCGTCGACGAGCGGCACGAATCCTACTTCGATGTGATGCGGTCGAATCGCTCGCGACGGGCGATGTGCAGGCACGGACGACATCTACAACTCCAGTGCCCTCTCGATTGTCCTTCTTACTGCTACTGCGCGGCCACCTCGCTGCTCTCTGTCCGCCAGGACAAGAGGAAATTAACTGAATCAGATCAATGAATCCAATTCATAAATAAGATAGAATTAATTCATTCTGTTCATGGAGATTGCATGGAAAATGTGCATCAATTGAAGGTATTTGTGGCCGTTGCTGACACGCTAAGCTTCACACGCGCCGCCGAACGGGTGTTTTTAACGCAATCGGCCGTCAGTCATCAAATCGCTAAGCTCGAGCAGGAATTGGGGTGCAGCCTGCTTGAACGTCGGGGCAGGTCGGTGGTGCTGACCGCTCCGGGCCGGGTTTTGGCGATTCAGGCGAGGAAAGTCTTTGCGGTCTTGAGAGACGCCGTCGACGCGACTCGCACCTCCGCCCGCGCCGGATCGGGCCGGCTGCGCATCGCCGCAAGCCATACCGCCTGTCAACACATCATCCCCGAGGCGCTCCGCGAATTCCGCGAATCGTTCCCCGGCTATTCGCTGGCCATCACCCCCGGCGATTCGCCCGTCAGCCTGCAGCACCTGCTGAACGACGAAGTGGACTTGGCCGTCATGTTAAAGACCGAGCGGAACCGAAAGGTACACTTCGAGCCACTGTTCGAGGATGAACTTCAGCTGATCGTGAGCCCGCTGCATCCGTGGATCAAGCGCGGCCGGATCGACCGGCGAGAATTCGCCAATCAGCGGATGATCCTTTACAGCCGCAACAGTTCAACGTTTCGACTCGTCGAAAGGCATTTTGCCAAACAGAAAGCGCCGCTCACCGATTGGATCGAGCTCGGCGACATCGGCGCGACCAAGGAACTGGTAAAGATCGGCCTGGGCATTAGCGTGATGGCGCCGTGGGTGGCGACCGAGGAATTAAAAAACGGGTCGCTCGTCGGCCTGCCTTTGCCCGGCGCGAAGCTGAAGCGGCAATGGTGCATCGCCTCGCTGGCCGGCCGGCCGTTGTCGATCGCGGAGCAGACGTTTGTCGGACTCTGCCAGGCGGTGACGGCGAAGATCGCGTAGCTAGATTACTTCACCAAAAACACTTCGTTGGCCGTGACCGGGTTGCGACCGTCGTAGTCCACGATCAAGTCCGGCGTACCGCCGAGATGGATCGTCGCGACGATCAACTGATTTCCAACATGAAACGCGCTGGTGCCTTGAAGTGAAACTGGTTGGCTGGGCATGTAAACCGTTCCCGCCAGCGACGTCGTTGCGTTGCCGCCGAGCGTGATTCCTTTGCTATAAGGCATCGCGCGGTCTGCAAAAAGAACCACGTCTTTGTAGGTTCCACTGGTGGGCGGCGAAAGATTCATCGTGCCGCCAAGGCTGATGCCACCCCAGTTGGTCCCCGCGGCGTCTGTGGTGATGTAAAGCATCACGCCGGGAGCATTAAGCGTTCCGCCGCTGACCGTGAGTCCAGCCGGCCCGCCAACGATGTAAACGCCTGGGGCGAGATTAAGTGTGCCTTTTTTGAGCGTAATTCCACCCGGGTAGTAGCCGGGGCTGGCGGCGTGCGTGGCCGTATCGTTGATGGACAAGGTGCCTTGATTGGTCACAGCGTTTTTATTCGGCGCCGCCAATGCAGCCAAAGGATCGGGAACCGCATTGGTATTTGCGATGGTTTTGCTGGGGATAGTGCCGCTCTTGGCAGAAATGGTACCCGCGCCGCGAAGAGAAGTGGCGACGATCGATGCTGAGTTCCCTTTGACGTCCACTGACGCGGGAGTGGAGTTGACCTGAATGCCTCCGTTGGTAACTCTCAACGTAATATTGCCGTTAACCGCCAGGCCGGTCCGGCTGGGGTCTAAAGCGATGACGCCCGCGGCATACGATCCGCCGGCCATGGCGATCGCCTGCCTTGAAACGTTCGATGTGTTAAACGATGTGTTGTTGCTGCCGGGATTGAGCACAAGGTTAACCACCGGAGCGAAAAGCAGATTGGTCGTCGCGCGCGTTGTGACCTTGACCGCATTGTAAGGCGCGGTGTTGGCAGTAAAGGTCGCCGAACCGCGGTTGTAGTTGCCGATTTGAATGTCCGATCCAGAGAGCGAAACGAACGCCTGATCGGATTTGTTCTTTCCCGCGGTGGCGATCGTTTTGTTGATCGTGTTGGCGAATCCCGTACTGGTGTCCGTCTGCACCAACGCCGCTCCCGAGAGGGCGGCGGCATCACCGGCGGCTTGTAACTGTTGGCCGACAATGAAGACGTGGCCGGTATCCAGCGCCAGACCGGCGAAGCAGATCATCGCGAAAAAGGTAATTCCAGTGAGAGGCAACACCATGCCGCGAGGGCTCCGGCGGCGATTAGAGTGATGTGTCATTGTACGTCCTCCTTGTTCGATCTTGTTCGATCTTATCCGATCAGTTCGGTCGCGTCGCATGATACAGTGCGATAAACGCCGGCCCGGCCATGAGTAGCACGACGGCGGGGAAAATCGCCACCACCATCGGGAAGATCAGCTTGACCGCCATCTTCTCGGCCGCCTCCTGGGCGTGCTGGCTGCGGGATTCACGCATGAAGGTCGCGTAGTTTTGCAGCCCTTCGCTGATGCTCGTGCCGAACCGCTCGGCCTGCAGGAGCATCGCCACCAGCGACGACAATTCTTCCGCGCCGGTCCGCTTGGCCATGTGGCGCATTGCATCGGTGCGAGTTGCGCCGAGGTGGATTTCCAGGTTCGTCAGCGCCATTTCATCCGCCAGCGTCGGGCAGACGCCGCGCACCTCGTCGGTCACCGCGTTCCACGCCTGATCGAGGCCCATGCCGGCCGACGCGCAGATTTCGAGCAGGTCGATCGCATCGGGCAGATGCTTGCGGATCAGGGCGCGGCGCTTGGACCGCTTTTGGGAGACGATCGCGTTGGGCAGGAAGAACAAGACCGCGGTGATAGCGAATACCGAATAATAAATGTTGGTGTTCGTCATTTTGCCGTTTGCAAACTGCAACAGCAGCAGCGGGCTGAGCACAAGGCCCAGCACCATGGCGATGATCTTTTTGCCCATGTAGACCACGGCCGCGTCTTGCGAGTGGTAGCCGGCCTGGGTGAGTTTTTCGCGGAGGGAGAGTGAGGTTTTCCTGGGGACGGTTTTTTCGCCGATCGTCTTGAGAATGCCAGTGATGCGCCCCGCGCCGAGTTCGGTCGCAAGCGAAGGAGCGTCGGTCTTCCCGGAAATGCCGCGCAGACGCGCCTCCAGCGGCATGCGCGTGGCGCGGCGATTCATCAGCAGAGCGCCGCCGATGGCGACAACCGACGTGCCGGTGAGGATCGGAATGGCCCAAAGTGCGTTCATCGATTCACCTTACGGAGTAAGCTTGGAAAGCCAGTTCATCATGATCCACCCGAGCAGCAGGCCCATCGCCGACGCGACCATGATCATCTGCCCGACGGGCGTGTCGTACAGCGGCTGCATGTACAACGGGTTCATGATGTTGAGAAGGATGAAGACCAGGAACGGCAGCGCCAGCAGCACGCGCTTGCTGAACTGCGTCTGCGACGTCAGCACGCGGATGCGACGCTGCAGGCGGTTGCGTTCACGGATGACGTTCGCCAGCCGCATCATCATGTCCGCCAGGTTGCCGCCGCTGCGCATCTGGATGACGACCGACGTGGCGAACAGCTTGAGGTCGTCCGAGCGGTTGTCGTCGGCGATTTCGCGTAGCGAATCTTCCATCGCCAACCCAAGATCCTGTTGCTGGCAGACTTTGCCGAACAGGTCGCCGATCGGAGCGGGGATTTCTTCGGCGATCAACTGAAACGAGCCGAGCAGCGGATGGCCTGCCCGCAGGGATCGGGCGGCCAACTCCAATGCGTCGATCAGGTTACGCTCAAAATGCGTAGTGCGCCGGGAAATGCGTTGCTGCAGGTAGATCCAGAAAACGATGAGCACTGCTACCGGTCCGCCGATCCCCATCAACGGCGTGCCGGTGAACAGGTACGTTGCGATGCCCACCGCGATCAACACGCCGCCAAGCCCGAGCAGCGCCGACGGCAATGGCGTGGCAGAACCAGCCTGGACGCGGAGGTCTTCCATCCACGTGGCGATGCCGCCTTGTGAGATCGAGATCGGGACGATCGTTGTGGCTTCTTTGCCTTCGTGCCAAAGTCGGAGGGTTTTGCCCTCGGCCACCACGCCGTCGCTTTGAACCAACGCAAGCCGCTGCTTCATCAGCTTGGCGCGTTTGGACCGCTGCGACATCCACAGCACTATCGCGCCCAGCCAAAGACAAAGCACCAAGCCCAAAGCGGCGGCGACCGCGACCATCGTCAGAAGTTCATTCTGGCTTTTAGGCACGAGCCACCCCCATTCGTGTCCCGACCGGCTCCGGCGGTGTGGTGCTGAGCACGCGGCGCTGGAATAAGTTCTCAGGCAGTTTTGATCCGCGCTCGATGAGGCGTTCCATGATCTTCGGCCGCACGCCGCAGGCTTCGAATTGGCCGCGGGCGTTGCCTTGCTCATCAATGCCCATTTGCCGGAACGTGAACACGTCCTGCAGGCAAACCGCTTCCCCTTCCATCCCGGTGATTTCGGAGATGTTGAGAATCTTTCGCCGGCCGCCGGTCAACCGGCCGAGCTGAACCAGCACATCGAGCGCGCTGGAGGTTTGCTGGCGGATCGCGGCGACGGGGTAGTTCAACCCGGCCATGCTGACCATGTTTTCGATTCGCCGCATCGCGTCGCGCGGCGTGTTGGCGTGGACAGTGGTCATCGAGCCTTCATGACCGGTGTTCATCGCCTGCAGCATGTCCAGCGCTTCAGCACCGCGGACTTCGCCGATGATGATGCGGTCGGGACGCATACGTAGCGTGTTTCGCAGCAGTTCACGCTGCGTGACCTCGCCTTTGCCTTCGATGTTCGGCGGGCGCGTTTCCAGGCGAACCACGTGTTTCCGCTGCAACTGCAATTCGGCTGCGTCTTCGATCGTCACCAGACGCTCGCCGAGCGGGATCCATCGGCTGAGCACATTCAGCAGCGTGGTTTTGCCCGAGCCGGTACCGCCGGAGATCAGGATGTTCACTTTCGAGCGGACGCACGCCTCGAGGAAGAGGCACATCTCAGGCGTAAGGGCTTCAAGCTCAAGAAGCTTGTCCGCGCCGATCGGGACCGAGCCGAACCGGCGAATGCTCATCGCCGGGCCGTCCAGCGCCAGCGGGGGGATGATCGCGTTTACGCGGCTTCCGTCGGCGAGTCGGGCGTCGAGCATTGGCGAGCTTTCGTCGATGCGTCGGCCGATCGACGAGGCGATCCGCTGGATCACTTGGATCAACTGGGCGTCGTCGACGAACGTCACACCTGTTTCTTCAAGCCGGCCGTGGCGTTCGATGTAAACTTCCTTCGCGCCGTTCACCAGCACGTCGCTGACGGTTGGGTCGCGGAGCAGTTCCTCGATCGGGCCGAGCCCGAAGATGTCGTCCATCACCTCGCGGAGCAGTTGCGATTTTTCCGGGGCCGACAGCGGGGTACGCTGCTCGTTCAACAGGGCGTCGACGCGTCGCGAGCATTCGGCGTGCAGTTGCTCGACTGGCATTCGCCGGGCTTCGGTCAGGTCCATCATGTCCAGCAGTTTGCGGTGGACGTTACGCTTAATCTGCCCGCTCGGCGTGTTGGGAGCCTGGCCGTTGTTTTCACCACGGTTCAGCAGGCTTTTTACATTGGCGTACATAGTTAAAATCCCTTAACGCTAGACAGCGGACAGCAACGAAGCGGCTCGCCCGATCGAATGCAACTGAGGCAACGCGGCGATCATGCCGGCCAGCTTTTGCACGTCGCGGCGATAGTCAGATCGCGGCGATACCGCCATCAGCGGTTTGCCGAGATTGGCGGCTTCGGTCACGGCGGCGAAGTCGTTTGAGAGCGTGGTCAGCGGTTGTGATTCACTCAGCCCGATCGCCCGGGCGGCTTCTTCCAGCGTGATGACGTACCCGCGCTTGCGGTAGCGGTTGACGAGCACCATCACCCGGCCGGTGCTGACGCCGCGCTCGGTCAGGCCGGACAGGATCTGCCTCGCCACCTGAATATCCTTAATCATCAATTGCATCGGGATGAGCGTGACATGGCTTCGTGACGCCAAGGCAGCCGCGACATCGAGCGAAACACGCGGGGCGTCGATCACGCTCCACTTGTAAGCGCCTTTACAAGCGTCGGCGAACTCGCCGATCCGGTCGGACGTGAGCGATGCGACTCGGCCGAGGTGTCGCTTGGGGGTGCTCAACATCGCGTGAAGGTTCGGGTTACCGGTCAACGCGGTGCTTTGGATCAGTTGTGAATCGAAGTGCCCGGTGCGATTGAGGAGATCGACCACGCCGTACTCGCCGTCCAGCCCGAGATACGTGCCTACCGCGCCGTACGAAGCATCAAGATCGATGACAAGGTTCGGCGAGCCATTGTCTTGCGGGAGTTCGGCTGCGAGATTGACAGAGAGCGTCGTTCCCCCGCTTCCACCGCCGGCGGAGAGGACGGTCACCACAAGCCCGCGCCCGGCGGTTCCGCCGTCGGGGCAGAGGCGGTGAAGAATCTGCGAGAGGTCGGTTGTGATCGCCGACTTCAGCAGAACGTGCCGCACGCCGACGGCCATCGCTTCGAACAGAAGTTCCTGGCGCATGTCGCCGGCGATGGCGATGAACTTGGTATCGACGAACTTGCGCGCAAGCGGCTCGATGTGGTGGAACAGACCTTCCGGCTGGCTGTCCACGTCCAGCAGCACGGCCGGCACTCCGCCGCGCTCCAGACGGGTGATAATATCGGCCAATCGCGCAAAGATATTTCCCTGCGCCAGTTGGCCGTTTGAGGACAAGGCACCCGACACCGCTGTAATGGTGTTCGGTTCGTTGGAGAGAAGCAGGACGTCACGTATGGCCATATGAAACACTCGCAGTCGGATCAGCGGTTGGCCGACATGGGCTCGACGTCGGTCGATCGCTTGGGCATCGGAAGCGACTTGGTTTCGCTCACGCCTCCACGGATGACCTGAACGTCCCACTGCGGCGGCTCGGCCGGCTTGGTGGCGGGGGTGGGCGCCACAAACGGATCGATCTTCGGCGCTACCGCGACAGGGGCGGCGGGAGTGTCATCCGCGGGGTAAGGGCCCATGTTTTTCAGCAGTCGTTTGACCGACACGTTTACCTGGTCGGCGCGGCCGCCGTCCAACGGGTTCCGTAAAGCTAGCGAGAGAACACCTTGCTCCATCGCCAGTTGCAATCGCTTGGCCTGCTCGGTTGTGACCAGCAACGTCACCCGTCGGGTGTTGCTTCGGCTGACGGCGTAGATGGAACTGTCGAGCAACGATTTTTCTGACGACACCACGGTCTGACGCTCAATGGCTAGCACCTGAATGTTTTCCAGCAGCGTGGTGGTCACCGCGTCCTGTGATTCGCCGTTCTGCGTCTTAAACGACGCCATGACATCCACCGTGCTGCCCGGGAAGAGCATGCCTTCAAGACCGGAATAGTCGGTGACGGAAATGCCCACCGCGCGTTTGCCGAACGGGATCGCATCCGCCACTTGCCGGGCCGTCGGCTTATCGGCGAAACAGGCGAGCGTAAACGCCTGTCCCTCAACAACCGGCACGCCGACGACTTTGCCGACGACGTCCACCGGGCTGCTGATAAAATCCTTGGGAACCTCGTTTTTCGGCACGGAGCGCACGACGACGGACTTGGCGTCGACGACCGTCATCGCCGGCAGGCCGGTCGTGGCGTAGAGCACAGACACCATCGGCTGCACCTCGTTGGTAGTCGCCATGATGATCGGCGCGGGGACGGTCGAGGCCCGAAGGGTGTTGACCAGGAGCGCCGCGCATACCGCAGCCGCGAATCCCAAAACGCCCAGAAGTACTGGTGCCCATTTCATAAAAACTCCTGCTTCAAAACGTAGCCGATCGACTGCTATTCGCCTTCCTTCACCATGGTGACCGTGGATTGAACGGTGGTGGGTAGGACGTTGAACAGAGACCAAAGCCCCATCGACGACGGCGTCGCCTGGATGTTGGCGTACGGGACGGCGATCGTGACGCTGACGGTGCTCCCTTTGGCCACCCCTGCGATGTTGGACGGGTTTAGCGTGACGGTATAGTTCTTGCCGGCAGTGATTCCGTATGAATCCAACTGTGCCGTAATCTGGCTGGTAACCTGTGTGTTGGTCGCATCAAGGGTCGCCGCGATTCTGGCTGCCTGGCGGGCGGTGTTGATCACCTGCTGCTTGCGCAGGAAGAGCCAGCTGAATTCGATCGAGAAAAATGTGAGTTGTAGGAGCAGCATTCCGACCAGCGCCATTTCAACGGTTGCGGTTCCGCGGACCCGGCAGGTTGCTCGTGACGTGCGTGCGTTCATCGATTTCACCCTAGTTTGTCCATGAAAACAGTCCAAGCCGCCAACGCGACGCCGGTGAAGATCGACACGCCATACGGCATGGTGAGCATGTCTTTCTCCACGGGCATCACGTCGGCGGCCTGCGACCATTTCTGCTGTCGCGTCATCAGCCGTGCCAGTCCGAAACTGGCCAAGGAAAGGTTGATGAACACGGCCTGTAACCGGCGTTTGGCGAAGGCGTAGAGCAATCCGAGGATTGCTCCGGCCAGTAGAACCGCCACCATGGCGATCACGCCGTTTTTCGCACCGATCCACATGCCGATCGCGCCCATCAGCTTCGCATCGGCAGCACCGCCGCCGGCGAAAATGAAAAGAAGCACGAACGGCAGAGACATGATCAAACAGCCGACGATCCCGCTTTCCAACCCAGTCAGGCCGTTGGATACAGTCACGCAGATTGCCCCGACTAGCAGGAGCGATCCGGTGAGCCGATTGGGGATGCGGCGTGTTCGTACGTCAAAGGCCGCGGCAATCGATGCACCGCATAGCGCAACGATCCACTGCCATCCCGGTGTGGAGCAATTCCACAGGACGGTAAACATACAACCCACTTCCTCGGCCCCGGACGGTAGGCGTCCGGGCCGGGACGAAAATTACTTCGTCGCGGTTTGCAAAGCGGTGAACTTCGCCACCACGTTGGTGCCCAAGCCGGTGATGACGGCAACCAGGCCCGCCACGATCAGGGCGGCCAAAACGGCCCATTCCACAGTTTCCATGCCGCGTTCGTCACGCACGAACCGTGCGATCAATTTAGAAGCTTTCATAACATTCTCCTTCAAATCCAGCCAAAAGAGGCAACTTGTATGCGGTCCGTCACACGACGGACTCGACACACCCGCGCCACCATCAGACCGTCCACCCACGGGCGGAAAAATGAGCTTTTTTCTATTTTGTGGCGTCCTGCAAAGCGGTGAACTTGGTCACCATGTTGCCGCCCAAGCCGGTAATGACGGCAACCAAGCCCGCCACGATGAGGGCCGCGAGGACCGCCCATTCAACGGTTTCCATTCCACGATCGTCCCGCAGAAACGAACCGATTAAGCTGCGCATTGCTGCTCCCTTGATAGAGTTCCAAGATGTGAGGCGGCTTCCGTTGCCGTATTCTTGATCTTCCGTGATTTGAGCGCCCACAGCGATTTGATGATGCCGAATATGTCAGAACGCCCAAGTGAATCCACTTAATTTAGTTCAGATTCATGCTGATTCGATCGACAATTGTGAAAACTGGATAAGAGATAACGACTGGGGACCAGAATGCGTGATGTTCGCGTCGTTCCGAACGCGTTGGAACGGCGGATCAAGTCCCGAGCACACCGGAAGAGGAGGAAGCCAGCGTTAATGTCTTAGGGCGGGGTGCGGCGCGACCGCGATGTCCGTGGGGCTGTCGCCGGGAGCAATATAACCCTTAGGGCCGCCGAGCCGTAGGAAGTTACGGTAGACCACGCACAGTACGAGAACCGCCACGCAGGAAATCAGGAACCCGGCTACATACGTCAGGCGGTAGTTGTGATTCGTCCAATCCAACATGCTGCCTATGACAGGTCCAACCGTAATCGTCACCAGCGAGGTCAGAATCCCACCAGCCGACGCGAATTGAGAGAATTTCGACCTCGGCAGCAATGCAAGCCCCAGGGAAATGGTTGCCGTGGCGCAGGATCCTGATAGCACGGTATGGAGAAATAACGCAACGCAGAACGTGTTGGCATCACGGATAGCCCAGGCAGCCCAAGCCATCGATATCGCGTAAAGGGACAACGCCACCAGTCCTACGCGCAAGGCGTGAAACCGATCGACCAACGAACCGATTGGATAGGCAAGGCAAATCGATACAAAATAGCCGGCCGTCACGAATTTGCCGTACTGCTCCAAATCGATTTTCATGTGTTTGGCAAATGGAATGCTGAATAAGTTGATTGGCAGAAATGTGATCGTACCCAGCGTGATCGCCGCAAAACACCAGAGATAATGGGGATGGCTGTAACACTCGCTGAAATAAATTTTGGCGGCCTCGAAAAACCCGCGTCGCTCGCGTTGGTTGCTATCCAACGCATGTGGCGGGGGATAGGAGCCTTCCTTAACATTCAGGCACATGAGCAGAAACCCCGATCCGAACACCAACGCGATCGCCAAAAACAGCATGAAAAAATGACTTTCGGCGCGCTGGAGCAGGAAGTAGTTAAAGATCATCCCGTCTGCAAGACTGACAGCACGAAACAAGGCGAAAAAGCGACCGAGAAGCGGGCGTGGAACCACGTCATTGATCAACCCTCCAAACACCGAAGCCGAAGCAATCGCGGCGACCTCGAAGATCGTCCAGAAAAACGCAAACGCCGCGATGGTGCAATGGGAGTTGCTGTAGCGCCCGCCGAGCAAATGTTCGATGGCATCGCCGATTTGCGGGCAAAACGCGATCCCCACCATCGCCGCGGCCGCTATCGGGGTCGGAATGATCAGGAACGGAATTCGTCGCCCCCAGCGGCTGCGCAGGCGGTCGGATCGATAGCTGATGATCGGACCCAGAAACATCCCCAGCGCCGGCGGGAGCGAGGAGAGAAGAACGGCGATGAGCGTGTTTGACACGCCTTCACGTCTCAGAAACAGCTGTACGACCGGCCCGACGGAGCGATCGCGAATCGACAGCGCAAAATCACCCCAAAGAAGCCAGAAAAATAAGAGTGCCAGTCCGCCGATCGTGTAGGTCAGCGTTCCCGCGGTCCAGAGTTTCACGCCATCGTCGGTTCGGTATTCCAGCACAGGTAGCGGCGGATGCGCCCCGGCTGGGTCGTCGGATGCGACCACTAGTTGCTCCGGCGCGGACGACACCGGCCCGGAATCCGATTCAAGTGGCGGATTGGCGCCGTGTTCGGTTTGATCGTCGTTTGGCTGAGACATTGATCCACGCTCCAATACGGGCCTATCTTATTCTCGAACGCGGCAACGGCCTAACGGGTGTTTCGATCAGATGCTGATTGCACTTTGCCGGCGTGGATCAGTTGGTCATCGCGGTTGTCGAAGGTAAATTGGGGGTCGATGACCGTATCTCAAGATGTATTGCTTCCGATCTACATGGACCATAACGCCACGACGCCGATGGATTCGCGCGTGTTTGAGGCGATGCGTCCGTATTTCACCGAAGTGTTCGGCAACGCCGCGTCGCGCGGGCACGGCTTCGGGTGGGCGGCCGAGGCGGCGGTCGACACGGCGCGCCAGCAGGTGGCGGCGCTGTTCAACGCCCGGGCCGACGCCATCGTTTGGACCAGCGGGGCGACCGAATCCAACAACTTGGCGCTCAAGGGCGTGGCCGGGGCGCAAGCCGGCAAGGGCGGACACGTCATTACGCAGGTCACTGAGCACAAGGCCGTCCTCGACTGCTGCAAGCGGCTGGAAAAGGAAGGGTACGAGATCACCTGGCTCGGCGTGAACTCGGTCGGGCAGATCGATATCGACGAGCTTCGTGACTCGATCCGCAAAGATACGATCCTCGTGTCGATCATGTGGGCCAACAACGAGGTCGGAACGATCCAGCACATCCGCACGATCGGCCGGCTTTGCCGGGAGCGGGGCGTACTGTTCCACACCGACGCCACGCAGGCGGCCGGGAAGGTGGAGATCGACGTTGTCGAGGACGCGATCGATCTGCTTTCCATGAGCGGCCACAAGATGTACGGGCCCAAGGGATGCGGCTGTCTTTATGTCCGCAATAAGCCGCACCGGATCGAGCTGCAAGCGCACATGGACGGCGGCGGTCACGAACGTGGGTATCGAAGCGGGACGATCAACGTGCCCGGCGTGGTTGGCGTGGGGGCGGCGTGCGAACTCGCCAAGGCCGAACTGACCGGCGAAACGCCTCGGTTGACCGGGCTCCGCGATCGCCTCGAACGCGGCATCACCAGCCAACTGGACGACCTCAGAGTGAACGGCGATCCGGCCTCGCGGCTGGCGCATGTCACCAACATCAGCTTCGGCGGCGTTGGTCACGACGAACTGCTCGGCTCACTCTACGATGTCGCTGTCAGTTCCGGGTCGGCCTGTACTAGTGCGAGTTTGGAAACGTCGTACGTCCTTCGGGCGCTGGGCGTGCCGGATAAGATTGCCGGCGCGTCACTGCGGATGTCGCTTGGCAAGCGCAACAACGACGCCGAAGTGGATTACGTGATTGGCCGGGTGGTCAACTCGATCAAGCAACTTCGGGCCGGGAGTGGCCGGTGAATGGCAGCGAGAACTGTTTCCATTTTATTTGAAATGGGCGGTCGCAGGTGAAATTGCGCCTGAGGCTGCCATATCCTCAAATCTAAGGTGCTTGGAATTCCGTAAAGATGGGCAGGTGGTTATCAATCAGTCAGCAACGACGGGCATAGGCAAAGTCATGCATGGTCGAGCGGTAAATGGAGTTGAAAACGGCCGCTGGCGAGCATTCGTTCGCTGGTTCGACGGCCATTCGGCCTCAACGCGGGTGGCCGGGCAGCCTCGACGCGTAAACCCTTTGCGGCTAATGATTTTCATCCTGATGCACTTGGCCTGCCTGGCGGTGATATGGGTCGGCTGGAGCCCTGTCGCGATCGCGACGGCGACGGGGCTTTACCTGCTGCGGATGTTTGTCATCACCGGGTTTTATCACCGATATTTCTCCCACCGAACCTTCAAAACCTCCCGCGCCTTCCAGTTCATCATGGCGTTGATCGGCTGCACCAGCGCCCAGCGCGGGCCGATGTGGTGGGCGGGCCATCATCGCAACCACCACAATCATTCCGATGATGAGCGAGACGTGCATTCTCCCCGGTGGTACGGATTCGTGTGGAGCCACATGTTGTGGTTCCTGACCGAATCGGGAACGGCCACGCCGCTGGACAAGGTGCGCGACTGGAAGAAATTTCCGGAGATCGTCTTTCTCGATCGGTTCGATTGGATTGCGGTCATCGTTTTTGGCGCGGCGATTTGGGGCGTCGGCAGCCTGCTCGGGCATGTCGCCCCATCGCTACACACGTCGGGGCCGCAACTGTTTGTGTGGGGATTCTTTATCTCCACGATCGTGCTCTATCACGCGACGTACACGATCAACTCGCTAGCGCACAAGTTCGGCAGCCGTCGGTTTGAGACGACCGACGACAGCCGAAATAACTTCTGGCTGGCAATCCTCACGCTCGGCGAGGGGTGGCACAACAATCACCATTATTACCCCGCATCGCTCAGGCAAGGTTTCTACTGGTGGGAAATCGACATCACTTTCTACGTCCTATGGCTGTTCAAACAAATCGGGCTGGTGTGGGATTTGCGGCCGGTACCGACCGGTGCGCTTCATAAGGACCGCGTCAGCACGCGCCCTGTTCAGACAGGTGCGACATGAAGATCGCCGTCGTTGGGACAGGCATTTCGTCTCTCGCGGCGAGCTACGCGCTGTGTGATCAGCACGAGTTGACCCTCTTCGACGCCGCCGACCACATCGGCGGGCATACCCACACGATCGACGTGCGGATCGGCGATGAGCAGCACGCGATCGACACCGGTTTTATCGTCTTCAGCCGGGCGAATTATCCGAACTTCTGCCGGTTGCTCGACGAACTGAAAGTCGAATCGCAGCCGACGAGCATGGGCTTTTCCGTTCGCTGCGAGCAGACGGGGCTGGAATATAACGGCACGTCGCTGAATACGATGTTCGCGCAGCGGCGCAATCTGCTCCGGCCAAGCTTTTACAAATTAATCCGCGAGATCATCCGCTTCGGGCAGATCGGCCCGGCGTTGCTGACGGGTGAAACCGACGCGATCACCGTCAAGCAATACGTAGCCCGCGAGCGGTTCAGCGACGAGTTTTTGAAGCACTATCTCGTGCCGCTGGGCGCATCGCTCTGGTCGTGCCCGGCTGATTCGTTTTTGAACTTTCCGATCCGGTTTGTCGTTGATTTTCTGCACCATCACCAGATGCTTCAGGTGAGCGCCAAACGTGAATGGCGCGTCATCAAGGGCGGCTCGAAACAATACGTCGGCCCGTTGACGCGAAAGTTTGCTCATCGGATTTTCTTGCAAACGCCCGTGCGCTCGATCCACCGATCGCTGGATCACGTCATGCTGACGCTCCCCGGCGGCGAGCAGCGGCGGTTCGACCAAGTCATCCTCGGCTGCCACGCCGATACCGCGTTGCGCCTGCTCGGCGACGACGCGACGCCGACCGAACGCGAACTGCTCGGCGTTTTCCCGTATCAGAAGAATGTCGCCATTCTGCACACCGATACGTCCGTTCTGCCAAAGCGAAAGCTCGCCTGGGCGAGTTGGAATTACCGCATCAACGCGCGGTCCGATCGCCAGGCTACCGTGACGTACGACATGAACATCCTGCAGAGCCTGAAGTCCAGGCACGAGTTTCTGGTGACGCTGGACGACGAATCAAGCATCGACCCGGCGAAGATCATCAAGAGAATCGACTACGAGCATCCCATCTACACCGCCGGCCGATCGGCAGCGCAAAGCCGGCACGGCGAACTGGCGGTCGGCAACCGAACTTCGTTCTGCGGCGCGTATTGGGGTTACGGCTTTCACGAAGACGGCGTACGCAGCGGGCTCGCCGTCGCCGCCGCCATCGGGCAGGGGGAATGGGGATGAACAGCTGCATTTACAAAGGCGTCGTCCGCCATCATCGGCGCTCACCCGTGACGCATGCGTTTGGGTATTCGCTATACATGATGTACCTCGATCTGGCTGAGCTGGACACGGTGTTTAAACGCCGATGGTTCTGGTCGATCGAGCGATGGAACCTCGCGAGTTTTCGCCGGGCAGATCATGTCGGCGATCCGGCTGAGCCCTTGGACAAATCCGTGCGCGATGTTGTGAAGCAGCAGTTGGGTCGGTCTCCGGAGGGACCGATCCGACTGCTCACGCACCTCCGCTACTTCGGCTACGTGATGAACCCCGTGAGCTTCTACTATTGCTTCGACCGTACCGGCGAGCAGCTCGAGGCGATCGTGGCTGAAGTGCATAACACGCCTTGGAACGAGCGACACTGCTACGTGTGCAATGCGAGCAAAGAAACCGGCGGGCGGTACATCTTCGCCAAAGATTTTCACGTATCACCGTTCATGGGAATGGATCAGCAATACCGTTGGCGCCTGCATCAGCCGAGTGATCGGCTGGTGGTTCACATGGAAAATTACGAGCGGCAGGAGAAGGTTTTCTCCGCGACGATGGCGATGCAGCGTCGCCCGATCTCGGCCGGCAGCCTTGCAAGCGTGCTGCTCCGCTTCCCGGCGATGACTGTAAGCGTGATTGTCGCGATCTATTGGCAGTCGCTGCGTTTGTGGCTCAAACGTGTGCCGTTCCACGCCCATCCGCGAACACTGGTTTCCTCTAAAGGAGGCACGGCGTGAGTTCCGCTACGACGAGTTCCATTCTGCCTGAGATGATCACCAAACCGCCGGCGTTCGGGCTGATTGATCGAGCGGCCCGGTCGGCAGTGCTGATGAAGCTGCGCTCGTTGCCGCAGGGGTCGATCACGGTCCGCGACAGCACCGGCGAAGAAACCATCATCGGCCGGCAAGGCGCGGATCTGGCGACGACGATCCGCATTAACCGCCCCCGGTTTTATCGCCGCGCCATGACCGGCGGCAGCCTGGCGGCGGCGGCGACTTATCTCGACGGCGACTGGGATTGCGACGACCTGACCGCGTTCTTCCGAATCTTCGTTCGCGGCACGGAAGAAGCCGATCGGCTCGACCGCGGGCTGTCGCGCATCGGGCTTTTGCTCGGGCGGTGGTATCACGCGATGCGCGCCAACACCAAATCGGGCAGCCGGCGGAACATCGCGGATCATTACGACCTCGGGAACGATTTGTTCGAGCTGTTTCTTGATCCGACGCTGTCGTACTCCTGTGCCGTTTTCGATCGGCCGGGCATGACGCTGGAGGAAGCGTCGATCGCAAAGCTCGACCGCGTCGGCCGAAAGCTGAATCTGACTGCGAGCGATCACTTGCTGGAAATCGGCACCGGCTGGGGCGGGCTGGCGATCCACCTGGCCGGCCGGTACGGCTGCCGCGTGACGACGACGACAATCTCCAGGGAACAGTACGACTTGGCGCAAAAGCGGATTGCCGACGCCGGTTTCAGCGACCGGATCACCGTACTGCTTGAAGACTATCGTGATCTGACGGGGCAGTTCGACAAGCTCGTCTCCATCGAAATGATCGAAGCCGTAGGCCACGAATTTTTGCCGACGTATTTCGGGCGATGTGCCTCGCTGCTCAAGCCCGGCGGCTCGGCGCTGATTCAAGCGATCACCATGCCCGACCACCGGTACGAGGCGTACCGAAAGCAAACCGATTTCATCCAGCGGTACGTCTTCCCCGGCAGCTGCGTGCCTTCGATGTCAGCAATGTCGGCGGCGATGAAACAGGCGAGCGACTTTACGCTCGTCGATCGTGAAGAGATCGGCCCGCACTACGCGACCACGCTGCGCACCTGGCGAGCCAATTTCTTTGATCGCGTCGATCAGGTTCGGGCGATGGGGTATCCCGAGCGGTTTATTCGCTTATGGAATTACTACCTCTGCTACTGCGAGGCTGGTTTTGAAGAGCGATACATCGGCACGTCGCAGCTGTTGCTGCAGCGCCCGTAGCGGTGCAACGAATGATCAGCAAGGCGATTAATCTTCTGTTGTACCAAGCACTCTGGTTTGCGTGCCTGATCGGCGCCGGCCGCGGACAGCCGTGGCTGGGCGTGGCGGTGGCGGTTTTGGTTGTTGGTGTGCGGCTTGGGATGACGACTGATCTACGGCGCGACGCGATTTTAATCGCAGCCAGCGCGGTGATCGGATACGTACTCGATTCTGCATTGGTGTTCGCGGGGCTACTGCGCTTTCCGGCCCACGCGCAACTCGCCGGGCCGAGTCCGCTGTGGATGGTCGCGCTATGGGCCGGGTTCGCCACGACGCTGAACGGCTCGCTCTCCGTACTGCGCGGCCGACCGATCGTGGCGGCGGTGGTCGGGCTCGTCGGCGGGCCGCTGGCGTACATCGCGGGCGAAAAACTCTCCGCCATCGAGATCGGCTCACCGCGCGGGATGGCGTTCCTTGCGATCGCGGTCGAATGGGCTGACGCACTGCCGATCCTGATCCAACTCAACCGCGCTACCACAACTGCCGCACCGAAAGCGGAGGTGACGGCATGACGCTTTGGCAACGCTATCTCGCCGGGTTGGCGGTGATGGTCACCGCGATGACGCTCGCCTGGCTGTGGCAACGGCGCCGGACCAACGCGGGCATTGTCGATGTCGTCTGGTCGTTCGGCACGGGCGCGATGTGCGCCCTGCTGGCGATGGGTGGAGCGGCCCCGCTCGGTAGGCGCGTGCTGATCAGCGGTCTGGCTCTAGTGTGGGCGTGTCGGCTGGGCATTCACCTGTTTCGCCGGGTGACGGGCGAATCAGAAGACGGACGCTACCAGTCGATGCGCGCGAGCTTCGGCCAAAAAGCCCAGATCGGTTTTTTCGCGTTCTTCCAGATTCAGGCGATCTGGACTCTGATGTTCGCCACGCCGCTCTATTTCGCCGCCGGCAGCCCGGCTCAGTTCCCGCAGTGGTTCGATTTCGCCGGCGGGCTTGTGTGGCTGATGTCCGTTGGCGGTGAGGCGCTGGCCGACGCGCAGTTGGCCAGATTCCGCAATGATCCAGCCAACAAGGGCAAAGTCTGCGATACCGGATTGTGGCGCTACTCGCGTCATCCGAATTATTTTTTCGAATGGCTGCACTGGTTCACGTACGTGCTGATCGGCGTGGGCTCGCCGTACTGGTGGGCCACGCTCTTCGGGCCGGTGGTGATGGGCGTGTTTTTGTACAAGGTGACCGGGATCCCATTCACCGAAAAACGCGCGCTCCAATCGCGCGGCGAGGCGTATCGCAAGTATCAGGAGACGACCAGTGCATTCATTCCTTGGCCGCCGAAAAAAAACGAAGGTGAGCGTATGAGCGAAACAACAACGTCACTCAGCATTGATTTGATGGAGCGAGGATTGGTTCCCGACGCCTTGATTCGGCGAGGTATTCGCGGGTTGTGTGCTCAGCGTCTCCGCGAGGAAAATCGCGGCGATTGTGAGTGCCAGCAGGAATCGCTGACGGCGTTCATCGATCAGATGGACGCCGGACCGATCGCCCCCGTGCCGGAGAAGGCGAACGAGCAGCACTATGAATTGCCGCCGGAGTTTTTCGGGCTGGCGCTGGGAAAGCACCGCAAATATTCCAGCACGTACTGGCCGGACAGCGTGAAATCGCTCGACGAAGCCGAGGCGCGCGGCTTGGCGCTGACGTGTGAACACGCGGATTTATCCGATGGCATGGATGTGCTCGAACTCGGCTGCGGTTGGGGTTCGCTGTCGCTGTGGATGGCGGAAAAATATCCCGCCAGCCGGATTGTGGGTGTGTCGAATTCCGCTCCGCAGCGGGCATTCATACTTGATCAAGCCCACCGGCGCGGCCTGAACAATCTTGAAATCATCACCGCCGACATGAACGCATTCACAATCGATCGGCGGTTCGATCGCGTGGTGTCGGTGGAAATGTTCGAGCACATGCGCAACTACCGCAAACTGTTCGGCCGGGTGGCGAACTGGCTGCGCCCGGGCGGGAAGTTTTTCATGCACATCTTCGTGCATCAAACCTTCGCGTACGAGTTTCAGACCGAAGGATCGGACAACTGGCTGGGCAAATACTTTTTCACCGGCGGGATCATGCCCAGCGACGAACTGCCGCTGCATTTTCAGGACGATCTGACGATCGCCCGCCGCTGGCGATGGGGCGGCGGGCACTACGAGAAAACCGCCAACGCCTGGCTGGCCAATCTCGACGCGAATAAATCCGCGGCGATGGCGATTCTTATCCAATCATACGGCGCTGCCGAGGCCGCTCGATGGTTCAACCGATGGCGCGTATTCTTCATGGCCTGCGCGGAACTGTGGGGCTACCGCGACGGTCAGGAATGGTTCGTCAGCCACTATTTGTTCAACAAGCCGGTTGATAAAGAGCTTCTAAAATAACTAAAAACAACCGCGAAGGCGCGAAGATGAACGCGAAGAAATTCGGGTGATTCTAATTTCTAGTATGGTTCGCGACTTCGCGACTTCGCGTCTTCGCGGTAACTTTAGAAGTTGTAAGTCAGGAGTTGTTTATGAAAATCGCCATCGCGTTCGCCGTCGCCGGGTTCGTCATCATGACCGTCGGGCTGGCGTACGGTTTCAAGTCCGGCGGCGGTTGGAAAGAGGTCGGCCAACTCTGGGCGCTGCCTTGGGGCAAGGTGACGTTTGTTGACGTGTACATGGGACTGATCCTCTTCTGCGCCTGGATCGGCCATCGCGAAAAGTCGTCGCTCATCGGCGGGTTGTGGATCGCAGCCGTCATGCTGCTGGGGAATTGGGCGACGTTCCTCTACGTGGTAGTTGCGTTGATCCTGTCCAAAGGCGATTGGACCAAATTCTGGGGTGGCTAGCAGGTTTGGGAAAGCCTCATTCTCGGTAGTGGGTTAGTCTGAAAGCTCGACCGTACCACGGGCCTCCGGCCCGTGCCGAGCGCTTAAGGACTTTGAAAAGGTTGACCTCGCAGGCATTGTTGCGCCGTTAGCACGGGCCGGAGGCCCGTGGTACGGTCGAGTTCCCATCAAATGCAATCCCCGTGATTCCAAACTGACCTACCACACCGTTCCCGCCAAATAGCATCTCTCGCGGGTTTGCGGTTATCCTTGGCCTTGCCGCGTGCGAACGATCTGCGCGCGTCGAGGGACTATGAAATCTTTTCTGCAAGAATCACTCGCCGGCCATGCGGCGATGCACGACGGGCTGCGGCAGCTTTCGCCGACGCTCGAAAAGCTCGGCCAAGCGATGTTTGACTGCTGGCAGTACCGCGGCAAAGTGTTGACCGCCGGCAATGGCGGGAGCGCCTGCGACGCGATCCACCTCGCCGAGGAGCTCAGCGTCCGCTACCACAAAACGCGCCGAGCGCTGGCGGCCGTCGCACTGGCCGACGCGGGGGCGATCAGCTGCGCGGGCAATGATTTCGGGTTCGAATCCGTCTTTCAGCGCCAGGTTGAAGCCCTCGGCAATCCCGGCGACATTCTGATCGTTTTCACCACCAGCGGGAATAGTGCCAACGTCGTCAAAGCGGTCGAGCAGGCCAAGCTGCAAAACCTGAAGACAGCCTCCTTCCTCGGCAAAGACGGCGGGAAGCTCCGCGGGCAATGCGATTTTGAATTGCTCGTCCCGTCGCTCAACACGGCGCGCGTGCAGGAAGGCCACCTCCTTCTCTACCATACCCTCTGCGAATGGATCGACTCCAAGGTGTGAATTACGTCGCGCAGCGAAGCGGGGCGGCGGTTTATACGCTACAATTCCCGCCGTTGCGATCGCGTCTCTGGAGGCACCGGACATGTCCACATCCCGCACCGACGGCACGGCTTTGATCGATTTTGACCCGTGGCTCAAAAATTTTGAACACCCGCTCCGTGAACGCCATCGACATTACGAATCCCTGGCGATGCGTTTTAACGCCACCGGCGGGCTGCTCGGCGCGATCAGCGAGGGACACCGTTACTTCGGCTTCAATCGTGGCGAGTTGTTCGACAAACCCGGCGTGTGGTTTCGCGAATGGGCGCCGGCAGCACTGCAACTTCGGCTGATCGGCGATTTCAACAACTGGGATCGTTTTGGCAATCCGCTGGTGCGCGACGAGTTCGGCGTTTGGTCGCTGTTCCTTCCCGATGAAAAATTCGCCGACCGCCTCACCCACGGCAGCAAGGTGAAGGTTCATGTCGTTCACGATAACGGCACGACGATGGACCGCATCCCCGCGTACATTCATCGCGTGATGCAGGACGGCCCGTCATCGTTCGTTGGGCAATATTGGAGTCCGCCGGAGCCGTACCACTGGCGGCACGCTGATCCATCCTCCCTCAAAGGCGGATTGCGGATTTACGAGGCGCATATCGGCATGGCGCAGGAGGAGGGGAAGGTCGGCAGCTTCAAGGAGTTTGAGCAGCACGTCCTGCCGCGCGTGGCCGGGTTGGGGTACAACGCGATTCAGCTGATGGCGATCCAGGAGCATCCGTATTACGGCAGCTTTGGGTATCACGTCAGCAATTTTTATGCCGTCAGCAGCCGGTTCGGCACGCCGGAGGAGCTTAAGAGCCTGATCGACACTGCGCACAGCCTGGGCATTCGGGTGCTTCTGGATGTGGTGCATAGCCATTCGGTGAAGAACACGCAGGAAGGGCTCAACCTTTTTGACGGGACCGATCATCAGTATTTTCACGCCGGCGCGCGCGGGATGCATGTGGCGTGGGATTCGCTGCTGTTCGACTACAGCAAGTACGAGGTGCAGCGGTTCCTTCTCAGCAACGTTCGGTACTGGCTGGAAGAATACCGTTTCGATGGTTTCCGTTTCGACGGCGTGACGAGCATGATGTACCTCGATCACGGCTTGGGGAAGGCGTTCAGCAGCTACGACGACTATTTCGGCGGCAACGTTGACCGCGACGCAGTGGCGTATCTGCAACTGGCCAACCGCGTGGCTCATTTGGTTAAGCCGGGCGCGATTACGATCGCCGAGGACGTCAGCGGCATGCCGGGGATCGCGCGTAAGGTGGAGGAGGGTGGAATCGGGTTCGACTACCGCCTGTCGATGGGCGTGCCGGATTACTGGATCAAGCTGTTGAAAGAGAAGAAGGACGAAGACTGGGAACTTGCAAACATTTTCAGCACGATGCTGAACCGCCGGCATACGGAGAAGCATGTCGGCTACGCCGAGTCGCACGATCAGGCGCTGGTGGGGGACAAGACGCTGGCTTTCCGCCTAATGGATCAGGAGATGTACTGGAACATGGCGTACACGCAGCAGTCGGTGGTGATCGATCGCGGGATCGCGCTGCACAAAATCCTACGGCTGATCACCTTCAGCCTCGCCGGCGAAAGTTACCTCAACTTCATGGGCAACGAGTTCGGCCACCCCGAGTGGATCGACTTCCCCCGCGAAGGCAACGGCTACAGCTACCACTACTGCCGCCGGCAGTGGCACTTGGCCGACGATCCGCTCCTCCGCTACAGCGGCTTGCAGGCGTTCGACGCTGCCATGCAGCAACTCGATGTGCAATACAACCTGCTGACTGACCCGCTGATCGAGCAGTTGTACGTGCATGAAGAAAACAAACAGTTGATCTACCGCCGCGGGCCGTTGGTGTTCGTGCTCAACCTGCACGGGCACAACAGCTACAGCGACTGGCGCATTCCCGTGCCCGATCCGAAGAACTACAAGGTGATCCTGAACACCGACGACAAACGCTTCGCCGGCCCGGGTTTGACGGCGGAGCAGATTACGTACCCGCTGCAAAAGGCCGCCCACGCGGGCCGGCCGCAGAGCATTCAGGTGTACCTGCCGGCGCGGAGCATGCAGGTTTTGGCACCGGTGTGATATAATCCCACACCATGAGGACGACGATCCACTGCCATTTTGATGGAAAGGTGCTGGTTCCCGACGGGCCGGTGGATTTGCCGGTCGATCAACCGTTGACGCTACGGGTGGTCGGCGATGTCGTGCTTGTCCCTGCGAAAACCGGCAACGCCACCGGGGCAGAAATTGCCGCATCTGAAGCGGTGGGAATGTGGGCGGACAGAACTGATATTACCGATAGCACTGCGTTCGCCAGGGAACTGCGCCGTGCAGCGGAGCAGCGTGGGGGCGGGCTTTGATTCTTATTGATACGGATGTGGCCATCGACGTACTACGCGGTCATCTGCCGGCACTGGAATGGTTCCGATCGACCAACGAGGCGGAATGGCTCATCTCCGGCTACGCTGCGATGGAAATCCTGCACGGTTGTCGTGATGCGACAGAACTGCGAAAAGCCGATACCTTGCTGAATAAATTGGAATTGGCATGGCTGGACGCAAAGTCGCAGCAGGATGCGTATCAAACCTATCGGCAGCTTCACTTGGGGAACGCGGTCGGAATCATTGACATCATGATCGCGCAGACGGCGATCTCCCTGAATCTGCCGCTTCACACGTTCAATCAGAAACATTTTAGTGCGATACCGAATCTCGTCACGGTTCGCACGTATACCCGATGATCGTCGAGATGCATGGCAATTTGCCTTACCGAGACGCGTGGTCGCTCCAAGAGCAAGCCCACGCCTCTGTGATCGCCGGGGGCCAAGAGCAGATTCTGATCGTTGAGCACCCGCCCGTGATCACCTTTGGCCGGCGTCCGGGACAGGAGCCGCATTTGATCGCCACTGAATCGTATCTGGCCGAGCGGGGGGTGGAAGTGGTGCAATCCGATCGCGGCGGGGATGTTACGTTTCATGGGCCGGGGCAGGTTGTGGTGTATCCGATTATTCGGCTGGCGGATCACAAGCTTTCCGTCGGGTCGTACGTGCATTTGCTGGAAAAAGCGGTGATCGACCTGCTGGCCGAGTGCGCCATCGCGGCGTATGCGGATAAAGCCGCCGTCGGCGTGTGGACCACCCACGGCGGGCGGCCTCCCGCGAAAATCTGTGCGATCGGCGTCCGCATCAAACGTGGCGTGTCGATGCACGGGTTGGCGCTCAATGTTGCTACCGATCTCAGCTACTTCAATCTCATCGTGCCGTGTGGGCTGGCGGATGGCGCGGTCACGTCGATGCAGCAACTGCTCTGCGACGCGATGCCATCGATCGAGGAAGTCAAGAAACGCTTAACGGCTCGGCTTCAGCAAGCATTGGCTTGATTGTCGCATGGGCAACCTGCCCATAGTCGCGGTACGCCGCGACGATCGGTCGTACTTGACCGAGCCAGCAAGAGCGAAGCGATCTTAGAATTTGCGATTCCATCACGTCGCTCCGCGCTTGCCTCATGGGCCGGGTACGGCTCCTCCGCATGGTTACACGCTGCATGGGCAAGTTGCCCATGCGACAAAAAAAGAAGACGCCCGATCGGCGGTTAGGCCATCGGGCGTCATAAAAATACGGACAGATCCGTGATTGCCGTGTGAGAGCGGTTTTGACCGAACCCTTCAGTAAGGTGGGTGATGATATGGGCAGGGTTACTGCCGAGGCGTCTCACTTCCACTTCCCGTCTGTCAGCTGTAAACAACCAACTGATCTGCGGGCATGCGTAGGTTTGACGATCATCCCCAAGGGTCGATTATAGGTTCAGCCAAATAGTTGCTCTCCAATCACCAACAACAGAGAACATCCGTACTGCTGTAGTATATCGGCGCTTTTGCGTTCGGACAAATAGAAATTGATCGGGGATTGCCTGAAAATCAGCACTGATCGCTTCGCAATGCGCTAATAGTTGCAAAAGAATTTCTCTTGCTTTTTGCCCGAGTCTTCAGTTCCGGGCACTCAATCTTGTTTGTCAATCGTTGGTTACATGGAGTACAGTTCGCCGATGCGCATCGATCAGATTCTCGGTCACGGCAAGTCGGCTGTTTCGTTTGAGTTCTTTCCGCCGAAGACGGACGCGGGGTGGAACCAGTTGTTCGAAGTGATCGGCGAACTCCGGCCGCTGCATCCGAGTTACGTCTCTGTAACCTACGGCGCCGGCGGAAGCACGCGCGCTAAAACCGTTGACCTTGTTGAACGCATCCAGACCGAGCAGAAGATCCGGGCGATGGCGCATCTCACCTGCGTCGGTCACACCGCCGACGAGATCGGGAGCATTCTGGACGATCTGTGGACCAAAGGCATTCGTAATGTGCTGGCGCTCCGCGGCGATCCGCCGGCCGGGCAGAGCCAGTTCGTCGCCACGCAAGGCGGATTCGCCTTCGCCAGCGATTTGGTGAAGTTCGTCCGTGCGCGTCACGATTTTGCGATCGGCGTGGCGGGCTATCCGGAAGGGCACCCGCAGTGCCTCAACCGCACGCGCGACCTGGAAATGCTGAAGCTCAAGATCGACAACGGCGGGAACTTCGTCGTCACGCAATTGTTTTTCGACAACGCGGAGTTCTATCGCTTCCGTGACGCCGCCCGTGCGGTGGGAATTAAAGCGCCGATCGTGGCCGGCATTATGCCGATCAGCAACGTGGCCCAGATCAAGCGGTTTATCAGTATGTGCGGCGCGAAGATTCCGCAAAAACTGCTGCTGAAGCTGGAATCGATCGAATCCGACGCAGAGGCCGTGCAGGCGTACGGCATTGAGTACGCGACGCAGCAATGCACGGACCTGATCGCCCACGGCGTGGACGGGCTTCACTTTTACACGCTGAATAAGAGCAAATCGACGGTGCAGATTTGCAAAGCGCTGGGCGGCGGGCACACGTCTTAAGAGTATGAGCCGCAGATCAACGCAGATGAACGCAGATGGGAAAATGCAGGCTCTGTGATCTGATCCGCGTTTATCTGCGTCCATCTGCGGCTACAATCATCCGCCATGCGATTCACACTCTTGCCAGCCTGCCTGTGTCTGCTCGCACTGATCGGTGCTCCGTTCGCACGCTCGGAAACCATCAGCATCGCCGCGGCCATCAGCATAAAGGAAGCGCTGTTGGAGGCGGAGATCGCCTACGCGAAGGAGACCGGCGACGAAGTCGAGTTTTCTTTCGGCGCTAGTGGCGTGCTGCTGACGCAGATCAAGAACGGCGCGCCGATTGATGGGTTTATTTCCGCAGCTTCGGAGCAAGTGGATGAGTTGGAGAAGTCGAAGCTGGCCGTCGCCGGTTCCAGACGCGTGGTGGCGATGAACGGGTTGGTGCTGATCGTGCCGGCCGGCTCGAAACTGAAACTCACGAGCATCAAAGATCTCACCCGCGACGACGTGAAGAAAATCGCCATCGGCCAGCCCAAGTCCGTGCCGGCGGGGCAATACGCGATGCAGACGCTGGCGTCGCTAAAGCTCGATCAGGCGATCGCGGGCAAGATCGTCAACGGCGCGAACGTGCGTCAGGTGCTGGATTACGTGCAGCGCGGTGAGGTCGACGCCGGGTTCGTCTACGCGACCGACGCCCAGCAGATCGGCGACCGCGTGAAGGTCATCGCCAACGCACCCGCGGATTCACACGAGCCGATTGTGTATTCGAGAGTTATCGTGGCGGCCAGTAAAAAGCAGGCGGCGGCGGATCGCTTTCTGAGTTTCCTCGGCTCGCCGGCAGGAAAGCAAATCCTGGAAAAGCGCGGCTTCATCACCGAAGCGCCCGCCAAGACTACCACCCAACCGGCGTCGAAATAACGCATGAACGACCTGCTGCGATCGCTCGCCTTGTCGCTAAAGATCTCGATCGTCGCCACGATAGTGACGGCGGCGCTGGCGATTCCGCTGGCGTTCGTTTTGGCGCGTCGCCGGTTTTGGGGAAAGAGCCTGATCGAAGCGCTACTCACGCTCCCACTGGTATTACCGCCGACCGTCGTCGGATATTTCCTCGTCATATTGCTCGGCGTGCATGGATGGATCGGGCGGTGGTTGAACGAATGGTTTGATCTTCATCTGATTTTCGATTGGCGCGGCGCGGTGGTCGCCGCGGTGGTTGTATCATTCCCGTTACTGTTCCTCCCTGCTAAATCGGCGTTTGCCTCCATCGATCGCGAATTGGAAGATATCGCTACCGTCATGGGCGCCAGCCCGCTGCGGATTTTCTGGCACGTTTCGCTGCCGATGGCGCGGCGGGGGATTGTCAGCGGCCTGCTGCTGGCATTCGCCAGGGCGCTCGGGGAGTTCGGAGCCACCGTCATGATTCTCGGCGATCTAAGCGGGCATCAAACGTTACCCATCTCCATCTACGCCGATTACACGTCCGGCCGATCTTTAGAATCGGCATGGCCCACATGGCTGGCGATCGCGTCGCTGAGCCTCATCTCGCTGCTGGTTATCCTCGCCTACAATCGATCGGCGGCCCTTTTTCAAGAGTGATGACGCCACTCGGTGAAACGCTGAAGTCGTATCAGGCGAATTCTTACTTTGTAATCAAACTTCACAAAGTTTAATTCGTCTTACTATTAGTACTAAGGTTGTACCGATGAATGGGTTTAATGGGATCGGAGTGAGCTATGTTCAAGATCAAGCATTTTCTGGACGCAGTTGAACCGGACGACGGGCAGCGAATCTGGATCGAGCCGATCGGCATCACGCGCGACCTGCGCGAGATGTGCAATGTGACCAACGTGCTCTCGCATTACGGCCCGCCGGTTGCGCTGTGGAAGTGGTTCGAGAAACACCCTGACGGCTACGATTACTTTCGCGCTCAGTACCACGAGCATCTGGCCAAAAGTCCGCACGCGGGTGGGCTAAGAGAACTGGTCTTCCTCGCGCTGCGCGACAACATCACGCTCCTTCACCAAGGCGACGACCCGGCCCGGAATACGGCCACGGCGCTGTACGAGTTTTTGAGCGAACTGGAAGCTTACATCCAGCCGGAATGAAGAAAGTGAAATTCTGAAAGCAACGAGCGATGAGCATGGCGATCATCGCTCGTTGCTTTTCACTTTCCACCGCATTTCCGCTAAATTCTTCGTCATGCCTCCCTTCAAATACGAGCCGACGTTTCAATACGGGTCCGACGACACCACGTACCGCTTGCTCAGCAAAGAAGGCGTCAGCACCGTTGAATTTAACGGCCGGCGCTATCTCAAGGTGGAACCGTCCGCGCTCCGCGCCGCTGCCAAGCAGGCGTTTATTGATATCAATTTCTATTTCCGAACAAAGCACCTCGCCAAGCTCGGGCAGGAAGTGAACGACCCGGAAGCCAGCGATAACGATCGGTTTGTGATTTACACGCATCTGCAGAACGCGGTGGTGTGTGCAGCCGGGCAGTTGCCGAGTTGTCAGGACACCGGGACGGCGATCGTCATGGGCAAGAAGGGCCAATTTGTGCTGACGGACTTCGACGAAGCTGCAGTGCTTTCGGAAGGGATTTACGAGACTTATCAGGAAAAGAACTTGCGCTATTCGCAGTTAGCGCCGCTGGAAATGTTCAAAGAGAAAAACACCGCCAGCAACTTGCCCGCGCAGATCGACATCCTCGCCACCGAAGGCGATGAATACTCCCTGCTGTTCATGGCTAAGGGCGGCGGCAGTGCGAACAAGATGTACCTGTATCAGGCCACGCCGGCGGTGCTGAATGATAAGGACTTGGAAGCATTTGTCCGTAGCAAGCTGAAGGAGATTGGAACCAGCGCGTGCCCGCCGTACCACTTCGCGGTGGTGATCGGCGGCACGAGCGGCGAGACGACGATGAAGACGCTTAAACTCGCGTCGGCTGGGTATCTCGATCACCTACCGACCACCGGCAGCGAGGGCGGGCGGGCGTTTCGTGATCTGGCGTGGGAGGAAAAGATTCTCAAGATCACGCGCGAAAGCCGCATCGGCGCGCAGTTCGGCGGGAAGTATTTCGCGCACGACGTTCGCGTTATCCGCATGCCCCGCCACGCCGCCAGCATGCCGATCGGTATCGGCGTGTCGTGCTCGGCCGACCGACAGATCAAAGCCAAGATCACCCGCGACGGCGTGTACATCGAGCAGTTGGAAACCGACCCCGGCAAGTTCCTTCCCAAGGAACAGCCGCAACTCGCGCCGGCGGTGAAGATCGACCTGTCGATCGGCATGGAGAAGGTGCGAGCGATTCTGCGGCAGTTCCCGGTCAAGACGCGCTTGGAACTGACCGGCACGCTAATCGTCGCGCGCGACGCCGCCCACGCCAAGCTGCGATCGCTACTCGAGCAAGGCAAACCCCTGCCCGACTATTTCAAAAATCACCCCATTTACTACGCCGGCCCCGCGAAAACGCCCGAGGGCATGCCCAGCGGCAGCTTCGGCCCGACGACCGCCGGGCGAATGGACGCCTTCGTCGACCTCTTCCAAGCCCAGGGCGGCAGCCTGGTGATGATCGCCAAGGGCAACCGCAGCAAGGCCGTCACCGACGCCTGCAAAAAGCACGGCGGTTTCTACCTAGGCAGCATCGGCGGCCCGGCGGCGATTTTGGCGCAGACCAACATCAAGAAAGTCGAACTCGTGGATTTTGAAGAGATGGGGATGGAAGCGATCCGTAAAATCGAGGTCGTCGATTTCCCGGCGTTTATCGTGGTGGACGATAAGGGGAATGATTTCTTTGAAGAACTATAATCGTTGAATGTCCAGTCGTCTTTCTCGGTTGAGTTGCTCCAGGGAGTTCTTGGACCGTAGGCAACTGTTGCGCACGCTTGGGAACACAATGTGACCCAGCGTTTTGGCGATCCCCGTTCGATGGCGTCTGACGATTTCTTCCGCGCCAGACCCTAGACCCCAGACCCCAGACCCCATTAAGATGCGGCGCGGAAACGATATGCCGATTAAGTTTGAGATCTACAAGGACGGAGCAAAGCTCACCACGTTTGAACCGCACGCGGCAATGGCCGTCGGGCCGGAGAGCGTGCCGATTCCGGGGGAAGTCGCGTTCAAAGACGGGCTGCTGACGCTGCCGCGCTCGCTGGAGCAGGCGACGGGCGTTGCCCTCTTGTGGGATCTCGGGCCGCTGGGCGCGTTTCATCTGGAGACGACTCGGCTTCCGCCTCGCGAAAAGGCGTACAACCTCAATGTCGAATTAGCCCGGTTTCGGCTGATGAAGATCGTGCAGAAGCAGGAAGACTGGAACCTGTTCGATTTCCCTCGGGCCGAGAAATTTCAAACCAAATTCCGGGAAGCGCAGGGGCTGTTCGCCGACGCGCTGGCGGTTTTGGAGAAGCCCGGCGAGGCGGCGGAACTCGCGGATCAGTCGCTGGCGCTGGCGATCGACCTGTCGGAGCAACTGGCGCAGTTCCACGGCGAACTGCTGCTGAACCGCCGCCGCGCGGGAAACGGGTTTGTGAAGCATATCATCGGTGCCAGAATTGACGGCACGGTGCGTAACGAGCGCTACCGCGAGACGGCCGCCACGCAGTTTGATTACGCCGTCCTACCGATGGGCTGGAAGCAGGTTCGCCCGCAGGAGCAGGATTTTGAAACGCAATCGCTGGACGAGTTTGTAGACCTGTTCAGCAAGCGTCGTATGCCGATCATCGCCGGGCCGCTGATTCATCTCGGCGATGGGCACGTGCCGGATTGGATGTTCATCTGGGAGCACGATTTCGACACGCTGCGCGAGTTGGCATACGAGTACGTGCAGAAGATCGTCAGCCGGTACCGCAAGGCGGTGGCGGTGTGGAATGTCGTCGCCGGTGTGCAGACCAACAGCAGCTTTACGCTGAGCTTCGAGCAGATCATCGAACTCACCCGGCTGTTGGTGGCACAAGTTAAAACCATATTGCCCAACGCGCGCACGCTGATCACGATCACCGAGCCGTTCGGCGAATCCAGCGCTCGCAAACCCACCGCCGTCGCGCCGATGATGTATGCGGAAATGGTCGCGCAGGCGGGCATCAACTTCGAAGGTTACGGCTTGGAGGTTGAGATGGGCGTGCCCAAGCCCGGGCATTTCATGCGCGATTTGTTCCAGCTCAGTTGCCTGCTCGATAAGTTCAGCACACTCGGCCGCCCGGTGTTCATCACCGCGATGGGTTGCCCCGGCCGGGCAACGCCGGACGCGAACGACGCTTCGGAAGGGCATCTGGATCCCTCAAAGGGCGGTCGCTGGCATCGCCCGTGGGATGCGAGCCTGCAGTCGGACTGGATGGCAGCCGTTTACGATATGGCGCTCAGCAAGCCGTTCGTCGAGTCGATCGCGTGGGGCAACCTGGCCGACATGAACCCCACGCTCCCCGGCGGCGGGCTGCTTGATGACATGCTCAAGCCTAAAACCACGTTCACCAAGCTGCAGGAAATGCGGACCAAGTATCACTCGTACTCGAATCGAAAGGCCTGACGTGCAGACGTGGACCGCCCGCCAGCGCGTCGCCGTCGTGCTGCTCTGCGGGCTTGTTTTGTCGATCGCGCTCGGCCGGTTCGCGTGGAACCGTGCTTACGTGTCTGATCCGCAGCCACTGCACCCGATTCGCGAAGACGATCTAGCCGACCGGATCGACCCCAACACCGCCGACGCCGCCACGCTTTCGGCGCTGCCGCTGATCGGCGATAAGAAAGCGCAGGACATCGTCAAATTCCGCGAGCGGTACGTCGCTACGCACGCCGGCCGGCGGGCTTTCGAACGGCCGGCCGACCTGCTGCTCATCCGCGGGATCGGGCAATCGACGATCAGTCAGCTGTCGCCGTTGCTGATTTTTTCGGATCAGCCGACGACGAAGCAATTGGCCACAGATAAACACAGATGAGAGAAAAGGGAGGGTTACTGCCTTGGTCTGTTTTTTATCTGTGTTGATCTATGTTCATCTGTGGACGAATTGAATTAGAATAGGTGCCATGATCTGGACCATCGCTGGAATCGTCATCGTGTTGCTGATCTTTGCGGTGCTGTCGTACAACCGCCTCGTCTCGCTGCGCGAGCAGGTGCGGGCGGCGTGGGCGCAGATCGACGTGTCGCTCAAGCGGCGGTACGACCTGATCCCCAACCTCGTCGAGACCGTCAAGGGTTACGCCAAGCACGAGCAGGGCACACTGACGGCGGTGATCGCGGCGAGAAACCAGGCGGTTTCGGTCGCGGGTAATCCGGCCCAGCTTTCCGCCGCCGAGACGCAGTTGACCGGCGCGATGCGGCAGATGTTCGCGCTGGCCGAGTCGTATCCCGATCTCAAGGCCAACACCAGCTTCCTGCAGTTGCAGGGCGAGCTCTCGAACACCGAGAACCAGATCAGCCAGCAGCGCAGCCAATACAACGGGCTGGTGGCGTCGTACAATGCGTCGCAATTGAGTTTCCCGACCAACCTCATCGCCGGCCCGTTCGGGTTTACGCCTCAGGCGTTTTTTGAATTGCAGGACGTGGTGCAACGTGATGTGCCGAAGGTTCAATTTTAACGATCAAACTCATCCAGTCGCACAACTTCTCTTCCCCCCGCACGATGCCGTCTGCAAGAAGAACGGATCGGAGATCGCTTGGCGGGTGCAGTTTTTTTCACGCTGAAAACTAGATTTATTTCTTTAAAAAAAAATCGTTTGATGCAACGCTCTCGATGGATCGCCAACTCGTCTGTATAATCCGCCGCATGCAAAAAATCGGCTTACTGGTGTGTTTCGTTTTGGCGTTGTCATCGAGGGTGTTTGGGCAGGTGGTAACGCCGGAACCCAAACAGGAAATTAAGTGGATCGTGCGCCCTCCAGCCGACGGCGTGCGCGAAGGGGATACCGCCCGTATTGAACTGCTGGCGATCAACGCTCAGGGAAAGACCATGACGCTGACCGCGCCGGAAGTCATCACCGGCGATCTCGGTGAAGCAGGCGATAGAACGCCCGTGGAACTGAAGCGCGTCGGCGAACCGCCTAAAGTGGTTCCGGCGGGTGGATTTGTGGTTGTGTCTTATGACATGACCGCCCCGGCGGGCGTAGGTGAGCAAGTGCTGCGACTAAGATCGCCGATTGAAGGCTCGGGCGTCTTGCGGATCCTCGCTAAGTCGCCAACCAACGCAACGACCGCAACCACAACCACCGTGGTGGCCCCCGAGCCGCTGTCGCTCACCGCGCCCGCCAAGCGCCCCCCGACGACCAGTGACTCGGGCGTGGTCGAGTTCGTCAAGAACAAGCTCAGTCCGCACGAACGCATGTACTTTCTCGACGGTAATTCATCACCGAGCGCTAAATATCAGATTTCTTTCAAATACCGGCTTTTCAATGACCGCAGCGACGTAGCAGCCGACCACCCGTGGGTGAACGGGTTTTATCTCGGGTACACGCAAACCTCGTTCTGGGATATCAACAAGGACAGCGCGCCATTCTTCGATACAATCTATCGCCCGGAAATCTTCTGGGCGACCAATGACATCCGCATCCCCAATTTTGAAAATATTGCCCGATTCGATTTCCAGACCGGCGTGCAGCACGAATCCAACGGCAAGAGCGGGGATGACTCGCGTTCGGTCAACAGCATCTACTTCCGCCCGGTCTTTACGCTCGGCGACAAGGACGCGCTGTTTTTCACTTTCGCGCCCAAGGCGTATATCTACATCAGCAGCCTGGCGGATAACCCGGACATCACGCACTTCCGAGGATATTTCGACTTGAATTTCATCGTCGGTCAGGCCGACGGCCTGCAGGTGGCAATTCTCGGTCGCATCGGCGATACTTGGGAAAATGGCAGCGCCCAACTCGACGTGTCGTACCCCATTCGCAAACTATTCTTCAACGCCTTCGACATCTACGCCCACGCCCAAATCTACACCGGCTACGGCGAAAGCCTGCTCCGATACAATCAGCAAGATACGACGTACCGTTTCGGGATTTCGCTGGTGAGATAGGCCGAGTAGGGTGCCATTCATGGCACCGTGACAGATGGTGCCATGAGTGGCACTCTACGAACTACGATGAGAACGACACGACGTTCCGGTTCGGCATTTCGCCGGTGCGGTAGTGCGTATGAGCAATCCCAAGTGGGCGCTTCACGGACTACTTTTTTAACACCAGCGTACCGGCCATGATGTCGTGCAAGGCCTGCTTCTTTTGGGTAAAGGCAGCCATGATGAAGCCGATCAGCAGGATGATTGTGGAGATATATTTTCCGAAGTGCCTTCCCGTCGCGCGGCCGAAGGAAATGCGTTTGCCGGCCTCGTCGGTGACGACGATGCCCAAAGCTCGCTTGCCGATGGTCGCCTGAGCAGAGCTGGATTCCTGCAGTGCCTCATACAGCCACGCGAGGATGTAGCCGATCACCGAAGCAAACACCTCAACGCTCTTCGTACTACGGCCGCCGTTGACGAGGACGTACGTGAAGCCGATCGCGAAACCGACGCCGAGATTAATCCCCGCCATGATCAGTCCGTCGAGAAACGACGCTGCGAAGCGTGTGCCGAACGTGGCGTAGGCTGGCACGCCGACCGGCGCGCTTTGATACCCGATCACCCCGCCCGGAAACGGCTGCATATATGCCGGCTGCGGGGCGGTGGCGAACAGGCCCTGAATGGTGGACGCGGCCACCCATTGCGGCATTCCGTCGGACCAGACCATGTCGCCCGGCTGGAGTTGTCCGCCGGCGGCCAACTGCTGGAGTCTTGCGAACGGGACCGGCGCGGGCGATTGCTTTCCGCTTGCCGCGTAGTGCCAACCCGTCGGCTTGGGCGCGGCGTTGAAGAGGCCGTCGATCGTCGACGCAGCGGCCCATTGTGCCATGCCGTCCGTCCAGACCTGATCGGTCGGCCGAAGCTGTCCGGCGGCGGCCATTTGCTGGAGGTCGGCGAATGAAACCGGCGCAGGTCCTTGTTTCCCGCCCGCCGCGTAGTGCCACAATGAATCGCTCTTAAAAATTCCCCGTGAGTGGGTTTTGCTGATGTTGACTGCCCGCGCCGCGCGATCGCCTCTACCCCGATGCGATCCAGACGTGGCGAAATCAGCTCCAATGGTGTCCGGCGGAAAAGATACGCGATGACCGCCGTCCATGCCAGCAGCACCCCGGCAGTCAGCGTGTTTTGCCAACTGGTTAGATCCCACACCCAATCCGTTTTGTACCCCACGGGCGAGACCGGCCAGAAATAATAGATTTTCCAGCCCGTCCCGGAGCCGAAATAATCCATCAGCAGGTGTAGGTGGAACAGCGCCAGATAAAGCGGAAAGGTAAGCAATTTCCGCCCGCCGATCGCTGCCAGCACGCCGGCTACCAGCAGGCCGAAGAATAGGTTGTGCGCCAGCACGTGGTGGTATCGCCAATACAGTTCCTGCTCGATTCCCCCGACGATGCCAAGCCCGTCGATATCCGGTATGGCCGCCGCGATCATGCAGAACAGCCGTTGCTTTTTGGTCAGCGGAAAGCAATTGCCGACGCACCAGCCGGAAAGGATGTGGGTGGGGATGTGCATCAAACGCGATCATAACGTATCCTTCGCGTCGCACCGAGTAGATAGGAGCGTGGCGATATGTCGTCTTGGGAGCCGGTACTTTTGGCGTCGGTTGGGTTGGGTGGCTACGCGGGCGCGATGTGCGATCATTTTTTGCGCGTCGCCGCAGAGAAATCGCCGCCGATCAAGCTTGAAGCGATTTGCGAGCCCGATCTGAAAACCCACGCCGATCGCGCCGCCAAGCTCCGCGCCGCGGGCGTGAAAGTCTTTACTGATCTGGACGAGATGCTGGCCGAGCCGGTGGAAGCCGTCTGGCTGCCGGTCCCGATCGACCTGCACCGCCCGTTCATGGAAAAAGTAGCCGCCGCGGGGAAAGCCGTCATCTGCGAGAAGCCCGCCGCCGGTTCGCTGGACGATCTGGAGGGGATGATCGCCTCACGCGACAAACACAACGTCAAAGTTGCCATCGCATTCCAAGACATTTATGACGACGTGAACCTCGCGGTGAAGAAAGAACTGTTGGCCGGCACGATCGGGAAGATCAAGCAGGCCACGCTCCACGCCTGCTGGAGCCGCGGCGACAAGTATTACGGGCGCAGCACCTGGGCAGGGAAGATCAAACACAACGGCGCGTGGGTGATGGACACCCCGGCATCCAACGCGCTGGCTCATTACATCAACCTGGCGCTGTTCTTCATGGGCGCGACCGAACGCAGCATGGCCGAGCCTCTTTCAGTGACGGCTGAGTTGTACCGCGTGAATCCGATCGAAACGTACGACACGTGTTCGCTCCGCGTGATAGTGGACGGGCAGATTCCGCTGCTGATCCTGCTCACCCACGCCTGCCAGATGCAGACACACCCGCGAATCGATATCGAAGGCGCCCGCGGCCGGATGCGGTACACCACAAACGAACAGGCGACGTTCGAATCCAACAGCGCCCACAAAACCATCTCGCTCAAGAGCGACAACCGCAGCCAGATGATCAACAAGCTGGCCCGTTGGGTTCGCGGCGTGGGGAATGACCTGGTCGTCTCACTGGAGATGGCCCGCGGGCACCTCAAGGTGGTCAATGGCGCGTCGGAGGCGGCCAAGGTCCATCCGATCGACCCGAAGTACGTGCAGGTGATCAACCAAACCGATGGCGGCAAGCTCCGGGCGATCCCCGACATTGAGGCAGCGTTCGCCAAGTGCGCCACGTCGAGCGAATTGCTGAGCGAATCGGGGTTGTTACCCTGGGCCGTCCCACCGGGAACGAAGAGCCTCGAAAATTACACCCATTTCTCCGGACCGCTCGAGCTTTAGCTGAAGTCAGGAATTACAGAAAATAGCGCGCTGAATCAAACCCGCCACCGTCGAGGAAATCGTGCCGCACCGGATCATCCACGAGTTGGAAGATGACAAATACCTCCAAGCATCGAGTATCGCAGTGGTGATGCGGGTGTCGTCGTTCGCGCTGCTGCTGCTGCACCTGACGCAAAGTTGGTTCGTGCGGGAGAGAATGGCGTGATGTATTCCGGCGGAATTTTTTACCACAGAGCACGCAGAGTTTCACAGAGTTTCACAGAGTTTCACAGAGAAACACAGAGAAACACAGAGAAAAATTGCAAAACATAGTGGCTTCATCTTCCTCTGTGCATCTCTGTGATCCTCTGAGCTCTCTGTGGTAAATTGCTTTGGTGACTTGCCGTCTGGCAGTTCACTCTTTAAATCTATCCACGTGACTACCGCCACTACTTCGCCCCGCACGCAGCGCATCGCCACGGGCTATCTCATCCTCGCGACGGTTTTCTGGGGCTGTAGCTTCACCTGGGCCAAAACGCTCGGCGATTTCTCGAACGCCCGCCTCGGCCTGCCGGTCAACTCCGCCGCCGGGCCGATATACGTGCTGGCGTTTCGCTTTACACTCGCAGCCGTCGCGTGGTTCGCAATCTTCCCGCAGTCGCGGCGCGGATGGACGCTCAAAAGCCTGGCCGGCGGGGCGTTCCTCGGGCTGCTGCAGGCGGTCGGGATGTTCCTGCAAATGCTCGGCCTGAACCTCACCACGCCGGCCGTCAGCGCGTTTCTCACGGCGCTGACCGTGCTGTTCGTGCCGATCATCGTGGCTGTCTGGTCGCTGCGATTGCCTCCGTGGGGGATTTGGGTCAGCGTTGCACTGGCAACGGTCGGCATTTGGATGCTGACCGGCGCATCGCCGACCGGCTTCGGCCGCGGTGAACTGCTGGGTCTCGCCTGTTCGCTGGTGTTTTCGTTCTACCTCATCGGCGTGAACGCGATCGTCCCGCGCGATAACCCGTTCCGCATCACCGGCGTCTCGGTGCTGGTGACCGGGTTGTCAGCCTTCGCAGTGCTGCCCTTCGTCCTGCACCGCGGCGGGACGATGAATTGGTCGATCCCGCTGGCGTTTGACGCCTGGTCGCGCTTGCTGCTGTTGGTGTTTCTGCCGACAGTGGCGTCGTTCGGCATCCTCACGTTTTACCAGCCGAAGATCACCGCCACGCGCGCGTCGCTGCTCTATTTGTTCGAGCCGATCTTCGCCGCCGTGTATGATTACGCCGAAAAGAGGACCACGCTCTCCGCCGTGGCGACAGCGGGCGCGGCGCTGATTATCGTGGCGAACGTTTTCGTGGAGTTGGCCGGGCAATTGAAATCGAAGGATTGAGCAGACCAATGCCCTTGTTCAGCAAAACCCTTGGCGGCTATTACGTCGCCCATAACGCAACGCTGACCGGCGACATCACCATCGGCGCCGATGCCAGTTTCTGGTTCAACTCCGTAGTGCGCGGCGATGTCGCGCCGATCTTCATCGGCGCTCGTGTCAACCTGCAGGACGGCGCATGCATCCACTGCGATACCGGCGAGGCGAACGTGATCGAGGACGATGTCGTCATCGGTCACGGCGCGATTGTGCACGGCGTGCGGGTTGGGGCTGGGTCGCTCGTCGGCATGGGGGCGACGCTGCTCGGGCGGTCGAATATCGGCAAGGAATGTCTGATCGCGGCTGGCGCGGTGGTGTCGCCGGGGATGATCGTGCCGGACGCATCGGTCGTCATGGGCGTGCCGGGGAAAATCGTCCGGCCGGTGCGGGAGGCAGACTTGCTGTACATGCGCCGGCTGGCGAAACACTATGTCACGCTGGCTCAGCGGTACGTCAACGGCGATTTTCAACGGCCGGACTCGCCGGGCGGTAGATGAGAGGATGGAACCTTTGATTCACATGCAATGTAGGGCACGCTATTGCGTGCCGTTGCATCGCGGACTAAGCCGGGTCGCGGCACGCAATAGCGTGCCCTACATCGGCGTACTGATAAGCTACGTCCTTGCTGGAGTGTTGAGTGCCCAGCCCGCGCCGTTTACTCCGCCGACGGAATCGTTTGACGTAAAGAATCTGCTCCCGCCGTTGCAGACAGCTATGCAGCAGGGGAATTTTGCCGACGCCGCAGCCCGGATCGATGCGATCGTTCACGACGCGCCCGATGCGCTGATCGCCGGTGAAGGCGGCGTGCTTCAGTCACTGCGCGTCTGGACCGACGCGATGCCACCGGCGGCCATCGCGGGAATCACCGCCGAGTACGACAAGCTCAACGCCTCGGCCGCCAAAACGTTGCTCGATGAGGTGATCGTCAAACCCGCCGCCACGCCGGAGGAGTTTCTGGCCGTCGCGACGGCGTACCCGTGTTCAAGCGTCGCCGCCGAAGCCATCGGCCGGGCGGCGGTGCGGATGGCGGACTACGGCGATGCGTCGGCCGTCACCGAACTGCTGACCCGCGCCGCCGCGCGCGGGTGGAAGCCCAGCGATGCACAGGAAGCTGTCCTTGATGCAATTCAGAAGCAACCGCTAACGACGGGCACCGCGATTCCGGTCGGTGCGCCGTGGTACGGCATCTCGCCGCTGGCTGCCGCGCGGCGGGTCATTCCGGTCGGCGCGGGTGGGATCGTCTTTACTTCCACTGAACGCGGGATCGTCGCCAGCAAGGAAAGTGGCGAACTATTGTGGCAGTTTGCGGTCGGTAAGACCGACGGCGAATCCGCCGGCGCTCGCGCCAGTTTCAATCGCCCGGCCGTGCTGTGCGACGCGGCCGGCAAGCCGCAACTGGTGATCGCCCGGCAGATCGTCGGCGGGACGCGGTTTGGCTGTCTTCGCGCATTCCGCGCGACCGACGGCAAGCCGCTGTGGAGCACGGAATCGAACTCGGCCCTGGGCTCGTGGTCGCTGGCATCGGCCCCGGTGATCGCGGGGCGAACCACCGTGGTGGTGGGCATTGATGACACGGCGCGTCCTTCGCCGGTCGGCGTGCTGGCGTTTGAAACGATGACCGGCCGGCTGTTGTGGCAGACGCAGATCGGCTCTTACGCAAACTTCACCGACGGCCGCGAGCCGGGTTCGCTGCGCGAGTCTGATGCACTGTGGCGCTGCACGGGCGTCGCGATCGACGGCAGCGACGTGTTCGCTAACGCCAGTACGGGCATCACGGTGTGCCTCGACCGGTTCGACGGAAAAATCCGCTGGGCCAAGCCGTACACTCAGGCGTTAACGATCGGCGACGATTTGATCTCGCTCGGCCGACGGATCATTCATAACGAGCCGAATGCACAAGAGCCGTTCGCCAGGCGATTGGCCGAGTTGCGTAGATTGCTGGGCAAAACGCCGCTGAATTTCCCGCCGGACGCGGGTGAACGTCGTGACGGGCGCGACGTTCCGCCGGAGGTTCTGCTGTTGGGGCAACACTTCAGCCAGCCCGCGCGGTGGATGTCAACGCCGGCCGTCGCGGGGGATGCGGTGATCGTGGCGGCCGAGGACATGGCCGGGCCGGTCGCGCTGGATCGCAAATCGGGCGTGCAACGGTGGGAAATCGCGAGTGGGATGGACGGCGCATCGCTGCTTGGCGCGATCGGCAACGCCGCGATCTTCGTCGACGACAAACTAACGGCGATCGACGCTACGTCCGCCAAACCGCTTTGGACTTGGGCGCCAGCCGTTACGGAAACGATTAATGGCCCGCCGGTCGTCGCCGGTCGCGCGGTCAGGCTGCCTGTCGGCCGGACGGCCGTCCTCCTCAGCGGCGAAACCGGCAAGCCCGACCCGGCCATTCCCACCGGCCCGAACCTGGCCACAATCCTTGGGAATGACGCATCGCGCAATGCGCTGATCAGCATCGATGCAATGTCCTCTCTCAGCGCGGTGTCGATCAAATCGGGTGAGAAGCAGAAAAAGTGATTTGATCGTGAATCAGTCAACGTCAGCAAGAAGGAATCCGAATGCCGCTCACACGCGAACGATCGCCAATCTGCCGGTGTCAAAAATAGTGTAGACGCCAGGACCGGCAACAAAAGGCAACGCGGATCGATGAGATAAACTCATCGATCCGCATTACTTATTTGATCAGGACGTTCTATTTAGAACATCGGCGGGGCGGCCACGACGACCGGCCGCACCGGCGCTTTGTGGATCACCGTTGTGGTCTTCTTGACCGGAGCGGCATGCTTGACAGCCGTGTGCTTGAGGACATGCTTCGACGCGAGCTTCTTGCCGTGCTTCTTCACGGTCGCCTTCGCGTGCGACTTGCTGACCGTGCGTTTGACCACCGGCTTCTTGGCGACGTACTTTTTGTGAGCGACCGGCGTCGCAGCGACACGGGTGCCCGAAGTAGCAGCGTGACGGGCGGCTGGCCTCGCCATCGACACGACCGGAATCGCAGCCAGACTCAACAACCCGACCGCCGTCGCGGCCATCCATTTACGCTTAAACATAGAACGACTCCTTGAGACACAAAAATGAGCGATGTGGCCGCTTCCAAGCAGCCTTCAAACGTATTATCGGATCGTGCCCGTCATTTTATTCGTTCATTCTTTTTGAATTTCCCCAAAACATTCCGTTGCCTCGGTCGTTGTCTTTTTGTTACGGTCCGGTTGATTGATAACCCGTACGGAGTGGGCGGCCGTTGAACCGACCGGAATGTTTGAATTTGTGATGTCTCAAACTCAGCCGATCCTCAATCCCTCACTCGTTTGCCTCGCCCGTCGTGACCAACGTCTCGATTTCTGGCGAGGCCTATGCGTTATTGACATGGTCATCGTCCATCTTGTTCACTACGGGATGGCGTTTGGCGCTTTGGGCCATGAGATTTTCGCCGATTACACCCGTTTCGCCGCCGGCGGGTATGTGCTGATCTCGGGGATGACGGTGGGCTTCGTGTTCTTCCCCCGCGTGCTCGATCCCGACCGCCGCCGAGCGGCAAACATCAGCCTCCTCCGGCGGGCGGCGTATATTTATGCGATTCATATCGCCGTCACCGTGCTGGAAGTGCTGATTCTCTGCCCCCTTCGCGGCGATCCCATCGGCCCGATCCAAACCACCGTCTTCAACGCCTTCATGTTCCGCCAAGGGTACGACTTGCTGCCGTTCTACATCATCATGCTCGGGCTGAGCCCGATCGCGCTGGATTTGATGCGGCGGAAGCTTGCCTGGGTGGTGGCGATGTTTAGCATCGCGGGCTTTGCGTGGGGGCAGTACGGCGATCATTACGACGATTTCTCATTGCCGATCACCAACACATTCTTCTTCCTGCTGTGGCAGCCGATGTTTTTGCTCGGCATCCTGGCGGGCACGCGCCTGCAGTGGTACGGCACGCTGTCGAATCGCACCAAGCAACTCTGCTGCGCCGGCTGCTGGTTGATGAGCGGGCTGATTTTTTTCGCGGCGTACGGCGATCACTTCCACCTGAGGCTGCATTCGCCTCTCAACTTCTGGAAAGTGCCGCTCTCGTTCGGCGAGATCCTGCGATACGTTTTCCTCGTTGGAGCGATTGTCACCACCACCGATATGCTTTGGCGCTGGATCGACCAATCCGCCGTCGCCGCCTACGTCAACCGGCTCGGGCGGCGCAGTCTGGCGATGTATATCGCTCAGATTTACGTGGTTGGGCAGATCATCAACCTCTTTAACCGCGTGCCGCATCCGGCGGGCATTCAATTCTTCTTTATGGCGCTGGCGGTCACTGTGCTCTGGATAATCGCATTAGCAATGGACACCATCGCCGAGTTCCGGGCTCGGGCGCGCGAAACCGGATCGTTCTTTGCCCGCAAGACGTCGGCCACTCAGGGCTAATCAGGCGTTGCCTTGATCCATCCTGCTACTATCCGCTACGCTCACTACATGCAGTTGCGTGAAGGCATAGCCGGATTGGCGACGCTCCCACCGGGAATGGTGATGTCGGTGGGCAATTTCGACGGGCTGCACCTTGGGCATCGCAAGATTTTTGAGTTGTGCCGTCGTTTGAAATCCGCCGATGCGATGGGGATTGCGGTGGTGACGTTCGAGCCGCACCCGCTGACGGTTCTGCGACCCGAGTATGCTCCGCCGCGACTGGCGCCGCTGGCGATGAAGCGGGAATTGCTCGCCGATGCTGGGATCGACTACTTAGTTGAACTTCCGCCGACAGCGGAAGTGTTGAACGTGACGGCCGAGGAGTTTTGGGCCGTCCTGCGCGACCAGACTCGGCCGTCGCATCTGATCGAGGGCGCCACCTTCACCTTCGGCCACGCACGCGCCGGCACGATCGATCGGCTGAGTGAGTGGTGCAAGTCCAGTCCGATCAAACTGCACGAAATTGAGGGCGTTTCCGCGCCGCTGCTGGACATGCAGGTCGCGCCGGTGAGCAGTTCGCTGATCCGCTGGCTTCTCGCCCAAGGCCGGGCGAGAGACGCCGCGATTTGCCTCGCCCGCCCGTACACCCTTCGCGGCCCGGTGGTGAAAGGCTTCCAGCGAGGAAGAACCATCGGCGTCCCGACGGCGAACCTGCTGGTGACCGAACAACTCATCCCCGCCGAGGGCGTGTATGCCGCGCGATGCACGATCGACGGCGTGACTTATCCCGCCGCGCTGAGCATCGGCACGATGCCGACCTTCGGCGATCACCCGCCGCAGGTGGAAGCGCATCTGATCGGCTTTGATGGGGATTTGTACGATCGAACGATCGATGTTGAAGTGATAGACTGGCTCCGCGACCAGCGGAAGTTCCCCGACCTCGCGATATTGCAGGAGCAGTTGGCCAAGGACATCGCGGCAGCGCAAAAGCGATTGACGATCGATTCAACGCGCCCGGTGGCCTCATTGGCGTGAATGCAGAACCCGTTGTCTGTAAGATTTGGCCCATGTCCAACTTAGTGCAAACCGTCGTCGATCAACTGGCTCATGCCAAGAACGTCCTGATCACCACCCACGTCCGGCCGGACGGCGACGCGTTGGGATCGACCGCGGCGTTGTGGCTGGCGCTGCAGGCCAAAGGGATCGCGGCCAAGGTGCTGCTGCTCTCGCACCTGCCCACAAAATATGCGTTCGCATTTACGGATGTCGGTGTCGATTACTTCGATGTCGAAAAAGGCTTTCCCGCCGACTTTACGCTCGATGCGTATGACACGTTCTGCTCCGTCGATACCGGCACTTGGTCACAGTTGCCAGGATTGAAAGATCGCGTGCTGGCGTTTAAGGGACGTAAGCTCGTCATCGATCACCACCTCACGCAGGAAGACTGGGCCGACCACAAGTGGGTCAACACCCAGGCGGCGGCGGCGGGGGAGATTATTGAGGAACTGATCGAGGTGCTCGGCGTTGAACTCGACGCAGCTATGGCAAAGTCGCTGTTCCTGGCGATCGTCTCCGACACCGGCTGGCTGCAGTTTTCCAACACCACGCCGAATACACTCCGCCGGGTGGCGAAGCTGATCGAAGTGGGCGTTGATACCGACCGCATCTACCAGTTGATCTACCAAAACGAACGGCCGGAACGCATCGCGCTGCAAACCCGCGCGATGCAATCCCTGGAACTGCTGGCCGGCGGGAAGCTGGCGGTGATGACGATCCACAAGCAGGATTTTGCCGACACCCGCGCCGGCGTCCCTGACACCGAGGCGGTCATCAATCAGCCGCTGCAGATCAAAACCGTGCAGATGTCGATCGTACTGACCGAGCCTCCTGAAGGCGGGCCGATCCGCGTGAGTCTGCGCAGCAAGGGCCAGATCGATGTGGCCGCGTTCGCGCAACAGTTCGGCGGCGGCGGGCACGCCCGGGCGGCGGGGTGCAAACTGGAAGGATCATTACAAGCCGCCCATGATCGCATCGTACAAGCCGGTGAATTGGCGATTTTGCAGTTAAGATTGTAGATTGTAGATCGTGGATTGTTGAAGCAACTCGATATGTATTGCATTATCCACAATCCACAATCTACAATCCACAATCGAATTCTTCCCAACCGCCCCGTTTCCCGTATACTTTGAGCTATGGCACAAGTCCTCCTCAATAAAATCGAGAAAACCTACCCCGGTGGTTTCCAAGCTGTAAAAGGAATCGACCTGAACATCAAAGATCGCGAGTTCATCGTGCTCGTCGGGCCTTCCGGCTGCGGCAAGTCTACGACGCTGCGAATGGTCGCGGGGCTGGAAGAAATCACCGGCGGGACGATTACCATCGGCAATCGTGTGGTCAACGACGTGCCGCCGAAAGATCGCGATATCGCGATGGTGTTTCAGAACTACGCCCTCTACCCGCACATGACGGTGTACAAGAACATGGCGTTCGGCCTGAAGCTGAGGGGCATGCCTAAGGCGCAGATCGACCAGCGCGTGCAGGAAGCGGCCAAGATTCTTGAAATCACGCACCTTCTTGAACGCAAGCCCAAAGCACTCTCCGGCGGGCAGCGGCAGCGCGTGGCGGTCGGACGGGCGATTGTTCGCGAGCCGGCGGCGTTTTTGTTCGACGAGCCGCTCTCCAAATTGGACGCCAAACTCCGCGTCACCACCCGGGCCGAGCTCAAGCGGCTTCACCAGCGGCTGAAAACCACCACCATCTACGTGACCCACGATCAGGAAGAAGCGATGACGCTTGGCGACCGCATTGTGGTCATGAAAGACGGCGTGATTCAGCAGTCGGACACCCCGCTGCAGACCTACCAACGCCCGACAAACCGCTTTGTAGCCGGTTTTATCGGTATGCCGCCCATGACCTTCTTCGACGGGGCGATCAAACTTGTCGACGGGCAGATGGTTTTCGAGGAAGGGAAACTCACCAACACCCGCGGCGCCGATGCCAAGGCCGAGGCCGCACTTAAAGGCAAGGCTGATTCTGATGAGCCTGTCGTAATGGTCGGTGAGTTGACCTTGCCGGGCAATGGGTTTACCCTTGTTATCCCTGATCATCTGCGTGATGCGCTGGCCGGTAAGGTCGGCAGTCACGTGGTGCTAGGGATCAGGCCGGAGCATTTCCACCTTGAAGCCTTTGCGGGCGGGCAGGAAATGCGTGTGACGCTCAATGTGGTCGAACCACTAGGAAACGACATGGACGTTTACATGAGCACGAAACTCAACGACCACGTGGTCGGTCGAGTGGAAGCCACCAGCGGCCTGGAAATGGGCGCGGCGACGGTGTACGTCGACGCGGTCAAAGTCCATTTTTTCGAACCCGGAGCGACCGGGATGAACTTAAGCCTCTCGAAAGTATCGACCCATGCGAATGCATAAGCATGGGCCCATCTTCGATCCGGCGATTGGCGCCACGCGTATCCAGGAGGTTTCTGGATAGGCGTGTGTGTCTTTTCAAGTTCGTTCGAAGAACTGGGCTGCCCGAATGGGTAGCCCGATTTGTTTGGCATTTGAATGTGGAATGTGGAATGTGGAATGTAGAAGTCGCTTGAATATTCGAGCGACTTCTACATTCCACAATCAACCATCCACAATCAATACTTGTTTGGCTGAAAAATTAAATAGAGGAAGAACAACATCATGAACGCAGAACTCATCCGTATCGTCGATGGCATTGCTCGAGACAAGAACATCGAGCGCGAGCAGATCTATACCGACATCGAGCAGGCCATCGCTTCCGGTCTGCGCAAGCAGTTTAACACCGAGGATACGAGCGAGTTCACCGTTCAACTCGACCGCGCCACGGGCGCGATCAAGGCGCAGCGGCAGAGCGTGGAGGTTCCGCTGTCGGTCGTCGGCCGAATCGGGGCGCAGACGGTGAAGCAGGTGATGATTCAGCTGATTCGCCAGGACGAACGCGGCAGCATTTACGAAGAATACAAGGACCGCGTCGGAACGATTGTGACGGGCACGATCGCCCGCTTCGAGGGCAGCACGATGATCGTGTCGCTCGGGCGCGTCGAAGGCATCATGCCCCGTTCGGAGCAGATTCCGGGCGAATCGCATGATCCGGGTGAACGCATTCAGGCGCTGATTCTGGAAGTGCGCGACACGCCCAGCAGCATCAAGATTATCCTCAGCCGCAGCCATCCGGAACTGATTCGCAAGCTGTTCGAGCGCGAAGTTCCCGAGGTCGGCGAGCGCACGATCGAGATCAAGGCGATGGCCCGTGAGCCGGGACACCGCACGAAGATCGCCGTTACGTCGATCGACACCAAGGTCGACGCCGTCGGTGCGTGCGTCGGCGTGCGCGGGTCGCGAATTAAGAACATCGTCGACGAGCTCGGCGGCGAGAAAATCGACATCGTTCGCTGGAATGAGTCGTCGCAGATTCTGATCGGCAACTCGCTTAAACCGGCCGAGGTGGTCGAGGTTGCCCTGTGCTTTGAACTGGGCCGCGCGACGGTCGTCGTCAACGACGATCAGCTCTCGCTGGCGATCGGCAAGCGCGGGCAGAACGTGCGACTGGCGGCCCGGCTGACGGGTTGGGACGTCGACATCCTCACGCCGCCTGAATTTCGCGCCGGCGTGGAGCGGCTGGATATCGTGCTCAAGAGCATCGAAGGCGTAACCCAGGAAATGGTCGACAAGGTGATTGCGCTCGGGCTGATCGACGTGCGCGACATCGAAGAAGTCGGCAAAGAGCCGCTGATGGAAACGCTGGGCCTCGACGAAGCGACGGCCGAACTGGCGGTAAGCAAGTGCGCCGAACAGGCGAAGGTAGTAGCGGTGGAGATCGAAGCCAAGAAGAAGGATGACCAGAAGGCCAAGGCCGTCGACGCCGCCGTCAAGGCTGCGGAGAAGAAGGCCGAGCTCGACGCGTTCCTGGGTCTGACCAAGTCGCCCGCCGCTACAACCGACGAACCGGGCGAAGCAAAAATGCCCGGCGCGTTCGAGAGCAGCGAAGGCGGCTCTCCGGAGACCACGACGCACGACCTGGGCGGCGCCAACCGCGACGAGTTGTCGCCGGAAGAGCTGGCAATCAGCGGCGTGCAGGCCACGATCGGCACTAACGAATTGACCGACGAAAACGACGAAACCGCCGCATTGGCCGAAGGCCGCGAGGTTCCGCCGAAGGCATGAGAACGAATAAGTTGTTGGTTGCTGGTTGTTAGTTGTTAGTGGGACGCGGTCTTACTAACAACTAACAACCACCAACTAGCAACTCACAAATGGAGACTGTTTTGGCTAAGACGACGAAGAAGGCTGGTATTCGGGTTAACGCCCTGGCTCAGGAGCTGGAAGTGGAAAGCAAGGAGATCCTTGCCAAGCTTCGCAGCGAAGGGCTGGACTGGGCGCCGAACCACATGAGCACGATCACCCTCGGGCAGGCCGAGACGGTGCGCGAATGGGTCAGCGCCGGCGAGATCGCCAAGAGCGACGGCGGTGGCGTGGCGACGGAAGTCGCCCCTGGCGAAACGCTCGCCAGGTCCAAGTCGTCGCGCAGCCGATCGAAGAAACAGTCCGAGGATTCCGCGCCCGCTGACGATTCGCCCGTTGAAACTGCCGCAAGCGAGCCGGACGCTCCAACCGTCGTTGAATCGCCTGCCCCGGTTGTTGAAGCAATCGCTCCCATTACTCCGGTGGAAACCCCGGTCGCGCCGACGCCAGTGGCCGATGCGACGAAGGAAAATCTTGACCCGTCGATAGCAGCAACCGCCGCGCCGCTAGCGCCGAAGCACGTTGCACCGAAAGCGCCAAGCACTCCGACCGCTCCCGCGGCTACGGGGACCGGGCACACCGGTCACGGTCCGGCCCATCCCCCGCATACCGCCCGGCCGACAATCACGCTCGCCAATCGCGGGATCATCGCTCCAGCGCCTGAACGCAAGCCCGTTGTCGTCGCGCCGCAACTGACAACGCTGGCTAAGCCCACCATGCAGGGGCCGAAGGTCGTTCGCGTGGAGAAGCCCGACATCGTCGCGCCACTGCGTACGCGTGCGCGCCCCGGTGGCCCTGGCCAGCAAAACGACGCGCCCGCGTTCACTCAGGCCCGCCCGACCACCGGTCGCGGCGTGAAACCGATCGACGAGGATGACGACGCTGAAAAGAAGAAGGCCGCCGCCAAGGCCGGCAACCGCACGCTGTCGGCCCGCCGTCGCGGACCGGACGGTCGTCGCGGCGAAGCGATGGAGAAGCTCAAGGAATACACCGAAGCCGATCTGATCGAGCGCCGCGACCGTTTGAACGCCGCCAGCGCCAGCCGCGCGTCGTTCGACAGCCACCTGAAGAAATCCAGTGAACGTGGTACGCACCAGCAGGCGCGCTCCACCGTTGAACGCGGCGAACCGGTGCAGATCGAAGAACCGATCACCGTCAAATCCCTTGCTGCCGCGCTGGGCATTAAGACCAACGACATCATTAAGAAGCTGATGAGCCAGGGCGTGTTCGCCAATATCAATCAGGGTCTGGACGTGGACACCGCCGGCACGATCGCGCTGGAATACGGCATTGAACTGCAGATCGCTCAGCAGACCACGCTTGAAGAAGACCTGCTGCAGGAATTCGAAAGCATGGAGGTCGATGCGACCCTGCTCGTGCCGCGCCCGCCGGTGGTTACGATCCTCGGCCATGTCGAT
>JBBROD010000009.1:0-75582 GCA_038229715.1 Tepidisphaerales bacterium | reverse complement strand
TGCCAGCCCGAACGGCGTGCCGATCGCCATCACATCCTGCCCCGGAATCAACTGCTTGCTGCTGCCAAGGACGGCCGGCGTGCTGACGGACGACGCCATCCCCGTCCGCCTCGGCGCGGAATGGAAGCCTTCACCCCAGTTCAAGATTTCAGGGGAAATCGGCGCTATCGCCTGGCAAGAGCTGACCTTCGACGACAGCAACGGCCATCGTCTGATCAAGGATCACGTCGACCCGACGCTGTTCATCGCGTTGCAGTTTACTTACAGCTTTTGAGATGAGATGAGAGAAAAGCCACCTGTCGGGCACGATCCGACGACCTGCTGTTTACAAAACAATTTGTCATCGGCGGGCCGAATGTTATGAATCCATCGGTTTTTACGGGCGATTTCTTCATCTTGCACCCGCCGATTCATTCTCTTTGGAGGCAACATTGGGGGCGAAAGGTATCGCTTTCTGACGTTGAACTTGCAGAAATTGCATGACATCCGAGAGCATAAATCGCATCTTCGTGCCGACTTTGAAGCCAAGCAACCCGTCCGGCTGTTCGCGCATTCTGCGGATGGCTTGGTAGCCGTCTTTCGATTCAATTCGGAGTAGGCGCAGGACTTCATCTTCCGTCAACAGCGGCGGCGCGGCGGTCGCGGGCAGGGTATCGGTCGCTGGTAGGTAGATTGTCTCGCTCATTGTTCACCACTCCCAAGCCCACACCGCGAACTTCATCGCCAAGCCCGCGCAGCCGATCAGGAAGATCAGCAGCGTCACCATCACGATCATTGCGACACATCCGCAGCCTTCGTCGATCTCGTTCTCGATCATGCCGCACTCCATCGAAACGTGTACGCCAGCGGAACGCCAACCACGATGATGAGCAGCAATACCAGCGTGCCGAAGCGTTCTGAGTAATCGTTCATGCTGTTACCTTTTGTGCTGCCTTGACCTTCAAGTAAATCTCTTTCACGATTTCGTCTGGAACGTCATTCCATACTGAAGGATCAGACAGCCAGCGGCGATACCCTTTTACGTTTTGTATTTCCACTTCTTTCCCATGCGATTCGTTCCACAATTCGATGTAAGAACGACTCCAAATATCGCTCGGAATTTGCCGACCACGTTGGTTAAACTTCATATCGGAGAAGTTATCTAATCTCGTAACACGTCCTGACGGCGTGACATGCAAGATAGTTGATTTTCTAATGCCGTTTCGACCACATATCGCCACCACATCACCGACTTTGAATTTCGGATTGTCCATCATTTCCCTTTCCCTTCCGCCGCCGGCCCGTGGGTTGTGTAGCGGGCCAGCGGCTTCGGGATGTTCTGCCGTAGCGTGACAGGCCACGATCGGCGTTGCTGATACTTCACCGATCGAATCGCAGCGGCGGGAATTGAACCCGCGACGATCAACGGCGACCACATCATTCGCCGGTATCGTTCACCCTTGTCGCTGCTGCAAATGCCGTTGCGATGGATGCCTCCAAACACAACGGACAGTGATGGTAGAAGCCCGGTATTGCCCTCGGGGCGGCACGCGGTCTTCGCTCGTCGTCACGAGAGAATCTACGTTTCCGGCTGGATACCTACTCCATCACACGCCAAAGCACCGTGCGAGCTTTCGCCCGCAAATCCGATCCCAACCAAATCGGGACGTACCGATTTGGATTTTCGGACGCCCTACGCCAACACGACGCAGGACCGGCGCAAGTCTAAAATCGCATCGTCCGGGTCGGGAGTCCCATCTTTCGATACGCCACCCGGTACGATGCGATAAATGTCATATCCTCTACGGTCGTAACGGACTGGACTGTGAAAGTAGCAAAAACAGCCGAAATTATTAGCGCGTCCGCAGGCCCACGCGATACGGTTAATCAGATGTCTTTTGTTCAGCGAGAAACTTGCGGTGGTTAAAGGCTTCGGAAATCAGCATCACCATCGTGCCGGATTTTGTAGCCGCTGCACCAGAGGCATGTACCGTCTCTACCATGTCGATGATTTCGGATCGACGCATGGGGATCGGCCTACGTTTAGCGTGAATGCGCTGGCGTCGTTTTGTTTTCATAATATATACAAGATACATACGACTGCCCGCCTGTCAAGTTTTTTGTTTTCTCTTTATGCACCCCTAGAACTATTGTTTTAAAAGTGTTCACTTTTTACATAGGCTGTTGAAATGCCAAAACTTACGGACGACGAATCGCATTTTGCTGACTATTTGAACTACAAGATATTTGACGAGAAGAAAGGGATATCCTTTGTTGCGCGCGAATCTGCACTGAGTTCAGCGGCGATTAACAGTCACGTGCGCGGTCTTAAGCCGGCGTCGGTTGCTAGCCGACAGAAGTACGCCAAAGCTTTTGAGGCAAAGTCTTTCGATGAATTTGAAAAGACATGGCAAATATGGAAGCCTAAGCAAGGATGGGAGAGGCATGTTTTCGTATCTCGTGGGAAGAACAAGGGTGGGCGCAATGGTGCGAAAAGCGCCGTGCAGTTGGTTGCCGACATGCTCGACGTGAAAAATCCGTTAGCGAACATACTGCTCTGGAACGTCGTCCAAAACAGCATCGTTAAAGGATTGTTGGAAATTGAAAAGCGAAAATCTACTCGCGCGGACGTAGCCGGCCTAATCGACAAACAGGAATTTTCTGGGCGGAAAGCCGGTAAGAAACAACCGCCCGAAGTTAAAGACTAGGCGTTTGTTGGCTCGAATACATCAACATCATCCTGCCAAGGTTCGTCTACCGGAACATCATCAGATCGCTTTGTCGTTCGTTGAGTGGGCTTGTTCTCAACGTGCATCATCTCCTCTTGTGAGTACATATCGCCAATGTATTCAGCAAAAGCACGGCGCAGCAGCTTCGATTCACAGCATTTTTCGAGCCACTCGCCGGGTTGTTTACTCGGCCAATCGCCCATTGCATAGGGTTTAAACTCATCAAACGATACCGTTGTTGTAAACGGGCATCGTTCTCCACCAATCAGCCGATAAATTGTCATAGTGACGCTTTGAATAACTCCGCTTTTGTAGTGGCGGATCGGGTTATCCATTCCAGCGAATCGCTTGGACCGACAAGCGCGATTCCGCATTAGCTCGATCTTGACCACCAGTGCCAGGCGGAACGAGTTAGTCGCCACGTCAGGGATTAGCCGTGGAAACAATTCATCACTCCAGATGTTGACCTTTCGCTCTTTGCAAAGGGCTTGAAAGTATTTCCACCAATCGCCGGTGAGCGTCGAATACTTCGCTCGACGCAACAACTCCAGTGCGCTCGGCTCGATGGCCGGATCCGCATCAGGCTCGTCGTCTGGCTCCATTACCATCAGGGCGGCAACTCCCCCGCCGGCCGCAAAGTCACGATCGAACTGCTGGCCAATCGTTGAGTTCAAGATAGCTGCCTCCTCCTCATTCCGTGGGTCAGGCACAGAGAACAACCATGCGTGATAGTATTCATGCCGCAGAATCTCCTCCCGACGCTCCGGGGCCACGCGATGGCTGATCCTGAGTGTTCGGTCGCTCTCCCGCGCCTGTCCTTCTAATGCCTGTTTGTTAATCCCCCAAAGCTTTTTACGTGTGACGATCGGTACATAAGCGTGTGGGCCTACCTGAAAAACCATGATGGCCATGAAAAATCCCCTGCTTTTATAACAGAATGGCGTCCCGTGCCCGAAATGCGTATCCCTTCAACCGACGCGAACTATACCTAACTTACACCAAACAAATCAAGCCAAAAATTATCTCGCGACATGCTTGGTGAATGTGGGTTATCTGTGGAAAGCTGGTGGACAGGCCGGCCGACGTGGTACACAAGTGACGTGTCCGACCGCGAATCATCCTGGCACGCTTCCGGCGTCACGCTCACCCTGCTGCGGCATATCACGGCGCAAGGCTACACGGTGTCCGTACACCGGCTAAGCGGCTCGCTGCTGTGTCCTGGGTCGTCGGTTGAGATGCACGCCGTACGCGATGGTGAGCCTGTCAGAATTGCGCGGGTGACGGGTGGCGATGAGCCTGACTATGTGGCGGCGTGTCGGCTGGCGGAATTGGTGGGATGCGAGTTGGAAGGGTGAGGGTTGGCAGGAAGTCGGTCAGGTGCTATCGGTCTAACCATCCAGAATCGTTTCCCATGACACATCGAAAGCGCGTTTTATTTTCTGGAGATGCGCGCCCTGAAGTTGAGCGCCCGCATGGTTGCTGAATCTATGTCCGATGCGAACCTGTTGCCGCTGGCCGGTGTTCGTTCCATCGCTTGGCGCTTGAATCAGTGTGTCGCCGCCATCGTTGTAGATGGTATATCCGCAACGAGAAAAGTATCTCGCCACTTCACCCCATTTAACGACAGGTCTTCCCATCTACTAACACGATGCAGGCTCGCGAATCTCAGCCTTGAACGCATCGCCCCCATCTTCAGGTTGTGGATCGCTCCAGCCACGCGGCCAACGTCCGTGTACTTTCCAATGCGCGACTTCAAATATTTCCTTCGGCAACGGCTTAGCACGGGCGAGGATTTCTTTGATATCGCCGGGCGCTTCTCGGAGATAGGCAAGGGTTTCATCCTTCTCCGCAGCACGGCATACCTGATCGACGGCCCGCATGACATCGGCTAAAGACTCAACGATGCTGTCGCCAATTCCAATCTGATCTGTGCGAAGGCTATGCGCAATCCACCCGCCATCTTCGTGGTTGGGATAGATAACAACTTCGTCATCCAGTTCGATCTTTTTCATGGTCCAAAACCTCTCAAGTGGCCCTGAAATCATCGACCAAATCATCTGATTCTATGCGTGTTTTTTCGTCCTCGCCGCAACCGGAATGATTCTTGCCTGATGAACCGCGCAGCTAGATTAGTCTGATAATCCCGTTTTCACAACGAAAAACGCCTATCCACGTTCCATTTCAGTAACACCGTCGCCGTCTAGTACCAATAACTACCATCCATAACCTAAGCATATACCACGGATTGCGACCGACTACTTTGTATCTAAGGCGTATCTTTCAAAAATAACGGTTGGATCGACTGCGGTTCGATCTGGATATGCCGGCACTCAAACAACTACCCGAGATCGACCATCGCGCACTCGTGGTATTGTCAGTGTTCAGCACGGACGACACGCTCTAAAATCATTGGATTGACTTGAACGGGTGGCGGACAGTCTAATTGATCCGCAACTTTCGATGAGTTCTTAACTTGTGCGTGGTTACTACATGTCAAATAATTGCTTAATGCTGCTTTAGAAATGGTCTATAAGTTCAGCATTAGACTGTTATTATAATTATTTCCCTTGACACATGTAGTACACTCGGACGATGACAGACAAGGCGATGTCCTACAATCAAGCGATGAGCAAGGGAGCAGACATGAACGAATCATGCCAATTACGAGCGATCATTGCCCCGATGGGCGCTGATCGGCTACAAGCCCAAGTGCTTGAGCTGGATATTGCTGTTTCAGGTGCAAACGTAGATGAACTCATCGCGGAAATCCAACACGCCATCATCGTCTCATACGATGTTGCGATGGAATGCAAAGAAGCACCGTTCGCGCTTATCAGCGAAGCACCTGCAAGCGTGAAAGACAAATGGACGCCCGGAACCCAATCCGAGAGCAAGGGCTTCCATCTTCCCGACAATGTTGCGATGGCCCTTGCCACGGCATTACGCAAGCGGAAGCCGATCAAGACAATCGAATTTGAACGGGCAGCGTAAGCACGTCTTCGCGTGGAGGGGTCCACATCATGGATGGAGAGCGGCAGGCAACCAATACGGCTACATGGACGCAGCTTCTTAAAGAGCTTTCCAAATACGGGGTTGGTTTGGCGGAAACTGAATCCAAGTCGGGTTTCTATCTGCGCCGGGCCGTAGGACCGACGATCTTACACTTCGCATTGCCTTCAAATTTCGACCCAAAGAATCCCGATGCCGCCGGCTTACCGGGTCCATTCGTGATCTACTCTATTCAGCGAAATCTTGATTTGAAAATCGAAGGTTGGTATGCCGTGCTTTGAATGGGCGTGGGGCTAGGCTGGAAACGAGCAAAAGGAACCTATGAAGCTGTGGATATTTATAATCGCAACACTGCTGTACATCTCGCTTATCTCAACTTCCAACTGCGCTGGTCAAACCACAACGGGCTCGAAAGCCAATGACCACCGTGCCGTCGTTGGTCTAAAGCTAAAGGAAGATGCACCAACTAACGTCCGGCTGTATTTTGATGCGGCAATGGCTAACCGAGATCGGCTCAGGAAATATTACGATACCGAATTGAAAGAATCACAAAGCTTGCTGTCAAAAGTTCAGAAAGCTACCGGTGATAATTCAAATGTTTCTCAGTCGGTTAAGGTTAAGATCGCCAGCCTAAGGAAATTGAAGGAAGAGTCAGCAAAGAAAGATTATTTGCCGCCGCCGACGCCATCGACAACGTGGTCGAGTGACAGTGCCACGCCTACAAGCGATTTGAAAGTGGGTTGGGTTGGCGCTCCGGGCAAAGCGAAGGTTATTCAGATTTTAGATGCCAACAAGGTGTTGGTTGAACTCGTTTTTCAATCACCATGGGAAGGTGAGGACGAGAAACCATACGCTAAATGTGTTTTTTCAGGAGTTGATACCAAAGGGCTTGTCGATGGATCAGTAACTAGTTTTGATAAACCAGCTATCGCTTCCACTTATTCTTACGTTGATGTGCAAGGCTCGAAGCGAACGGTTTTGAATTTTTCTGAACTCGACATAGCACCGTTCATTGTGCCTTTACGAGCTGGCGAAAAGTAATCAGCACCCGCACCCTTCGCTCCCCTTGCTGTCGAGTCCCGCTCTCGCGGCGGCGCTAGTCCAGCCTTCGGGAATCTCCTGCACGGGCAAGGCCCGCTTGTACTTCGTCGCCAGCTCGTTAAATGCCTCATCGGTGAGCGTGTAGTGCGTGTCGTCCACCGTGGCTGCGGCGCGTACAGCGTCGAGGTATCCCGGCTGGCGGGACTTCGCTACGGCTTCGGTGGCACGGATGCTGAATCGCTTCATGGCGGGCAACCGTCGTCCTGTGCGCCGGTGCATGTGTTCACGCCATCGGTGCAGGTGGCGTCGGAGTTGTCTGATGTTGGAACGCAATCACCGCCTGCACATTTGCACGTTTTGTTATTGGTGATGGTCATTGGCGAACCGGCTGCGGCAACCGTCCAGTATGGCGGGGAAGGGTTACTAGCACCGAACACAATATCCGTCCCAATCCACTCGAATCCGCAGCAGTCATAGGTCACTTCCACATTGTAGCCGATAGCAATATCAACCCCGCCTTCGGTGAGAATCGCGGAAAATTCAGCGAGCATGATGTAATCCGGCTCGCCGGAACAACTGTAGCGGACGATGAAATGCCATTGGAATGGCGCACCTATTCCGCCGTCATACCATTCATCGGAATAAGCTTCCCACGTTACTTCGCTGGCGGTGAACACGGTGCGGATAAAGTCTGCTGAGACAATGGCATTGTGAGCATTAACGCCGTCCGTCTGCCATGCGGTCGGGCCGTAGTCGGCGGTCGCGGAGAGTGTCGGGAGCGTGATTGTCATGCTCATTGCGCTGCTGAAACAGCAATCGCAAAAGCTGACGATTGTTGGCGTGTCGCCACAGCAGCACGGGTCATCGGCCTCGCCGTAGTAAGGCTTGCCGTCCGCGCCGAACATCTGCAAGCCGTCTTCGTTGAATAGCGGGTAAGGCATTTAAGTTACGCACGCTTTGCCGGTGACTTCCTCGATCGTCTGGCTGGAAACGTGCGCGATTCTTCCGCCTGCGTCTACCAGAACATCGACGTAGAAGTAGGTGATGGTCACGACCGAACCCGATATGCTGGTTTCCGGTTTACGAGCCACGAATCGCATCGTGAATGGACAATCGCCCTTCGCAGATCCGCTCGTTACCGCGCCGCGAGTCCATGACAGTTCGCTAGGGTCGGTGACGGGACTTGGGACAACGGTTAAATCTTCCGGTGATGCCACGCGGTACACCGGCGTTGAGCAGATTGTGACCAGCGGATTCCCGTCGCCGTCCTTGCCGCCGGTGTACGCGCACTCGACGTAAGTATCGAGCTTGATCCAGTGTGTCGGTAGGCCGTTTTCTTCGGGGTTCAGGGCCGTCACCGTCGCGCCAGCCGTCAAGCCTTCGGGTAGCGCCAGATTGCCCGTGACAACCGCTGTTGACGTGCCGGCGTAGATCGTGCCGACGTACTTCCCGCCGCCGGATGCGTTGGCGGTGATTTGGACGAGGACGGTTTCTTTTCCCGGCGACGGTGCAACATGAACCGCGATCGGCCATCCCGTTGCCTCATCTTCTTGAATAACCACTCCCGCCCCAATCGGAGGCGGGTCTGTAGTCACGTCGATTGTTCTGGCCCCGGCTTCGATGTCTTCCAACACCCATACCACAATATCTTCGTCATCCGATAGCGTTCCCAAATCATCAGCCGTCAGATCAGCCACCACGGATGGGTTAGGACCATCTTTGAATTGCTTGGCGTTGTAAACTCCTAGAAAATCCCCATTTGATGAGAATTGATATCGAACGTTCGGTTGCGCACCGCCGGCGGGCGTTTGACCGTTGGTTCCCCCAGAACCATTGCGACGGTTCAATTCGTCGATGATCCGATTGCCGCCATTGAAGTTGACGAGTCCCGTTGGCGGAAATCGCACAAGTGGCGCGTTCGTATTCTGGATCGCGTTACCGGGAATCGCGTCGGCCATGAGTTAAAGTCCGATGGATGGGAAATTGACAAGCGGATACCCTCCGACGTGCAGGAATCCCTTCGTCGAAGTAGAACCTATTAATCCATAGGCGTAAGCGTCGGCGATCGAGGCGGCTATATCGGCCGGATCAACCTTGACGTACTTACCCACGAGAGAGTTGTAGAGGATGCCGAACGTGGACCAATCCCGGCCTAGAATGTTCCCGAGCAATTGGCAGCGGAATTGGTGATAGCCGAGATACTTACTCCATTGCGTGGTGAACTCTTCAATACGCAAATGGCCTTTCGCTCGACCGAGGAAAGTAGCATCGTTCACATATCCAACGTAATCCGCCCCAGGGTAATTGGGCGCGCCATACCGCAAACCTTCAACAACATAGGATGATGAAGGACGCGCGAATCGCATCGGGATGAAGTCTTTTGGAATGTGCGCGCCATACACGGAAAATTCACACTGCAGCGGCGTGCCGTTTGGCAGAATGGTTTCTATGCTGTCCACCAGCCGCGTACTTCGTGTCACAACGTACGCCGATGGCGTGTATCCACCTTCCGATTTGGTGTAGACCACTTGGCCTTGAACGCCATCCGACGCACTACCTTGCACGATAAGATTCGACACCAGCGCATCGGCGTAGGCTGCTGTAGGGTGCGGATCACCGATCGCCGGGAACCCGGCCAAGGCGAAAACCTGCATGATGAGGTCTTGCGGGTCGACTGCGGTATTCAGGTAGTCGGCGGTGAACCCGCGAGAAATGCGGATTCCCTGCCCGCTAAGCTCAATGGACGAGTTCTCAACCGTGTCGATTTGGAATGATGGAGTTGGCATGTTTTACTGTTGGCCGGTGGCAAGTTTTTCGATGTAGCCCATAAGCGGTTTAAGCAGGTCGCGAACTTCTTTCATTGCTGGCGAGTCCGCTTGCTCATTACCAGTGCTGCCGAGCTTCGCGTCTTTTATGTTCCGCTCTTGTTTGGCGATTTCATCGAAAACCGAGGAAGGGTCGGTCACGTCTCTCGGGTTGGTAACGGCCGTTGATCGTAAGTCGATTTCTCGTCCGCGAAATGCGTCTAGGTAGTTCTGCTTCGTAAGCTCTAGTTGCTTAATCCCGATCCGCTTTTCCGCTTCCGCCTCTTTGTTCAATCCCGAATAGGCGAGTTGATTGGCCTTGGTGATCGCGGCCCCGGCGATACTCGCAGCTTGAGCGCCGATCGGGTCGCGAGCGAGGGAACGATCAAGAGCGTAAGACTCATAACCCAAACCGATACCAGTCAGTCGCACCTGCTGTGCGAATCTCTGTTGTGCTAATTGCTTGTCGGCGGTTTCGGCTTTGCTGAGTTCATCCAGTCTAGTCGGGTTGGTGATGCCTTGTCGCTGCTGGTTATAAGATGTGGTTATGCCTGATATCTGAGCGTCGAGTGGTTGATCGTTGAGTTGGAATCCGGCGGAAGAGACTCGGCCCTGTACACCAATGATTCGTCGGGATTCGTCCTGCTGAGCAAATCTGATTTGATCGTCAGCGCCGGCGTTGATTTCGTTTCGCTTGGCGGTGAATCCGAAGACGTAATCCAGTACCCGATTGCCGGTCCCGCCTGCCTCTCGCAACGCCTTTGTGCGTTCGGCATTAATGAGAGTCGTTTGACCTTCCAGCGTGTAACCCTCTCGCTGCTGGCGATTTCCCGTCCGCTGCTGGCCGAGGTCAAAGGTGTTTTCGCGGTTGTCTCGGATGATTGCTTCAGCACCGATGACAAATCTGCCCGTCGCCTGCTCAATCAGCTGTTGCCGGTTTTCTTGTGGTGCATTGGCGGCGGCGAGATACGACGCGCCAGTAATAGCAGACAGTCCGCCGAGCGTGTTTCTTTGTAAATCGAAGACGCCTTGCGCCGTCTGTGCCCGGCTTTGGACAAGTGATGTATTCTGGTCGAGATACGTTGCCCGCTTTTGATCCTGAGCCAGCTTGATCGCTTTCGTGACAACTGCGTTCTGTTCGGTGTTTTCAGTATTCAATCCGAGGAATGAACTTAGCGCATCCTTGTAGGTGTATTGCCCTTCCAAATTCTTGATCTGGTTATCCAATGCCAGTCGTTTAGCGGTTCGCTCGCCACCCGCCACGGCAGCGCCTTCAACATCCAATTGTCGGGAAAGTGCTGCTGATCGAAGGCGTAGTGATTCTCGTTCGGCATCCTGTACTTTTTCTAGTGAGGCGGTTGTACCGGGTCGATCCCGCCGACGGTCGCTCTCTTCCTGCTGTAGTTTCAGTTCAGCCGAATTGATTTCGGATATGTCTTTTCCGTAGCCATACACGCCGATCGAGCGATTAGCCAGTTCGATATTGTTGAACCGCTGCCGGTCCTGCTCCCGAACCTGAGCATCCGCCGCCGATCGTTCAGCATTGCCGCGTGCTATCGCGTCCTGTTTTCCGTAGATGGCGCTGTAGCCAAGCCCACCAATAACTTTCCCAGTTCCTAGTCCAAAGCTCGCACCAACTGCTGTACCGATAGGCCCGAAAGCCGAACCAATGAGAGCCCCCAGCGCCGCCAAAGGCACTCCTGCAACGGCTTCCGCTGTCGCCTTAGATGCAATCTGTGCCGATGTTACTTGACGAGCGCGTGATGCCGCTTGTGCGACTGGGTTATTCCCAGATGTAATAGAGTCTTCTATGGATTGTGCGTTGTAGTCGAGATTTACCTGAGCAATCTGAGCGAACTCGCGCGATGCAGCCAATCCAACAGCAGCCACACGGAACGCACCAAAGCGTCCGCCATATGGTTGAGGGCCACGCCCACGCCGTCCTGCTGTCTCTGTTGGCGTTGCTGGCGGCGGATTGATGAGTGATCCCGCTGGCGCAATCGGAGGAACAGCCGGTTCATCTGGGATGCTCAACAACGGACTACCAGCACCCTGTCGCGAAAACATCGCGGGCGCTAGTTCGTCCGCCGTTTTCAGGGAAGGATTCTCGGTCTTAACCGTGTACAACAACTGCTCGGCCTGCGAACGCTTCACGCCCAAACCTGAACCGATCGCCTGTAAAGCCACTTCCTCTTCGGAACTGAACTTCGCGGCGTAGTTCGGACGCTGCACCGTCACCGATGCCGGTGCAGACGGCGAAAGTGGCCCTAAGTTGCCGCGAGTCCATTCCGGCGACCCGTATTGCGCACCGATAGTCTTCGCAAACTGCTGCTGATCCAGCTTTGAGGCGGCAGACGGACCTTCAGCCTTAACCCCACCCGGCGAACCAAGGGTAGCCACATTTTCCGCGTTCGCCTTTTCCGGCGTGACGGCCGTCATCGTCAATTTGACCGGCCGGCCCTCCACCTCTTTAATGAACGCTTCGTACTTCGCGCGAGCGTCCGCTAAATCGGCTATGAAACGAAGATCGATGCCAACGGATCGTGACATGGTGTTCTACTTGAATGGACGTAGTGGTTTCGTCTGAGAGTCAGACGACGATTGTTTCCTGGGAAGCAACTGCCGCGCATGAGCGGCCTTGCTCATTAACTGGCGGAAGGTGAGCTTGCCGGGATCTCGGTGGAAGACGTGTTCAATGAGTCCGCAGATTTCTTCCCACGGCGGCTCTTGGCTGGCTTCGGCCCGTCGGTAGCGATCTGCGATTTGCTTCCGGCGGGCAAGGAAGGGTTTTGCGACTTCACGATCGGCAGATGAACGATGTTATCCGCGATCAGCATCTTATCGATCGGCGGAATCTTTTTGCCGACCACCGCCCAATCGACGTTGACGGCACTGAACTTCAACAATCGTTCAATGCCGTCAACGTCCTGGGTAACGTACTGCAGCGTTTTTTGAAACGTCGTCATGCTCTGAACATATTCCTGCGCGATGAAACGAACTCGCGCCCGCTGCTCGAAGTCCTTTTCGTTCACCTGCTTATTGATGAGGATGTTTTCTTCTGCCATTCGTTCGGCGCGAAGCGTGGCGGTCAGAGACGACCACTCCTCCATCAGCATCCGTTTGAACGAAACAGTTGACCCGTCCATCATGGCGTAGATGTACGGCGCAGACGTAAAGGCGTCAGCCAGATCAGGCATGAGATATTCCTATTGAGAGAGGGATTAGGCCACAACCCAAGCAACTGCAACGTCGTCGTTGTGGTTACGGCCGGTGATGCTACGGGTGGCGAGTTCGGCAGCCTGTGTAGCGCCCGAGTCACCTTCGATGACCGATGAGAAATCGACCGTGCAGCCGGTTTCAAAGGTCGCGGTGATCTGCGGATAAGTATCGGTCAGGTGGTACTGACCGAGTTTTGCCGTCGCATCGCCTTGAGCCAGGAATCCGTTGGCGGCGAAGTTGATCGACTTCATTCCGTTGATGGCGCTCTCCCAATTCGACGAGCAGAACGTCGGAGGTCGGGTGACGGCGCGACGGTTGAACTGAACCGCCATTGAGTTGATCTGGCATTTTAGTGAGGAACTATCGATCTCAAGATCAATGTTCGCGCTAGTGCCGTCGAGTAGTGCAAGGGCCATGTTGATGTCTCCAAAAGGTTTTGAGGTTAAAACTCGCCAGCGGCTGCACGCGCAAGGCCGTCGGCGATGTAATCTTCGTAGGTTTCCGCGAGGTCTGTCAGGATGGGCCGATCCAAGCTGCCTTCGAGTCGTTCGGCGTAGGGAACTTCATCGAACACCGACCCGGCAACTTGGCCCACCACGGCGATGACTTCGGAAGTCATCCCAGCTTGAAGTGTTCCGGTATCTTTTCGAGGTGGTTCGCCCGGCTTGGATCGTATTTTCTTCGTTCCGCCACGCGGGCCGATGATGAACCCGACAGGCTTCCCGATTCGATCTTGAACGTCGATGACTATTTTCTCCGTGATCGTCCGGGCAGCCGAGGCAATATCCGCCTCCATGTCATCGAACAATTGAAGTGCATCAGACATTCTCATCCGCCAGCAGTTCGGGTTTATGAAGCGCCAATTCGGGAACGCCGCCGGTCTTTTCGTCGATCGGGATTCGAGCGGCGTACTTGGCGAGCAGGTCTTTCTTCATCTTGTCGAGTTGTTCGCCGGTGACACTCATCACCTGCAGGATTTTGACGTTCTTGTAAATCCGAGCGGCGGCGGCGTTGGCGCGGTCAAGGCTTGGAACGCTGAGTCCGATCATTCCGAGGTGTTCGTCGTCTGCGCCTTCCCATCGAACCGCGTACAATTTTTCTTTGTCTGCCATGATCTTTTCCTAAATGGTTGAGCCGGCGGTCAGCAGCGACAGCTTCGGCCGTGCTGTAACCTCCAAGCGGATTTTGCTGATCGTGCGTTGTGTGCCGTTGGTATCGGGACTGTTTTCAACGGCCCGCTTGGCTCCCTGCATGACGACGTTTGTCACCCAATCGATACCGAGGTTTCGGCCGTGCAAGAGAATCGCACCTCGCACCGCCGCTTCAACCGGAGTTTGGTAAGCAAGCCGGGTGTCATCGTGGACGATCTTGATTGTGACGTTGAGCCGGATGGGTACGCCATAATCACAGTCGGATGCCGTGAACGTGGTCGTGTTCTGGCCGAACACTTTGGGTGAGCGGTCGTTATCCGTCTCATCGGCGATGTCGATACGAACTTTCGGGAAATCCGCCGGTGCGGATTTCACAGCGTCTCGCTCGCTCACTCGTTGCGCGGTGGCCTTCAAGCGGTTGCCCACCAAAACCAGCGACGTAAACGTTGGCGAGGCTTCCAGCAGCGTCCACAACTGGTTGTACACGGTCAGCGATGTATCGAGTGGGGGCATGGTTACGACTTCTTGAGCGAAACGGTTTGAATGGGCTTACGCTCGCCGGTATGGCCGCTGATGTTGGCCGGCCCGCGATGCCATTCACCGCTACCGATAGTGAAGCTGATTCGCCCAAGCAGGGTTTCGGTGTTCTTCGCTCCCGACGAATCCAGTTCGATTGCTCCGTCCTTCATCTTGAAGCAGTAAGCGAACCCAGGCGCGACATCGAACGCAAAGCATCGGGCGGTGATGTCTACGCCCTCGTGCGCCACGGTCGCGACCTGTTCGGACGCGAATAGGTACGGTTCATCCTTGATGTGACGCATTAGCTCCGCCATTCAATTTCAATATTTCCGCGAACGTTCTCGTATTGAATAAAACCGTTCGGTGCGACAATATTTCCTTTGTCGTCAAATGTCAGGCACACTGCCCAGCCAAGTTCGGTATCCACCGATGCGCATCGGTTGGTCACATCGACACCATCGACGGTGACGCGCTTCACGTTGCTTGCTTCGGGGTCAGTGGCGCTGAGTTTCATCGTTAGCTTCCCTCGCCACAAAGCAGCAGCAGGCCGGTCAATGCCACCGATCCGGCGTTGGTCAGTAATAGATTCTTGTGGGTGGAATCGACCGCGTACCCGGCCTTGGTGGTGGTAGCCTTCTGGATCGATTCGCCCGGTTGGCAGACAAGGCGTGCGTTCGTGCCCTTGAACAGAGCCGACCAGACGTTGGTCCCGCTACTGTCGTCACCAATCACAAGATCGCTTGGGACACGGGCAGCGGTTGCTGATGGCGTGCTTCCGCCCGTCAAACTCGCGCCTGATGCCGTGACGGTCATAGCGCCCAACGAAGCAGCGAAGATGATCGTGTAAGGTCCGCCAGCCGATCCGGTCACAGTCGCGTTGCCCGTGCCCACGGTGGACAGAGCTTGTACGGCTGTTTGTACCGTAGTGGTCGATACCGCGTTGTAGGCCAATGCCGATGTAGTTTGGCCGGCAACTGTGATCGTGAACGTACCGCCCGTGGGCGAGCCGGTAATAGTCACGGTGTCGACTTCCTGATCTGTGTTACTGTTTTCAACGATCATTGCTTTGACGTTGGTGAAATTCACGGCCACGCCCAGAACGCCTGTCGCAACCGCCTGCAGGTTGATAGTGGTCTGAGCAGCCGCCGCCAGGCTGATCGACACTGCCGCCCATTTCTGAGCCTTCCCCGCGCCCGTACCGTTGGTCAGCTTGATCGTCTTTTCGTAGAACCCGCCGGATTGGGGGATACTGATGCTCTGATTCCCGATGGTGGTTGTTTCGCCGCCGTCGGCTTTGAATCGAATCTGTGTAGTTTTAAGGGCCATGTAATTGTCTCCGTTAATTGACTTAAAACTCTCTCCTCCGGCTTCCCGAGGGAGAGAGTGATTGACCGACTGCTACTTGCCTGCGGTCCTTTTTGCCGGTTCGGACTTCGGTGCTTCGGGAATCACTTCCTTATGCGCCGGTTCGGCTTCGGGGTTTTTAACGACTTCGAACGTGTCAGGCCCAAGCGGTGGTTCCCCCGTGCGGGTATCTTCCACCACTTCCACCGCCTTTAAGTCCAAGAGACGTTGAAGGTCTGCTCCTGGAGGAAGGTCATCGGTAGAAAGGACGAAGCCTTTGGGCCAACTGGCGAACTGAGTGAACAGGACACGCAGGTTGATTGCCTTACTCATGGTCACAATTCCTTGGGAGAGATTAGACCGACATGACGACAACGGCCGACGGCAGGTAGATCACCGGACCGCCATTGTGACCACGATGCCGTTCGATGTTCGCCGGCGTGCGTTTCTCGGCATTGACGCCGTTGGCACGGTCGATCGTGTACGCATACGAACCCGGCATCAGGCCATTGCTGGCGTTCCGGGTTTTCAGGTACTCGCCGATTTTCGCGCCGCTGGTGCGCTTGCCGACCACCACCGCCTTGCCGTCCGGGATGAACTTGGTGTAGGTGCCGACCGTTGCACCGACGGTTACCGTCGACTGGTATCCGCCGTCGTAGACCTGAATTTGCGGGAGATTCTGAGCCGCTAAGTATTTGTTCACGTCGGCGATGCTGTTCGTGGTGTTGCCACCATTGATCCGACGCCCCGACAGGTCCGATGCGTTGGTATTGTTCAACATGCGATTGCTCGTCACGCTGTTCATGTACGCCACCGCACCGGCACCCAAGTCGACCGAGTGGCCAGCAGCGGCGCCAAGCTGTTGAACCGCCTGGAAGTTGGTGATCGGGGTTGCCGTTGCCGCCGTCGCCCAAGCCACCGATGCGGCGTAGGTCTGGATGCTGAAGGTGTCGGTAAACCCGACCTGCGTTCCGTTCGGGCCGTCCATCTTGATGCTGAACGTACCTGTGGTGAGCAAGGTCCAGATCGTCGATTCGATCCGGTCGAGTTCACGGTTGATCAGTTGATTGTCCGCGTCCACCACGAGGTCGGTCACGTCGATCGGCGTTCCGACCGGGGAGTAACCCGATCGGCGCGTCAGTTCCGATTCAGTGATGTCGACGAATTCGCCGAAAACGCCCGGTTCGTAGGTGTAGGTCTTGTTCCCAACCCGCTGAACGCGAGTGGGCGCACCGTCGAGGCCGCGAAGGGCCTGCAGGCCGTAGAAATTGTCCTGCTGATTCCAGCGGACTTCGGCGGCGTTGGCGTTGCGGATGGGCATGATTTCCAGACCCAATCGACCGGCTTCCGCCTTTGCGGCAAGGTCCGGCTCGATCTGCTGGAGTTCGAAGTTGGTAGGGTAATTGAAGGTCGCCATGTGGCACTCCTAAAGGGGTTGTTGTTGATGGAAAAGGACGGCGATTAGATTTTCCAAAAGCCGTTGTGAAGCAGACGGGCACCGGGGCAGCCGACAAGAACATCAGCCAACGATCGGCCCGAAGCGGCAGTCGTCGCCGCCCGGGTCAACGTGCCGGTTCCGACTACGCTGCTGGCTACAGTGAATGACGTGCCGGCGGTTACGCCCGTCAGAACGACCGTTGCAGTTCCAGAGGCGGTCGCAATGGCGGCAGTCGTCGCATTGGCGTTCCATGCCGCAATGAGCAGCGTAGAGGCAGCCGTTGCGGTTTGGGTTGCGCCGATCGTCACGCTGATCGTGGTCACCGTGCCATCGGCAGCGGTGTAGGTCAGGGTGTCAACGTCGCCCGTGGTGACGTTGGCCGGGGTGAACGTGTCGACTTCCGCGACCGGGGTCGCTTTGGTCTTCAAATCGGACGGGTCGAAAATACCAGCCACCCAGATCGGCAGAACCTGCCGAGGGGTGTTACGCCAACTGGGCGTCGACGAATCGGCAAAAAACACGTTGCCGCTTGCGTCGGTCAGAGCGTCATACATCGAAAAGGCGACGAAGTTCTGAGCGCCGCCAGATCCGCCGGGGACCAACAGGCCACCGAGTCCGGTTGCGGTTGTGACGCTGAGGGCTTGGCCCTTGCTGATCGTCAGGCTCGCGGCCATCCGCATGGCGTCCTGTCGTGCGTCTTCGGGACGCTGGGCCGGCTGAAGCATGTTCAGAGCAAAGGTTTCGAGGGTCGTAGGCATGGGAATTACTCCAATAGGGTTAGGGTTGTGGGAAACGACTCAAAGCGGATTACACGCCCGCATGGGCGAGCAATTCCTTTTTCCGCGCTTCGGTCATCGCGGGGCTGGGGTTGTTGGGGTCGGGAAGCTGCTGCGCGCGGGAGAGACTCAGGCCGACGAACGGCTTGTTCAACTCCAGAACCTTCAGCATCAGGTCGACCGGGGTGCCGTGGGTGCCCGACTTGCTCAGCATGAGTACGGCGGGCTTGTCGCCATCCTTCAGGCTGGCTTTGAGTAGGTCGGCTTGCGCCTTAGTGCATTGACCGCGTTCCAGAGCCAGATCGATTCGCTCGCTTTTGAGGGCTGCGCGATCATTCAGGACATCCAGATCGGGGGCGCTGTTCATCCGGGAGAGTTCGAGCACCTTGGCTTCAGCCTGTTCGGCGCGGGTGATGGCGGTAGTGAGGTCGGTTTTCGTCGTATCGACGGCCGAGCGACTCAACTGCAGTTGCGTGGTGCTTTCTCCCAATTTGGCGACAGCTTGGGAGATCACTTGTTCATCGGTAACTTCCTTGGCCGCGCCGATAGCTTCGCGGAGTTTGATAAGGTCCATTTCTGGACTCCTTTCGGTATCGGCCGCAGGGGTCAAAACGATCGCGCTTTCCGTTGCGGCACGACTGGCGGCAAGCGCGGGGACAAAGTCCCGTAGATTGTTGAGTTGAGGGTCGGGAACGATCGCGTTGTGATCGATCAGCTCGTCGTATTCATTCCCGTGTTCGTCGATGGCATTAGCCACCGTGCAAATACTGGTTTTGTTGCGGGCGACAGCCTTGATTGCATCGTCGCCGACCATTTGGTGAAGCAGTTCCAATCCGCCGCGTGAGTTCTTACGCGCTTCGAGGATGAAACCCATATTGGTCTTAGCACTGCTGGTATGGCCGTCCGGAACACGTGGCGTAAACCCATTGGCCTTCGCCTTGTTGAAATTGGCAATCAGGTTATCGACCCGCTTGGCGTCAATCGTGAACTTCGTACCGGCACGGTCCTGATAGTTCCCGGGAACTAAAGCTTCCTTCCAGAAGTACGCGGCGGGCTGGCCCATTACTTCAGGAGGCAAACCCTGCCCGAGTGTTAACGCGGGCTTAAATTCAGCGTCGGGGGATGCGATGACGGTCGCGCGACTGAAGGCGATCTCGCTTTTTTTCGGTGTACGAATCATTGATCCGCCAATTGACAGATCAGCAGCACGGCCTTTGTTCGCCACGAACCCAAATCCGGCATAAAACGACTTCAGACGCGAAACGCTTGAAGCCCCGAAATCCGTTGAGGGCGACAATGATAAAGTTGCACCCGCTTTGTCGGCAGCTTCGGTAATTCTTTTCATCACGCTTGACCCGATACCCATTCCTCGGGAATCCTCTGGGACTACGATTTTTGCGAGTTCCCATACGGGACCATCGGATGATTTCTTGTTCTGGATTTCTAGTTTTAATCCGGGGTGATCTTCTTCAATCTGCGATGAAAGTTCACTTGGAGAAGATGGATCGGTAACGGGTTTTTTGCTTCCATGAACTTCTGTTACATGCTTTCCTTCTTTTGATGCTTCTTCAATCGTCTTTCCTTTGAGTTCCGCCGGCCCTTGTTCGATCGTTCCATCCTTTCCAATGAAGACATGAGCGCCAGCGATGGTCACCCAATGCCCGCCCGCATCGTCGCCTTCGCTCAATTGGAGAACATGCCCGCTATGTGTGAGTTGATTCATGATTTCAATCACCGAATGAGGTCTACAGGTAGAAGATGCCCGCCGGAGCAACACCAAATCCCGGCTCAGGCTGAAGTACCGGCAATCGGGTACTGGCGATAAAATTTCGATCGAAGATCGGCCGCAGAATCGATCGGCAACCGTAATGCAGTGGTGGACAGTTCCACGTCCAGAACGGGTCGTAAGAATCGAGCGTCAAATGATCCCGTTCCGTACAGAGTTCGGTCGTGCGGTCATCCAGCACGCTGATCTGCTGAAACGCTTCCACGATCTTCACTGGCTGTCCGCCCTCGTCCTTGAACGACTTCCGCCCCGCCGACAGCATTCCGGCGTTGCTGGCCTGAACGATCGCCCGCTCTACGCCAGCGTTGAGTGCGTAGGGGTTGCTGCGGGCATACCCAGACGTGTCGAACGCCTCTTTCACCACCTGCCGCGGAGTCAGGCCCGGGGATTTGTCCTTGAGATCAAGTACGGCCCGGGCGAGCGTGTTCACCATCGCCTGGGCGGCCAGCTTGGCCGATTCCTGATATGCGGCCACGATTCGGGCAATGTCGCCGGCATCGGTCGATTTAATCGGTTCGCCGCTTGTCAGACCAACCCGACGGAATGCGTCACGGTGCGCATCGGCCATTGACTGAGCGATAAGCATCACCGCCCCCCCGGTGCCTGATTGGCCTAGAAACGTGTTGCTGAGTACCCGGTTGATGGGTAGACCATGCTTCAGGAAGACAGCGGATTCACGCTCGGCCGTTCCCGCAAGCAAAAGCAGCAGCAGGAGTAGTTCGTCCTCACGTCGGCGGCGGTCGCGTTCGATCTTTTTGGCGAAATCCTGCGGCGACATTTACCCCGCCTTCTGCAGACGTTTACCCAGCCGCTTTTCCATCGTGGATACTCGCGTGATCGGTGTGTTCGGATCAACAGGTGCAACGGGTGCCGCTTTCGTACTCACTATCTCAAACTTAGCGCCTTCCTTAATTGGAATATCCAACCCATCCAACAGGTCGGCCACGTCGGCATAATTGGCCAACGCGGTCGACACGTCACCATTCGTTGAAATGGCCGTGAGGAAGTCGGAAAACCGTTGAGACTTCGAATCCAGCAGCGGCGGCGGGTCGATGTACACTGAGCCGCGTGCGTCAGGCCCGAAGTTCAATTCCAAAACCGCATCAACCATCGGCTGCAGTTGGCTGGCAATGTCGTCGTCGTCCAGTTCGCTGGCCATCATGCCCGTATCAGAGTGAACGCCCGCCTCAGCTTTGGTGCCGTGTTTGCCTTCCAACCCCGATCGGCTGGGTCGTAATCCGCCAGCGAAGATCAGATCCTCATCGTGTCGCATTCGCTCGAGCAAACCCGCAATAGCCGGCGTGCGAGTTCCGAAGTCTAAGAGTTCCCAGCCGATGACCGACGCCTTAGCCATCTCGGCAAGAGCGGTCCAATCCACGTTGTCACCCGGCTTCACGTCTTTCAGCATCGACGGAACCCATCCGCCTACCGCACCGTTCGCCAGCGCCTTGACCAGTGCGATGCACTGATCCTTCTGCGCGTTCGGCGATTTCATAATGATCTGTGTGCCGCTGATCGAACCCGACAGTTTCTGCAGCTGTTGGGCGCAGTCGAGCCAATCCTTCCATGCCGTTTCGCGGATGTTCTCCAGCCACGATCGGCCGTAGAGATTGCCGCATTCTCGATCGTAGGTGTAAACCCATGCCTTGTACGGAGCGGGCAAGCCGGAAAACGACTTCCCATCCACCATAAACGTCATACCCTTATTCTCTAGCGTGTTGGCCTGCAGGCCGATAAACCGTCCGGTTTCATCGGTTAAAATGGTTGTCCATTCCGGGGTGAGTGGCTTGAGTTCGGTGAGCCAGATTTCTCCGTTACGCAACTCCCATAAGGGTTCAAACGGTGCCCAGCCGTAATCACGGCCCCGCAGGATGTCAGTCATGGCGCGTTGACGCAGCCGATCGAACATCTTTTTGATGAGTTCCACCCGGGCGGGGGGAATCGTGTCGTCAGCCGACTTGTACTGCCAATAGCTTGCGAGGATCGGCGCGATGCTGATCGTTCGCACTAACCGAACGATCGGGTGCTGGAGCATCCATCGGTAAGTGAGATACGTCCGATCGTACAGACCGCCATAGCCGGGGAAGTTCAGCGGGTTTGAAGCACACCCACCGCTGGCGTAAAGCACGCCCTGGCCGAAAAGCAACGGATTGACCGTAGGCGATTGCGCACCGGTCTGCTCGGTGGTCAGTTGTTCGGTCGTTGGTTTATCGGCCATTGCGATCATTGTTAGTAAACCACTGCAGGTTGAAGGTCGTCGATCTGGATCTGATTCATCCGGCTCATCTGAACGCAGCGGACGGCTAGGGCGAGAGCACATACACCGTCGTCGTGTAGCCCTTCCGGGGCGCTGTAGCGAACACCTGATGGGGTGTACGTGTATTCGAACGCCGTCATTTCATTCATCAGCCATCCATCAGGGATCCGCACGTGTTGTTGTTGCACTGCGGCGGCCAAGCCTTCCATTAGTTGCTGTTTGCTGTTCGATGAGAATTTGTAGCCGCTGGCTTTGGGCATCACCCGGCAGAGGTCTTCCACGATCGGATCACCTACACCCGTTGAGTCTAGTAACGCTGGCGTTTGGCTAACGTTCTGCAGGATACGCCTGCGCGTTTGTTGCCAGTCGCTTTGCCAGCGGTCCAAGTGACATACTGCGCCGTCTTCATCAAGCCCGCAGGTAACGGTCCAGTCGACGCTCTTTGCCAAGTCGCCACCGAACGCGATGGCCGGAGCGGTGGAGAGGTCGGCTATCTTGCAGGCTTCTAACGCCTTGAGGCCGAACGGGTTGCCGCCGTCATCAGCCGGCTCGCCGAGGTACAGTTCGCGGAACACGTGATCGGGCAGCATCCGCTTGGCGTCTTCCACTTCTGCGATGTTGAGGATCCCGCCATCCACCGCGTCATATGCCGTCAGCCGGAAGTACGCCATGTTCGGCTCGCCGGCCTGCGCTTTACGCGCGAGGTTGTACGCCCAATTCTTTCGGCCCCGCACGTTGCCGATGATTCGTAGCGAACCGCCGGTGCTTGTCAGCGTTGACCGCACCGCATACCACGAATGTTCCTTGCACCGGCTCGCCTCGTCGATGACCGCACCGTAAACATCTTCGCCATACAGGCTGTCGGGGTTATCGGCTGACTTGAACCATATCCGGCCCTTGCCGCTGATTTCGATCCAGAGTTCAGTTTCGTTACTCGACCATACGCGGCGTTGCGGATCTGATCCGGTCAACATACGTTTCATGCGGTTGTAAGCCATCTTGGCCTGCGGGAAGATCGGCGCAACCCACCAATAGTTGCGGCCGGGTTTGCCATTGTTCCACGCCATCACCAGCAGCCAGATCAGGCAGCCGGCCGTCTTACCGCACTTGGTAGACGCTTCGATGACGCTGTAGCGTTCCGGCGAGAAGATCGCAGCACGCTGCTTTGCGTACAGGGGAGGCATCTTCGGGGGTGCGACATTCATGTGGATTCTTTGTCACCGTCCAACTTGATCGGGAGCAGCACCACATTGGTTCCGTCAGCGTTGGCGATCCGGTCAGGCACTTTGCCGTCGCGCCGATCGATGATCTCTTTGAAGAATTTGAAGTCTCCGTTTTCCGCTGCGCGAATGGCCATCGAAATCAGTGCGTCAGCCTTCGTGCCGTGTTCGGCGTCAGGCTCATCCAGCACGCGATTGATCTTTGTCGTCAACGATTCGCCGGGCGGTCGGCCTTTCGGATTGCCACTTTGACCAGGCTTGAATCGGTTTTTTACAGGAGGCTTTCCTTTGCCTACTTTTTCGCTGTTCTCTCCCTGCTTTTCGGTGTGATGTGCTATGTGCCGCATGGCTTCACGGGTAAATACTGAACGGGTTCGCCCCGCTTAACGTCTGCTGGGTAATTGTGTTGTCGCTTAAGTTCCGGGTGATCGCCGTCGCTTCCTCGTCAATGGTCAGCCAGCCGGACCGATTGGCCAGGCTCAGGAATGCAACGTTGTTCTGCCCGGGCAATAGCGGCGCGGTCAATGCAGCCAAGTCCTGACGTGCCTTGTTGGCGGATTTTTCGAACGGGTTTTCCTTTTCACGATCCCCGCGGTTCTCATGCAGCCATTGCTCGGTGATGGGACCGGTGAGCCTTCGAAGGGTGACCTTGTCGGCGTCGGTCAATGTGGCATTATCCATGTCATACCGATCAGACAGATAATTGGTAATAACTTCGTCTTCGCTGTCGTCGATCGCCTGCTGGATGGTGGCCGTGATGGCGTTGGTGTTCTGCTGATTTTCCATGTCGGCGAGGATTTGCTGATTGGCTGCGCCATACTTGGTGTTGAGGTAGTCTTGCGTCATCCAGAGTCCAGATGCGCTCACCCCCCCTGCTGTAAACGTCCCCTCTACCCGCTTGGTCGTCCCGCCGTAGACTGTTTCCACCCAATATTCGTACACCGCGCCCGATGTCAGGCCGGTGATTTCGTAGCTGTAAAGGCCCATTCCGTCGTTAACGAAGTCGGTCCCATCCGCCACGACTACCGATTGATCAGATTGCAGGCGAACGCCGAACGCGCCTGTGGGGTCCGAGAGTTTCAGTGTGGTGGCGTCCGTTAGTACGCCGTCCACCTTATGCGTGATGCTGAGTGTTTTAGTGCTCATCGGATGGTGGTTTCAGATTCGGTAATCCCGATTTCGATGTTCTCTTGTGTCGTTTGCCCTGACGCTAACCCATCCACGCTTGCCTGCACCGCGTCCACGCTCGCCTGCGAAGCCAGCAAGTCCAGTTGCGCGTCAAGGTCAGCCGATGACATACCGATGGCGGTGCGAATTTCGTTCGGGTCGTTAAGTGTTACGGTCACTATGCCGGAGTTAACCGATACCTGTCCGGGGTCCGTGCCGTTGCTGAGAAGGACATAGCCGAAGGCGTCTGTCTGTAGCCCTGCCCCGCCTGCCCCCGCAACGATGTCGGTTATTGCAATGTCGTTAAAGCCCGTGATGTTTGTTGCTTTGTCCAGTATGAACGTGCCGAGCTTGGCCGTGGTGATCGAGGCGTCAGCAAGGATGACGAAACCAAGCACGTCACCTGCCACACTGCCATTTAGGTTGCCGTTTATGTCGCCGTTTACGTTGCCGCCTACGTTGCCCGTTACACTACCAACCGCTGCACCTGCGGCGTGCCGAGAGCTAATCGCCGCGTCGATGCGGGAGAGTCCGAACGCCGTTGCGTCCTGATAGTCCACCGCGTCAAGCTCGATCTCCACGGGACGCGGGACCATGTTCGTTGCGCCTTTGAGTACCATCTGTGCCGATCCGCCAACGGAAAGAACCGCGTTCGGGATGCCAATCTCGTAGACGCCGGGCATGTTCGCGGCACTCACTTCCTTGAACCCGCCGCTGGTGAACGTGCCGAGGGTCGCTGTTACGAGCGATACCGCTGTGGCTGAGGTGTCACCGTCGCGGAAGTAGTAGCAGGTGAGGCCGGCAGAGTTGTAGACAAGGCCGGTTAATCCGCCGCCGGTCGTGCTGGTCGAGTCCTGAATATAGATTCGGATTCGCTTGCTGGTTGTCGCGGTTTTGAGTTTGAGTTTCATTCGTCAAACCCCCCGCTAAATCCGACTCGAACAATGCCGCCACCGCGAGACTGGTAAGCGCCGATGTCCGGGTATCCGGCTGCGCTAAGTCCAGCGATTACGCCATACCCTGCCGCCCGCAATGCCGCGCCACCGCCCGACGTGCTGTTGAGTGTGAAGTCGCTGGTTCCGGTATTGGTGAACGGTCCTGCCGTCAGCGTGATAAAGCCCGTCGAATTAGTGTGGTTTGCGTGAACGTTACCGCTGGTGTTGTTGTAGCCTGCGCAGTTCACAAGTCGCGTGTTGGCTGCGGTTATTGGTGCGCCGAATCCGTACTGTGAATGGTCGGTCATCACGCAGTTGACCATGTTCACAACGAAGGCGTTGGTGGTAAAAGCAACCCCGTTTTGATTGGAGTATCCGACGCAATTTATGGCAAATACGCCTGAGTTAAAGTAATAGCCAGCGATTGTGTTTCTCGCCGAAACGCAAAACAAAAACTGAGTGCCGCCTCCGGCATAAAAGCCATACGCTGTGTTATCGTGCGAATACGCAAAAGCCACCACACCGCCGCCGTCACAGGCGTAAGCTGAGTCCGAACCAGTGCAATTCGACACTTCGCACTGATACGAATAGCACAGTGAGTACGATTGGGTTATCCCCCTCAACGCACAGTGATGAGCGTAGCAACGGATAGCAAACGTGTAGTTTTCGTTGAGTTGCAGACCACGGGTGCTTGTTTGCGAGTTTCCGTCAAACTCGATGTCCCACACCGATGACCGGCGGCCAGCGAGAATCATGATGTAGCTGCTGAGTCCCGTCGTCGCTTTCAGCACTGGCCGGGTTGATCCTGCAACCAAATCGCCGCGAGTCGAGCCGTAACCGCGAAACTGCGTAGCACCGTCTTGAACCGTGAAGTTGATCTTCCCGCCTGAGATGTTGGCCGTGGCGGAACTGATGTTGTACGTCCCAGCTTTGATCCAGCAGACGTTACCGGCGGTCATAAACCCCGCTACGAAACCGGGAGAGACACACGCCCCCCCGACTTTCATCGTCTGCCCGCTCGCGGCCCCGATAGTCGCATCGACCGTGATCGTGTTCGTGTCGGTGCGTGCCGTGATCTGGCGAACCGTGCCGGCCACGTTGATGCCGTTGCCGATCATGGCCGTTGTGAATCCGCCGGTGGCGCTCGTTACCGTCGTCGTGCCATTAGTCACGCCATCGGTGACGGTGAGTTGGGCGCTGTCCTGTTGGCTGTAGTCCGTCCCTGTGGAAACATACAGACCGCCGTTTTGATCCGATCCAGTCGTGCGTATCTCCCAAGATGCCGACGCGGAAATCGCCATTTACTTCACCGTCCGCAGTTGCGTAATCGTCGTCATCGTTCCCGCGTCGATGGCGGATACCCCGGCGTTGTAGACGTTGGCCCATTGCTGCCGCAGGGTGTCTTGTGCGATCTGCAGGCGAGCGTCTTGTACGTCCTGCTCGGTCACAACCGTGATCGTTCGGCCCATCGCGGCGAGTTCGGCGGCTTCGTCGGCGCTGATGACGCCGTATCCGGCCAACACTTGCCCGCCGCCAAGCCAGCGGGCGCGGATTTCGTCAATGGTCAGGTCGAGATTTTCGAGCTTGGGATTGTTGATCGCGTCCACGAGGTCTTGGATCGCGTCACGATACGGCTTGGGAATCGTTTCGGCGGTCGTCGCGTCACGAAACCGCGCCATGCGACCGGAGAGCGTCAGCCACGCGGCCAGCGTAGCCAGTTGGACTTTGGCGTAGGTCGTTTCGCTGAGCGCCGCAGCGGCTTCGGCATCCGTCGCGTCGGGATTCTGCTGGATGTATTCAAGGATGGTCATAATTAAGCCACCATCTTTCCGTTAAATGCGTTGCCTGATATCACTAAATTCGTCACTTTCCCCGACTGGTAATATGGCAAAATGCCCGTTACCACATTGCCCGCGATCGTCGCACTGTCGATGACTTCCCCACCTGCCGCCCAAATGCCGATGCCTGCCCCGGCCTTTTGCCCGTTGCCGTCGAACGTGTCGCCCGATCCGAGTTTGTAGACCGACTTCGCATGATCGCCGGTGAGCGAGTAGGCGGATAAGAGCGTGCGAGATTCGAGGGACTCGATCGTCACGTTGTCCTCAAATGTCTATGACAGGCACTGGTATCTCTTCGCCTAGCAACGCCAACGCTAATTCCTGAATCAGTATCAGCGCAATCATTGCGTCGGATTCAGTGGTGTATCCGCCGTCCCGTTGCTTTTTTGCCGTTTCTGCAATTCTTCGGAGTCTCTTGTCGATTTCTTCTTTTGTCATTTTCGTCGCTCCCTTACCCCACCGGCTTCCCTGTCTCTGTCACATTGCCCGACCACACCACGCCGCTACCAATCGACTTGAACCCGTACTGAGCGCTGCCGGTGTAGAAGATGTTGTTCGTGACCGCGCAGCCCGTGCCGCCTTCCGGGTACAGGTGGATCGTGTAGTTCCCGCCGCGATTCCAGTTGCGATCAAAAACGATGTTCACGCAGAATTTTTGAACGAAGATCGCCGCGTTGCTGCCGGTGTTCGGCACGCCTTTACCCATATCGAAATAGTTGCCGACGATTCGGACGTTCTTTCCGCCGCGAATCTGTACGCCATCTGCGTGAGCCGTGGGAGCGTTCCAGCCGAGTTCGGCGACGTAGCAGCCCTGAATCAGCACGTCATGGCCGGGCTTGAATCCGTCGCCCGATGAATGGTAAACATGGCAGTCAATGGCGCTGAAGCCGTCGCCGTGGACGCCGGCGCTACCCACGTCGTGCAGGGTGCAGTTCTTAATGGTGATTCCCGTCGCGCCAACGCACGACACGGCGTAGCTCGGGCCGTTGATGTCGCAGTTGATGAGCATCACGTCGTGCAGGCCGTCGCAGTTAACTGTGCCCACGACCCTGAGATTCTGGTAGACAGTGCCGCTTACCGCACGGAACCCTTGTACTTGCTTGAGTGCTGGCCCCAGGATCGCGCCCGTCGTCTTGGCTTCGGGACGGATCAGCGTGCCGATAGGTGTAGGCGGAATCACTACGGGCGCCGGTGTTGGTGTCGGCGTTGGGCTTGGTGCAGGCGTTCCCGCCGCGACCACGATGAAGTAGATGGTGCTGCCGATCTTGATCTTCGCCGGCCCGGTCGTCGCCGCAGGATTGACGCAATAGGCGACGCCCTTGACGGTGAACGATACGCCGCCGGTTGTTTGGTTGGCGCTCTTGCGCGTCCCGTAGTACGTCCCGTTGAGCGAAAACTTGGCGACGGTTGACGATCCGGCGTCTACAACGTCGTACCGAGCGCCGCCCGCGAATAGATTGCCATACGTCGTCATAATCTCAATTCGTCGGCCCGTTCAAGTCGTTCGCCTGCCGTGCCATGCCGTCGATGTCCATGCTCACAGTCGGGTTCGTGTGCTTTTGCGATTCAATGGCGATCGCGTTTGTCGCCGCGACCTTTGCCAATTCCTGTGCGATCTTGATTTCGTCGAGCTTTTCTGCGGCCCGGTCCTCGCGTTCCTGCCGCTTGCGTTCCCGACGTTCTTTCTTCCATCGCTCGTATGAAATCATCGCACCGAAAATAGCACCCACGATGAACACGGACGCGCCCATGATCCGCACGCCGATTTCAATGTTCGGCAAGCTGAGAGTGACTAATCCGGCGGCAGAAGATGCGAGCGTTCCGTAGACTGACTTCATTACGCAATCCCCAACTTGGTTCGGATGGAATCGTTGATCGCTTCCGTTGAGGCGCTTTGAATCCCCGCCAGTTCGGTTTTCACTTCCGCTGCCGTCATTGCTTCGGGACTGGCCGCAATCGCCTTAGCGACGTTCACTGTCTGCACGTTTTCGACGTTGGCCTTGTGCTGCCGCTGGATAATGTAGACGGTGAAGTAAATCGCCAGCCCGCAGATGCACCCTGCCGTGCATAGCGCCACGATCCACGAGGAGGCGATGATCGCCGGTACGATGATGGCGATGGCGAGCGATGCACCACCTGCCGCGATGATGGCGAGTCCCGCCTTGGGGAAGGTTGAGAAGATGCCAGACACCATGAGGAAAACGCCGCCGACGATGGCAGCACCGCCGATGAGGTAGAACAGACCACGCTGCTCGAAGTCGTTGGCGTGATCGAGCTTCTTCTGCAAGGCCGCGTTGCTCGCCTTCAGGCCGTCAACGTCTTTCAATCCCTGCTCGTAGCTCTTTTGCGATTGCTGGATGAGGTCCACCGCCACCGGCACGTTCGCGGGCTTGGCGGTGAGATATTCCACGGCCTTGCTCAGCATGTCCCGCGCCGATACCAGCGTTGGCGACGGGTCAACCGACTTGGCGGCTTGGATGCACCCGCCGATCAGCAGCACCGCGAAGATGTACGGGATGGGTTTCATGTTTGGTTCAAGCGCTGCCGATGCTTTTCAGAATCAGCAGCGAAATATTCGTGTCGTTGAAATTGATGAACTGATCGGTGGGGCTAAGCCGTTGGCGTGACACCGCCTCAAGCCCCTAAATCTAACCGAATCCCTCATCGGCCCCTGTAGGCTTCCGGTTACGCCGGGGCCGCTGTTTGAAGCCGCCGATCCATTCGCCGGGTGTCACCGGGTCGGATCGCTGCGTTGTCCATAGCATCGCGTCCCCTAGCACCATCAGCAGCAGAAATGCTGCGGCTAGGACTACAGACAACGAGCTAGACAAGGTTCTGAATTGCATGTTCAGTTCGTCGAAACGTGAACGGGATGGCCCACCATCCACAAAATGACCAGCACGAGAGCAATCGCCGCGAGAATCCAGACGTATCTAGGCATGATGAGAGTCCTTTTCAGTTGTCGTTAAACGCTTCCGCCAGCAGCCCCACGATGATGACGATGGCAAGGATGACGATAGCGGCGACGATGAGCATTAGTCCTGCCACGCCTTCGCGTCCTGGTTCGGATCGAGCTTCACGGCAAGGTTGTAGAGATTGCCGGATTTCTGCCGCAGGCGTTTGGCTTCCTTCTCGTTGCCATCTTCCCGCGCTATCTCGGCAGCAGACGCCGCGATGTACGAGTCTTTCAGCAGCTTCGCTATGCGGGATTCGATGAAGTCAACCGGGAGAATCATGTTGCTGGTTGGCTTGTAAAACCCGCGTCCACTGAACTTTGAGTGCCAGCCAGTAAGGATTCTCAGGATCAATCGCCAGCCGGGAATTGATGATTTCGAGCGCATCCGTCGCGTCGATGGACGAATAGATCAGCCGAACCTGTTTTTCGGGGTCGCGTTCCATGACGGAACATTCAGGATTTCCACGCCGGAGCCGTAAATTCCTTGTCAAGCCGTTCCGCACGCTCGTAAGCGGCGACGGCCTTTTCCCAATGCTGGCGGCCTCGTTGCTTCTGCCCGGCCCGGAAAGCGTCCAGTGCGCGGGCTGAGAGAGCGTCCGATTGGCGGATGAGCTTCTCAATGATTTCGTGGAAGCTGAGGTACGGCATAAAAAGGCTGGCGGCGGAGGTGAGGTCCGCCGCCAGCCGGCAAGGGAGAGGGAGCTTGTTAGGCGGCCAGCATCCGCCCTCGGTATTTCATCGCCTCGGCAAGGTGTGGGTATTTCTTCACGGCGGCGGCGATATGCTGATTCACGCGAGGCTGCGATATCCCAAGTTCTTTCCCGATCCGGGTCTGGGAATAGCCCTTAATACGCGACAAGCAAACGAGAAATTGTTTGGCGGTCAGATTCCACCGCCCTAGTGATTTCTGGTCACTCATAGATAATGCGATATCCCTTCTGTATTTATGGCAGATATAAGGGTTGCACAATCTTTTTTGTAAATTTGCTAGGAAATCATGGCAAAGTTTTTGGGCGGAACCGGATTTGACGGCGCGTATCGTATGCTTGTTTGTAAAACGATGCTGCTTCCTCAGGATTGAGTCCGGGAGGCTGTAGGATATCGTGTGCGATTTCGTCGTGACATTCAAAACAGATATTGGTGAACCATATTCCGCACGTTTTGCAGACCTCTTTGCCACTGATTCGACATTCGCAATGCCGACAAACCGACGGAACGCCAGTGTCTTTGGCTAATTTCTTGATTCTGGATTTGGATTTTTCATTTGATCGTTTAATCAATACTTCCTCAATATCTTCAACAGATCGTTCTCTGGCCGTAAACTCAGTCGGCATACTAGAATTGAGTTGTGGGCGCAACTTCCCGAGCCAATACAATTCAACCGCTCGGAGCATTTCGGGAACACATTCCTGAATCACCTCAAAATCAAACGCCTCAATCCCGTGAGCATTAAAAGATGCTTGAAAGGCAGCGGCATGATGATCGCCATTTAACAGTTGTGCGCGGTGGCCGTTCCACCTTTTCTCAATGTCATGGGACAAACCAATGTAAAACTCCCCGGATTTGCGATTCGTGATCTTGTAGATTCCGCAAGCCATAGATTCCTTTCGATAAAAGTGATGGGCTTCTATAGAAAGGATGGCTGACAACCATCGCGCTTTTAACTCTTTACAGGGCAAAGACTAAATGCAGGACACCCGTGTTTTTTGATGCACGTTTTAGTGGTAAACTCGGCAAACACTCGCCGCGCTCACCATCCGCCGCTGCGTGTAGTGCAATCCCGTCCACCATCGCCACGTTAGCGAGTCGCCCGGCGCGCATGGCTCACCGTTGGCATTCCGGCGCATCGTCGCGCTGAGAGCGTCCCAGCCGCACCGGCGAGCCTGCCAGTAGGCGTACAGCAGCACGATCGGGTCTGGCGCGCCGCCTGAGCCGTCCCGCATGAGTGGGTGGAAGCGTTTGACCATCCGCCGGGCGATCTCACGCTCTTGGCGGTTTCGCTCTTGGCGCGCCGTATCCGCCGCAGGCCCGCGTCCGGCCACGGTGGACACCGCCGCCCGTCGTTTCGCCTTGTCGATCTCGGCCCGCCGTGCTGCGATTCGATTCAGTCGTGTACGTTCACCGGATTGAGTTGCCATCGTGTTATCCTTCCGTGGGTTCAATCGTTACTTCCACTCGCGGGTTCGCCTTGTCCTCAAACCGGCGCGCGTGAATGTCCACGATCTGTGAGTCATCGTGGTAGGCGATTCCTGTCAATGCGTCCTCTGCGGCTTTCACGCGGTTTGATAAATCACCGCTTTTGCGAGGACGGTAGAAGTCCATCGTCACGATCAACTCGCCATCCATGACGCGGACACCGGCCTGCAGCGCCATCGCAGCGGCCAGTTGCTTGTATGACTTGCCCTCAGCCGAGAGATAGCGGCGTCCGCTGCGGCTGGTTGGATAGAGATTGTTGAGGCTTGGCGGATACGGGAGAGTGAATTTTAGCGTCCGTGCCATTGTGCGATCCTTCGGTTACTCGGCGACCTTCTCGACGGTGACGGTGACGACGTAGCCTTGCGGGGTTGGCGTGTTGTAGACAGCAGCCGCCAAATCTCGATTCGTGTAACCTTTTAGCTCACAGGCCCACGCCATCATGTTGGCCACGTTCTGCGGGGTTTTCTCGTGAGCGGGAAAGTACACGGTCATTCTGGATTGCGCTGTGTCGCTCATGGCTTCACCTCGCGTTTCATCGCCATCACTTCCGCTTCGAGCCTGGCAATTTCTGATTCACGCTGTACCGACTCGCTCGCCCGCTTCGACAATTCCCGCGTGAGGAAGGCGGCGACCTCGCGGAGGCGTGCGATTTCGGCAAGAGCCGCACGGTGATCTTGTAGAATTGCATTGACGTATCCGCCTCGGCCAGCGATGGATTTTTCTATCCAGTCCGACAGCTTGTCGGGTCGCGTTGGTTCTGTTGGTTCGTTCATGTCGTCTCCTTCGCGGCAAGAGCGGCGGCGTTGGTGGAATAGCAATCATCGAATCCGACATCGTATTCTTCGCCATCCCCCTCGCGAACCGTGCCGCCAAGGAAATCACCGTCGCAGATCATGGCGACAAAGCCACACTCCACGATTCCCGGCAGCCCGGTATGCGGATGCACATCGACAACCGCAAAAAGGTTCATACCCATTGCGATCGGCACTCCGTCAGCCGTCTTAGGTAGCTTGGCGAGGATGGCTTCGGCCTCGGCGAGTCGTGCCAGTAGGTAGGGAATATCTTCTCGGGCGTGAGCGATGAACTGCCAGTTCGGGTTTGCGTTCGCGGGATTGTGCGTCATCGACTCGGGCCGGTCGTGAACGAGTACGAGCGTGTAATCAATCACGCTTCTTACTTCCTTAGACGCCGGGCTTTCGAGTGACCAATGAAGCGTGTCCAACTCGTAACATTGTGACCACTCCCACGGCCCTTCCGTCGCCGCGTTCGCTCGCGCCGTGATTTCGGCGATACGTTTGTCGGTGTCAGTCATTTGGTTTCCTCTGTTGGTGTGGTTGCGGCAAGAGCGGCACGAGAGCGCTCAACTCTTTGCCCGTGGTACTGATGTCGGATTTCTCGCAGCGGATCGGACGGATCAACGCCTTCGTCCAACTGATCGAAGAGATCAACCCACTCTTTCAACGCTTCCCGCAGCCGTGCGTTGTCGGCAGTGAGTTTCGCGTTGTCGGCGGCTAGGTCGTGGGCGGCGTTGGTGTCGTGGACAAGGTTTGGTCCTTGTTGCATCAACGCATTTACTGAATCCGGCGACCCCTCTACATCACGGTGCATTTTCGTAGTTAAGAAAGCTAAATCTTCCCGCGTCGTTCGTAGTTCTGTCATTTGGTTTTCCTTTCAAGCTCACAGCGAAATCAATATCCGTTTGTCGCTCGGAATCATTTCGATTATTTCCTGAATAGAGGGCGGTGGCCGATACCCCATTAATTCGGATTTCAATGCGTCCGGGTTGGCAAATTCGTGGGTAAAGACGGGACGGCCTAATGCCTTTTCAACAGCCTCGTGGAATACGCCGAAAGGCATACACAGTAGCCGCTGATATAATTGGAATGTTGCCACTTCCCGATGCGTCATGGACTTCCAAAAATTGGATTGTCCAAGCGCGATCGCCTGTTCCCTTGTCAATTCTTCGTTGCTCATCTTCATTTCCTTCCGGGCCGCGGCCCGCGTGTTAGCCCCCTTAACAGACTGTTTACGTGCGCTTAATCCCGTTCGGCCGGTGCTTACGAAACACCTGCACCATCAGTTTTCCGTGTTCGTCTTTCGTGCCGTGATGCTCCAGAAACTCGGCGGCGTTTGAAAAGACGCTATCGTGGTCCTTCTCGGTCTCTGACCGCAACTTCTCAATCGCCGGGTCGTCACTCCGCTTTGCTGTGTTCTTCATAAAGATCAAAGCACCCGTACAATGTGGCGCTTCGTCACAGGCTTGCTCGAATAGTTCGTCATCCGAAAATACGTCGTCCTCGTCCCCTTCGTGCAGATCGTTCTTGGTGGCGTTCACTACTTGGTGACAGGGGAATTTATGACTGGCGTTGACCGTCTGGTATATCTCTATCGCGTCGTCGTGACCTCCGATCCAGCCTTTCGCAGACTCACGTCTGAACGGGCACTCGTTACACGGACTTGCGGATTTATTCGGCGTCTTTATTTTCTTGCTCATCTTCATTTCCTTCCGGGCCGCAGCCCGCGTGTTAGCCGTTCAATATCCAACGTGCGATCAGGTAAGGTGTCCACGGTGGATTCGCGTTGCCGGCGGCTTTCAATCCTTCTTTGCGCTGGTAGGCGTCGAACATCCCGCCAGCTTCCGTGCCAGCCATAACCGCGCGAGCGTTTGCGGCGGTAGGTCGCACCAGTCGGCGGGCATTCCCTGCAACTGGTTCACCCAATGATGGTTTAACGAGCCTCGGCGATTCCCAATCGTGCTGTCGTTCGCCTGGGCGGGACGGCCATCTAAGACCGCCGCCGCCGGCAAGCATGGACTGTTGCGAGCCTGCGCTGATGGCGCTGTCCCGTCGTTCTTCCAATCCCTCGCCGCTGGTGTCGGCCATGTTCGCGCATCGCCAGCAGCCGCCGGGGAAGAAGCAGCGATGTTCACCGCTCGGCCAAGGTCCGTTCTGCTCGGCCCGTTGTTCCCGCTGTTGCCGTGGATCGTCGGCCAATTGTTTGATTCCGTCAGCGATAACTGTTCCTCTAATCTGCTCGGCAATCGACGGCCCGCCTTTGCGCAGCCGTTCATCACCGATTCCGGAGTCCTGACTGGATGCATAATCCCATCCGCACATCGCGGCGTTTTCCAGTCGTCCGACAATCCAGACTCGATGCCGCCGGTGTGGCGCGCCAACATGCTCAGCACCGACCACCGCCGGTGTGCGGGCGTAGCCGATTCGTTCCAGCGCAGCGAGTACCCGGTCAGCCGCGATAGTTCGTAAAGCAGAAACATTCTCAACGACAATCCAAGCCGGTCTGATGCCTCGGATGATGCGGAACATATTTCGCCAGGTGATTCCGCTTTCCGTCTGACGCGCAATCCCCGCTTGCTTGCCGGCGACACTGATATTTTTGCAGGAGAATCCGCCGGTGATGCAGTCGATGCGTCCACATCGTTCCCGAATAGATTGAACTGTTGCGTCTCTGACATCAGACCACCTCGGCAAGTCGCCAAAATTCTTTTTCAGCACTTCCGTACAAAACGCATCCCACTCTATTTGCCCGACGATTTCATTCCCGGCCATCCGTATGCCGTGGTCGTGAAAGCCTGCGCCGCTGTAGAGTGAAAGCCATCGCATCAGCCCATCCCGTCGAAACGTTCCGCGTCCATCTCGTCGGCCAGGTCCACGATAAGCGCGTCCAGTCCCGCGTCCGTTGCCACCTCGTCAATGGCCGCTGCGTCACCGTTGGCGGCGAGCGTGATGAGTAATAGTCTTGCCTGCGTCATTTGGTTTTCCCTTTCGCTTTGGGTTTCGGGTGTTCGACGTACTTGAGTCCCCATGGCGCTTCAGTCTGGATTTTCGCAGCCACCTTTCGCGCCGTCGCTACGCGCGTGTACGCCTCACCGCTCATAATGATTTCGCCGTTGCCGCCGACAAGATGCAGCCGGGGTTTGCCTTTGCGGTCCCAGAATAGTTCGAGGTTCATCTGTCACTTCCTTTCGTGTTAATCGCTTCCCGCAACTCGGCCAGCGTTTCGCCAAGCCACCGCGTCGGTGAGTCGGGTGCGCCGTCGTACTGGTCTGCGATGGCGAGCAACGCCCGTAAGATGACTTTGCGCAGGTGCGCGATGGTCGCGGCGTCGGCATCAAGTCGCTTTGTCGTTGCTGCGTCTAGGTCGTCTAGTGCGGCTTGCAGGGTGTCGTGGCTCACTTGGGTTCTCCTGTGTTGGCGGCAATGTTCTCGACAACCCACTTCCGCACGCGATCGAATCTATGCTCCGGCGTCTCGCCGTTGTACGGTCCGCCTTCGTCGTTGACCCACTCGATTTCTTGGATCAGGCACTCGGCGACATTGAATTGCTTCGCCAATACGTCGTGCGATTCAGGATCGACGCCAACGAGGTCAATGCCGCGACCCTTGCCGGCCGCGCCGAGCGTGCAAACCTCGCCGTCCTTAACTAAGTAATTCTTAATCAGCCGCTTCTCCGGCATCGCGTCGAGTGCAGCAAGGCAGTCGCGTAGCAACTGCTGTCCGCGTTTGCCGCGAATCGAACTGGCGACACGGCCACGCCACATTGCCACGTCCTGGCGATCCAAGTCGTCCGAATATCCACTTCTCATTTCCCATCCCCTTCTTGGTTGGCGGAACGGGCGGCGAGCGGTTCAGTGATCCGTATGTCCGCCGACCATTGCGGGTCAAGCCGGTTCATCATCTCAATCACCACGTCGTAATCGGGCGCGTCGGTTGCGAGGCATTCATTCACAAGCTGGCGGTTCGACAGCGTTCGCAGCCGCTTCCTGTTGTCTATCCACGCCATCACTTTTAGGACTTCTTTCTCGGTCATTTTCGTTGCCACATCTGCCAACGGCTTGAACGCTTCCACGCACTCAGCCGCTCGTTCGTCGTCTTGGTTCGGTGTCATGCTCATTTGGCACGTCCTTCCGCCTTGGCAATGGCAGCAATCGCGTTGGCGTATATGGGGTCAACATGCGTTCGGATTCCGACGACCTCGGCCACCCTCAGCATTTGCTTACACGCTTCCATCAGGTCGGGCGCGGCGGCGATCAGGTGCGCGTTGGCCCTGCATTGCTTGGGCGGCACATCGTCAACCAGATTGATCCCGTCGCATCGCGCAACGCGGTCGCCCTGGGCCGATATGACACACAGCGCGTTTCCGAGCCGCTTGATCGGTTCGATTTGCCACGGTCCCGGTGTGTGTTCTGTCATGCTCATTTCCCACTTCCTTCCGCCTTGAAGATTCGTTTGTCGGTCGGGAATGCCGCCAGTTGCTTTGCCAGCGATTCGCACTCGCCGATGCAAAATTCCAGCGTGCAGGTTTCGAGCGTGTCGCCAGCGTGCATACAGTCGTAGCCGAACCACCACAGGTTGGAATTGAGCCGCAGTTGGTTGCCGGAAAACGTGATGCCGCCGTGAACGTTGAATAGAAACCCGAGCGATAATTGCCTTTCGGGATCAACTGCCACCAGAAATACGTCGATGATTCCACGCTTGCCTATCGGGAAGTCTCCAAGCTCGCTCACCTTTGCATTCACGGTGTCGCTGTAATCCTTCCCGAATAGCGGGTGACTAGCCGGAACACCGACATAGCCGCAGCGATGGTTGGCTTTCGCTACCGCCGCGTTCAAACCCGACTCGGTAATCCATTCCTTTTCCATGCTCATTTCCCACGTCCGTTCTGCTCGTTCCCGATTTCCCGCAGCAGTTCCCGCGTCACCAAGTCGTCCACGATTTCCGCGACCGCTTCCAACGCTCCCGACTGGCGAGCCACCGACTTCGCTATCCCGGCGCGATGGCCGTACACCCAGTCCACCGCGTCCGCCACCGTGTTAAACCCGCCGTCCTGCGTCTCGCCGTATTCCTCGGCCATCATTTCGCTGGCCTTGGCGACAATCGCGGCTTCGATGCCGCTGAGTGATTCCAACTGCCTATCCCGTTCCAGTTCGCGGCGGGTGGGTTCGGGGGGAAGTTGGGATAGGTCGTAGGTGGTCATGATGTTTTAAGTATACAAAAAGAAAACTAACAGTCAACAGGCAATTTTCTGGAATCTTCAAGATTCTTCCCGGCTTGCAATCCCTTGGGATTGCGCGGGTTTCAGCTAAGTTGCTGGTTATGTCGAGGAAAACGCATGGTGTGTTCCCCCTACCCCCACAAAAATAGGGTAAATCATGGCATAGCGATCGTCCCTGATCGGGCTTCGATCCGTGTCTGACACGGCGGCGGGCGTGTTTTGCGAGTTCGCTCACTCGGCCAAGGAGTCGGGCTGTTCGCCCCGGTCGCCGTCTCTCAGGCGACTGGTTTTCGAGCCTTGGTCTGCTGCGGATTCGGTCCCTACTTTCTCGGCCACGGCCCGCAACGGCCGTCAGCAGATTTCAGAATTACACGTTGCCGTATAACGCCTGAGGTTTCCGCTGGCCCCGGCACTTTTTTAGACTCGCACGCCGGGAATGAATGTGTCCCACGAGTTAGATTGTTTACGCCGCACCCGTATGGTGCATCGCTGGCTCGCGGCCTGCCAGCAAGTCAACCGCAGACTTCATACGTCGTTCGGCTTCTGTGTATCGTTCCGATAGTTCAATCATCCGCTCGCACCAGGTGTCGAATCCCGGCTGATGGAAATCTATTCTGTTTGCAAACTCGGCCAGCCTGCAAACCTTCCGGCCTTCGTGGTTCGCCTTCAATGCTGCGGCTGCAAGCGATAACATCTGGCGGCGGTCGTAAAACCGCTCAACCGAGAACACCGCCGTCGCGTACAACCAATAAGCTGCATCATCGTAGAAGTGGCGACCGAGTACGCCGGCGGCTTGCGCACGCGGAACGTAGCTGATCGGATCAAACAACGCGGCGCTGGCGACCATCCGCTCAGCAACTACACGATGACGAAGCACTTCAATGGCAATGCTGCTTAGTGGCTTGCTCATGCCGCACACTCCTCGCGCCATGCCGGGTTAGGGTCTTCGGTAATAATCCCGCAATAGTCGGCAAGGAAATCTCGGCACTGTTCGATGTATTCCGAAAACTGAACCGTTGTGAGCGTGTGCGTAGAATGCCGCTTTTCAATCTGAATCTTCCCGGCACAATGATCTACTGCCACACACGCACCCAAGAAGCGGCGAGCCAGCCAATCGTGCGCTTCAAGCTGTTCGACTTTCTCGCCGTTCTCATCGTGCATCCAATCCACCAACGCCTTCACCACTACGCCAAAGTAGTATCGGTTTTGAGACAGTGACCGGGCCGGGCGCGACCGCTTGAACGCCAGCCGCCAATAGCCCTTGAGCGTGCCGACCATGCGAACAACCTTTTGCTTCTGTTGCAGGTCGTCCATGTTGATATGTTTGATGTCGATTTCGTCGCTCATGCCGCCCTCATTTCTTCGGCAGTCATTCCCGGCCAGCGAATCTCTACCGGCTGCAGCGCGTCAATCCCCTCGTCTGTGATGCAGATGAACGGATCGCCAATCGGCCATTTGGCGTATGCCATCACGCCTAACTCAACGAGCGTTGCGAACGTGGCGTCACTGACGGCCAGATAATCAGCCGGGCCGTCGGTGAGCTTGGCGAGAATGTTTCTTTGCGCGGTGGTCATGTTCAAAACGGAACGCGGTAATCGCTGGATAGGCCGGGACCATCATCGCGCCTGCCGGGCTTGAGTACCGGACCACTAGCACCGGCGGCAACCCAGCGGCGGATGCGAACCATATCCCGCCGATAACCCGTTCCTTCCGGGCCGGGAAATTCCTCAATCGGACCTTCAAATAACGTCAACATGTCGCACGATTCACCGAACGCACCGTCAACAATTTCTTCGATGTCATCACCTGCGGCGATGCGGCTCAGCACCTTCTCGGCCATTACTTTCAAGCCAACGCGGGCGAGTTCTCTTTTTTCTTTCAATCCCATCACAATCTCCGTTATTTCTTCCAGTTCGGGATCCACTCAGGAAACGCACGCTGCGCACGTCGCCAGTCTGGTTTGCGGTTCATCTTGGCAAGTTTGGCACGCGCGCCCTGCGTCATTCCCCGTAATTGATTCCGTGGTTTGGTGTTGGCAATCGCTACAGCAGCGGCTACGTCGTAATCCACGGCGAACGCGACATACATCGCCTTCTCTGCCACCGTCGCCGCGTGTTTCGCGGTAGGCGCAATCGGCAAGGCAACGAGCGGCGTGTCATAAGAAACGGTTACATCCGCACCAAACTCGCCAGCCATCCCCCGGCGGCGGGCGAGTTCCGCCAGTTCGTCATTCTGTCGCGTCAATACTTTGGTCGCGGCCTCGGCCAGCAAATCCTTGTCGATCGGTTCGCCACTCTTGCGGCTCTTGGCGATTCGGCTTTGAATCAGTTCACCCATCGCCCGCTTAATGTCCTCTGACTGATCCCCGGCCAGCACTTCAATCACTGTTGATTGCTGGGCGCGCCCGTCGTTGCCTACCAGGTCATAGATAAAGGCTTCCGGCTTCGGACTATCGGCGATGATCTGCCGCCGCTTCTCTGCGTACTCCGGGCCATCCCATCGGCGAATCTCGCTCTGGATGCTCGGATGAAGCCGAACCATGCGACCGGCGATTTGCGTACTCATCCGCCAGTTGTTTTTGATCGTGCGAAACACAAACCCTTTTGAGACTTCGGGAAAGTTCGCACCCTCGCAAAGCATGTTGACGCTGGCGAGTGCTTGCGGATAACCACGCTTGAACGCTTTTAGGATGTCTGATTTGTTCGGACGCGCGCCCCATACCGCTTCACATGGAACGGAATGTTTCAACCACGACGTTAGCAGCTTCAACGCCTCCACTCTTGGCGGCGAGAAGATCATCGCGCGAGCATCACCGATAGCCTGTGCAACACCGCTGGCAAACTCACAAGCGGCCCGCTCGTCAGTGTTGGTCAACATCTCGATCAACACCCCGGCCAGTTCGTCGCCCGAATCTTCCTGATCGTCGTCTGTCGTGACCGCACTTAGCTTTTCATAGACTTTTGAAACATCGGCGCGGGCATGGACATAACCCTGCCGCATGGGAACGAGCAAGCCATTCTCAACGCACCAGCTAATCGTGCGGTTGCACGGCCCCGGCTCGTGCGCCGTCCAGTCGGCAAATGATCGCCAGTCGTCGCCATTAGCCGCCACCGGCGTAGCGGTGAACAAAGCGACCCTTGCACCGTTCATATCGACGAAGTGTTCGCAGACGGCCCGGAAGCACGAAGCGAAAAACTTATGCGCTTCATCCACGATAACCCAGCGGCGATCTGTGATCTGTGGATACTCATAGAGTGGCCGATCAGTACGGTCGCGCGTATACATCGCCTGCACGGTTGAGACTACAACGGAATGCTGTAACCCCGTCGCCGAACCATCGGCTACACGCCCGACCGTAGTATCAAGGTGATAGTCGATTTCGTCGGCAAGCTGCTCGACCAGATTGGCGCGATCCACCAGCACAAGGCCGGGACCGAACGCGGCCAACATCCGACCGGCCATCTCCGCGATCATCGGTCCCTTGCCGTAGCCAGTAGCGCCCACGACGGCCACCTTGCGATAAGACTTTCGGAAGGCTTCGGTCGCGGTATCTACGTCCTCGCGTTGACACCACGAAAGAGAGAATCCCCCGCCGGCCTGCGGGAACTGCGGCGCGATGATCTTCGGCGCTGGGAGTGTGAATAGGTCAAAGCTCACGCCGACCTCCTGCCCTTGGCCTTGTCGATCTTGAACAGGAATGGCCGACTGTCAGACAACCGGGACTTTTCCGCTTCGCTTGCCCAGCCCGTGACACGATGACCGGCGAGCGTTGCCGCCATCCCGTCGATAGATTTGCACCAATCCTTCTCAACGATCCAAGCAACAAAGGCGGCGTCGGTTCCGTCCAGCCGCGCGAGCTTCACAATCGCCGCCCTGAACGCATCCAGAGCGGCGGCGGCTTCGTCGTGCGCGGGGTGATAGCGCGTGTTCCACGGCTCAGGACCGATAGGCTTAGCGGGTGTTTCCTCCGGCTTCACCGGGGTTGCTTTGACCTTTTGAACCTCGGCTTTGATGTCCTTGGCGGTGGGCTTTTCCTTCCCTTCTGCCTTGGCCTTTTTCGTGGCCGATTTCAGCACTTTTTCGCGCTTTTCCGGTTCAATTTTGCCAAGTTCGCGGGCCTGCCCCTCACTCTCAACTTTCAGTCCAGAGTGAAATTTGTCGCCAATTGGCGACATTTCATCGACCACCGCCGCAGCCTCGATTTGGCGGTAGGCGTAGGATTTCGACATACCCCAGCGGGCCTTGCAGTAGTCCTCGAACGTCGGGCAAGTGTCGCGGTAGAGCTTCCCCTCTTGGATTGCCGCCAGCGCCCGGCCTACGTCAAGGAACGTCTGGCGACCGTGTTCGATGGTTTCTTCGTGTGTCTCAAGCGCCGAAACTTCCGCCGGCGTGAGTTCTTCCGTCTGCTGTAACTTCATCGTGATTCCCCGTGTGTGATTCGTTGACTAGAACGGAACTTCCTGGTCCGGGTCATGAAACTCCCGCTCATCCCCGAACGGCTGTTCCGCTGGGGCGCGACCGGCGACTTCCTTGCGCAAATTGCGGGCCGGCGGGCGCGATTCCTGTTCGCCACCTTCTCGCTTGCCGCCGACAAACTGGAAGTTCTCGCCGACAACGCTGATCTTCTGCCGCTTCCCCCCTTGCTTGTCCTCCCAACTGTCGTACTTCAACCGGCCCTCGATGAAGATTGAATCACCCTTCTTGAAATACTGGTTGATGACTTCGGCCACCTTCCCGAAGAAAGCAACGTCAACGAACGTGACTTCCTCGCGCGATTCGCCGTTCGCGGTTTTGTACTTCCGGTTGACGGCGATGCCGAACTCCACCACCGCCGCCTGACTCGGTAGAAACTTTAACTGCGGATCTCGCGTGAGATTCCCCATCAGCAATGCTTTGTTGAAACTCGACATTTACGCCACCGCCTTTTCTGTCTTAATGAACTTGTCGAACGAGCCTTCCGCGATGTCGGCCAAGAACTTATCCCGCGCCTCACCTTCCGGGATGACTCGAATATCGTTGCACTTCATCGACTTCGCCGCGTTGCGTGCGGCTTCGCGTTGATGCTCCATAGTTTCAGCGCCACGCGCCTTGAACGCGGCGTAGACGGCAGCAGCGAAGGGTTGCGGATTCGCCGGTCCTTCTGTGGCTGGTAGCACTCGGTCGATTTCCTTCTTCATCGCATCGGTGTACTTCCCATCGGCAATGGCTTTGATAAATCGTCCACGATCCGCCGCCGCGATAGTTAGCAAGTCATCTTTGTTGATGATGGATTTGATAACGTCCACGGCGATTTTCTGGTGAGCCAGCTCGATACCCTGCGCCGCCAACGCCTCGGAAACCTTGTGCTTAAATGTGATGTCAGTATCGGGCTTTACTTCTTGCCGCTTCTCCGGTGCTTTAGCTGCGGGCCGTTGCTGTGGCTTCTCTGATGCGATGTTGCCGTCGTCATCTTCGGACGGAACGCCGCAAATGGACTGCAGCGCGTATCGCTTGCCGTAGCTGATCGCAGAACCCACGCCCTGAGCATCTCGGCGAACCAACGGGATAGACAAAACCTCACTGAAAAACTCGCCCGATTTGTGCATCAGGATCGTTTCGATTTCAACGCCTGCATCGGTCAGGCGAACCGGCTGCAGGAATGAAATGTCATTCTTATTCAGCAACGGTTTCACGACTCCAACCACACTGGCGAAGTCCGCGTACTTGCTCCCGAAGTGGGGATTCGTAGCGTCCTTTGTCGCCGCGTCCATATCGGTTTGCGCCAGCAGAAAGGCTGGTGCGATTTCCTTGATCGACTCTGAATTACGCATGGCAGTTCCTTCTCCGGCTAAAAGCCGGTGGTTAAATGGTTATCTCAAAAACTTCTTATCCATCACCTGCAACTTCTTGATCGGCTTGCCCTCGGCGAGCTTCGATTCCTCGATGGTTTCAAAGAGCAGGCCGTACTGAATCTCGCCCTGCTCGTCGCCGTGAATCTCGGCCAACAACTTCCGAAGCTGGCCGTGCTTGAATGCGTTGCTGGCGAGCGAACTGGCAAAGGCTTCTTCGTCGCCACCAACGGCCATCAGCACCGCCTTGTAAAACTCGGCCATGTTCGGATTGCGCGGCTTTGTTTTCTTCTCTACGGCGGCGTAGTAGCGAACGTCGCCGATCTCGATTGATCCGTTTAATTCAATCCAGGCGATCATCGCGCCCTTCATCCGGTCCAACGTCTCAGCCGCAGCCTGCTTCAATGACATCAGGCGGTCGTAAAGAAAGATGATTTCTTCCTTGTCCATTGCGCCACCGGAAATGCTGGCGATGGCGTTGTCGATTTCGGCAGTGGGTGTGATTTCGTTCATGCCGTCATCCATTTCATGCTGGAAAGCAGACCCAACTCGGCAGCTTTTTTCGGATGCTGATGCACCCATTCGTGACACCATTGGCAGGCCCACAGGCAGTTGTCGGGGTCGGTGATGCTTCCACCCTGCCCGCGCGACTTCACCTCGTGGCATTGCGAGCCAGCCATACAGCAGCGTCGATCACCGATGATCCGGCCCATCTCGCATATTCCGCCGGCACGCTGGCGAACCAGTCGGATGCACTCGGTACGGGCCGTCGACGACTTCCGCTTGACGCTCACGCGATTGAGCGGGGAGCGTTTTAATCGCGACGTACCGCGGTTGAGTGGTGAGCGGCGAAGTTGATTTTGACAATGAATCACTTAGTTGATTTAAGTATACAAAAAGAAAACTACCAGTCAAGCGATAAATTTCCCTTCCCCTAATTCCCTTTGTAGATTCGCGTTATGCGAACCATCGCGGTTTATCTCGTCAGCAACGGCAGCTACTGGCGTGCCGAGTGGCGAACGGTTGCGGGAAAGAAAAAAGCCCGCTCCATCGGCAATAAACGCACCGTCACCCAGCGTGACGCCCGCGCCTACTGCCGGCGGCTTGGCAATCAACTCAGCGGCGAACGGGCCACGAGTGAAGCGCCCCGGCTGTCCGAGTGGTTGGAGTTTTACATTTCCAGCCGCACCGACGTAGCCGACAAAACGCTCCGCAGCTACCGAGCCTGCCGGATGTACCTGTCGGCCTACTTTGACACCAACCCGTCGATTGACTTGATTACCCGTGCGCAGGCGGCTGAGTGGATGGCGGCGATGGCGTCGGGTGAGATTTCCGCCAGCTTGGAAGCGGGCCGTAATCCCGGCAAAAAGACCAACCCGTACAAAAAACCCGGCCTGTTCACGATTCGGGGTTATGTCCGAGTGGCAAAGCAGATGTTCGAGGAAGCCGTGAGCCAGGACAGGATTGGCTCCAACCCGTTCCGCAAGCTCAACGGCTCCGTGCCGAGGATCAACAAAACGTGGAAGGAAATAACGACAGGCGATCTGGGCAAGATTCTGGCGGAGTGTCCATCCGAACCATGGCGCAACCTTTTCCGGCTGGCGTACTGGTGCGGACTCCGGCGCAGCGAGGCAACCGGATTGACTTGGGCGGCGATCGACATAGCCCGAAACCGCATGACGGTTCACGCCGGGCTTGAGATGGAAACAACCAAATCCCGTACGCGCGTTGTGCCGATTGAGCCGGCACGGTGTCCGAGTGGGATGCAGGCGGTTCTGGCGGCGGGTGGTGCGGCTGATGGCCCTTGCGCCGGAATCAACCCGAACAACCTTTACCGCACCGCATTGGCCATTATCCGGCGTGCGGAGGTCGGGGAGTACGCCAAGCCCTTCCACACCCTCCGCAAGTGCTGTGAGACACGCTGGGCGAGCCAGTACCCGCAGCACGTTGTCAGCGAGTGGATCGGCCACGACATCACGGTGTCTGCCGCTCACTACCTCAGAGTGCCGGAGGAAATGTACGCCTGTCCCCACTTTGGAGGCAAACGCGCGATAGGCGGTCGATAGGCTGGCAATAGGTTGGCGATAGGTTGCGAGGGGAAGCCCGGCAAATCCGGTTGAAAACCTGCTGAAAAACCCCGTTTTTCGTAGAGCCACCTGTCGGGCACGATCCGACGACCTGCTGTTTACAAAACAGCTGCTCTACCAACTGAGCTAAGGTGGCGGTGCAAGGGGCGAGTATTCAGGGGCATGGAGCAAGTTAAATCGCCGAATGTCACTTGCCCCTTGCCCCTGAATACTTGCCCCGCTTCTTACATAATTTCCAGAATCTTAAATTCCATCGTCCCCCGCGGGGCTTTGACTTTGACCGTCTCGCCGATGCGGGCTTTCATCAACGCTTCGCCCATCGGGCTGGTGGCGCTGACCGGGAGTACGTCGCTGTTCGGGTCCGGCGGCAGGGCTTCGCCGACCAGACGGACCAACTGCTCGCTGTCGTCGTCCATGTCGAGCAGCTTGACCGTGTGCCCGAGGAACACCATGTCTTCCGGCACGTGCTCATTCGAGACCACCGACACCGTCCGCAGCTTCAATTCAAGTTCGGCTAGTTCACGCTGCACCTTGCGGTTTTCCTCTTTAGCATAGTGGTATTCCGCATTTTCTGATAAGTCACCCAAGGCGGCGGCTTTGCGGATGCGCTCCTGCACGTCCATCTGGATGATGTACAGTTCCTCGCGCTTCCGCTCCATGGTGGCCTTTTCTTCGGCACTGACGATCTGCATAACTCGGCTCCGATTAATGGGCGGCTATAAAATAACACCACCGCGCTAAACTGCGCGGTGGCTTGGCGACAAACCAGTAAAATCATATCGGGGATAGGGGTTTTCGCAACCGAAAGTTGAAACTGCGAGGAATTAACTTCTCACCCGTCGACCACCGGTCTGCCCGCTTCAGCGGGTAGTGGAATCAGAGGGATGCTGCTTCTGCTACCCGCCAAAGCGGGCAGACCGGTAAATCTTGGGATTTCACACTCAGGATGCAACATTGTCAAACCGTCTCCCCTGTCTTACACTCTCGATCTTATCCCAAGCTTTGGAGACGAGATGTCCTTTAAATGTGTCATTGTCACGCCCGAGTCGCAGGTACTCGATGAGTCGGTGAATCAAGCAATTATCCCAGCCCATGACGGATTGGTCGGCATTGAAACCAACCGGGCTCCGCTGCTGGTGAAACTGGGCATCGGGCCGCTTCGGGTGGACTTGGCGGGCAGTTCGGCGGGCAGTCGGCTCTTCCTGGTCGAAGGAGGCGTCGCGCAGATGAAGGACAATCTGCTCACGATCCTGACCCAGAAATGCACCCCGGCCAGTGAGATCGACGCCCAAGCCGCCAAGGCCGAGTTCGCTGAAGCCACCGCCCGTCGGATCACCGATCAAAAGAGCTTCGACGAACGCCAGGACGCGTTGAAGCGCTCGACCGTCAAGCAAGAATTGGCTGGAAAGAACTAAGAGCTTCTGAATTTACCGCGAAGACGCAAAGTCGCGAACCATACCAGAAACCAGAATCAACCGATTTTCTTCTCGTTCTTTCTTCGCGTTTTCTCGCTTTCGCGGTTGTGTTTTGAGTTATTTTAGAAGCTCTGAACCAACCACGAAAAGGGATGAAGAACAAAAAAGGAACGGGACGAAAATCCCTCTTTTTTCCGCCTTCATCCTTTGACTCAATATCTGAACCCGATCCCGATCCCACCCCAAATCTGCGAGTCGGCCTTCAAGTCGAAGTGGATGTTGTCCGTATAGAACATTTCTCCATGCAGGCTCCATTGGCCGAACCGTTCAGGGATGTCCAAAAATTTGTTCAGTGAGTAGACCGTCTCAAAGCCGACGTCGTAGTGCTGGAAGCCCGAATCATTCCCCTTCGGCACGGCTGCGAAGAGTTGATTCGTGGTGACGTAACCTACTCTCGCCTTGGGCGTGATCGAAAAGCCGTAGTCGTCGAACGAGAACTTGTGTGACACGCCAATCTCAAAATACCCGCCGTTGTAGAGATCGTAGTCGTACGCTGCAAAAACATATGGGCTGAAGATCGGTCCATCGGTTCCGAACAAGTACGAGTCGTCGAAAGTCACCTGGCCGTAGAATTCGGCGGTGTTGTTTTCTTCACGCTCAAGGTACAGATACGTGTTGTGCCCCAACTTGATGTTTAACGGGCGGATCGTCCAATCCACACCGAAATACGGGCGGATTTCCTGAAAGCGAGAGATCGGATCGGAGTTGTACACGTTCACAAAAACGCCGATGAACGGGTGCGGCAGTTTGCCGAGATTGAAGTTGAGCGACGCATCGAACTGGGCGTTGGGAGCATCTTCATGCCCGCCGACTTCCGAACGGTCGATCCCGCGGAAGACGTAATCGGTGCTATACCACGTATCGAGTGCGAAGTTGACCCCGCCGGCGTTGGTGCCGGCCTGTTCCCGCGGATCGCCCGGCGGAGCGTAAACGCTGTCGAGGTCGGGCATGATTGAGAGCTTGGGCACCGGCCATTCAGGCGCAACCGCCTCATCGTCCGCCCGAGCGATGCTTACGCCCAGCAAAAGCCCCGCGACTGCCCATCCACTGATTCGCCCGATCAAGCCCATTGTCATGTGCGGGAATGTACCGCTGCCGCCATTGGTTGTCACTAAGCGTAAGGCGTAGACGGCAATTGATTCGTGCGGTATTCCTACACCCGAATCAGCAAAGGATGTGTACCATGGCCAGCGAACTCGACATCAAATTTCGGCGACTCAGCGAGTTCCTCGACCGCCATAAGCTCGACGGCGTGCTGTTGTCGCACCGGAACAACTTCGCGTGGATCACCTGTGGGAAGGACAATCACATCCCCAACAACTCGCCGCAGGGAGTGACCGCGATCCTGGCGACGCGGGACCAGTGCATCTGCCTGGCCAACGGGATCGAAGCCCCGCGGATGATCCACGAAGAATTGGCCGGCACGGGGATCAACACCGTCAGCTACCCGTGGTGGGACGGCAACCTGGCCGCCCGCGTGGCTAACGAGGTGATCGCCGGGCGGAAGATCGCCGCCGACGTGGACGTGTTTGAAATCGGCCTGCACGCGTTGCCCCATGACTTTGCGGAACTGCGTTGGTCGCTGACGATCGAAGAAATCGCCCGCTACCGCGACGGCGCCCAGCGTACAGCGGCCGCGATCGAAGCCGCCTGCCGGGGGATCAATCCCGGCGATACCGAGCACGACATCGCCGGCCGGCTCGATGAGCAGATCCACCGAGCGCGCTGCAATCCCGTGGTAACGCTGGTGAGCGCCGACGACCGCGTGACCAACTACCGCCATCCGATTCCGACCGCCAACAAAGTGCATCGGATCGCCATGCTGGTGACGTGCGCCGAGTATCAGGGCCTGATCTCCTGCTGCACGCGGTTCATCCACTTCGGGCCGCTCAGCGCGGAGTTGAAGGCCAAGCAACAAGCGATCGCCAACATCGACACCGCCGTCAACCTCGCAACCCGGCCGGGGGAATCTCTCGGCAATATCTTCAAAACACTCCAGCAGGCCTACGCCGACAACGGTTACCCCGATGAGTGGAAAAACCACCACCAGGGAGGCAGCACCGGTTACGCCGGCCGCGAGGTGTTCGCCAATCCTGAATCTGCGGTCACGGTTCGTCCGAATCAGGCGTTTGCGTGGAATCCGTCGATCGTGGGCGCTAAGTGCGAAGACACTGTGCTAGTCACGCCCAACGGGCTCGACATCCTGACGCAATGTTCGCGGAGTTTTCCGACGGTCGATGGGTTCTGGAAGGATAAGACGCTTTCGAGACCCGCGATCCTTGAGCGATAGCATCCGCGTCGGCGGGGCCCATTCCGATCGCTACGCCCCGCGCGATGCCTCACACGCGACAAGCTCCAACGGGATGCGCCACCTGAGATATCCCTGAATCAACGATGACAATCGGTTCGTAGGGTCGTGGAGCCTCGCATAACCCGCGCAGAACCATCGAATCTTTGCTAAACTGAACAGCCTATGCCCCTGCTCAGCTACCGTACCGCCGGCGAGTCTCACGGACCGGCGCTCATCTCGCTCGTGGAAGGTTTGCCGGCCGGTGTGCCGCTCGATCAGGCGTTAATCGACGGCGAGCTTCGTCGTCGCCAGGGCGGGTACGGCCGCGGGGGGCGGCAGAAGATCGAGACCGATCATGTGGATTTCCTGACCGGCGTGCGGATGGGCCATTCGATCGGCTCGCCGATCGCGATGCTGATTCCCAACAAGGACAACCGCCTGAACGACCCCGCCGCCACCCCGCCGCTGCACCGGCCGCGGCCGGGGCATGCGGACTTGGCCGGGTCGATTAAATGGCTGACCACCGATTGTCGCGAAACGCTGGAGCGCGCCAGCGCCCGCGAAACCGCCGCTCGCGTGGCGGCAGGCGCACTGGCGCGCTGTCTGCTCAAGCAATTCGGCATTGAAGTGTTCGGCTTCGTCCGCACGGTCGGCGAAGCGACCGCGAACGTTGAAGTCACCGAAAGTAATTCGCGCGAGCTGGTGAAACTCCGCGACGCCAGCGAAGTCTACTGCCCCGACCCTGCCGCCGACGCGGCGATGAAGGACTTCATCAACCAGCAGAAGCTGGCGAAAGACACCGCCGGCGGGATCGTGGAGACGCACGTTTTCGGCTGCCCTATCGGTATCGGCAGTTGCATGACGTGGGACGGCCGGCTCGACAGCCGAATCGCCGCGGCCGTCGTGGCGATCCAGGCGTTCAAGGGCGTGGAGTTCGGCCTGGGGTTTGAAACCGCGCGCCGGCCGGGCAGCAAGGTACATGACGAGATCGCGTACGACGCGTCGCTGAAGAACACGCCGGGCCTCGGTTTCGTCCGCAGCACCAATAATGCGGGAGGACTCGAGGGCGGCATGACCAACGGCCGGCCGGTCGTCGTCCGCGGCGCGATGAAGCCGATCTCAACACTCGGCAAGCCGCTCCGCAGCATCGATCTGAACACCAAGGCCGAGTCCGAAGCCGGTTGGGAGCGCTCCGACATCAGCGCCATTAGCGCCGCCGGCGTGGTGATGGAAAACGTCATCGCGTTCGAAATCGCCAAAGCCATGTGCGAAAAGTTCGGCGGCGATTCGCTGCACGAGATGAAGGCGAATTACGATCTCTACCTCGAAACAGCGAGAAAGCTGCCTTTGTGAAAAGTAGGCGGTAAGCAGTGAAAGCAGCGGCCGTGTCGCCAGAAACGACTGATACGGATTTGATCTAATTCTCGCGCGATCCGTCGCAGATCGTCATTCTGAGGTACTCCGAGGAATCTCTGGAATCGAGCGGTTTCCGCATGCCGAGATTCCTCGGCGTACCGCGGAATGACGGTGCTGGATGCGCGAGAATTAAACGGCGTCTGTATGACAGACCGGCAGGACGTTTTCGACGAAGTCGTGCGGTAGTTGTCGAAGAAAATGTCTGTCAGGTAGTCCGGCAGACTCCGAAAAATCGAATTTTTCGGTATTTTATAGGGAATCCGAGGCGTTTGAAACTTTTCAACCGCGTCCGCGTCTCAATCAACACAGGAGACGCAACCATGCAAACCAACTATTCGCTCAACGTGATCGATATCGCCCGCCCTTGCCCAGCCGATTGGACGGCGATGCACGGGAATGACCAAGTCCGCTACTGCGACCATTGCAAGCTCAACGTTTACAACTTATCGGAGATGACCCGCCCGCAGGCCGAGCGGCTGCTGTTGGCGAAGGAAGGACACCTCTGCATCCGCCTGTACCGCCGGATGGACGGAACGGTCATCACCAGCGATTGCGAAGGCGCCTGGAAACTGGCGAAGAAGCGGCTATCGCGTTTGGTCGCGCTGTCTTGCGCGGCAGTGCTCGGCGGGCTCTTCGGGCCGTTCGGTGTGAGTGACCAGAAAGCAATGGCGTCCGGGAACAGCAACCTGCCACTGCCGGTGAAGATCGCGCAAAAGTGGATCGCACAACTGCAGAACCCGAAAGTCGACGCACCGATCAAAGCAGCCGGCGGGGCCGCGCCGGCACCGGTCGCGATGGGTGACATTGCCGTCTGCCCGACCACCCAGCCTGAACAGGGCAACGTCGCCGAAGCGCCGCCGATCATGATGGGGAAGATCGCAGCCCCACCAATGATGGGCGAACCCACAACCCGCCCGACGACGCAGCCGGCGGGAGAGAAATAACCTTTCAAAAAAAAGAACCCGTCATCCAGAGGTACCCCGAAGGATCCAGCCAAATTGCTGATGGGGCTAGATCCTTCGGCTTACCGCAGGATGATACATGGGCTTAATCCAGTAGCCGCTGACTATTGCCCCACCCACTGCTGATACCGCTGCATCGCCATTCCCAGCGCGAGACGGATCGAGCCTTCATCGGTTCGCAGGATCGCGTTCTGCTTCAGCTTGGTTTCTTCCCGCTCACGTAGCACTCGAAACTGTTCGCTGCGCATCGTGCGGCTGATCTGATCCTGAACTTCCTCTGAATCAAACGGCTTGGTCCGGCCGACGGTTTTTTGTTCGAGTTTGACAATGTACAGGTAGTCGCCGACTTCGATCACGTTCGACACCTGCCCCTGCTCGAGCGCCCAAGCGGCGTCTTCCACGGGTTTGATCGCGAACGCTCCACGGTCGATCATCCCTTCCATCGGCAATCCGTCGTGCAGGCGAAGATTCGAATCGGTGTTAAACTCGCGGGCGAACTTGGCGAAATCCTCCCCGCCGGCCAGCTTCTCCTGCCACTCGCGGGCGCGGGTTTTGGCGCGGGTGCTATCGCCGACCTCGGATACCTTGATCTTCACGATCCGGAACCTGGCTGCGGTTTTGTCGGTGAAGAGCGCGGCTTTATTCTTGTCGTAATACGCGCGCATCATGTCAGCCGTCACGACGATCAGGGGGATGACTTTTTTCTCGTAGTACACCTGCGTCATGTACCAGCGGTGCTTGTCGTCGATATTCTGCTCGAACTCGCGCCCGTCGGCCTTGGCGCGACGGCGGGCGAGCTCCACCGATCCGCCGGCGGCGATGATTTCGTCCTGCCGCCACTTGGTGGTAAGACCGTCTACCAACTTGCGGTCGTTATCGTTCAGCGACCGCTGGGCCGCCCGGTAGACCAATTCGTTGCGGACTTCGGCCTCGACTTCCTTCTTGATCTGATCGATCGCGAACGAGCGGAATGCCGTCTCGTTGTTCTTGATTTCTTCCGGCGTGAAGGGTTTCCCTTTCCGCACAGGATCGTTGAGTTCACGGGCGCGAGCGGCGAGCGCGTTATCGATCGCGTCGAGCACTTGGTTGGCGAAGATCGGCGCGCCGTCCACATCCGCCAGCACCGTGCCGACGATCATGTACTGCCCCGTGGGCAGCGTGGTCGGCGTGGTGGTGGAATTCACCGGCGGCGCCCATACCAGCGGCCGAGCGGGCGGCACGCGCGTCGTTTTAGTCGACGCGTCGGTCACGGTATCGGAAATGCCGTCCACGCTGTCGCCGTCGCCGGTTTTACGGTTGATGGCTTCGACCGTCCCGGCTTCATCCACGGGCCCGACGCGCGTGCGAACTCCCCCGCCGGCCGAGTTCGGCTCGATCGTCCGGCGGCGGTAAAACGCGTCACTATTGAGAGTCTGCGGTGAGTTCTCGCCGCCACAACCACTTAGCAACAAGGCTAGTACAATCAACTTCTTGCGCATGGAGATATTGTGACGTTGCCAAGGGGAAATGTCATTAGGTTGGGGATTGTTTGTTGTGGGTTGTAGGTTGTGGGTTGGAAGTTGTTTGTTGTGGGTTGGAAGTTGCAGGTCGCGTTGGGGCAGAGCCAACCCACAACCCACAACCAACAACAAACAAATCAAACCCTGAAAATCGCCCCAAGCTTCTTCCCAAGAATGATGCTGCTGCCGAGGATGGTGATGGCCAGGAACGCCATCGCCCAGACGCCCAGGGCGCTGGCGACGTACTTGCCCGTGCCGATGAGTTGGAACAGCTCGTAGATCGTTTTGGTGATCGGGTAAAAATCCTGCCGCTGGGCGAGCATCAAACTGTCAGACACTTCCAGCATACTGAACGCGAACGCCAGCATCGCACCGGCGATCAGGTTGGCCAGGATCAGCGGCACGGTGATCCGGCGGATGGTCAGCATCGGGCTGGCACCTAAGTTGCTCGCGGCTTCTTCCAGCGTCACGCTCGTTTGCTGCAAACCTGCCACGGCTGATCGGACCATGTAGGGAAGACGTCGGATGCTGTAGGCGATCACCAAAAACAGCAGCGGATTGGTCTGCACGTCCACCAGCTTCTTGAAGATGGGATGATTTTTTACAAACAACGTCTGCGAAAGCTCGCTGCTGCACGCGAGATAGCCGAACGCCATCACCAACCCCGGCACGGCCAGCGGGAGCATCGCCAGGGTATCGAGAATGCCGCGGATTTTCAGGTCCGAACGCACCACCACAAACGCGATCGCGATCCCGAGCACCATGTTGAAGCAGACCGCGAGGCTTGAGTAGATCAAACTATTTTTGATCGAACTAACCGTCATGCTGTGGCCGAGCGCTTCAACGTAGTTCGAGCCGGTGAACGCCTGAGGCAACACCGTGCGGTACCAACTGCCGGGGACGGAAAAGCTGGTGAGGATCACGCCGAGGTGCGGCAGTAGCGCAAGAAAGATCACCACGAGGAACGGCGCCATCGCCAATAGTCCCTTCAAACCCTTCAGCGGCGTGGTACTAGAGGCGGTGGACGCTTTGGCTTGCGCCGCGTAAGTCTGCCGGCCGAAGAAAAACTTGCTCAGCGCGTACAGCAGCAGGCTGGAGGCGAGCATCACGAACACCAGCGCGTACGGGAAGGGGCTTTTGCCGATTTCCTTTAGCGCATCAAACACCTGCACCGGGGCGGCGCGTGTGTAGTTCATGATCAGCGGCGTGCCTAGTTCGGTGAAGCTCCAGATAAACACGATCGTCCCGCCGGCGAACAGGCCGGGCATGATCAGCGGGAGCGTGATGCTCCAGAACTTGCGGAACCCGGTGCAGCCGAGGTTTTCCGCCGCCTGCTCCATGGCCGGGTCGATATTCGCCATCGCGGCTGAGACGTTGAGGTACAGGATCGGGTAGAGCGCCAGCGCCTGCAGCCCGATCACGCCCCAGTATCGGGCGTTGCCGAGCCAATCTTTCGGCCCCAAATGCAGTAAAGCGTTGAACGCGCCGTACTGCCCAAAAATCTGCTGAAACCCGATCGCCCCGACGAACGGCGGCAAGATCATCGGCACGAGCAGCAGGCCGCTGATCAGTCCCTTGCCGGCGAAATCGTACCGATTGCCGATCCACGCCAGCGGCACGGCGATGAGCGTGACGAGCGACGTCGTGCCGATCGCGATGCCGAGGCTGTTGAGCAATCCTTGTGAGTAGATCGGGTTGCGGAACACGCCGATGAGGAACTCCAGCGTGAAGCGGCCGTCCGCGTCAACGAATCCGCCGCTGATGACTTTGTACAGCGGATAGATGAACGCCACGCCGAAAACGGCGAGGGTGATGAAGAAGACGATCCAAGCTGGGGTTCGGCGCATCCGTCAATTCTCAGAGGAAGTTAGCCACAGATGGGGCACAGATGAACACAGATAAGTACGAACTATTACGTACGAACTATTTGTTTTGCATTTTATCTGTGTGAATCTGTGCCCCATCTGTGGCAAAAAATTATTTCAACAATTCCGTGCCGCTCGGCTTTGTAGTGGCGCCGCGTTTGGAGGGCATGGGCAGGACCTGCACGCTGCCCAGCTTATCCAGCTGTTCTTTCACCTTGTCGGCTGGCGCGACGACGACGATGGTCATCGCGTCGTCCTTCACATACTGGTTCATCACGGCCTGGATCTGATCGAGCGTGACTTCGTTCACGCGGGCGGGCAGCTTGTCCCAGTAGTCGATCGGGTAGTCGTTCAACATCGCGTCGACGCGCCGACCGGCCTGTTGCTGGATCGTTTGGGTTTCCATCAGCATCGAGCCGGCGACGCGGGTTTTGCTTTCAGCCAGTTCGTTGGGTAGCACCGGAGCGGTGCGGAGATCGTAGAAGACTTTGAACATCGCCTCGATCGTGGCGCCGGTGGTTTCGAAGCCGGTTTCAGTCGCCCCTGCAAATGCACCGCCGTGCCGGCCGGGCGAGAACATCGCGCCGATGCCGTAGACATAGCCTTTCTCGGCGCGCACGTACCGCCCGAGCCGCGAATCAATACCGGCTGACAGGATTTGACCTCCCAGCATGCCGGCGTACTTGTCGTCGGCATGAATGTCATAGGCAGGCAGGCCGATTTTGATGACGCTTTGCTTGGCGTCGGGGTTGTCGACGAGGATGATCTTGCGACCCGTGTAGGCCGGGACGGCGTAATCGACCTTGGCTAAATCACCCACCTTGATTCCGTCAAGCAACTTCGTCGCCAGTTCTTGTCCGCGCTGGACGGTCACATCACCGGCGAATACGAGAATCGCGTCGTTCGACTTAAGCATCTGCGCGTAGAATGCTTTCACGTCGTCGAGCGTGACAGCCGCCAGCGAATCCGGCGTTGCGTGTCGGCCCTGCAACGATTCGCCGTAGAGCGCCTTGCCAAACTCATGGGCCGCGACGGCCGAGGGGTTTTCCTGTTCAACGGTAAGACCGTTGGACATTTGCGCCTTGAGCTTATCGAACTCTTCTGATGCCAAAGTAGGCTTGAACAGAATCTGGCGGGTGCGGTCCAGCGCGTGATCCAACTGATCGGTGATGGCCGATCCGTTGAGCCTTGTGATGTCGCCGCCGTCGCTGAGATCGATCGAAATCGCCCGGCTGTCCAGATCGCCGGCGAGCGCTTCATAATCCATCCCGTCTGCGCCGCGGGTCATGAGCTTGTCAGTCAGGCTTGCAAGCCCTTCCTTGCCCGCCGGCGCGGCGTATCCGCCGGTGCGGAGCGTTAATCCCCAGGTAACGATCGGCAGGCGGTGGTCTTCCATCACGATCACCTTCACACCGTTGATCGTTGTTTCCTCCCCTTTTTTGAACACCGGATTGGCGGCGCTGGATGCAACCGGCGGCTTGAGCGGGTAGTTTTCAGGGAACGCCACTGCTCGCGGCTCAACAGCGGCGGTGGTGGTGGCGACCGGGGCGGTCATCAACTTCTTCGCCTCCGCGGCGGCCGCTGCGCGGGCGGCAGCGCCCATCGGGTCGGGCAGTGTGACCAGCGTGCTGCTCTTGTCGGGAGTCAGATACTTACTCGCAACCCGTTTCACGTCCGCGGCCGTGACGGCGAACAGGCGATCGACTTCGCTGTTCACGCGCGACGCATCGTTGGCAAACAATTCCTCCTGCCCGACCTGGGCCGCCAGTTCGGAGCATTCAACGCGGCTGGCGACGATCGCTTTCTTGCTCAGCAGGCGGGCCTTGGCGATTTCCTCGTTGGTCACGCCGTTCTTCGCGACCTCGGCGATCGCTTCCAGCAATCCCGCCTTCACGTCTTCGGGATTCTTCCCTTGCAGCAGCATCGCGTTGACGATGAACACGCCCGCGTCCTGCAGTTGGTACGGCCCGGCACCGGCGTTGGAGCAGAGCGGCTTGTCGTTGTTAACCAGCTTGCGATCCAGCCGGCTCGATGCGCCATCACCCAGAATCGTGCCCAGCATGTTAAGCGCCGCGAAATCATCCGAATCATACGGAGGCAGTTTGTATCCGATCATGACCGAAGGCAGCGGGACAACACGCTTGACTTCGTTCAGTCGCGGCTTGTCCTGATCCGGCTCTTTCGGAATCTCCCGCGTGACAGACGGGCCGGCGGGAATCCATGCGTAATATTTTTTCACCATGGCCCGGGCTTGGTCGATATCAAAATCACCGGAGATCACCAGCACCGCGTTGTTCGGCAAGTAGTACTTGTTGAAAAACGCCTGCAGCTCACTGGCCGCTGCGGCGCGGAGTTGGTCCATGTTGCCGATCGGCGTCCAGCGGTAATACCCCGACGGGAATGTCAGCGTAAGAAAATCCTCAAACTGCGTCCCGTACGGCTTATTCTGACGAATGCCCCACTCTTTGGCGACCACGTTCCGCTCGACCTTATAGATGTCGTCGGAGACTTTGAAGCTCGCCATGCGGTCGGCTTCCATATACAGCGGCAACTCCAACTGGTTGGCCGGCACGGTGTCGATATAGGTGGTCTGATCGAAGCTGGTGAACGCGTTGCTGTACCCGCCGACGACGCCGATCAGCTTCATGTGCTCTTGCGGCGCGACGTGGGCCGATCCGCGGAACATCATGTGCTCGAACATGTGGGCAAACCCCTGCCGGTCCGGCCGCTCGTCGCGCGAGCCGACGTGGTAGAGCACGCGCACGTGCACCACGGGCGTCGCTTTCAGTGGCACGTAGATGACGCGGAGACCGTTTTGGAGTGTTTCTTTGGTGAACTCCACCGGCGCTACCGGCGGGTTGGCCTCGGCGAGCACGGCCGACGAGAAAAGGCAAATGAAAAGCACGAACAAACCGGCGAACGAACGATGAGCAAGACGCATAACGCAGATCTCCTGTTGCCCGATCGGTCCTACGATCCGGCCGACAGAAGATAGTACGCGAAGCGCGATGAATTGTCGCAACCGAAGCTACTTCACAACCGCTACATTCGCCTCGATCTCGTGAGTCTGCCCCGGCGGGATGGTTACGCCATTCTCCAAGGCATTCGCGGTTTCGATGCAGACAAAGCCGTGATACTCGTCGTCGGCCAGGTCGCTCATCGCCTTCGACTTGTCGATCCACGGGTTCCAAACCACCGTGGAATTCGAGCCGCGCTTGCTGATCGCGATCTTGCGATTGAAGACCGGGTCGATGAGCGTGGTCGTCGCGATGGTGTTGAGGAAGGTGCGGTCCACTTCTCGATCGATACGAATCGGCGCGGCGTCTTGTTTCGTGCGAGCGTCGGTAAGTCGATCGACGCAATCCGCCCCGGCCAGGCCTTCGACGCTGATTTGGTGGATGTCGCCGATCGACAGATACGTGTGCAGCGCCTCGGTGACGGTGATCGGACCGGCGGTGGTGTTGCGGGTCGTCAGCTTCATGGTCAACGATTTGCCGACCGTCACCTCGAACACCAGTTCGGCGATGTCGAGCTTGGTCGCCAGCGTCACACGGGTCGAGCCGTCGGGCAGCGCTTTGGTCGACGCGACGTGCCATTCGCTCAACCGCGCGTAGCCGTGGGGCGCTTTCGCTTTATCAGAAGGGTGCGGCCCGAACCACGGCCAGCAGATCGGCACCCCGCCACGGATCGGTTTCGTGTCTTCATACACCGCTTGCCGGCTGACGAAGATGACGGGCTTATGGCCGACGGGTTCAAAATGCGTCAGCGTCGCCCCGTGCAGATACAGGTGCGCACGGCCGAGCGAGTTTTGGATGACCAGCCGGGGAAGGAGATTGACCCCGAGTTCCTGAGTGACTCCACTGGCGAATGCAGATTCAGTTCCCATGCGGGGTAGCTTAACACCAACGCTTCCGCGACTCTATGCGGAATATGCGGGCCGGTCCTATAAAAAAAGGGCGATTCACGCAGTTCGTTTTGGATCGACTGATTCAGTCACAAAATTGCAATTGTTTTTAGAGCCGCCATTTGATTCTGGATGCGCAGAATCCGATGAAACCTACATATGACTCACCATGCAACAAAAGCAGTCCTCCCGGTTCGCCGACGCGGCTCGGTGATGTTGTATGTCATCTTAGCGCTTCCGGTGTTTCTTGGATTTGCCGGACTGGCGGTCGATGTCGGACGAATGCAGCTCTGCAAGACTGAAGCCCAGGCTTGCGCCGACTCCGCCGCCCGCTACGCCGCCACCGGAGCGGCCAACAGTTCGACCCCCACCACCACCGCTAAAGCCTGTGCGGCCGCCATCGGGGCGCAGTACACGGTCGATGGGGGTTCGCCCACGATCAACGCCGCCGATGTGATCGTCGGTACGTGGAACGCCACCACCCAGGTGTTTACGACCGACAGCACGGGCAACTGCGTAAAAGTCACCGTTCGCCAGACCCTTAACCGCACCGGCGGGATGCCGCTGTTCATGTCGGTCTTCCGCAATGGCAATGCAGCGTTCCAGGTGACGGCAGTCGCGATCGCCAAGTGTACGTCGACTACGACGACCATCAGTCCCCCGGCATCGGGCAATCTCTGGCTTTCGGGCATGCCCGACAACACCCAAACCATGAACAACCGACCCGGCGCCAATTGGGTGTGGGACAACAACGGCACCAGCAGTAACCAGAAGCAGCGACCTCTGGTTGTTGATTTGGCTGGGCTCGGCCTGACGGCTGGCGACACGATCAAACTTGAAGGACTCAGCGGCAGCGCCAGTTGGCAAAGCTGGAGCAGTGGCACGACGAACGCGGCCGACGGTGACACCACATTCCTGGTTGCCAACGGCGCAACGAATCCGACCAGCGTCCCCAGCACCAGTCTCAACGGGATCAGCAACACGCGCGCACCGATCGGCGCGGTCATGGGCGTGTTCCTGAGCAGCGCTGCCCCGAACCTCACGTCCGCACCGACCGGGCTGGATTTTGGCACGACCACCCAGCGCGATTACGCTTCGGTCAGCCCTCTGCTGAAGCAGACATTCTTCGTCGGCGACGGAAAACGCAGCACCGGCGAGACCCAGTCCATCGTCATCCCCACCGGCGCCACCAAGTTGTACCTTGGTATGATGGATGCCTGGCAATGGAACGACAACGTCGGCAACTTCTCCACCAAGCTGTATGGCACTAACGCCATCACGCTCGTGAAGTAAAAAACAATGCCGAAGGACGAAGGCCGAGGGATGAAAATGGAGGCAATTGCTTCCTTTTTCATCCTTCGGCATTCATCTTTCAGCATTTTCCATACCTCCCCGCTTAAACAACCTTAATTCTACCCCCGCCGTGGTTCATTGAAACCGCGTCCAGTTTCCCGATAATCCCCAGACTCGGAGTAAACACATTCGGACCGTTTGAAAGGAACCTATTCATGCGTCGTGCAAAGATCAGCATTATCGGGGCAGGCAACGTCGGAGCCACCTGCGCTCACTGGGCCGCCAGTAAGGAACTGGGGGACATCGTTCTGCTCGATATCCCGGAAATCACCATCACAGAAAAAGACGGCACACAGAAGAAAGTGCCGAACACCGCGCCGCAGGGCAAGGCGCTCGACCTGTACGAAGCCTCGCCCGTGGAAGGGTTTGACGCCAAGATCACCGGAACCAGCGACTATAAAGATACTGCCGACAGCGATGTGGTGATCGTCACCGCCGGCCTGCCGCGCAAGCCGGGCATGAGCCGTGACGACCTGATCGCGATCAACACGGGCATCGTGAAGGAAGTGGCCGCTAACGTGGCCAAGCACTCACCGAACGCGGTGATGATCGTCGTCAGCAACCCATTGGACGCGATGGTGTACGTGGCGTGGAAGGCCTCGGGCTTCCCGACCCACCGCATCATCGGGCAGGCCGGCGTGCTCGATGTCGCCCGCTACCGCTCGTTTCTGGCGGCAGAGGTCGGCTGCTCGGTGGAGGACGTGCAGGCCCTCCTGCTCGGCGGACACGGAGATGACATGGTCCCGCTCACCCGCTATACCAGCGCGGGAGGCGTTCCGATCACCCAGCTCATCAAGCCGGAGAAGCTCGAGGAAATTGTGAAGCGCGCTCGCAACGGCGGCGCGGAAATCGTCAACCTCCTCAAAACCGGCAGCGCCTACTACGCCCCCGCCAGCGCTACTGTCGCGATGGCCGAATCCATTATCAAAGACAAAAAACGCATCCTCCCGGCCGCGGCTTACTGTGATAAACAGTACGGAATCGGCGGTTTCTTCGTCGGCGTGCCCTGCGTATTGGGCTCCGGCGGCGTGGAACGTATCATCGAAGTCGAGCTGGACGAAAACGAAAAGAAAATGTTCGCCACCAGCGTCGACCACGTGAAAGAACTGGTTAAAGTCGTCAAGATGTAAGATGTTGATGGCGGGTTGTTGGTTGGAAGTTGTATGTTGTGGGTTGTAAGTTGTGGGTTGGAGGTTGGAGGATTCTTTTCCAACTCACAACTTACAACCCACAACCAACAACCCACATCTAACCTCCTTCGCTTCGGAGCAAGCATGACAAGTGGCGCGAAACTCGCTCTCGGGTGCATCCTGACGGTGACGTCGATCCTCGGCGGATGCACCTCTTCGCCGATCCTGGTCAAGCCCGGCGATCAACAAACCATTGACCGCGGCCTGATCGAGTACCCGGCTGCGACGGAACTCAAGCCCGTCGTTCGTGGGTTAACCGCTCCCACGGGGATCGCGTTCGATGCCGACGGGACGATCATCCTGACAGAAAGCGGCGCCGGCGGGCGCGCGCCACGCATATTCGGCTATAAGCCTAACGGTACGCCCTTCGACATCTACCCACAGAAACAAAAGTTCCCCTTCAACATCGGCGGGGACCATTTCACAATCTATGCCCCGGTTGGAGGCGTGGTGGTGCATGAAGGCCGAATCTTCGTCACCCACCGCGACGCCAACGGCTATGGCGTGATCACCAGCTTCGGCTACGACGGAAGCCACTACACCGTGGTCTCCGATCTGCCGGCCCAGGGCGATTACAGCCTGACCGATCTCACCGTGAACCCTACCAGCGGGCGGCTCTTTTTCGCCCTCGGATCGGCCACCAACAGCGGCGTGGTGGGCGAAGATAACTGGGACGCCGGCTGGCTGCGGAAGTATCCGAATTTCTGCGATGTTCCGTGGGACGACGGCAAGCGCAACTCGTTTCTAAAACTTCTCGGCTACCGTTTCAGCACCGCCAACCCGCGCGCCGGGCTAGGGCAGGATGACGTGCTCATCACCGGGCCGATGCAGCCGTTTGGCGTTAGCAATCAGACGCGCATCAAACGCAACGATAAGCCCACCGGCGCGATCTACTCCATCTCCCCCACCGGCGGCGACCTGCAGGTTGAAGCGCACGGACTGCGACTGCCGCGCGGGCTTCGCTACAACGGTTTCCGCCTGTACGCGACCAACAACGGCATGGAACTGCGCGGCACGCGGCCGATCAAGAACGATCCGGACGTCATGGTCCGCGTCGTCAGCGGAACCTGGTACGGTTTCCCCGATTTCAGTGCGGATTTCCTGCCGATCACCGATCCGAGATTCCAGCCCGAGCCTTACATGGTTTTGCCGACCGGATACCCCGATGTCAGCTTCACCGTCGACCAACAAGCCAGCGGCCTGATCGTGCCGGATCGCAGCACGCTGCTGCAGGGCATTTTCTCGCCGCTGTCCGGCGCGGCCAAGTTTGATTTCGTGCCGACCAACGGCCCCTTCCGCGAGTTCCGCGGCAACGCGGTTGTCGCGCTCTCCGGCGACCGCTCGCCGTTCGCCACCAGCGGGCAAAAACTCATCGGGCCGATCGGGTTCAAGATCGTCCTGCTCGATATCGACGGCAAGCAAGTGCGCGAGTTCATCCACAACACCAAGGACGTGCCGGCCTCGATGCTGGAGCAGGACAAGGTCGAAGCGTTGGAACGCCCGATCGATGTGAAGTTCGCGCCCGACGGGTCGCTCTACATCGTAGACTTCGGCAAGATGGAACTCCGCGACGGCAAAGAACGCATCACCGCCGGCAGCGGGAAGGTGTTTAGACTCATCGCCAAGCCCGACACGGCTACGCCGTAACGCACCTAATAGCCGCCCCTTTTCTTCCGACAGATGCCTCACCCGTACCACGGTCCTCCGGACCGTGCGCGCGGTGTCAGGAATTGGGAAATCGTGTTTACTTGCAGATCGAGCGCCGTCCGCACGGTCCGGAGGCTGCTATGTCCACGCCCCCCGCAAACACACAAGTATCGTCATCCTCAGAGGGTGTCTAAGAAGTCCCCGGCCATGCCCTTCGCATCAGCAGGCGGAGGGTGGCCAGCCAGAGCATTCCTTCGCTGTTGATCAATTTGAACTCCAGGTCGAACAGCAGCCGCCGGCAGTTCATCAGCCACGCGAACGTCCGCTCGATCACCCAGCGTTTGGGCAGCGGCTCGAACCGGCCGGCGATCTTGCCGATCCGCGTCAGCACAAACCCCATCTGACGCGCCCACAGGTCGGCCGTGCCGCGGTAGTTGCCGTCGGCGAACACGTGGATCAGCCGCGAGCAGCGGTTGGACTGTCGCAGCTTCATCAGCAGCCTGCCGGCCGCGAGCGTCTGGCTGTCCTGCACGTGAGCGCCGGTGACGTGCAACGCCAGCGGCAGGCCGAGCGAATCGACGGCCAAGTGCCGTTTTCGGCCCTTTATCTTCTTCCCCGACGGAGGCTTCGCCTCCGCTGCATCGTAACCGACGCTACCCGGCGGCCCCCTTTTTTGGTCGTCTTGACGCTCTGTGCGTCGATGACGGCCTCGCTGGGCTCGGGATCGCGATCGGCTCTGGCCCGCGCGGCCGGGTAGAGCCTGCGGGCTATTCGCTCCCACGTCCCGTCACTTGAAAAGCGATTAAAGTAAAACCAACAGGTTTTGCCGCTGGGCAGATCGTGCGGCATCGCCGACCAGGCCCCGCCGTTCTGCAGAACGTAAAAGATGCCACAGAGGATCTCCCGCATGTCGACCCGCCGCGGCCGCCCGCCGGCGTGGGCCGGCGGGATCAACGGTTGGAGTTCACGCCATTGAAGATCGGTCATATCCGAAGAGTAAGGCTTCCGTGCCATGGATACATGTTAGGACGGCGTCAGCTTATTAGATACCCTCTCAGGATGACGATTTCTGAAGGCTGACGAATTCTAAGCTTGCAGGCTACATCAAATTGCTCACCGCACTAGTTGCTCGGCGCATCGGGCGGTCCCTTCGAAACAGCACCCGCCTTCTGCTTTATCCGAAGTTTGTCCACCACGATTTTCGGCAAAATCGTCGACAGTTTATTCACCTCACCGCCCAGCGCAACCACTTGGCGGATCAGACTGCTGCTCGTCAGCGCGTACTCGTCGCCGGTCATGATGAAAACCGTTTCCACGCTGCCCACCGCGCGATTGGCCATGGCCAGCTGAAATTCGTACCGCAGGTCCGAAGCATCGCGGATGCCGCGCAGCATCACGGTGGCTTTCATCGATCGCACGAAATCAACGGTTAATCCCGTGTATTTCTCAACCCGCGTGTTGGGAACGTCTTTACATAAATGCCGGATCATCTCCAGCCGCTCTTCGATCGTGAACATCTCTCGCTTTTCAGGATTGATCCCGACGGCGACGATCAGTTCGTCAAACAAAACGGTTCCGCGACGGATCACGTCGAGATGGCCGTTGGTGATCGGATCAAACTGCCCGGGGAAGACGGCAATGCGTTTGGTCATTTGTGTAATTGTGGATTGTGGATTGTGGATTGTCGAGCGGCATCGACAATCCGCCGTCCGCAATCCACAATCGACGATCTATGCTGCAGCGGGTACAGGCCGGTTCGGTCGTCTATTTCGCGTCGCCCCAATTGACGCGCATAGGCGTTCCGCACGCGTTTTCGACCCGGCTGGGCGGGATCAGCCCTCCGCCGTTCGATTCAATGAATTTGGGCAACCCCAGCGGGTGCGCCGTTCAGGACGACGAGCCGCGGATTCAGGAAAACTATCGCCTGCTGCAGTCTGCCGCGGGAATGGGCGATCGCGAACGGTTCTGGGCCCATCAAGTGCACGGGCCGGACGTCATCGACGTTGCCGGCGATGCCATGCCGGGCCAGAAAGCCGACGCTTTGGTCACCCGCGAGCCGCACCGCGTGCTGGCGATCCGCGTGGCCGACTGCGTGCCGATCTTGATTTCGACCGACGACGGGCGAACCGTCGCCGCCGTTCACGCGGGATGGCGAGGCGTGATCGCTGGTGCCGTTCCCAATGCGATCAAAATCATGAAATTTGAGCCGGAGCAGATGATCGCCGCCATCGGCCCGTGCATCGGGTTCGAGGCCTTTGAAGTCGGCCCGGAAGTATTGGCAGAATTCCAAACCGCCTTCCCCGCCGCCCCGCCGATCGCGCGGTATCCTGATGGATCAGGCAAAGGCACGGTCGATCTTCGCAGCGCCGTTCGCCACCAACTGCTGGCCGCAGGATTGCTGGATGAGAACATTGATACGACCGACCGCTGCACTTACCGCGACGCCGCCGAATTTTTCTCCCACCGCCGCGATAACGGCGTCACCGGGCGGATGGCAGCGCTGATCGCGACGCGCGTGTAGACTACATCCGCCCATGCCCAAATCGCTCGCCAACCAAAGTTCCGCCTCGCCGATCATCCTGCTGATCGCCGCTGCGCTGCTGAGCATGGGCCGCCTCATCGCCTGCGATTTCACCAACTGGGACGACGACAGCACCGTCCACCACAACTCGCGGATGAATCCGCCGACGTTGAAAACCGTGCAGCACTACTGGCAGCACTCAGCCGGGAGTTTGTACATTCCGGTGACGTACACGCTCTGGAGCGGACTGGCGATCATCGCAAAACTCAACGCGCCCGATCCTTCGGGCAACTGGCTGAACCCCAACATCTTTCACGCAGCGAATGTGATCGCACACGTCGGCTGTGTGCTGCTGGTGTTTTCGATCCTGCAACAACTCACGCGCCACCGAACCGCCGCGGTGATCGGAGCGGTCCTGTTCGCGGTTCATCCGATCCAGGTGGAAGCGGTCGGCTGGGTGAGCGGCATGAAGGACGTGCTGTGGGGATTGCTGTCGCTATCCGCGATCGATCTGTATTTGCGGGCCACGCCGGACGACGAGGAAACGCCTCGCCGGTTTTCGCTGCCGCTCTACCTCGCGGCTACCGCGTGCTTCGCGCTGGCGATGCTGGCCAAGCCGACCGCGATGGTCACGCCCGGCCTCGTGCTGGTGATCGACGTGCTGCTGCGGCGGCGATCGTGGCGTCCATCGTGGCGTTCGATCGCAATGCGACTCCTCCCGTGGATCGCACTCACCGTGCCGGTGATGATCGTCACGCGCATCGTCCAACCCGGCGCCGCCACCGACGGCGGCCCGCTGTGGGCTCGGCCAATGATCGCGCTCGATTCGCTGTTTTTCTATGCCACCAAACTGCTCTGGCCGGCAACACTAACTCCCGACTACGGCCGAACGCCCGCCGTCGTCATCGCCAGCGGGCAAGTGTGGTGGACGTGGATCGCCCCGGCGATCATCGGCTTACTGGCGATCATCCAACTCCGCCGCCGGCCGTGGATCGCCGCCGGGCTGCTGCTGTTCATCATCGGCATGGCGCCGATGCTCGGGTGGATCCCGTTTTCGTTCCAATTCTTTTCCACTACCGCCGACCATTACGCATACGCGTCGATGCTCGGCGTTTCACTCATCGTCGCATGCGCCGTTCGTTCCGTAGAGCAGCGACGATCGACGTGCATCATCGCCGGCATGATTGTGGTCGCGCTGTGCGTTCGATCGATCGCCCAAGCCGGCATCTGGGCCGACAACCGCTCGCTGCTGAATCACATGATGGCGGCTAATCCCAACAGCTACCCCGCCGCCAACCTGCTGGCCGACGCGGAACTCGCCGCCGATCGTCGCGACTCGGCCGAGGCGCTTTACCGCAAGTCGATCGACCTGCAACCCCGCTATCCGTTACCGCACAATCATCTCGCTGACCTGCTGATCAAAACCGGCCGGGCGAGCGAAGCGATCGAGCACATCCGCATTTACGTCAGCGCCGCCGCCAACGCCTCGCCGGGGATCAAGCGATTGCTCGCTGATCCCGACGCGGCCCTCGGCATCTATTATCTCGACCATTCCAACCGCCCCGCCGCCGCCAAAGCCTTCCGCGCCGCCAGCGCTCGGCTGCCGGACGATCCTGCTTTGAAATCGCTGTTAAAACAGAGTGAGGACAAGTAGCCGGCAGGATCACATCAGCTTAATCGCTTCGGCCCGCGACTTCGCGATCGTAAACAATCGCTCCAGCGAACTAGCGCGGAAGATGTCGTGCAGCGTGCGGCTCAGCGAGCAGATCACCAACTTGCCCTTGCCGGTTTTCACGTGCTGTCGCACGTTCACCATCAACCCCAGCACAGCCGAACCGACGTACTCGGTCTTGGCCAAATCCAGCACCCAGTTCTCAGCCGTTCGGCCGTCGAAGAGGTGGAGCATGGTTTCGTTCAACTTATCGAACTCCACGGAGTCCAGTTCATCGGGTAACAAAAGCTCGATGACGTTGACGGAATTGACTTGAACAACCTGAAAGTATTTCGCGGGCATAGAATCAATTTCTTTTTAGCCACAGATGGGGCACAGATAAACACAGATAAGAAGGTTCAAAAAAGTGAGCCGCAGATTACGCAGATGAACGCGGATGAACGCGGATGAACGCGGATCAAACTCGGAATTTATCTGCGTTCATCTGCGTTATCTGCGGCTACTTCTTCTATCTGTGTTCATCTGTGCCCCATCTGTGGCTAAATCTTACCTTAAATTCAGCGTCTCGGCGTCATAGACGAGCCCGAGCGAGGGAATCTCGACGGCTTTGCGGTTTCCTTGCTTCAAAACCGTGCCCGCTCGCCAAGCGGTGTAACCGGCGGACTGGGCAATCTGTACGCACTGGTCGGCTTGATCGGGCGCGACGTACGCTGCGAAGCCGACGCCCATGTTGAACGTGCCGTACATTTCACGCTCGGACACTTCGCCCGCCCGCTGGATGAACTTGAAGACCGGGAGCGGCTCGCGGACGGTATCGATGCGATAAACGAAATTTTCAGACAATCGCATCAGCTTGCGCCAGCCGTGCCCGGTGACGTGAGCGAGGTATCGCGGCTGAAGTTTCGCCTGCTGCAAGGCCGCGACGAATTTGACGTAGATCGCTGAAGAATCGAGCAGCGCTTCGCCGTACGATCGGCCGTCGTCAATCTTTGTGAGGTAACCGTCCGGCAACCGATCCGCCAGCGCCCGGCATAGGGTCAGGCCGTTGGTCTGCACGCCGGTGCTGGCGAGGAAGACGATGGCATCGCCGTCACGCACATCGCCGGTGATGCGGTTGGATTTCGGCGTCACCCGCCCGACGGCGGAGCCGGCCAGGACGATAGCTTCAGGATTGACGATGCCCTTGAGCGCCGGCGTTTCCCCGCCGCCCCACACCGCGCCCGATTCGCGGCAGGCATGCGCAAACCCGTCGGCCAGATCCTTTGCACGCTGGGCGTTTTTGAACCAGTCGGAATTCCCCACCGCCGCGTGCATGGCGATGCTCCACGGGAGCGCGCCGCAGGTGATCAGGTCGTTCACCATCGTGGCGACGGTATCGACGCCGATCGCGTGGTAGAACGACTTGCCGGTTAGAGACAGCATTGCGTCCGCGACGAGGTTTTTCGTGCCGAGGCCTTCTTCGACATGGGCGAGATAGCCGTGCTCGGTTTCCAGCAGGTAAGCGGAGTCCCCGCGCACGTCGGCCGGCTCTTTCAAACCGTGGGCCGCCAATGCGCCGGTCGTCGTCTTCGCGGCCTGCTGGCAGGCGCGCTTGAACGCGTCGAGATGATCGTAGTTAACCCCCGCGGATTCGTAGCTCAGTCCGGCCATCGCAAAGTTGTAGATGAGTCGCCCGGCGGGGTCAAATCAGTGCGAAAAGTGCGCCGATCCCACGCACAGAAAACGCGAAGCCGCAATCCAGAACACTCCCCCGTACCACGGGCCTCCGGCCCGTGCGGGCGACGACCATCAGCCCAGCACCGCGGTTGCTCAAGGTTTGCGATTTCAGGCACGAGCCGGAGGCCCGTGGTACGGGGACGTCACCTCACGTTACGCAGCAGCCGGGCGAGGTACTCGACGCCTAGTTTGATCGCCTTGCGCGGATCTTCGATTCCCTCAAACTCAAGCGACACGAACCCGCGATAACCCGCTTGTTTCAGCAAGTCGATCTGCTTCGGGATATCGATCACGCCGTGGCCGACGATCGCGCCGCGGAGCGCGATGGGCGTCGGCGTGGCGAACCAGCCGGGTAGCGGCAGCGATTTTTTCGGGCGGACATGGAAATCCTTCGCGTGGACCATCTGTGCGTATTTCGCGAGCCGACGGACGGCCGCCACCGGGTTTTCGTTCACGCAGAGGAAGTTGCCCATGTCCATCGTCAGGCCGAAATTTGGGTGGTTCACTTCCAGAAGAAGCGATTCCACTCGCTTCGAGGCTTGCATGAAGAATCCATGATTCTCCACCGACGTTTTTACGCGATGCGTTTTGGCGTAATCGGCGACGTCGCGGATCGCCGGCACTACAACGGCCATTGCCCCGGCGAATGTTTTGGGCGTTCGCACGCCTTTACTCCAATCGCCGAATCCGCGCGTCACGTCGTGCCGCATGTTGCGCACTCCGAGAACGGCTGCGACGTCCACCTCCCGCTTCAGCGATTCCACTTCCTTCGCCAGATCGGCCGGCGGACGGAGCAACTCGGCACTGACACAGTAGCCGGCAATCACCACCTTCCGCCGATCGGCGTGCCGTCGGATCGCCTCGGCCCGGCGCAGCGGCTTGGGCGCTCCGTCCAAGCCGGCGACTTCCATCGCCATCACGCCCATGTCGGCGATGGCGTCGATCGTGTCTTCCAGCGTCGCGCCGGTTTCGCGTCGCCAGCGCAACAGGCTGTAGCTGCTGATGCATAGTTTCATGCGGTGAGCCCTCGTATCGCAAAAACAATAGCAGATCACAACCGATCGGCCAGCGTCGTCACCGGCAGGCGGATCGGCTAGACTACGGCTGACATGATTCAACTGGCTTTTTCAACCAATGCGTTCAAAAAGAACACGCTCAACGAAGCCGTCGATGCGATTGCGGGGATCGGCTATTCGGGCGTGGAGTTGATGGCGGATTTGCATCACGCGTACCCGCCGGTGATGAACGCGGCGGAGCGGCGAGATCTCGTCAAACGCATCGCCGATCTGGGCATGAAGCCGAGCAACCTCAACGCGTTCACGCTCTTTGCCTGCGGCGACACGTATCATCCGACGTGGATCGAAGAAGACGGCCTGGCGCGGCAGCGGCGGATCGACCACACGCTGGCGTGTATCGAATTGGCGGCGGAGGTGGGGATTAAAACGATCAGCCTGCAGCCGGGCGGGCCGCTCATCGGGACGGAACTCACCCGCGACGAGGCCAGCAAGCGCTACGCCAACGGCTTGGCGAAAGTCGCACCGGCGGCCAAGGCACGCGGGATTATTTTGGGCATCGAGCCCGAGCCGGGGTTGTTTATCGAGACGGCCGGGGAATATCTCGAATTCAAAAACCGCTTTTTCCGCACCGACGACACGATCAAAATGAACTGCGATATCGGCCACCTCTACTGCGTCGGCGATGATCCGGCGGCCGTCATTCGATCCATGGCGAATCAAATCGCCCACGTGCATCTGGAAGACATCGGTGCCAATCGCGTGCATCAGCACCTCACGCCGGGCAAGGGCGTCATCGACTTCGGCTCGATCTTTTCAGCCCTGTCCGACATCGGCTATACTGGCTGGACTACGGTTGAACTTTACCCGTACGAAACCACCGCGGCTGGCGTGGCGAAGATGGCGTATGAACATTTGACGAAAGAATGCGACACAGAGGCACAGAGGCACAGAGCAAAGCACAGAGAAAACGAATCAAAAAGAAACTTTCTGTGAAATCTCTGTGAAATCTCTGTGTCTCTGTGCCTCTGTGTCGCATGAAAGACCGCTATGGATTTTTTTAATTACAAGAACGGCGAACTGTTTTGCGAAGGCGTCCCCGCGGCTGAGTTGGCGGCCAAGTGCGGCACGCCGCTGTACGTCTATTCCAAAGCCACGCTGCTGCACCACTACCGGCAGGTGGCCGATGCGTTTGCGCCGCTGAACCCAACAATCTGCTACTCGATCAAGAGCAACGGCAATCTGAGTCTTTGCAAAACGCTCGCGGCGGAAGGGTGCGGGTTTGACGTCACCAGCGGCGGAGAGTTGTTCCGGGCGCTACAGGCCGGCGGCGATCCGAAAAAAATCATCTACGCCGGCGTGGGCAAGACCGATGAGGAAATCGCCGAGGCGATTCGCGTCGGCATTGCGGCGTTTAATATCGAGTCGGAAGCGGAGATCGAAAACATCGACCGCATCGCCGGCCAACTGGGTAAAACCGCCATCGGCGCGGTGCGCGTGAATCCGGATGTCGATCCCGGCGCTAAGACCCACGCTAAAACCACCACCGGCAAAAAGGAAAGCAAGTTCGGGGTTGATATCGAGCGGGCCGAGCGCGTGTTTGAGACGTACCGCAATCTGAAGAACCTGCGCATCGGCGGGATTCACATTCACATCGGCTCGCCGATTTACGACGTGCAGCCGTACGTTGACGCCGTCATCAAGGTAACCGCGCTGATCGACCGCCTGACCGCGCGCGGCCACAAGATCGAATGGCTCGACCTCGGCGGCGGATTCGCCGTCAACTACAAGAACCCCGATCAGGCGCTGCCCGTCACCGAGCACGCAAAGGCGCTCATCCCGCTGCTGAAGGGCAAGCCCTACCGCATCGCGCTAGAGCCCGGGCGTTACATCGTCGGCAATGCCGGCATCCTGCTGACCAAAGTGCTGTATCGCAAAACCGGCGGCGAGAAAAAGTTCGTCATCGTCGATGCGGCCATGAACGATCTGATCCGCCCGACGCTGTACGAGAGTTACCACTACGTCTGGCCGACCAAGCCGAGCGCGGGGAATGTCATCACCAGGCGAGAGGAAACGTTCTCGCCGGTGAACGGCGAAGTGGTCGACGTTGTCGGTCCGATCTGCGAAAGCGGCGATTACCTGGCGAAGGATCGGCCGCTTCCGGTCACCCAGCGTGGCGATCTGCTGGCGGTTTTCACCGCTGGAGCGTACGGGTTCGCCATGAGCAGCAACTACAACAACCGCCCGCGCGCCGCGGAAGTCATGGTCGACGGCGACACCTATAAAGTCATCCGCCGACGGGAAACTTTCGAGGATTTGATCGCGGCAGAACGCGTGTAACCAGTTATTGCTGATCGTTTTACATCACATTTTGCTAGGCCCGCTGATTCACTCTTTGGCCTGATGTGCTTTTGGCCGATAGGCATAAGGAATTGTCCCGATCTTCGGCTTTACGATTGAACCCCGCGCCTCAGCAGACGTAAAATTGTTGTGGCCGCTTATTTTGGCGGCCGGTTGAAACGAGGTGAGGAATGGCGTCCCACTTTTTTTCTTGGCGGAATCACGACGTTCACTACACACGTCGCGGCATGGGTGATCCGCTGCTTCTGGTTCACAATCTGTATCCCGGCGCGAGCCACGAAGAGTTCGAGCATAACATCGCCGAACTTTCGCGCAGCTACACGGTTTATGCGATCGATCTGCTCGGCTTCGGGCAGTCCGACGCGCCGTGGATCAAGTACACCACCGGCCAGTACGTCACGCTGATTCGCGATTTCATCGAGAAAGAGATCGGCGGCAAAGCCCATGTGATGGCGGCGGGAATGAGTTGCGCCTACGCGTGCGAGGTCGCCGTGTGGCGGCCGGACTTGGTGGGGAACATCGTCTTCGTCTGCCCGCGCAGTGAACCGATCGGCTTGGAAACGCCGCGCTGGATCGCCCCGCTGCAGCGGTTTATCATGTCCACGCCCTTCGGCGGCGGGTTGTACGAGACCATCTCCTGCGAGTTTGAGTTGCAGATGTTCCTGCAAACGTGCTTCTACAACCACCGGCACATCACGAGGGAAAAGGTCGCCCGCCTGCACGACTACGCCACCCGTCGCGGCAGCACGCACGCGTATGCGAGCCTGATGACGGGTTTTCTTGACAGCAATATCTTCAAATCCCTGCCGCACGTGCAATCGCCGATCTGCCTGATCTGGGGCCAGCAAGCCCGCCCGATGCCGGTGGAGCACAGCGTGCGGTTGACGTCTATCGCCCGCCGCTGCCAGTTGCAGGTGATTGACCACGCGGGATCGTGGGTACACGATGAGCAGTCGGCGAAGGTGAACCGCATCGTCGACGAATTCCTGTCTGACAAAACCTCGGCGGTGGTGGGCGTGGGGTGACGACCGACCGCGAATCAGCTCAAGTTAATTCTTCCGGCGGTTCGTCGGCGAGCACTTCGGGCTAAGGCATTTGATGAGCATGGCGAAGCGCGATCACCGTAACGATCTTCGATGATTCGTTGATCGTAAACAGTAGCAAGGGACTACCCACCAGTACCTTTCGAATCTCGTATGTTTTGAATTCTGATTCCGGTGCCAGGGAACATCGCGACGGAAATGACTTCAGACTTGCGATTGCTTCCAAAACGCGGTCCAACCACCGCCCGGCATTGAGAGGTGACTGAGAATCGACGGCGATGTATTCAAATTGTCACCTGATGTACGCAAATGCGGAACTGGTTGTCTCGACTTTGTAGTTCATCGTTTGAGCTTGATCCCGAATTCATCTGCAAGATTTCGAATGGCCTGCTCAAACGGCAGGGTTCGACCTGCTTTGATGTCTTCCATGCTCCGATCAATTTGCGCAAGGCTTTCGTACAGTTCTACCTGCTCCATTAATTTATCGAATGCGGCAGGTGAAAGGACGACCGCTTCGGTCTCCCCATTGTTGGTTACAAACAACGGGCGACCGGTCGTTTTGCGATCGTCCAAATGATCGCGAAGCCGTGACCGGAAATCCGTGAAACTCGTGATATCAGTGGATCGAACCATAGTTGTCTCAGTTGCCTCATCGGCTGAATGTACAGAATTCTGTACATCATTCTACCGAACTGGCCCGCATTTCCAAGCGAATAATTAAAACGGAATCGACTGATCCATCCAATCATCCGCCTTCAGCACTTGCTTGCGATTGAACCGCGCGATGCGCTCGGCCCGGGCCTGGGCGATTTTGATCAGGCGGTTGGCGCCGATCTTTCGCCAGAACTTGCGGAGGTGATTGGCGTGGCGGATGAACAGGTCGTCCTCGACGCTGACGAACAACTGGGCGCAACCGGGATCGCCTTGCCGGGCGGCGCGGCCAAAGAGCTGGCGGTCGACCCGGAAGCTGCCGTGCGGCTCGGCGCTAATCACGTGCAGCCCGCCCATCTCGGCCACGCCGCGCGAGAGCTTGATGTCAGTTCCGCGGCCGGCCATGTTGGTGGCGACGGTGATTTTCCCCGGCCGGCCGGCCTCGGCGACGATCGTCGCTTCCTGCTCGTTCTGCGCGGCGTTCAGCACGCGATGCACGCGCCCCACCGCCGCCAGCCGTTTGCTTACTTCGTCGCTGGCCAGCACGCTTCTCGTGCCGACGAGCACGGGGATTTCGCGATCGTTTAGTTCCAACACGCGCGTGACGACCGCGTCGTACTTCTCGGCCATCGTGTCGAACATTTCGGTCGGCAGTTGCTGGCGGATGCAAGGCTCGTTCGTCGGGATGCGGATCACCGGCCGCTGGTAAATTT
>JBBROD010000008.1:0-76401 GCA_038229715.1 Tepidisphaerales bacterium | reverse complement strand
CCTGTTCGTGGGCAACGAACGCGGCGGCCGAACCGCCGCGCTCCTCTCCAGCCTCACCAGCACCTGCCGCCGGCACGGCATCGACCCGCAGTTGTATCTGACGCAACTGCTGACCAACCTGCCGGCGATGCCAATGAGCCACCTGCCTGGTTGGCTGCCCGATCACTGGCAGCGACGCCAAACCGCACGACCAGCGTGAAGGTGCGGTTTACACATCGCTCACAACACCATACTGATGGGCGCCTGGTCTCCTGAACGACCGAACGAGTGCTAAGGCCCATCTACTATTATGACGCGTTTACTGCGGAATATTTAGATCAAACGGCGAAATAATCCAATGGATCATCGGACACAAATACGTACGGCACCTCTGAACATCCTGCAGCATCGCCCGGTCCAGGCTCAGGTCCGCCACCAACTGCTTCAGCCTGCGGTTCTCTTCTTCCAGCTGCCTCAGCTTCCGAACCTCCGAAACGCCCGTCCCGGCGAACTTCTTCTTCCATCGGTAAAAGGTCTGCTCAGACACTCCCAACTTCCGGGTGATCTGCTCGATCGCCGTCTGCGACTCCGCCTGCCTCAATGCAAAGGCGATCTGCTCTTCCGAAAATCTCGACTTCTTTATGGCCAACTCCTTGCCGGACAACAGCCGGCGGTGAAGGCCAAATCTAGCAAACTTTTCTCATTTTGAATGGCTCAGTTCTCGGGGAGAACGTCAAGCTTTTCTGCTGCGGGTCGGGTCGCAGCGCAGGGCGGACCGGCCGGTCATTACGGGTTCCGAGAGCACGCACGCGTAGACGAGGGAAGGCGTTCATTTCTTCCGAGACGATGATCGGTCAGCGCCCGGCGGAAATTGACGGTTGCGCGGTGCCGGGTCATTGGGAGGGCGACCTGATCCTGGGCCTGGGCAGTTCGGCGATCGGCAGACTCGTCGAACGCACGACGCGATTCACGATGCTGCTTCACCTTCCACGTCTGGCGGGACACGGCAGCACGCCCCGTGTGAAGAACGGGCTCGCCCTCGCCGGCCACGGTGCCGAGGCCGTTTGCGCTGCGATCGCACGCACGATTACCACGTTGCCGGAGCAGCTGCGTCGGTCGCTGACCTGAGATCAGGGGGCCGAGATGGCCAAGCACGCACGGCTGACGATCGATGCCGGCGTGCAGGTCTTCTTCTGCGACCCCCAAAGCCCGTGGCAGCGTGGCACCAACGAGAACACCAACGGGCTGCTGCGGCAGTATTCCCCAAAGGGACCGATCTGATCGCCCATAACGCCGAGGAGATCGCTGCCGTGGCCATGGCCCTCAATACTCGGCCACGAAAGACGCTGGATTGGAAGACAGCCGCCGAGGCACTTGACCAATGGCTGCCAGAGGACAATAGAGACCGTGTTGCGACGACTACATCCGTCCCCTCCCGCACGAGGTCATCATCTATACCGCCGAAGGCAATAACCAGTCGCAGATCACGGCGATGCTCGGCCGCCACTGTCAACAGCGTAGCGCCGATGACCGTCATCAACAAGAATTTTGCAGGGACCTGCTAGTCCAATTCGCCTCGGGGTTAGAAGGCGTGAGTTCGAAAGGCAAAAGCAAGGCAAGTGCGATAAGTGGCTTTATGCAAAATCCTGCAAAAACGATGGCTCAGAGCGACGCGAGACTTTGCTGTACAGAGTACACACTTCTGGAGGCGTCCGAGAGGTCCAGTACGGGTTGCCCCTGACCCGTCAGGAAAAATTGAGACGCCCTCTGCCGTGTGGGAAAGTTTTCGGCGTAGCGCTGTTGCCACGCGTGCAGAAAGGACTCCGCCTTGATTCTTGGCACGAGCGCCCACACGCTTCCCCCGAAGCCCGCGCCGAACGCCGATGCTGCGACGGCACCGTAGTCCTTAGCCGTTTTTGCCAGGAATACCGTTTCCGGCGATTGGTTTTTCAGCATCCTCTCCGCCAGATCCTGCGACATCGCCACCAGCCACCCGACATCTTCCAGCCGCCCTTTTTTCAGTGCTGCTGCGGCACCGGGAATGATGATCGTGTTTTCAACGATAAACTGCTCGAGCCGATGAAGCCGACCTCTGATTAGGTGGGCATCGGTGGAACTGTCGATAATCGACCTCAGCTGGTCAATCGCATCGTCGCCGCGTTCGACGACATCGGCCAGCGACGCGTCCTTCGAGCCGGTTTTCTCGTTCCACAGCGCAAGAATCGCATGCACTGACTGCGACAGACTGTTGTACGCATCCCGGACAGCCACCGTTTTTTCCGCTACCACCCCACTGGACCCGACGGCCAGCACGTGACCCGGCGGCAGCGGGATTTCGTCCTCCAGGCGAACCGGACAAAACGCGTACTGCCTAAGAAATCCCGGCTTGGAGCAAAGGATGGCCGTGTGGTCTTCGCTCCCGCCGAATGTACCAACGCCGCGGTCGCCGACGAGGGAGCGGAACGTCTGCCCGTTTTCCACCGTGCCAAGATAGCCCGCCAAGTCTTCAATCGAGTGGATGTTCCTGCTGAATTCCGATCGCAGGCCAAGATGATTCACTTTTGCCAGGACGAGAAAGAATCCGACAATTAGGGCGCTGGAACTACTCATGCCCGATGACTGCGGCAGATCGCTGGCGAACGCGATATCGGCTCCGAGTAACTCGCCGCCGAAGTTGTCGGCGATCCGCCGGGCGACGGTTATCGCGTAGTTGGACCAGTGCCCCGCCGTTGTCTCCAGATTCGCATCCAAGACGAAGCTAACGGCCGATCCACCCGATGAATCAGTCACCCGAACGGTTCGATCCATTCGTGGCGAAGCGACGAAGGCGAACCCCCGATCGACCGCACAAAGCAGACTGCGCCCACCCGCGTAATCTGTGTGCTTTCCTAAAAATTCGATCCGTCCGGGCACGAGGAACGCTGCACGACTGTCCGCAGATGCGGCGTTCTGTTTGCTCAATCCATTCAATGCGTTACTCGCCGCAACATAAACCGCCGCCCGGGCGCGTGCGTAATCGTCAGAGCAACCTGCCATCACCAGGCGCTCGATCAGGATCTGGCCATGATTTGAAACATCGACAGGCACTGAGCCTCCTACTCCGTAAGTCTGAGGACCAAACCATTGCGTCGACAGTAAAGCCCGGCTTCAACCAATTAGCGCGCGACCAGCTGCGGCGAGCGCTCGACGATGTCTGCGGGCCTGCTCACATCCCACAAATGATTGATGACATAGAGCAGCACCGATCCACTGACGAGTAACACCGCCGTCAACACGCTGGCCAGCATCAGTCGGCCATAGAGGAAGTTGCCGATGGCAAAGAGCGCCGACCAGATCACGGAACAGCCGGAAATCCAGCCGAGAGTCGCAAAGCCCATGTGGTCGCCGAGCAAGGCTGCCTCTTCCTCGGTCACCCCGGCCTCGCGACGGATTTGGGACCAGCCGGCACCGGCAGGATGGACTTTCTTGTAAAATGCGATCAGGCGCTCACGACTCGTGGCTGCCCCTAGGTACGCCGTCGCCAGCCAGCACAAAGTGGTGAATCCTACGGAATACAGCACCGTGTGCGCAAACGGCAGCGGATGGCCGCTCTTTTTCATGATGAAGAATGTCAATGAAATCGAAAAGGAACTTATCATTGCCACCACCTCGCACCACGCGTTAATGCGCCACCAGAACCACCGCAGCATGTACAGCAAGCCCGTGCCTGCACCGATCGAAATTAACACCTCGAACGCCTCCTGTGCCGAGCTGAGAACCAAGCTAAGCAATGCTGCCATCACGTATAGCGCGACGGTGCACACTCGGCCCGCAGCAACGTAATGCTTCTCGCTGGCATTGGTCGAAATGAACCGGCGGTACAGATCATGAATAAGGTACGAGGAGCCCCAATTGAGATGCGTCAGGATCGTCGAAGAGTTGGCCGCGATCAGCCCGCCAACCATCAGGCCGACGAACCCCACAGGCAAAAACTTCAGCATGGCGGGGAACGCGCTATCGTGGCCGATCAGGGACTGATCGGCGTTGGGGAACGCCTGCTGGATCGATTTTAGGTCTGGAAAAATGATGATCGAGCAAAGAGCGGTGACGATCCACGGCCACGGCCGCAGCACGTAGTGTGCAAGGTTGAAGAACAGCGTACCGCCCAGGGAATCTTTTTCGGATTTCGATGCAAGCATCCGCTGTGCGATGTAGCTGCCGCCGCCGGGCTCAGCACCGGGGTACCAATTGGCCCACCAACCGATCGCGATCGGCATGAGGAAGATCATCAACGCCAGTTCACTCATCGAGAAGTTTGGCAGGATGTTCAGGATCGGCTGGCCGTGACCGTTGATGGCGGAGACGACGGGCTGGGAGCCTTCCTTAAAATTAACCTGCTGTGACGACAGGATGGCGACCATCTTTCGCAGGCCAGCAAACGCGTTATCCTCGACGCCTGTGCGCCTAGCCACTTCGCGCAGGGAAAAATAGGCCGCTGCCACCACCGCGGTCATCTTGATGAAGAACTGGACCATGTCTATCACGAGAACCCCCCAAAGTCCGGAGTGGGCGGCGAAGACGACGTTCAGCACGCCGCAAATCAAGATTGTTTGCCACGGCGGCATACCGAAGAGGATATTAGCGATTTTGCACGCCGCCAGCGTCACCATCGCCATGATGAAACAATTGAAGAACAGCCCGAGATAGATTGCTCGAAATCCGCGCACAACCGAGGCGGCCTTGCCGCTGTAGCGCAACTCGTAAAACTCCAGGTCGGTCATCACGCCCGATCGCCGCCATAGGCGCGCGAAGAAGAAGACGGTTCCCACACCGGTGAGCACAAACGCCCACCACTGCCAGTTGCCCGCCACGCCGTACTGACGAACCTGCTGTGTGACCCAATTCGGTGTATCGCTGCTGAAGGTGGTCGCCACCATCGAGAGCCCCGCAAGCCACCAAGGTACCGACCGCCCTGAGGCGAAGAATTCTGTCGTGCTCTTGCCCGATTTTTTGGCGAAGAACAGCGACGGGACGAAACAGATCAACAGCGAGATCGCGACGATGATCCAGTCCAAAAGATGCAGATGCATAGCTCACTCTTTTCTAAAACTTCGCGTCGGTGATCGACGCTCGACGAGTCGGCCACCTGCTCGCGCAGTAGCCTGCGTTTCATCAGTAACTCCTCGGGCCTACCGACGCCGTTGCGCGTGATGCCGGTGCGGATCGATGGGTCCGAACGGTTGATGGGACCCTCTACCCATTCATGTCGCGACAACTCCTGTTGACGGACGTTGATCAGCATGATTCTCAAAACAAGCGGATGGCCGATTCGGCACAATCAGCCAAGCTAGACCCCCGACGCTCCGTTTCAAAAATCGGTCATTTGATATCGTGCAACCTTATGGCATGGAATTAGCACAATTTTCCATCGACATTCCAAAGATATATGATATCATACTAGCATAATTTATCGGCATTAATAGAAAATATATTTTCTTGAATGACGTCCTCTGCGGCGGCAATCACACTCGGCGTTTAAACAGGATGGAACTATGCGGATCATTCGCTTTGTTGACGATGCGGGAACGGTGCGATCTGGCGCAGAGGCCGACGAAGGCTACGCTCGTCCGATCAGCGGCGACGTGCTCGGGCAGTACACCGTGTCGAAGGAACGCGTTGCGATTCGGAAGCGGCTCAAGCCCATCGTTGCTACGCAAATCCTCTGCATCGGCTTGAACTACCGCCACCATGCTGCCGAAAGCAACCTTCCCGCGCCAGAGCGGCCGGTGATGTTCGTTAAAGGCGTGAACACGCAGCAAGACCCGGGCGCGCCTATTTTGATTCCCACGCACTTAGCGAGCCATGAAGTGGATTACGAATGCGAACTGGCCGTCGTGATCGGTCACGGTCCGGGTGGGCGGCTGTGTAAGAACGTCTCGGCGAACGACGCGCTGTTGTATGTCGCCGGCTATACCTGCGCCAACGACGTTTCCGCCCGCGATTGGCAGATCAAATTCGGTGGCGGACAGTGGTGTCGCGGGAAGTTCTTCGACACCTTTTGCCCCCTCGGCCCGTGCATGGTGACGGCCGACGAGATCCCGGATCCGAACACGCTCCGCATCTCCACTGTTTTGAACGGTGACACGGTGCAGGACTGGAATACATCAGACATGATCTTCAATGTCCCATCGCTTATCAGTTTCCTAAGTGGGAGTACGACGCTAGTTCCTGGCACGGTAATCCTGACCGGAACCCCGCACGGCGTGGGCATGGCCGCAAAGCCTACGCCGCGTTGGTTGCGCCCGGGTGATGAAGTCACCGTCGAGATCGAACACATCGGTCAGCTAACAAATCGCGTGGCGCTAGAAGAAACAGTTGCCTGATATATAACAGCACTCAATGGAGAACACCATGAAACGTTTTGAAGGACAAGTTGCAATCGTCACCGGGGGTGCCACCGGGTTGGGATTTGGCATTGCCAAGCGATTAGGAAAGGAAGGCGCGATCGTCGCGTTGTTCGACCGCGACGACCAACGCCTGAAACAGGCGGCGAGTGAGCTGGCGGACAGCGGGGTGAAAGCGGCGACGTACCAGTGCGACGTTGCCGACGCCGACTCAGTGCAGAACGCCGTCACGCGCGTGCAAAGTGATCACTCCGGCGCGATCGACATTATGGTGAACTCCGCCGGCATTGTTGGATCGACAGCAACCAAGATCGTCGATTACGACCCAGCCGAATTTGATCGCGTTTACGCGGTGAATCTCCGCGGCTCGTTCATAATGACACGCGCTGTGCTCCCGGCGATGCTGCGGAAGAATTACGGCCGCATACTGCTGATCGCGTCTATCGCCGGCAAGGACGGCAACCCCGGCATGTGTGGCTATTCAGCCACGAAGGCCGGCGTCATCGGGCTGACCAAGAGTGTCGCCAAAGAGTTTGCCGACACGGGCGTGACGATAAACGCTTTAGCCCCGGCCGTGGTCATGACCGAGATGGTGCGCAACGCTCATCCGGATCAAGTGAAGTATATGACGTCGAAGATTCCAATGGGCCGCGTCGGTGAGATCGAGGAAGTGGCCGCCACTGTGGCGTTTGCGGTGTCCCGCGAGTGCAGTTTTACCACCGGATTCGTTTTTGACCTGTCCGGCGGCCGCGCAGTTTATTGATCGCGCCGACGTTTGGTCGGATTTACTGCGACGACGGTCGCGGCCCACTTCGGTAGTGGAGGTGCTACTTCTGCAAGTTGACCGCGCGGGCTTGAAGGGAACAGGGTAGTTTCGGATTCGCGAAAGGGTGCGCCAACTGCAGGACATACTGTGATAGTCGATCACAATGCAAAACCGCGTGCGGATCAGCGCAGCAAGCGGCTCATAAACGTCCGGGAACACCAGCCCCTGGAAGGATCTCGAATCACTGAATCGGGATCTTGTAAAAAAAGCTGTATTGTCCACCAATGTTTCCACCGATCATTATGTCGCTCATTGGATACCAAGCCACGTGACCGTCCTCAAAAAGAAAATTTCCACCGCGCGGCATGTTCGTGCGCCGTTCCAAGTGGCTGGAGAATGGGATCCCGCCGGTTGCCGCTGGCGCGCTCCAGCTTCCGCTTCCCGTTTGAATAATATCGCTGAGAATGGGCGCTTTCGGTGCGGCGTTTGCTCCGATCTTTTTCTTTTGAACCCATTTGATGCCGGCTGCGGAATAGTCCATCGATCCCAGCGCTCGGTACGGCAGATAAAAGTAACCGACCAGTTCACACGATTCGCCCGGATACAATGTGGACGCTATTGGTGCCGTATTTTGGCGCACCCAGCGGTGCCACTGCTGTGTGGGACAGTACATGGCGTGACTTTGTGTGGTTCCCACCTTCGTCGTGGTAAAACCGCCGAGATTCTGCAAGTAATTTTTCGCGAACAGCTTCACGTCATGGCCTACCCAACTAAGGTAAGCCGCATCGAGATCGGGCGGGAATTCGCCCTCTTTATCGGCAGCACGGGCTTGGAGCCCCAGTCCCCACTGATGCATGTTGCTTAAACAATCAATTTGCAGTGACTGCTCGCGAACTTTGGCCACAACCGGTAAGAGAATACTCACAAGCACGGCAATCAGCGCGATGACGACCAGCAGTTCGAGTAGGTTGAACGCCCTCCGCTCGCGGAGAGGTGTTATCGACTTCAAACAGCCTTTGTCAGAAGCGGGCATCATATAATATATCATATTAGATAAAAACGGCCCGTCAATGTGATTTTCAAATTCGCAGGCGTCCATTTGACCCCAATCCACCGTGTACATTCGATTGCAAAATATCAAGCTCTAGACTTATTATATCACATATATTATAAGATTTCCGTTCTGCTACAGCCCTCGTTGTTAAGGTGGCGGTATGAAAAAACCTACGCGTTTCGTTGCTCGATTAGATTTCAATCTTTTCGAACTGCTGGTCGTCACCGGCCTCATTGCTGTCCGCGTCGCAATGTTGCTGCCGTCGCTGAACGCAGCTCGGCAGATGGAGATCCGCACCCTCTCCTAATAGTGATGATGGTCGCGCTATCCCTTCCCCGATCTCATGGAGTAATCATGCGCCATTTGTTTGTGCCGGTCTTTTTGATTTGCAACCTTCAAGTCATCGCTTTAGCAGCCGAAGCTCATCGTGACGCCGATTCCGCCAAAGCGCTCATCGAACAAGCGCAGAAAGGCGATCCCGAGCTGCAGCTTCAAGTGGCTCAGTTGTACCGTGACGGTAGCGGCGTTGAGCGCGATCATGCAAAGGCCCTACATTGGGCTCGCCTGGCTGCCGACCAAGGTCATGCGGATGCGATTAATTTTGTCGGTTATCAGTATTACCAAGGCTGGGGGGTGCCAAAAAGTTTCCCGATCGCCTTCGGCTATTTCAAAGCAGTGGCGGACAAATCATCGTGGGCAATGTTCAACCTTGGCGATTGCTACTTCGGCGTGCCGGGCGTAGATCAGGATATGACCAAGGCCGTCGAGTGCTGGAAGAAAGCCGGCGAAATGGGCCATGGTGCCGCCGCTGCCAAGGTGGCGATGGCGTACATGTCCGGCGAAGGCGCCGCACCCAACAAGGACGACGCCGCGCGCTGGGCCGCCAAAGCCGCGGATTTCGGCCGATGGAGCGGGTGGGTGATCCTGGGCGAGCTGAAGTTCGAGGCCGGCCAGATCGACGCCGCCCGCGACTATTGGCAAAAAGCAGCCGCCAAGGGCGACAAGCAAGCCGCCGATCTCCTTATCCTGATCGACTACCGAACTCGCAAGGCCGAGCCCGGACAGTTCGGGCTTATCGAATCACCGCATGTGTATCAGGGCTACAACAATTGCGGCGCCACGTCGTGCACCATGCTGGCGCGTTCCCAGGGTGCCGCTGTCACCGAGTGGGACATCAAACTCCGCTGCACTGCAGACCCGATCGGCACGGGCACTGATTGGTCGCACCTCGTCGACGCCGCAGCGCAGATCGGACTACATTGGAAGATCCGCACCTTTATCGCGGACGACAACGGGTTCGAGGAAGGTACGAACTTCCTCCGCTCACAGATCGATGCAGGTCGCCCGGTAGTCATCGATTACACCTACGTCGGCCCGCAATATCCCAGCGGCCACGCAGGCCATACGGTGGTGGTCACGGGATACATCAAGGGCGGAAAACTTTTCGTGATCCGCAATCCCGGGGAACCAACGCCGGGCCTGCAGTTAGTGAGCCGTACGGACCTCGATCGCCTGTGGCGATCGAGCGGATATAGTCACATCTCCCAAGGCGTGGTATCGCGGCCCCTGATCGTGATCGACGCGCAATAGCCCCCGTGAGCACGCAAGCAGTCCTACATCCAGTTTTTGGCATATGCTTCTGACAGTCGCGACAGCAGGGCGATATCCGCCTTGATCGCCCTGCCACGTTCGGTATCGCCTACTAACCGCGGACGGATCGGCGAACTCACGACTTCGATCGCGGGAATAATGTCGATGCCGTCCCGAATTGCCGCTTCCACACTTTCAAAATGGTGATGGCGGGCCAAAAAAGTCCGGTCAGATTGAATGACCAGCGTGTATCCGTGATCTCCATAAGCTGCGGAAAACGCGCCGTCGATGGTGATCGCCTTCCGACTGCGCTTGAGTGGGCTTTCCCCTTTATCGATCCGCACCGGCACATGGCCGTTGACGATTAGTCCGTGTGTCGGTTCAACGCCGAACTCCTCCAGCACTTTCTCGCAGAACCACGGCTCGTGAACGAGCGTGAAGTAAGGATCTTTCGATTCATGATGCGATTTAGGGTCGGCGATGAAATCGCGCTCGAATGTCGCTATTCGATTCTTCCCGAACAGTGGCGAGCGCGGACCGCACCAGAGGTACCACAGCAGTTCGATCCCCGCCTGATCACGCCGCTTGGCCGCACAGCGAACCGTTTCTTCCACCGCGCGGAAGAGTGCTCGCCCCGTCAGCGCGCGGCCGCCTACCTGCATCGGTAGAAAATTACCGGCCGGATCGCACGGGATGCAGCCGTGGAAGATTAAATGCCCATCACGCTGGAGGCTCATTCCACCGTTGTTGATCATAAAAGCCACGTGCTCGTGCAATTTTACGTTAAGCATGAACGAATTTCGCAGCACCTTCATGCAGGCAATCTCTTCGTCACTGAGTGCGTACGGGTCGGCTGGGTTGATCGTAGGAAATAGCGTGTCGCGGAGTGCGTACATTTCGCCGCCGATTGTGATCGTGCCAGCGGGGAGATCGATCTTGTGCAGCACGCGGCGCTCTTCCAAGCCCCACTGCGGGTTACGGGCGATCATCTGCCCTTCCAGCTTAAACTGCATGATCGCGGCAGCCTTCTGCATTCGAGCGACTACATCGTTCGGTCGAAGCCCGCTCTCTTTCGGCATGAAGTGCTTGGCCGGATCGTTGGCGTACACGGTGCGGGCAAGATGCTCCAACGGCGTAAGCGGAATGCCATATCCATCGTCGATCTGGTAAAGACGGCGATACCGCAGCGAAACGCGCAACACGTTGCAGATCAGCGCTTCGCATCCCATGGCCGCGCCAATCCACGCTGCGTCGTGATTGCCCCATACGAAGCTGACGTACGGCTGCTGACGAAGGTAGTCCACCACGCGGTCCCCGCGCTGGCCTCGATCCCAACAGTCGCCGGCAATGACCAATTCTTCAACCGCTAAGTTGCGGATCAGTCGGCCAATTACGTGAACGAGTTCAAACGCGCGTCCGCGATGGGCGAGTCCGGCGACGATGGCGTTGAAAAACGCCTCGCCGCGGTCGGTCGTTGGAGCGTGCAGCATCTCCGCGACCAGATCGCGGTACGCAGTTGGTACCAAACGCATCGCTCGGCGCAGGCTGTAATGGCCGGCTAGCGCACGCACCAGTACGAACTGCCGCTCGAGTGCGGTGGCGGCAAACGCCTGCACCTCGTTTAGATTGGTCATCGTTCGCTCCAGCCGCTCGCACACTTCGGCCGGGTAAAACGTGAGTGTCAGAAAGCTACGCAGCTCTTCGGCAGTCATCTTTGATCCCAGCAGTTGCTCCACCAGCGGACGGAGCGTGCCGGACGCATTATTCACCACATGGCGGAGTTTCTGGTCTTCGCCGTGAATGTCACTGATGACGTGAACCGTGCCCTTGGGCAGCGTCAGCACCGCAGACAAGCGAGCGCTTTCCGCCTCGGCGGCATCGATGTCGGTGAACCGATCGGCCAGCGGCCGTAGCGAGGCAAGATCAGTTTGTGTTGGCGGAACGACGACGGGATCAGTCAACTTTGTCATTTCAGTTTCTCCCCTTGAAAATCGTTTATCTGTTGAATTATTTAGTTCACCGGCGTCGCTTCAAGGATGACGGCCTCGAACGGTTTAAGTTTCAACACGGTTTGCAATCCGGCCTGCATCTTTAGCGCGGGTTGATCGCTCTGATCCTTCCACGGGCTCTTGAACGAATACTTCTTGGCCGCCCCGGCCGGCAACTCGAACGCGTCTTGCAGGTCGACCGCGAACGTCTGCTCGGACTCCAGTGGATTACGCACAACAAGTATCCCCTTCCGCGGCGTCCACGACGCCCAGCCGTACACCGCGTCCTTGGGGTTGCCGCCGATCCAATGCGAATCGACCAGGACGGCGGTATTGTCGCGAGCCCAGTTGGCCGCCTCGGCCAGCACGTCCAACTGCTCCGATGTAAGCATGCTTGGACGCACGTACAATTCGCGGAGGGACGTGCCGCTGCTGAAATACGTGCGAATGTCATCGCGGATACCCTGCGGATCCGGATCAGACCAGCCCGCGAGAGGCAGAATCGAAATGCCGTGTAGCATGAGTGAGTTAAGCGGAAACAGCGGCGATTTCGAGACGACGTTGTCGTACGACTGGTTGTCTCGGAAGCTAATCCACTGCTGACGTTTGCTTCCCTTGCCGAGCCATCCGCCGTCCCCGCCGCCGCGCCAGATGGCGTCCCCGAAAAATAGAAAGTACGGCGACGCCCACGTGCCGGTAGAGACAAGGCAATACAATTCCGGATCGACTTTGCGTAACGAATCGCAGAGGCGTTGGACGGCTTCGCATTCACCGACCGCGCTGGCGAGCACGCCATCGAACTTGAAGATGTTCACGCCGCCGGTCTGCATCGCCGTCCGGCAGGTTTGGCGGACCAGTTCGAAGTATTCCGGGTCGGACAGTGACAGGCCGTTTAAAATCTGACTAAAGGAATGGTTCGCCCGGGCGTTTTTGACACGTGCCGTTGCCGCCCCTCCGTAGCCGCCCCACGGCGAGAGCCACAGCCCAAGGTGCGATCCACCTTTCGCGGCCTCATCGCGAAGTGTTGTCAGGCCGTTCGGAAACTGCTTCGGATTCAGCTGCCAAAGATGGGTGACGTCGTCCCATCCGTCATCGAAAAGATAGCCGTTGAAAGTTACGCCGCGTTTGGTGACGAGTTCTTCCGTGAACGAGCGGATGCGCTCCAGACCGTCTTTCTCATTCGGATGGATATCGCACCAAGTATTATAGTGGAGATACGGCCGGTAGGGGTGTGCGCGTTCGCGTTCGAGGTATGACAGAAACGCCCGCCGCATCTGGCCGGGCGACGCGACACCAATGACGGCGGAGTATTCGAGCGCTCGAGCGGGCGTGAGTGGATCGCCCGGTCGCAGCTGCGTCATACGGTTTACTTCCGCCCGCAGCAAACGGTTTGCGCCGTCGCCCGTGGCCGTTATCTTCGCGTTGGGATTCTCCATGGCGATGAACAAATCGCCGACGGCGGCCGGCGACCCCGGCGTTTTGCCAATGATCGGAGCGGCAGCGACGTTTGTCATCATGTACGTCGACATCGTTACATTTTTAATCTGAACCGACGCCTGTCTGGTTTCGATCGTGATAAACTGCCGCACATAGTGCGACTGATCGCGCAACTCGGCCCGCCAGTGGATGAGCAACTCACTGTCGGGCGATGCCAAGTCCACCGCCAACTGCTTGCCCGCGATACGATCCGCGGCGCGTGGCGCGGCTGGATCAACAGTCAACGGCAGCACTTTTATTGCAGCTACGGCTCGGCACTGAGAGGCCTTGAGCACGCGGTTGTCGCCGAGCGTGAGTTCAAAGGCCTCGCTGGCGTCGGGGGCAAATTCGGTTCGGGTTGACGTGATTTTGTCGATGAGCGACGACGGCATGGGACGGTTTTCAGCAATGGACCAACTTAGGCTCAGAACGTCGTTGTTCAGTGAAGCTGATGTTCCGTCAACCGTCGCCTGCGCGGCGCCCGGCTGCGGGCCGGGGAATGGCACTTGGGCGTCCGTTGCTGCGAACGCAATGGAGAGTTGAACGCACCCGCAGACGACGCCGAGTAACATTGCATAGGTAGATCGCATGATTGCATTTCACTAGACTGACGGGTAGGAGTCAAGTATCTTATGTGATATATTATATGTCATACAAAAAAGTTGGTTTGTGGCAATTATTGAAGATAGCGGTCATCTCAATGGCCTGTGGATCGGACGCACACGCCGCCGTCCGATACGCGCCGTTATTCACCGATCACATGGTTCTGCAACGCGACATGCGGGTGAAGGTGTGGGGAACCGCTGCGCCTGACGAGAACCTTACGATCAACTTCAAAGGTCAGATCAGCCACGCCGCCGCGGGTAAGGATGGCAAATGGTCCGCGACCATTGGGCCGTTCAAAGTCGGCGAGCCTGACACCCTTACCGCGGGCGACCAAGTATTGAAGGACGTCGTCGTCGGCGACGTATGGCTCGGATCGGGTCAGTCGAACATGGCGATGATTTCCTCGGCATTCACAAAAGACGATCCGGCCCTTGCCGAGGCAGTCGGGAAGTCGTACCCGCAGATCCGCGTTTACCAATCCGGCGGCCGCGGGTGGGGAGCTGCTACCCCGGAGGTGAACGCCAACACGTCAGCGCTGCTCATCGCGTTCGGTGTAGCGCTGCAGAAGGAGATTGACGTTCCGGTCGGCCTGATCTTCAGCGCCGCGAGCGGCAGTCCTTCAGGCCGGTGGCTGACGAAGGATATGATGGTCGCCTCGCCCGGCTGCCTCCGTCAGATGGAAGCGTACCGAATAAAGAATCCGCCAGAAGTGCTTGAGCAGCGGCGCGCCGACACGTTAGCCAAATGGCAGCAGACAACCGACGCCGCGAAAAAGAACGGCACGCCGGCGCCCTCCGCCCCGCCGCCGGCAATATCACTCGATCAGGCGATCGACCTCACGAATGGCGACCTTTACCGCACATACATGCGACCTTTCATCGGATTCACCGTTCGCGGGATCTTGTGGGATCAAGGCGAAAGTGGCACTGGCTTGCCGGGCCTGGATCAATACGTCGTGACCAGCGCACTTATACGAGGCTGGCGCAAAGACTGGGCCCAAGGCGACATTCCCTTTCTTCTGGTGCAAAAGCCATCCGGTCTCGGCTGCGCTTGGGACGCGGTCGATCCGATAACGCGCGGCGCGATGCCATACAGCGCCCCGACGGCTTTCCCCCCCGATCCGCAGGCAGGTTTTTTTCGTGAGGCCCATGTACGGCTGATCGACAATCCCGCCACCACGCTCGTCATCACTTCGGATATGGACGGGATGGCGCATCCGCTGAACAAGTGGGGTTACGGCGTTCGTAGCGCCCGGGCGGCGATGGCGGCGGTGTATCAGCGGAACATTCCAATCTACGGTCCGATGTATGACTCGCACAAAGTGGAGGGCAGCCGGGTTCGCATGTCGTTCAAACACGTGGGCTCAGGACTGGCGATTCGTCACGCCGATAAACTCACCGGCTTTTGGATCGCCGGCGACGATCGCAATTTTTTTTGGGCCGACGCGGTAATCGACGGCGATCAGGTGCTGGTGTCGTCGGCGCAGGTTCCCCATCCGGTGGCCGTGCGGTATGCCTGGGGGCACATCGTGCCGTGGGCGAATCTGTTCAACAAGGATCACCTGCCCGCGCAGATTTTTCGGACCGATTCGTGGGACCTTGATGGCAAGGATTAGCCGGTGGCTACTTCGTGGGCGTTGACGCCCATAGGATGACGTTTCGAACGATGGGCGTCGCTGAAATCGGATCGTAGCCGAAGATGCCGTCGATCGGTTGGCCGACCAGCCCGGCGCTTAAATCCTCGCGGCTATAGAACACGGCGTTTCTCTTGTTGACAGCGATCGCCTTCAAGTGCGGCACACGCAGGTTGCCAAGCCCATTGTGCCGTGCGAATGTGCGATAGAATGCCGATTCGATCGTGAAACCTTTCAAGCGATAGAGCGGGTCGTCAATCGGTAGAATCGCGCCACCGTCCTGGGCGCCGGTGGGGAAGATTTGATTGAGCTCGCCTTCTATGGAGGTCGCGAATTCCGCCGAACCACCGGCCGAGTCCACCAGCAAAGTGCCTCCGGCATCGGCAAATTTTTGGATCTCGTCGCGTTGCGCGGGAGTAAGTTTGATCGCGGTCGTCCCGGTCAGGTGAGCAAACTTGTAGTCCTTGAGCTTCCCTTCGCCTAGCGGCACCGCGACCGTTTGCAGTTGCAAGTTTGCCTCGCGGTGAACAATGGCTGCCAAACGTATCCACCCGCCCGGTTCGGGATCCCAGTTGCCCGAATACTTCAGACGTGCAACGGTCCCGTCGACCGTTGCCAGTTTTGTCGAAGGTTTTGACGCTGTGCGGGTCTCAGGACCGTTCGCAAGAACGGTTGCAGGAGCGGTTGTTGGACCGTTCTTTACCCAGTACGTGCCGCGGTGTGGACGCAAGCCGTTTTTATCCATCCCGTACGAAACGATGTTGGCCATCAGATCGTACGACTCGGCTTTGGATTTTGCGTCGTGCTGTTGGAACGCTTTGGACATGTCGATACTGGGTAGGATCATCAGTTCGCGCACTCCGTTTGAGAGCGCAAGCACGCGTGGTTTGACTTTCCACTTGTTCGCGTTGAAGAGCTGCCTGGCAAAAATAGCATGATTCGCGGGAAGCTCGCGGAATTCGTAACTTGGAAACATCTGCGTGCCGAGCTTCTTAAAATTCTGCGAAAAGCCGATGCTGTTGCAATCGGCATTGCCGACGATCATGCCGCCCTGCTGAATGTACGTCTGGAGGGATTTCTGGTCCGCTTGCGAGAGGGTAAAGGGTTGATCGCCCGACATGTAAAGCAGCGGCCCGCCGTGCAGATCTTCAGGGGCGATGTCCAAGTTTACGATCTCCCAGTTGAGGCGTTTTTCGGTTTGTTCGCCCATCCAAGCGGTGAAATTGGCCATGTCACGGGGACGCTGATTCCAGTTATACGGCTTGGATTGACCTTCGCCAGTGTATTCCAGCTTCTGCACGACCAGCGGCGCGCGGCCGTAGGTGAGAAAGAGGACTGCCAGCGCTATTTCCGCGGGTTGTGGACCTTGCCCGATGTAGCTACCGTCGGGGGCTTGCGTTCGGACAAGGTATTCGGCGCCTTGGGCGTACCAATCGATGTTCTTAAACAGCCGAAAACCGCTCGCCACGCCGATCCGGGAGATGCCGAACAGGCAGTAGCGCTGCGTCGCTTGGCCGAGGATCTGTCCGCGCGCTGCGGTGACCAGGTCGAAGTGGGTGGATAGCCATTCGATGCCCATTGCGATGTTGGGGTCCTGCACGTTCCCCTTGCAAGCTACCGAGGATTGCAGCCGATCGTTGGTGAGGAACAGCGTCGCGACGCCTGCGGCCGTCATGGCCGGCGTTTCCTGGCTGTAGGGCCCGGCCTCGTTGATGTACGACCACGCGCCAGACGGGTACTGATGCGCCCGCCAAGCCTGATCGGTCCATTTCCAAAATGCCGAAGGAATTTCCACCCCGTTGTCCTCGATCGTTCCTAAGCCCAAGGCGGCCAGTTGACTGACGCTGTGGTCGTAAAGGGTTGGCAAATCCTTAGGCCCGACAGGCGTGTAATAGAACAGCCCGCGGGCGGGCCCTTCGCGGCGAACGGACGCGAGAAGCTGCTTCGTATCTCGGATCGCGAGACTTCTCAATTTGTCGTCGAGCTTGATCGAGCCCCACAATAGGCACCGCATGCCCAGAGCGTAGCCACCGTCGGTGGTCGCCTGGGAGATATTGGTGATGGCTTTGGACACCGCGGCATCGCCGGGACTGACGCCGGAGCAAAGTAGCGCGTAGGTGACCAGCGCCGTCACACCGGTGTTTTGGCGCGCGTGCGGAGGCAGCGCGAACGTTCCGGCCGGCTCCCATCCGCCATCGATCCGTTGATGCACCAACAGCCACTCCTTAGCGCGGTCGATGGCCGTGTCGATCTCAGTTGGTGTTGCAGCGAAAGTCCGGTGTGCTTGCCCGATCAGTAGAACGAACACGGCGACCCACTGCACCATCCCGCCCAGCCCCCAACGAAAAGTGGATGCGCGCGTCGGTTGTGGCGTTGAGTAACAAACATCATGGTTGGCCGGTAATATAGTCACGCTCTACTCCCACTTGCCAAATCCGTAAACCATGCAAATGACCAATGAACACACTGCCAACAATTGAGTCGATTCCTATTTGTATGATATGTGTTATATGATAGGATTGTCTAAGTCGCAAGGAAAAGTTTGTGTCGTTTTGCTTCGTTTACTGATCTGCTCATGCGAACGATGACGTTCTGTATCATCTTTTTTTCCCTTTTCAGCGCGATCTTCTGCTGCGCAGGAGAACTCGGTAGCCAGCCGACACTGTCACTGCAGAGTAGGTTCATCTGGTCGCCGTCGGGCCCTGCGGGGAAGCAAGTGTTCGTCGTGTTTCGAAAGACATTCGACTTGTCCGATCGACCGACGGAGGCGTCGCTGCAATTGTTTGCCGACACGCGTTACATGCTGTGGATCAACGGGCAGTATGTCGCGCGCGGCCCGGGCCGGTTTAATCCAAAGCGCCCGGAGTTCGACACGTTGGACGTCACGACGCGATTGCGTCCCGGGCGGAACTGTATCGTGGTGCTGGTGCATCACGCGTTTGCGATGCGGTGCGCGCGGATCATGGACCATGATCCCGGCCTCACCGCGCAACTCGACGCGACCCTGCCACAAGGCAAGATTAAGATCGAGACTGATGCGACGTGGAAATCAAACGCACGCACCGCATGGCGGCCGGCGCCAGCGTCTTATGCCTCTATCTGCGACAACATCGATGCCCGCCTCGACCCAGCCGACTGGACGCTGCCTGTGTTCAACGACGCCGGATGGGAGCCTGCAGTCTCCATTGACGGCGGTAAATGGGGGCCATTGCAACCCCGCGCGCTCCCGCTGCTCCGGGAGACCGAAGTCCAGCCGTTGCGGCTCTTCGAACCCGCGGACAAGCAAGCCGCCGCCGACAGCAGTATCGTGCTGCCCGTGGAGTTGACGCCCGGTCGCCGTCTGCTCTGCGACGCCGGGGAGGCGGTGCAGGCCTATTCCGTGCTGGAGTTCGAAGCCGACGCGGACACCAAAATCGAGTTGCAGCACCCGATTCTCCCTCAATACGGCACGGCTCCCAGTTATTACACCGCCCGCGCCGGCCGACAAACGTGGATCAGCGGCGACACATTCGGCTGTCGCTATCTCGACCTGCGGGTAATCACCGGGCGACTCAAACTGCTCAGCGTGAAGATGATCCGCCGCCAGTACCCGTATGACCGGCTGGGCAGTTTCAGTTGCAGCAACCAGTCGCTGAATGACATTTGGGACATCAGCATCAACACCGTGCAGGGTTGCAGCGAGGACGCGTACGTCGACTGCATGGATCGCGAGCGGGCCGAGTGGATGGCCGACGGATACGTCGTGAGCTATCCGGGAGCGCGAGTCGCGTTGGCGACTAAAAACATCGACAGCACGTACGCGTTCAACGACCAGCGTCTGCTTCGCAACATGCTGCGGCACGTAGCGCTGTCACAATTGCCTGACGGCCGGCTTCAGCCGATGCCGCCGTCCTTTTATCCCGCCGAGGCGCTGCACGGCGTGATCGACGACTACAGCTGTCTGTGGGTCCAGGCGCTCCGCGAAACCTACGACCGCAGTAGCGATCGCGACTTCATCCGCGAGCTTTGGCCGACGCTGGTGCGCAGTCTGGATTGGTTTCTCGCACGCAAATCCGATCGCGGCCTGTACCGCGCGATGGAGTTCGTCTACTTCAACAACCCACTGATTTATCGCGAGTGTGAAGGTGCGACGATCAACGCATACCTCTATCGCTCGCTGAGCGACGCGGCGTACCTCGCCAACGTCGTAGGTGAAAACGCAAACGCGGCACGCTTCGAATCGGCTGCGAAGGATCTCTTGGCGTCGTACAACCGCGAGCTGTGGGACGAACCGGCCGGCACGTATCGGGCCTGCAGTTCAGCAGGGCTGATGGACGCAGGAACGGTTTTCGAAAAGTGGGGAAAACGTGCCAACCCCAAGCTGCAGGAGGCTACAGCCCCTACTGCTCACGCGGCCCTGATGGCACTCTATTTCGGTCTGGTTCCGGCCGACCGACAGGAGCGCACCTTGTCTTTTCTGCGGAAATCGATCGCAGGAGAAAAGCCCCTCCCCTACACGTACGGCCTTTACCTTCGAACGCTGTTCGAGCGGTGTACAATTGAAAACGACACTAATGCGTTAGACGAAATACAGCAAAAGTGGCAGGTCGAACTAAGTCGACCGCCGAAGACCGTGAGTGAGGATTTCACGGGCGGATCGCTCGTCCACGAGGCCGGTGCCGCCCCGGCGTTCCTGCTCAGCGCGTACACGCTCGGCGTGCGCACCGGAGGCGCCCGCGACGCGCGTCAACTCATCATCGAGCCGCACCTGGGATCGCTGCGGTTCGCCAAAGGTGTGGTGCTTTGCGAGTACGGAGTGGTGACAGTGTCGTGGACGCGGACGGATCAATCACTCGAATTCGAGGTGACGGTGCCTCCGGACCGTCACGCAACCTTGTGTATTCCAAGGTTGTTTGCTAACGCCACCATGACGCTCGATTCGCAGCAGCGTGTGCAAAGCGGTCGGCCGACCGACGAGGCGGTGAAAGCAACGCCGTCATACTTCTTGACCGACGTTGGCCCTGGCTCTCACCACGGAATACTGAAACAATGAGTCGAATACCATGCCTCTGCCGATTTCTCGCTGCGTGGAGCGTACTGCTGTGCAACATAGCATTCTGCCTCGCGGACGGTTTGCATCCGGATCAGCTGCGCTGCGAGTACCTCGTCAACCCGATTGGCATTGACGTGACGCATCCGCGGCTGAGTTGGGCGCTCAACTCCTCGACCAATGGCGAGAAGCAGACAGCGTACGAGATTCGCGTGGCAAGCGACCCGGCTAAGTTGCAAGCCGAATCCGATCTGTGGAACAGCGGCAAAATTGAGTCAAGCGCCACCTTCGGCGTTTCCTACGGCGGCAAGCCGCTGGCGGCCAAACAGCAGTGCTATTGGTCCGTCCGCGTATGGGATCAAAACGGCGACACATCCGCGTGGACTGCGCCAGCTTCTTGGTCGACGGGATTACTGCAGCCGTCGGATTGGGGTGCCGGCTGGATAGCCGACCCGCGTACCGTTGTCGGCAAAGACGGCAAGGGCGCCAAACAGCCGCCGCACCATGGATTTCAGAGCGAGCCGGCAACATCTGCGGACACGCCGAAGCAGGTAACAATCGATTTGGGATCGGTCAGGCCGTTCACATCGGTCCGTCTCTATCCGACCGACCCGTTCGGCATGACGCCACGTAAGCCGGGTTATGGCTTTCCGGTCCGATTCCAGATGGAAGTGGGTAACGAGCCAGACTTGAAGGACGCGACCATCATCTACGCCCGTACGACCGTCGACGAGCCCAATCCAGGGGCGCGATCAGTCGCGTGTTCGTTCGCTCCAACCTCCGCTCGATACGTTCGGCTCGTCGCGACACGCCTGGCAAAAACTTCAGACAAAGACTTCGCGATGGCGCTGGCTGAGCTTCGTGTGATGAACAACGACACCAACGTCGCGCGCGGGGCAGCCGTGACCGCGACGGACAGCATAGAGAAGGACGGTTGGTCGGCGAAGAATCTCGTGGACGGCCGGCTCGGGCCCGACGAGTTGCTCTCGCACACTCCGCCGTGCTTGCTCCGCAAATCCTTCAAGCTCGACCAACCCGTCCGCCGGGCGACGCTCTACGCGACGGGCACCGGGTTGTATGAAATGCGGCTGAACGGGAAACGCGTCGGCACGAACGTGCTATCCCCGGAATGGACGCTCTACAGCGCCCGATTGTTTTACAACACGTTCGACGTGACAAACCTGCTCGCCTCCGGCGACAACACACTAGGCGCGCTTCTTGGGTCAGGTTGGTACAGCGGCCGAGTACACTGGACGGGCCATCCCGAAAGCCGCGCGTTCGGCGGCGCACAAACGGGACTGATCGCGCGGCTGGACATCGAACTACAGAACGGCCAGACGCTTGCCGTCACGACAGACCCGACATGGAAGACCACCATTGACGGCCCGATCCGATCTGCGGACCTCTACGACGGCGAAACCTACGATCAGCGACAAGAACTTTCGGGATGGGATGCCTCGGCGTTCGATGACGCCCAATGGTTGCAAGCTGCGCCGGTGACGATGCCGAAAGCCAATCTCGTCGCGCAGCCGAACGAGCCGATCCGCATCACGCAGGAACTCACGCCGGTCCGCTTGCTCGAACCGTCACCGGGGGTGTACGTGTTCGATCTCGGTCAGAACTTCGCCGGTTGGTGCCGGCTAAAAGTCAGCGGCAACGAAGGTGATCACATTACCCTCCGCCACGCTGAGTGGGCAAGCGACACCGGCGACCTTTACAATGGCAACCTCCCTGCGGCCAACCAAGCCGACCACTTTATCCTCCGCGGAGGGCCGGTAGTGCTTGAGCCGCGTTTTACCTATCACGGCTTCCGCTACGTCGAGATAACCGGCATGAACACCCGGCCGAAACTCGATGATTTGCGCGGCTGTGTGCTGCATTCGGACTTGCGGGCTGTCGGGCAATTTGAATGCTCGAACAGCATGGTGAACCAGCTGATGAAGAACATCGACTGGACACTACGCAGTAACCTCATGGGCGTGCCGACAGACTGCCCGCAGCGCAGCGAGCGCTTGGGCTGGTGCGGAGATATCCAGGCGGTCAGTCAAACCGCGATGTTCCAGCGCGACATGGCCGGGTTCTTCACTAAGTGGCTGCTCGACCTCCGCCAGACCCAAGACACTGACGGTCGCTTCATGGACATCGCACCACCGCTCGGCCCCGTCGGTGCCAACAACGGCGGCGGCAAAGCGGCGTGGGGCGACGCCGGCACGATCGTACCGTGGCGGATGTATCAAAATTACGGCGACACCGGGCTGCTCGCGACGCATTATTATGCCGCTAAACGTTGGGTCGATTATCTCGACCGCACTTATCCATACCCGCTTCCCGAGAAACAAATGGAAGGCGTCATGAGCTACGGCGACTGGCTTGCGCCGGAAAAAATGCCGAAGATGGCGTTCTCTTGCGGCTTCATCGCCCACTCCGCAGAACTTGTCAGCAAGATGGCGAAAGTGCTTGGCAAAGACGCCGACGCCGTCCACTACGCGGCGGTCGCGGATCGGATCAAGGCAGACTTCGTCAAACGGTATGTCCAGCAGGACGGGCGAATTGCCGGCGACACGCAAGGCGGGTACGTCATCGCGCTGCACTTCGATCTGCTTCCCAACGAGATGCGGCCAGCCGCGGCGGACAATTTGCTCCGCAAAGTCCGGGAGGCCAAATACCACCCGACGACGGGCATCCAATTGTCACACCGGTTGATGCTGGAACTGAGTCGCTACGGGCACCACGACGTAGCCGCGGCGATTATGGACCAGCACGCCGCGCCCTCCTGGGGCTACCAGATCGATTGCGGTGCCACCACGGTATGGGAACAGTGGGCGGGATTTGCCAAAGGTCACGGCCAAACGTTTAACGACCAATTCGTCGGCGGCGGGATGAATTCGTTCAACCATTACGCCCTTGGCTCGGTCGGCGAGTGGGTGTGGAAGGATGTGGTCGGCATTCAGCCAGATGACGAGCACCCGGCGTACGAGCACGTCGCCGTACACCCACAGCCGAGCGGCAACATCACGTGGGCGCACGGTCGGTACGACTCGATTCGCGGAGCCATCGATGTGAATTGGAAACTGGACGGCGAACGGTTCTCGCTTCAGTTGACGGTCCCGCCGAACACGCGGGCGACTGTAATTCTTCCGACCAGGGATCCGGCGTCAATCCAGCAGGTACTGCCAGTGAAGGACGGTAACACGAATCGTGTGCCGCCAACCGCCACGATCGAGGTCGACTCAGGCACTTACGCCTGGACGGCCAAGTACGTTAAGCCATGAGATGAGATGCGAATGAAATACAACCTGACGACATGTCTTCTCGCCGCGATGTTTTTCAGCGGCATCAGCTCCGCATCGGCGGCGATCGAGCCGGCCCACTTGCGCTGCGAGTACATCGTAAACCCCCAAGGTATTGATATCGTCAAACCTCGCTTTTTCTGGACTCTGCAATCGGCAGATCGCGGACAGCGACAGACGTCGTACCAGGTGGTGGTTGCATCCTCACTGAAGCTTTTAGCCGACGACGCAAAGGCCGACCTGTGGGACAGCGGCGTCGTTCAGTCCGATGAATCGATTCATATCATCTACCAAGGTCGCGCGTTGCAGTCCGGTGAACACGCCTACTGGCACGTGCGGGTATGGGATCAGGACAAAAAGCAGTCCCAATGGAGCGAGATCGCGACGTGGTCAGCGGGGCTTCTTTCGCCGACCGACTGGACCGGCAGTTGGATTACCTCGCCGGCCATCAGTAAAGGCAACGCCCGCACCAATGGCGGTTTCCTTGCGGCACTGAGCAGTGATCAGAACCAGCCAAAATGGATCATGCTCGATCTAGGTAAGGGACAGACGATTGACGCCGTGCACCTTTACCCGCTGTATCACGGCAAGCACTTTCCGCTGCGATATAAGATTGAAGTGTCGAACAAGTCGGATCTATCGGACGCGAAAACCGTCGTCGACGAAACCGCCGGCGATGTTACGCCGCCGGCATTGTCCGGAAGACTTTCCAATTCTTTCGAGCCGACCGAGGCGCGGTATGTCCGCTTGACCGCGACGAAACTCGGTGACACCGGTCAGCCCAACTATCCGCTATTTTCCATCGGACTGTCAGAGCTGGCGGTGATGTCGGGCACTAAAAATGTCGCGCTCGGCGCGGTCGTTGAGACGCCGGATTCAATGGATAATACAGTCACTCACCGTAAGTTTCTGGTCGACGGCCTGCGGTTCTCGACCACTCCGTTCGACAACAAAATGGCTCAGCCGGTGCCAATGCTTCGCAAGAAGTTCATCGTCACAGGTAAGGTCAAACGCGCGACCGCTTACGTCACGGCGCGAGGTTTGTACGAGATGCGGCTGAACGGGGAAAAAGTTGGCGACCATATCCTTTCGCCAGGATGGACCGAATATAACATCCGCATTCCATATCAGACGTTCGACGTCACGTCGCAGATCGTCCAAGGCGAGAATGCTGTCGGTGCCTTGCTTGGCGTCGGTTGGTATGCCGGGCCGGTCGGCGCAATTGCCCCTCGGGGTCGAGAGCGATACGGACCTTACGCGCAGCTAATGGCGCGGATCGATATCGATACCGAGGACGGCAAAACGCAGACGATCGTGAGCGACGATAGCTGGCGCACGTCGATCAAGGGGCCGATCCAATGCTCCGAAATCTACGACGGAGAGATCCAGGATTTATCGCTTGCCCAGCCCGGATGGGATAAGCCTGGTTTTGACGACTCCGCCTGGATAGCTGCCGACGCGGTGCCGGCTGATCCGGCTATCAAACTCGTCGCGCAGCGGAATGATCCGATCCGCATTAAGGCGACGCTAAAACCGATCGCACTCAAAACACCCATGAAGAACGTTTATGTGTTCGATATGGGCCAGAACATGGTCGGCTGGTGCCGGCTACGAATCCGGGGAGCCGCCGGCGCGGATGTAGTCGTTCGGCCTGCCGAGCGGCTTGATCCGGCGGGCACCGGCGCGATCGACGTCGCGCATTTGCATAGCGCCCGCGCCACGGACATCTTCGCCGTCGCGACCAATGACGAGCAGGTGGTCGAGCCGCACTTTACCTATCACGGGTTTCGCTACGTGCAGGTCGAAGGACTGACCCAACCGCCACGGATCGATGACCTAGAAGGAATGGTTTTCCACACTGACGCGCCAATGATTTCGACGTTTGAATCTTCCAATGACATCGCCAATCACCTGATTCACAACATCCTATGGACGCTGCGCGGCAACCTGATGAGCATCCCCACTGACTGCCCGCAACGCAGCGAGCGGCTTGGCTGGATGGGTGACATTCAGGCGTTCAGCCAGACGTCCACCTACACGATGGATATGGGGGCGTTTTATACTAAATGGCTGCTGGACATCCGCGACGCGCAGTTTGATGACGGAGCCTACACCGCGCTTACGCCACACTTCCACACAGGGTTCCACAACAAGCCAGCGGGAACAAAACCCGGCGCGGTGTACGGCGTGTTCGCTGCGGCGCCCGGATGGTCAGACGCCGGAACCGTAATCCCCTACTGGATGTACATCGACTACGCGGACAAGCAATTGTTGGCCGAACATTTTGAATCGGCCCGGCGGTGGGTCGACTACATCTACAATAATAACAAGGATACACTGCTGTTCGTCAACGGCCGCGGCGAGCAGTACAACGATTGGCTAGCCGGCCAGGGCATTCCTACCGACATTTTCTCGACGGCTTTTTTTGCCCACTCGACCGACTTGGTTGCGAGAATGGCCATTGCCCTCGACCGCCATGAAGACGCGGACCACTACAAAAAACTGTTCCATGACATCCGTGCGTCATTCAACAAGAATTTCGTCAAGCCGGACGGAACCGTCGGAACCGGATCGCAGTCGTGTTACGTGTTCGCGCTGTCATTCGATCTGCTCGACGCCGACCTGCGTCGCAAAGCGATCGAGAAACTGCGTGAGGGCATCAAGTCGTTCCGCGGTCACCTATCCACCGGCATCCAGGCCAGTCATCGATTGATTCTTGAGTTGAGCAAGGCCGGCTATCACGATGAAGCGTGCGCGCTGGTGAACTTACGTACCGAACCGTCGTGGGGGTACATGGTGGATCAGGGCGCGACAACCATCTGGGAGCACTGGCACGATCACATCTGGGCGTCGAGCAATCACTTCGCCCACGCGTCGGTCGGCCAGTGGCTTTGGGAAAACATCGCCGGAATTTCACCAGATGAGGCAGTCCCCGGATATAAGCATATTGTAATCGCCCCCAAGCCAGGGCCGGGCTTTACCTCGTGCCGTGCAACGCTTGACACCATTCGCGGCCCCGTGAACACCAATTGGAAAGTCGACAACAACATCTTTTCCCTGCGGTTGACAATTCCGGCTAACACCACCGCAACCGTATCCGTGCCGACGAGCGATGCGTCAACCATCACAGAATCCGGGCAACCGATTAAAACCGCCCGCTTTGCCAATGGCGTCGCAGACTTTACGGTCGGCTCGGGCACGTACTCCTTTGCAAGCCCGTACGCGTGTACCTCTGGTAACTGAGCTATGCGGAAAATGAAGTGGATTTTCTTCGGCTACTTAGCGCTCGTGGCGATCATCGTCGGCGGCATTGGGGCATCGCTGGCTATTACACCGCGGCGTGACCCGCACACATTGTATGTCTCGTACGCGGTGAACATTAAATCATTCGATTCCGCCGAGTTGTACGATACGACCAGCTCACAGATCGCCGGCCAAGTCTTTGAATGTCTGTACAATTACATGCCCGACAAGCGGCCGTTTGAGTTGTTCCCCGAGTTGGCCACCACCATGCCGACGGTCAGTGGAGACGGGAGGATCCTGTCGATCCCCATCCGTCGCGGCGTGCACTATTACGACCCCGAGCATGCGGTCTTCGCCGACGGAATGGGTCCGGAGGTTTCCGCGGCCGACTTTATCTTCGCGTGGAAACGCATCGCCAGCTTTCAACTGGCAAGCCCTAACTACTCCGGATTATTCCAAGGCCGAGTCAGGGGGCTCGACGACTGGTGGAGGTACACGCGTCAAACGCCGGAGGACCAGATCGACTGGGATCGTCCGGTCGCTGGTTTGCGAGCGCCGGATAAGTTCACACTCGTGATCGAACTGGATCGGCCGACGCCGCAGTTCGTTTACTCCCTCGCGCAGGTTTCATCGGCTCCGGTGTCGAAGGCCGCGGCCGACCATTGGAAGGGCAAACTGCGGCGCCACCCCATCGGAAGTGGTCCCTATTGCTTGGCGGAACATCTGCAGGAGCAGCGGATCGTCCTGGCGGTCAATCCGGTGTATCGCGGTGAGACGGGGTCGAACGGCCATGCGTCGCCAAAGCGGCCGCAAATTACTCGGATCCAGATGGAGTACTTCGTCGAAGAATTGCCGTCGTGGCTGCTGTTCCAGCAGGGGCGGTTCGACATCAACGGCATTCCGAAGGAATCATTTTCACAGGCGATCAACGTCGATAACGGCACGCTCACGCCCCAGATGGAAGCGGCCGGTATAAGGCTGCTCAAGACGCCAATGCCTGCCGTTCAGTACATCGGCATCAACATGCGCGACCCGGTAATGGGGAAAAACCTTCCACTCCGGCAGGCGATCTCGATGGCGTTCGATCGCAAGAAGTACGTGCAAGTCTATCTCAACGGCCGAGGTCGGCCCGCGATCGGTCCGATACCGCCGGAGTTTGAAACGTTCGACCCAGACGCAATCAATCCCAACACCGTATTCGATCCGCGAGCCGCCCGGCAAAAGGTGAAGGAAGCGGAGGCGATCAACGGCGGTCCGATCCCGGTGCTCAGCCTGCTCCTGCCCGGAACGGACACGCGATATCGTCAGATGGCAGACTTCATGGTGTCGCAGATAGCGAGCATTGGCCTGACAATCCGTCCGGAGCACCGCACGTGGGCGCGCTTCCAGGAAATGATCGACGCCCGTGAGGCGCAGATGTACGCGCTCGGCTGGCAGGCCGATTACCCGGACGAGCAGACGTTCCTTCAACTGTTCTACAGTAAGAACGCAGTGGAGCGCGGCGTGAATGCAACGGGGTACTCCAATGCCGAGTTCGACGCGCTCTACGAACGCGCGATCCAACTCCCGCCGACCCCGGAGCGAAAGGTGCTTTATGAACACATGGAATCGATCGTCGTGCGAGATTGTCCGTGGATCCTGACGCATTACCCCACCGCGTACACGTTGTATTACGAATGGGTGAAGAACTTCCAGATCAACACTTATGCGCACGGATTGCGTGCCTATCAGTCGCTGGACGAATCCGCCCATCGCGACCGGTTCAAGCACCCTTGAGATGCCGCCCATGTGGTCTTATTTGGTACGCCGAATCCTCTGGACAATCCCTATCACGCTGAGCGTGGTGCTGTTCACGTTCACGATGTTCACGCTGGTCGCCAGTGATCCTGCCCGAAGTTATGCAGGTAAAATGGCGACCGACGCCGACTTGGTCGCGATCCGCCACCGCATGGGAATTGACAAGCCGGTGTGGCTCAACATTCGTCACGCGCGTTTGACCGGAAGTGTTGCCGCCGCATTCGACTCGCAGTTTTTCGACACGCTGCTGTTTCGATTCCCTGAATCGATGCGTTATCAGGAATCCGTCTGGTCGTTGATGAAGTCCAAAGCGCCGGTGTCGTTCTCGATTCAGTTCCCGGTCTTCGTCATCGAGTTAGGCATGCAGATCATCGCCTCGTTATGGTGCGCTCGCCACCGCGGACGAATGGGCGACTTGGCCGTCACGTTTCTCTGCGTGCTGGGGATGAGCGTACCCGCGCTGAGCATCTATATGGTTGCTCAGTGGCTTCTAGCGGTGAAGTGGCAGCTGTTTCCCATCGCCGGCTGGGATTCCGGCCTCGCGGCGGTGCATTTCATGGCCATGCCCATCTTGGTGAGCGTCATCTGCAGGATGGGTGCCGGCACGCGCTTTTACCGCACCGTGGTCCTCGAAGAAATGGGCGCCGACTACGTCCGCACGGCTAAGTCCAAAGGCGTCGGCACCAGCGGCATTTACCTCACACACGTAATGCGGAACGTGATGATCCCGATCCTCACGCGCACGGTCACTGCCTTGCCGACGCTGTTTCTGGGTGCGCTGTTCCTCGAGAGGCTCTTCCAGATCCCTGGCGTCGGCAGCCTGCTGGTTGAATCAATCTTCAACAACGACCGCCCGGTGGTGATGGTCGTCACGTATGCCATGTCGGTTTCCTATTGCATGGCGCTGCTGCTGACCGACATCTGTTACACGATCGCCGACCCTCGTGTGAGGCTGCGATGACCGCCGCCCTTGCCGATCACCCCGCTCCTGGCGCACCCATTAGCATGTCGCAACCGCGTTCGCCATGGCGCGAATCATGGCAGCGGCTTTGCCAGAAGCGCCTTACGCGATGTTGCCTGGCGATCGTCGGTCTCTACATGATCGCAGCGGGCGCCGCCTTCACGCCGCTGATGGACACTGCAATCACTCGCGTCGCGGGGGAAAGCTACCAGATGCCATCTCTGGCGCAACCGGCACTTTGGCTCGGCACGGATATTCTGGGCAGGAGCGTTTTTTGGCGTCTCCTTTACGGCGCGCGGGTCGCGCTTACGCTCGCCGTACTTTCCAGCGTGGTGAGCATCGCAGTGGGCACAACTCTTGGCGTGCTGGCGGGATACGTCGGTGGCTGGGTTGACAACGTTGTCATCTGGCTGTTCTCAACTGTTAATTCCGTACCGTGGATTCTCCTGGCAATGACGCTGGCGTACGCGCTGAAGGGCGAGCCGATCTTGGGCTTGGAAATAAGTCCACTCGCCGTGGTCGTGATGTCGCTGGGCCTGACGAGTTGGGTAGGCCTTTGCCGGCTGATCCGCGCAGAGGTAATGAAGCTGCGCGATCTCGAATATGTGACGGCCGCCAAAGCGTGCGGCGTCGGGCCGATGCGGATCCTCACGCGTCACCTGCTGCCCAACGTGTTTCACCTGGTCATTATCACCTTCAGCCTGATGGCCGTTGATTTTGTGCAGGCCGAGGTGGCGCTGGCTTTTCTTGGCTTGGGCATCAGCGATCGGCCGAGTTGGGGGCGCATGATCGACGACGCCAAGTCCGAGCTGCTGCGTGGCGTGTGGTGGCAACTGGCCGGCGCGACATTCGCAATCTTTCTACTCTGCCTGGCTCTTAATCTGCTGGGCGACGCCCTTCGAGATGCGCTCGATCCTCGACTTCGTGAGCGGAATTAGCCGACGTTCGCACGCCATCGACGACGCGGGAGATGCCCAGCGGGTCGTTATCCCGCAACTCCAGCGGAAGCAGGTCTGGCGAGAAATCCTGATTGTACACCGGCCGGGCAAATTCGCCCGATGACTGCGGCGCCGACTGGGGTGGTTCCGGCATCGGTGGTTTGCCGGGCATGGGCCGTCGCGGCTGCATAGCCGGCTGACATTGGCATCAAATGCTTCACGAGGCCTGTCGTTGGTCCATTTACGTCAGGTTTGATTCAGGATGGATTCGATTTCGTCGGCATAGACCGGTGCGTTGGCTGTGAGATTTTCTACCCCGGCGTTTTTAATGACGACAGTGTCTTCGACTCGCACGTACAACTGCTCGTCAGGCACCCACATTTGTGGATCGAGCGCCAAGACAATGCCTTCAGGAATCGGTGCGGACAGAAACTCGCCCGGATCATGCACAGCCATCCCGACGCTGTGCGTAAGGTGTCGCCCGAACGTGAGCGCTTTCCGGGCGGCGGCTTGGTAGATCGGCTTGATCCATCGGGTTGAATCGACAACACTCTGCATCTGCGCGGCGGCGGCATGCTCGATCTGCGGGCCAGTCAGTCCGGCGCGGATATGTTCGAGGAGCGTCTTGTGGTATTGCACGATAAAACCGTACAGTTGCCGAAATACCGGGGAGTAGCGGCCACCCGCCGGCCACATGCGGCCGATATCGCTGGTGTAAAAATTGAAGTCCGGCGCGTAATCCATCAGGATCATGTCGCCGTTTTCGAGCTTTCGACTGTTTCGGTGATAGTGGGCGTTCCAAACGTTCGGACCGCTTGCGACAATCGCGCGATACGCTCCGCCTCGAGCGCCGTGCGACCGAAAGTGATACTCTGCCGCAGCCGCCAGTTGATACTCATACACGCCCGGCTTGCTCAGCCGAATCGCCTGCACGACCGCTTCAGCGGTCAGCCGACCGGCGATCCTCATCACGGCGATCTCGGCCGGCGATTTGACCACTCTCAGGCGGTCCAAAAGCGGCAGCAGATCGCGAAACTCCGCCGCCGGCAGCACTGATTCAAGACGTAATCGGAAAAACTCCTCAGGGGAAACCTGCCCCGAGAAGGCGTTATTGGCATTCATCCGCGCAGCGAACATGAGTGTATCGCGATAGGTTTGCGATCCTTCGCCGGGCAAGCGCGGCGTGTAGACCACCTTGGGCTTGCCTAAGTCGGCCGCCAGATCGCTACACAACCGGATGCCGTCCACGCCGGTCATTCTCAGCAGCAGTTCCGAATCCTCGTACGAAAGTTGTGTACCGTCGCTGCGTTCGTATTGTGGATTGATCGGCTGAAGGTAAAGCGTGCTGCGTCCCCCGCGCGTCCCGTCGATCAGGAGAAAGGCCGACGGCACATCCACGCCGCATAGGTAATAAAACTCGTTCGACTGTCGAAACGCCGCTCCCGCCATCATGGTCAATCCGCGAAGAACGGCTATTCCCGTCGAGCCGATCATCTCCGCTATCTTCGCCCGCCGCGCGATGAATTCATCGGCAGTGAAGTCAGTCTGGTACGGTGGCGTTGCGCGTGTGGGTGCGGCGTGGTCCGTGGCGTGATGCATCAATTAGCGCTCCTTCGGGTAGGTGAAGGTAGCCTTCCGGTTGACCGTCATTGCTGCTCCAAGGTGAAAGTGATGTCGATTATTGCGTCACAAATCCGGCATCCGCCCAGTCACCGAAGTCGTAGTTGTAGTCGTCGTCCCCGTCAGTCATGACCAGACGAAGTTGCTTCGTGCCGGCGGGGATGGCGACGTTGATGTGCCAAAGATCGTTGTTGCCGCGGATCAATGAAGTCACATAAACCTGCTTGTCGTCGCAATACACTTCAAACGAAACTGACCCACGGTCAGCGGTTTCGTCATCAATGCCCACCACGGATACAAACCGCTTGTAGCTCGGCTCGACGGCGTAAATTAGTTCCGACTTCGCATGCACGCCCACGCCGCTGGCGTAGAGGCGCCCGCCCAGCTTCATGTCTTTGCCGAGAATGTTTTTATTCATCTTGAGGGTATTCCATCCGACGGTGGTTTTAACGGCCTGCAGATCAGGCAGGCGCACCGTCGGCTGAATCCACGGGCTCTGCGAAGCGTCGATCGGGATTGTAAACAGTGCGATGTCACTGGGGGCGATGCCGGCAACGAATGCGCGAGCGCGGATCTGCGTTCCCGCGGTGGGAAGCGGAATAGGCTGGGAATATGTTTCGCTCTTTTCTGTCGGATCGTTGCCGTCTACCGTGTAATGCACCGTCGAGCCTGCCGGGGAGAGCGGCTGCACGATCTCCAGCGCCTTGCCATTCTTGGTGTAACGCACGCTCGGCGTGAACAGGGGAACCTTGGTAAACGCTTCAGCCACCGACGCCGAGGCGGGAACGCCGGAATTAAACAGCCGCGCTTTCACCACCGCGGTCTGGTCTAGCTTCACCGGCCCGCTATATCGGGGCGAGCTGCTTAACGGCTCAGAGCCGTCTACCGTGTAAAGAAGCTCATCCGTCCGGCTGAACGATTTGATTGCGATCTCATTGGTCGTCACGAACCGGGGCATACCGGTGATAGTGATCGGGGTGATGTTTGGCACACAATCGAATGTTTCGGCTTGCCCCACATCAAAGTAAGGCGCAAGTATTTGCGTCGAATCACCATTGATCGAGAACCGCAGGGGCTTACCCAAAATCGGCTTGATCCACTCCTTAATGGCCGACGGCTTAACAAAAATGTGCGCAGTATCCCTCGAATCGATGGGGCCCACGACGGCCATCAACACCGGGCCATATTCAATCCAGTACCGTTCGTTTCCTACGACGCGGTCGACCCCTTCGTATTGCGTCACTTTGAAATCGATCGGCAGCGTAAAGCGAACTTCATCTCCGTCTTTCCAAGTCCGGTCTATCGGCTGATAGGTGCCGGGCGTGCCGCTAGCGATCACAGCGCCGTTGACATTGATCACCATCGGCCCCGTCGCCCACGACGGAATGCGTACGCGAAGGATCGAGCGGACCGGCTTGTCGACCGACACCGACAGCGCCACATCGGGCCTGTAAGGGAAATCTGTCGTCTGCTTGACCTTCAGCGAGACGTTGCCCTGTTGGAACGTAATTGTCGACGACTCGAACAGATTCACGTACAGCCCGTCGGCGGTGGTTGAGTAGATGTACTTCGGCAAAGAGCCGTATAGGCGAGTGCCCTGGCCTTCACAGCAAGTGTTGGACCGGGTCGGGCCGTCCTTGCGGCCGTGCAATCGTGCGTGGTAACGAATGCCGAATCCATCGCCTTGGTTGGCCAAGCCGATGTTATAAATCGACTTTTCGATTTCGTTGGCGTATTTCTCCTGGTCGGGAAACAGCTGCATAAATCGGTGGTTAAAGCCCACCCAGAACACGCTTCCGCACAACTCCCCGGTGTGGGCGGTGTTGCGGATGTAGAAGCTCTTAGCCGGATAACGCATACCTTCACAGATCGCGATTTGGCCACCGACGTGCTCGAAATCGTCGTGCATGATGTCCCATGCCCCTAGCATTGCATCGAGGTACGGCTTCTGGCCCGTCGCCCGGTAATGATCGAGGTACGCCTCGAAGCCGACGATTTCATATGAGTGCGGCCGATCGAGCTTGTAGTCCGATACCGCCTTTGGATCGCGCTGGGCCAGCCCGTCCATCCACCATTTTTGGACGTAATACTTCTCAGCCGTCTTCAGGTCTTCGGGCTTGCCGATCGGAGACAAATACACGCGCGTGCTTGCGATATGTCCTTGTAGACCAAGGCTCAATCGGATCAGCCTGGGGAGATACTCACAATGGTTGAACCAATCGTACTGCGTGCGAAGCATCGACCAAGCCTCCGGGTAGCCTGCTTCTCCGACATCGCAAAGGCCTTGCGTAAACCACGCCCGCGCGTAGTTCGCCTGCTCGCTGTGCAGGAATCCGTCGGGCTTGTAACCCAGAATGTAGCCGTTGGCTTCCTTGCACTCGGCGATGGTATGAACGACGTCCGCGAGCTTTTGCTTGAGTGCTAAGTTTTCCGTCCATCGAACCGCATTGCCGGCCCCCATCATGAATCGGCCGGCATTGGACCCGCGCAAGTCGGTTTCCCAGAAACCGACGCGCGGGCGTGTGCGTTTGGCGTCCTTCTCCCCGGCACGGTCGCGGAAATCCCAGACCAGGTCATCCGTGCTGAACGAATCAAGGAGGTAGTTGACGTTGTTGTCAAACGCCTGGCGGAACAATCCGCCATCGAGGGTTACACCGTTCGCTGGCGCCAGGGCCTGATAGGGGACGGCCTTCCAAGCCTCGTCGCTTACCGCGCCAGTGGTAATTTCTTCAGCCGGCGTCGGCGCTGCTAAGGCGGGCAGGTGCGTGGTACCCAAGAGCGTCGCGAACGCGAGAGTAGACTTGAATTTCACAGGCTTCTCCTTGATAAAGTGATCTCCCCTTGCCTAGCGCAGGAGGTCATCACATTTTCTTTGCACTAAAAATGTATTCGCCGCTGCCGATGTCGAATACACCGGAACCGACTTCCTTGATGTCCAAGGCGTCGCTGATCGCTCGGCCGCTTTCAGTGATTTGCGCCGGCGCAGGGGTGGCGATGTAAACGGTTGCGCTCGTGTTTGCAGGAACCGTCACGCGATAGGTCACCATGCCGTTTTCCAGTTTCCATTCGCTGCGAATCAGGCCGAACGGCGAGCGGTAACTCGCTTTCACCCACGTCAGATCGCCCACCACGGCTGGCTTTATGATCGTGTGCTTGAAGCCAGGCCGAGCCAAGTCCGGGCGAATGCCTGCCAAGTCGCGGTACAGCCAGACGATCGGCGAGCCTAGGGCCGGGTGGTTATGCGACAAGCCCGCCGGATCCGACCACGATTCCCAGAACGCCGTCGCTCCTTTGCTGATCATGTACGCTAGGCTCGGATACGTCGGGTTGGAGAACACTGTGTAGGCCACGTCGTTGCGATTCATTTGCTCTAGCGCGTGAAACACGTACAGCGTGCCGACGATGCCAGAATTGATGTGCCCCTTACGCTCCTCCATGATGTTACGGATGAAGGCGTCCTCTACCTTGCTTCGTCGATCCGCCGGTACGAGGCCGAGCGCCAGCGACAGGCTTTGCGCGGTCTGCGCATCGCGGGCGTACTCGCCGGTTGCTGCGTTGTAGAAGACTTCGTTGTACCGCTTGGCGATCCGCTCAGCCGCGTGGCCGTACTTCTCAGCGTCTTGTGTCTTGCCCAAAACCTTGGCGGCTTCGGACATGATGTGGTTGTAGTTGTAGAACGCCGCCGTTGATGTGATCTCAAGGAACGCCTTCCGACGACCGAAGTCGCGTTTGACTTCGCGGTCAGCAGACTCGTCTAGCCAATCGCCGAGGCCCCAGCGGAGGATATCGTCCTTGGTGGTAGAAGCCATGAATTCGGTGTACGCGCGCATCGCGTTATATGAGTCCGCCAGGCGCTGCTTGTCCCCGTAATACAGATAGAGATTCCAAGGGGTACGAACGACTGCCCCGCCCCACCACGGACACGAATAAGTGCCGGGCTGATTTCCACCCGCACTTCGTCCCCAGCCTGCCGTCGGGGCGATCGCACCGACGTGGCCGTTAGGATCTTGCGCGTCTTGCAGATCCACAAGCCACTTCGCGTAGAAGTTTTCGACGCCAAAATTGAAGATTGCTGCCTCTTGCGTGACGCAGCCGTCCTGAGTCCAGCCCATCTTTTCCCGGGTCGGGCAGTCGGTTGGAATGCTCTCCATGTTGTTGAGCTGCGTGCGCTTGTACACGGTGAGGATCTGGTTAACCGTCTCGTTCGAGCACGCGAACTCGCCCACCGCCTCGGGATCTGTCGTCACCCAGCAGCCGGTCAGGTCTTCCAGCTTAGGCTTGTACTTCAGGCCATGAATTTCGACGTAGCGGAACCCATGGTAGGTAAATCGCGGCTCATAAAGGTCGCCCGGTTTCCCACTGCAGATCAGTGTGCCCTGTTGAAAACGCCCGAACGAAAAGTACGCACAGTGCCCGATGTCCACACTTCCGGCGGGCAACAGAATTTCGTTATGATACAGATCGATCGTCTGCCCCGCTGATCCAGTTGCTTTGAATCTCGCCCAGCCGGAGATGTTCACGCCCAAGTCATAAACGTAAACGCCAGGCGAAGGCTCACTCAGGGCGACTGGCTTGATCTCCTGATTTAGTCGAATCGGAGGAGCCGCCTGCGCGACCAACTTCCCCTGCGGCGGCAAGATGGCCACGGTTGGTTTCCACGCCGAGTCATCAAAACCCGGCAAGTCCCAGCCCGAGCGATCTACTCGCGCATCGATCACCTCGCCGCCGCGGATGCAATTGAAGACGATCTTGGACGTGTTCCACTTCCACGACGCATTGGAACTGATCGTCTTATGCGATCCGTCGGCATATTCCAGTTCGATGTTCAGGATAAGCTTAAGCGGAGCACGCCACTGAGCACGCTCATACCCGAACTGGTCGGGCGTCGCCTCGCGGTACCAGCCGTTGCCGAGCGTCATGCCGATCGCATTCTCGCCGGCTTGCAGCATCGGCGTGATGTCGTGGGCGACGTACAACTGCCGACGCGTGTAATCAGTGAATCCGGGGTCGAGGACATGATCGCCGGCTTTTTTGCCGTTGACCGAAAGTTCAAAATATCCGAGCCCGCAAACGTACGCGGTAGCCCGGACGGGCTTCTGCTCGAGGGCAACTTGCTTACGGAACAGCAACGCGGAGTCGGCGGCCAGATCGATCAGGGGATCGCCAAGTCCCTGCCCGTCGGTGAGCTTGGCGGCGCCCCAACCGTCACGCTCGACAGAATCTTTCGCAGTCACCTGCTTGTTCAACGCAACATTTTTTCCACCGCTGATCACTTCCAGTTCACCGACCGCCATGCCCCACGGCTTGTCGCCCGCTAGCCGCTGCGGCCAGAGAAACATGGCTGTGAATCGAACGTACCGTCCCCGAGCGCCCGGGGTCTCAATCGCGTCGGAGGTATGGCGCGAGCGAGAAAAGATCGCCCCCACTTCCGGCTTGCGGGTGGCCACGGTCATGAATTTCGCAAACGCCGGATCGTCGGACACATCGACGCGGTATTGGGACGGCATCAGATCAACCATGAATTGTGAAGCCGCCGGGAAGCCGTTGTGCATCATCGCCATTTTGCCGGCGGCAGGATGGACGATAATTTGGTCGATCGCCGTTTGTTCGCCGAGGTCTACTTGCACCCACTTTGGGTCTTGCGGCTTATCAGTCGACTCGGCCCGGTAGCCGAGGCTCTGCAAATTGCTCTGGGTGTCTTCGCGATTGAACGCAGCTATCCATTGGCCTTTCCAGTCGGCGGTTGCGTACACGCCGGTGCCGAATGTCGCGGCGACGCTCCAGGCGGTGGTGTCACCCTTATCCGTCGTCACGCGGACGCGCCAGACATAAATAGCTTTCGACGCGAGTGCCGGACCCGCATACGCCACGGCGACCGATTGATCGGAATCGATTTTTCCGCTGTCCCATACGTGTGGCCCGCTCTCCAACCTTGCAGCCGTGGACGCAACTTGAATCTGGTAAGCACTTTGACCTATGCCACGCTGCAGCCGTTCAGCTTGGACCAGCCAGCTGAACGCCGGATGAACCTGATCGACCGCCAGCGGAGAAACCTGGCGTTCGCATCGCAAATCCGAAGGCGCGACAGCGGCACGTGCAATTGACACTCCGGCGGCAAGCCACCAAGCGGCGAGGGTCAGTATCATCCGGAACATTAGGGTGTATCCTAAAATGCTAAGCAGAAAAAGATGTTTACAAGTCGCGAACTTGTATGATACCATACTCGTTGATAAAATCTACCGCGAACTCACTTTTGTGGCCAGCAAGTCTTTCAGAAGGTGTTTACGCAACAGGAGCGTGAAAATAGATGATTGCAGCGGCGCGCAGACCCTCGGACAATCGAAGATTGAGAAAACGTTGTCCTAAAATTATATTGACGCCCACATCATGTATGATATGTTATTACATCGCAGAGTATCCGCGAGCCATTAAGGAACGATATGAGCCGATTCAAAGTCATTGTCACCGATTTCATTACCGGCCAGCCCGATATCGAGGAGGAAATCCTCGGCGATATTGCCGACGTGCAAGCCCTTGATGCTAGCAACGAGCGCGAGCTCGTTGGTCACATCGAGGACGCCGACGCGATCATGCTTTATCACAATCTCAGTCTGCGACGTCGGACCGTTGAGCGACTCAACCACTGCAAGCTGATTGTGCGGTGCGGCGTGGGTTACGATAACGTCGACCATGCCTTGGCCGGCACGCGTGGAATCCCTGTTGCCAACGTTCCCGACTATGGCACGGAAGAAGTGGCCGACTCGTCCATTGGATTGATGCTGGCGCTCACGCGCGGCATCACGTTTCTCAACAGCCGGCTACGTAGCGAGCAAGGCTTATGGTCTTACGCGCAAGCCGCCCCGCTACGTCGGCTGCGCGGGCAGACATTCGCGATTGTCGGCCTGGGACGGATCGGCACGGCGGCGGCCCATCGGGCGCGGGCGCTGGGAATGAACGTCATCTATTACGACCCGCATAAAGCGGACGGGTACGACAAAGCCGAGGGAATCCAACGCGTGGAGACCCTCGATGAGCTTTTGAAGCGTGCGTACGTGCTCAGTCTCCACTGCCCAAACACGCCCGAAACCCATCATATGATTGACTCGGCCGCGATCGCCAAAATGCCCGTCGGGTGTTTTATCGTCAACACTGCGCGCGGCGCCGTGGTTGACACCTCCGCGATTCCCGATGCAATTGCCAGTGGGCAACTCGCCGGCGCGGGCATCGACGTGCTCGAGACCGAGCCGCCGATAGCGGACGAACCCTTGGTCAAGGCGTGGCGAGATCCCAACCATCCGGCGCACCATCGTGTGCTAATCAATCCGCATTCGGCTTTCTACAGCACCGAAGGCCTGAATGACATGCGAACCAAAGGCGCAGAGGCGTGCCGTCGTGCCTTGCTCGGCGAGCCCATTCGAAACCTTGTAAATGAGCCTCTCGATGCGGCAATGGAGGCCAGGTTATGAGTCCGTTTCCAATCATCGATACGCACCTGCACCTTTGGGACCCAAAGACGCTGCGCTATCCTTGGCTGGACTCAAGCCCGATGCTCAATAACCCGTTCCTTCTCAACGATTACGCCAAGGCGACCGAAACGTTCTCCATCGAGAAAATGGTGTTCGTACAATGCGAAGTAGACGTAGCTCAATATCGCCAAGAGACGCAGTGGATTACGGAACAGGCGAAGGTCAATCCAAAGATTCAGGGCATCGTCTCTTGGGCGCCACTGGAACGAGGACCAGCCGTGGAGTGCGAAATCGCGGCGCTAACAAGAAATAAGTTAGTGAAAGGCGTTAGACGAATCATCCAGTTCGAGGCTAACCCGGATTTTTGCGTGCAGCCGGATTTTGTAAAGGGCGTGCAATTGCTTTCGAAGTACGGCCTGAGCTTCGATATTTGCGTAAAAGGCCCGGCCCAGACCGCTAACGCAATCAAGCTCATCGAGGCTTGCCCGAACGTGAACTTCATTCTCGACCACATCGGCAAGCCGTTCATTAAAGAACGGGAACAGGATCCGTGGCGCGATCATATTCGAGATCTGTCGGCTTTCCCGAATGTCTGGTGCAAGATGAGCGGCCTCATCGTCGAAGCAGATCACAAGGGCTGGACGACGCAAGACCTCACGCCCTACATCGACCACGTGCTTAAAACGTTTGGCACAAAGCGCGTAATGTTTGGCGGAGATTGGCCGGTTGTTCTGCACGCCGGCCCGCTCAAGGTCTGGATCGACACTTTGAAATCTGCGACGGCGGCCCTGTCACCGTCTGAACAAAAGAGAATTTTCTACGACAACGCAGTGAGTTTCTATCGGCTGTAACAAATCCAGAGTAGTTACCAAGAAAGGCAGAACCCATGAAACGGTTTGAAGGCAAATCGGCGATTATCACCGGCGGCGCAGGAGGCATCGGACGCGCGACCATGGATTTGCTGGCCGCCGAAGGGTGTGCGGTGACATTCAGTGACATGTCTGACCAAGGAAACGCACTTGCGTCGCAACTCACCGCGGCCGGGGAAAAAGTACAGTTCGTGAAGGGCGACATGGGTGAGGAATCGACTTGTCGCAACTTGGTCGAGCAAGCCATCGCCAAATGGGGGCGGCTGGATTTCCTCGTGAACAATGCTTTTTCTTTTATCGCCAAGGGCGCGGATACCACGCGTGAAGAGTGGGACCGTATGTACCACGTCGGACCGATCGCTTATGCGACAATGGCCGCACTGTCGGCGCCGCATATGAAACGCAGCGGCGGCGGATCGATCGTAAATGTGTCGAGCATCTCAGCGTTCATTGCGCAGCCGAATCGCTGGACGTACAACTCCGCTAAAGGCGCTGTGCAAACACTGACCCGCTGCCAAGCGCTGGACTTTGCCCCGATGAACATCCGCGTCAACAGCGTTAGCCCCGGTTGGATTTGGACCAACGAAGTGCTTAAAGCGGCCGGCGGGGACAAAAAGAAATGGACGCCGCTCTGGGGGAAATTCCACATGATGCGCCGCCTCGGCGAGCCCGTCGAAGTCGCCAAGGGCATTTCATTCCTGCTGAGCGACGAAGCCAGCTTCGTCACCGCAATCGATCTCCCCATCGACGGCGGATACCAAGGAATGGGTTCTGAAGGACTCGGCGAAGTATCGAACTTCGCTGGCACTGACTAGGCGCTCGCTTTGGTATTCAGGCACTGACTTGGCGGCTGAATACATATTCACACAACATGAGTCGAGGAGACGCAATGGGACTGGTTTTCGGAATATTGTTGGTTGTAGTCGGCGGCGCGATGGAAGGGTTATTCTCCCTGGGTATAACGCGCACCCCGAAGTGGGCGTGGGAAAACACGTGGGGCCTTGGCTCGCTAATAGCACTCGTCGTCGTGCCTTGGCCGCTGGTATTGATGACCGTGCCCAACGTCGGTTCACTTTTTTCGGAAGTCGGCACGACGAAAATCCTGATCACCCTTCTGCTGGGCATCGGCTGGGGACTCGGGGGGATCTTCTGGGGCAAGGCCATCGCTGCAGTGGGTGTGGCGCTCGGGGTGTCGCTGCTGATGGGCTTCATCAATGTCTTCGGGGGACCCGCGCCGCTGTGGATCTTTCATCCAGAGAAAGCGCTCACGCCCACCGCGATTATGCTGTACGTCGCCGTCGGCGTAATGCTCCTAGGCATCGTGTTCATTTCGATGGCCGGGCAGCGAAAAGAAACCGATATGGTCAGCAAAAAAGAGACTGACACGGCGGAGGGCAAGAAGTCCACGCCGTTTATCGTCGGGCTGATGTTCTGTCTGATCTCCGGCGCGATGTCGGCTTCGGTGAATTTTGGACTGATCTACGGGAACGAAGTCGGCAAGATGGGTGATCTCGCCGCCAAGCATGGCGCACCGGCATGGGCAACCAGCTTTGTCGTCTGGGCGCTGGTGTTCACGGGAAACTTTGGCGTGAACTTCCTCTACGCCTTTGGCGTGATGATCAAGAACAAGAACGTCATGCGAATCTTCGAGACCGGCGGGTCGTCGCACTGGTTCTGGGCGGCATTTCTCGGACTGTGCTGGCCGCTGGGAATTATCGTCTTTGGCATCGGCGCAGGGTACATGGGAACACTCGGCGCCTACGCGGGCTTTCCCATGATGCTGCTGTGCGCTGTTCTCGTCGGCAACTTGGCAGGAGCGATGCAAGGTGAGTGGAAGGGCGCCAGCGGTCGCGCTAAAAATATGATGATGGTCGGTGTGGCGACGCTACTCGTGGCATTCGGCATTCTGGGTTACTCTAACACGCTCCCGGCCGACGCATCTGACAAGGCAGTAACCGCAACAAACACACAGCAAAGCGACCCGGGGATCGCGACCGCACGCTCGCACTAAATGTCTTCGCAACACAGATAGTTTTTGCCCTGCCGACGCGATTCATACGCCGTTAGGAGGAATTTCATAATGAGAAAGTTCCTGTTCTGCTCGCTATTTGTTGCACTGAATACGCTGACTGTCGCTGCATGGGGCGCGTCCGCCGTCGGGCTGTCGAAGTTGCGCTGCGAATATTTCGTCAATCCCCTCGGCATCGATACCACCTCACCGCGGCTGTTATGGGTGCTGGAGTCTGACCAGCGCGGACAAGGCCGCACGGCGTACCGTGTGTTAGTTTCATCGACTGCGAAAACCCTAGCGGCTAATAAAGGCGATCTGTGGGGCACAGGAAAAATCGCGTCCGATCAAACGACCTTCGTGGAATACGCCGGCTCGCCACTTACCTCGCGGGCAAGATGCTTTTGGAAAGTCAGAGTGTGGGATCGCAAGGATGCCGCCAAGAATTGGAGCGAGCCTGCCAAATGGACGGTCGGCCTGATGAACCGCGAGGACGCAGTTCGAGGTGACCTCGCCTGTCCGCCGCGCCGCGGTCTACGTGACGGGACTCGGTCTGTACGAGCTGCACATTAACGGCCATCGGGTCGCTAGTTCGCTCGGGTGACCCCGCGCTCATGTGGAACAAGGGAGCGTACGACTCATTCCGCAGCACGATCGCAACCGATTGGAAGTTAGAGGGCCAGAAGTTGACGCCCAATGTTACGATCGCGCTTGGCACTACCGCCACCGTGCACATGCCAGCTAAGGAAGGCAGTGACATGTCTAAATCCGGAAAGCTGGCTGTCGACGCCATAGGCGTAAAAAGGATCGGTTACCAAGAAGGTGTCGCTGTGTACGAGACCGAGTCGGGCCACTACACGTTTTATTCGTCTCTCTAATGCAGGGAACCTAGTTCAGTTCAAGCAAGGATTTACCATGAAGCGATTGGTCGGATTACTCGCGGCGGCGTTGATTCTGCACTCAGCGTGCGCTATGGGGGACGACAGTGGATTGGTCGGACACTGGACTTTTGATAAAGGCCAGGCCGTTGTCCAAAGCGGCGTAGAATCCACCTCAGATGTAACTCCTTCCGTGCTACGGCCGGGTATCTTGAGCCAATGCGTTTACCTCGACGGTGGGAGTTCCGTCAAGATCCCGCATTCCGGCGCGCTGAAAACGCCCAAGCAAATTACGATCAGCGCTTGGGTGCTGCCGCAGGCACTGCAGGGGAACAGCGTCATCTACCGCAAGGAGGATGCCAACAGCCGCACCATGCTCGCGCTCCAGGACGGCGGCACGCACCTCACGCTCGGGCTTAACATCGGCGAGAAGTACACGGAGTTTGATTCGCAGATCAACCCGTCGGCCCTCATGGACGGCAAATGGCACTTAGTGTCCGGCAAGTACGACGGCACGCAGATGCGCACGTACGTCGATGGAAAGCAGACGGCCATCGGTCAGGAACTGCAGCAGATGGTGATTAGCGGCCCCCTTGACACCAGCGGGTCGGAGCCCGCCTACGTCGGCAGCAGCGTCGGTACTGGCGACTTTTTCACCGGTTTCATTGACGATTTGCGCCTGTACAATCGCGCCCTGAGCGAGCTTGAAATGTCCTGCCTCTATCAAGCCGGTGCCGCCCAAGTTCGCACCGCGGCCGCTGCGTTGCTGAATGTCGCTGGGGCTGATCTCATCAGCAGGAATGCTCCCGCTTCCCTTCGCGAGCAGTTCATCCCCCTGATCCCACTCGCCATCCGCACGGCCGACAAAAAGCCTCTGGTGTTTGCTGACGAGGGCGGCACACTGAAGGCCGTAAAGGGTGATCTTAGCGCCGCAATAGAGACTCAGTTCGACAAAGAGCACAACGCGATGTGGTACCAGGTGCGCCTAAAAAATAGCGGCAGCACGTCGATCACGGGATTGGAGATCGACCCGTGGAAGCAGAGGTTTGTGGTGAATTTGCCGACGGTGATACCGCGCGTCCGGTATATCACCGGGTCGCAGCACTACGATGCAGTATATCCCTCACGCGCGTTTCAAACGGTCGATCGCTCGTTCATGATCAACGACCACGCCAAACCCGTGGACATAGCGGGCGCTGCAGCCCATGAGTACGTTCCGATGATGCAATTCGCTATGCAAAAAGGCGAGCAAATGTCGGGCTTTACCGTCACCTTCGAGTGGAGTGCCGGCTGGGCACACCACGCCGGCTACACGGCAACGAGCTTCACCGGCGTACCGCCGACCGATTTTGAAGTCTCAGGAACAATGGGCTTTGGAAGCATTGTCCTTCCACCTAACTCGGAGTTGTTGACGCCGAAGGTGCATGTCGTATTCTTCGAGGGTAACAACTGGACGGCGCTGGAAAACGCCACGCGCAAATACATCGCCGACAAGATCGCCTACAAAACGCCGCCCAAAGCGCAAACTAACAAAGTTACCTATGACCACTGGTTCGGAATCCACAGTGATTTCACCGTCGAGGATATGCTGAAGCAGTCCAAGCGAGCAGCTGAACTGGGCGTAGAATACTTCTGTCTCGACGCCGGCTGGTACGGCAAGGGTGCGTTTTGCGCCTCGGGCCGCGGAAAATGGGACGAGCCGGACCCGGCCAAGTTCCCCAAAGGTATTCCCGATCTGCAGCGACTGAGCCAGGACGTGCGCGATCGCGGCATGGGATTCGGGCTATGGTCGTACTGGATCCTCAAAAACGGCGGCGGCGGTCCCGCATTTGACATGAGCAAGCAGGCCGACGTGGATGAATGCGTCGAGTCGATGCGCCGCTGGATCAAAACCTATGACTGCACCTGGCACCGATTCGAAATGGCCGGCAGCGGCGGGCTGAATTACATGAAGGGTTACTATGAGATCATGGATCGAATCACAAAGGAATTCCCTGATTTCCACTTCGAATGTTGTGCCGGCGGCGGAACGCGATTTGACCTAGGCAATATGCGGTATTGCACCTCGACATGGCTGAGCGACCACACCGCCAATGCCGATGTCTGCAGATTCAATCAAACCGGCGCGTTGCGGTTTTGGCCGTCGTACATGTTAAATCTATCCGTTCGCGTCCATCGCAACACCGGAGACAGCGAGGCGACGGCCTACAACGTCATCAGCCGCATGCCGGGCACGCTCAGCTTCAATGGCGACATTGCCCAGTGGAGCCCTGAGGCCACCCAACGCGTGCGGCAGCTGGTTGACAAATACAAGGGCAATCGCCACCTGCAAAGCCAACCGGTATTTTTCCCGCTGCCGCAGGTACAGAAGCTGGAAGACTGGGATGCAGTCTGCTTCGGTGATGGAACCGGCGAAGCGCAACTTCTCTATGTTTTCCGCATCGCCGGTGCTGAGCGGCAATTTATCCGTATTCCAAAGGCCAAGGGGGAGTGGACGCTGCAAATGTCGTCGGAAGAAAACGTCAAGATTGAGCCTGTGGAAGACGGCTACTACGTTACGCTTCCTCCTCGGGCCTGTGCGGTTTGGAAACGATAAAGGTTGGCTCACGCACGGGGAATTTGGGCGGTCCTACATTTTAACGAGCTATCGATTGGCGGCGCCGCAATCCGTGCGCCGAGACTGATGACTGTAAACTCACTATCCCTTGCCGTCCTTCCCTCCGAAACTCCCCCGTCGCGGGAACCCGATGCAAAGCAGGTCGAAGCGGCCCTGCGTCGGATGAACGTCGGTGAGGTGCGGTTCGATTCGCACAATCGGCTACTCTACTCTACCGACGCTTCACTCTATCAAGTCCTGCCGCTGGGCGTTGTCATCCCGCGCGACACCAGCGTAATCCCCACGATCATGACCTACTGCGCCGCGAGCGGGATCGCCGTGCTGCCGCGCGGCGGTGGCACGAGCCTGGCCGGGCAATGCACTGGAAAGTCAGTGGTGGTTGACCTTTCCCCCGCCTGTCGGCGCGTGATCGAGGTCGATGTGGACGGCCGTTTGTGCACGGTCGAGCCAGGGATCACAATCGATGAATTGAATCGGGCGCTCGACGCCCGCAACACGCGGCTGTTTTTCGCACCTGACCCCGCGACAGTCGCACAGGCGTCGATCGGCGGCTGTATCGGCAACAACGCGGCGGGTGCGCGCTCCATCCGCTACGGCCGCACGAGTGAAAACATTGAGGCGATCGAAGTAGTGCTCAGTACAGGGGAACGCGTCTGGCTGCAGCCCGGCGCGGGGCGTAAGTCGCCGATTGCGATGCGGCTGGCTGAGCAAGTGGCGGACGTTGTCATGGGGTGCGCGGCCGACATTCGCCGGCGGTTTCCTGACCTCGTTCGCCGAAATGCCGGCTACGGACTCGATCTGATTCTGAAGCAGCTGGACCAGGGCGTCGTGGCGGCTGATCTGGATTTGTCCAGTCTGATCTGCGGCAGCGAAGGCACGCTGGCAATCGTGACTGAAGCCCGGCTGAAGCTTAACCCGATGCCGGCGCAACGCGGTCTGGCGGTCCTCTCATTCGATTCCGTGGACGCCGCCATCGACGCGGTCGTGCCGATCCTCGCGACCAAACCCAGCGCCGTAGAACTGTTGGACGACGTGGTGATCCGCGCCGCCCTCGGCAATACCGAATGCCGGCCTTACGTCGACATGCTGCCACGGACAACCGCCGGCTCGCCCAAAGGAGTCCTCTACGTCGAATACCAGCTTGAGGACAAAGCCCGTAGCCTCGAGGATTTCTTCGCACTGCTGAAATCGATGCTAACCGGCGTGTCGATCGCGACTTTCACCGAAGCCGCGGACATGAATCGCGCCTGGGCGCTGCGAAAGGCGAGCGAGGCCCTGCTGCACGGCCTGCCCGGAGCGAGCAAGCCCGTTACCTTTGTCGAAGACAACTCAGTCCCGGTCGAGCAGCTCCGCCGATTCGTCACTGAGTTCCGCGAGATTGTCACCCGCCACGGCACAGAGGCGGCCTATTACGCGCACGCATCGGTTGGCGTTCTGCATGTGCGCCCGATGGTAAATCTTCATCACGCCGCCGGGCGCGAGACGATGGTGAAGATCGCCGTCGAAGTTGCGGACCTCGCCAAGCGCTGCGGGGGAGTGATGTCCGGCGAACACGGCGACGGGCGAGTCCGCGGACCGCTGCTTGAAGACTTTTACGGCCCGACGATTCTCCGAGCGTTCAAGAAGATCAAGAACATCTTCGATCCCGCTAATATTCTTAATCCAGGCAACATAGTTAATGCCGGACCGGTGCACAGCATCGTCGAGAATCTGCGTGTCGACCAAATTAATCCGGCCATCAACGTCAACCAAATCGACACTTACTTTAACTATCCCACCGCAGAGGGATTTGCCGGTGCTTTAGAGCTGTGTAACGGCGCCGGCTTCTGCCGCAAAACGGCTGGCGGGACGATGTGCCCGTCGTACCGCGCGACCCTTGACGAGCGCCACAGCACCCGAGGGCGCGCCAACGCCATCCGCACGGCCGTTGTCGATCAGGCGATCGAAACGCTAAACAATCCCTCGCCACGATGGAGCGATCCAGGGGTCAAGGAGACGCTGGATCTTTGCCTGAGCTGCAAGGCCTGCAAGACCGAGTGCCCGAGCAACGTCGATGTCGCGCAACTGAAGGCCGAGTACACCGCGCAAGGACATCGCCAGCGCGGCGGCGCTCCGCTGGCTGCACGTCTATTCGGCCATGTGCGGTCACTGAATCGACTCGGATCGCTCGCACCGTCGCTGGCCAATTGGGTGAACGGCTTACCGCCGGTGCGGATGCTGATTGAAACAGTGCTCGGCATCTCGCCGAAGCGCAGGATCCCAGCTTTTGCGCCCTCCCTGTATCGATGGTTCAAAAAGCGGAGTAAACGCGGTCACTCGCCCGGGGTACCGCGCGTGGCGGTTTGGGCCGACTGCTTCGCGACTTACAATGAGCCGCACGTCGGCCGAGCCGCGATTGAAGTTCTTGAATCGCTGGGCTATGAGGTTTTGCTTCCCTATGTAGGCTGCTGCGGTCGACCGATGATCTCCAACGGTTTGCTTGAGGAGGCTATCCGATCGGCCGATCAAATCTTGGATGGGCTGAAAGACGTCATTGCTGATGAATCAATCCAGGCAGTCATCTTTCTCGAGCCGTCCTGCCTCAGCGCCGTCACCGACGAGTGGCTCAAGCTGAAGCTTCGCACCGATCTCGCCGTCCGCCAGCAGTTGGCCGACAAGGCGATGCTTCTCGAGCAATTCGTAGACGCGCGTTGGAGCCGCCACCCTCGCTCGCCAATGATTCGACCGGAGTGGCGGCGCGCAAAGCGGCCGATGGTGCTTCACGGGCACTGCCACCAGAAAGCCATCAGCGGCTTAGGGGCGACCGTCGCTGCCCTCTCACGGTTGGAAGGCGGCACATTGGAAGTCTTAGATTCAGGTTGCTGCGGAATGGCGGGTGCATTCGGCTACACTGCTGCCCGGTACGATGTGTCGATGAAGATTGGCGAGCTTTCGGTGTTTCCGCAGGTCCGCGTGGCGGATGATGATGCGATCATCATCGCCGCAGGCACCTCCTGCCGCCACCAGATCAAAGACGGTACTACCCGGCAATCGCTCCACCCCGCGGAAGTGCTGCACTTGGCGATCGTCGCACGAGAGCCGCAACCCGGCTGATGCGCCAACGGCTGTAAACCAACCAGCGTGATCCGCCACCATCACGAAGGCATTGAGATGTACTGCGGCACAAACTCCTGCATGTGACGAGGGGTCATGCTTTGTTCCATCGTCCCCGCCAAGCAGTTCAGGATCGCCGCCGCCACGCGCATCTGCGAGGCGGTGGCGTCAACCTTGAGAATCAGGTGATCGGGGTAATACCTCAAGATCGGCCGGGTCTGCTCATCATACACCGCCAGCCGGCGTTGTATCACGTCATCGCGTGCGTCGTCCAGGCGGTTTTCCTTCACCGCGCGGCGGCGGAGGCGGTCGATTATTGCTTCAGGGTCCGAGCACGAAAGATGAACCACTGCCTGCACGTCGAGCACTCGCCCCAGAAGCCTCGCCTGCGCGACATTCCGCGGAATGCCGTCCAGCACGAGCATGTCGCGTTGCGGCTGGAAATCGCCGGACGCTTCGAGGGACAAAATCCGCTTCTCCCACAATTCAATGACGAATTCGTCCGGCACCAGTTCACCGCGCGCGGAGTAGGCGGTGAACACTTTGCCGAGTTCACTGTTGGCGTTGATCGAGCGGAACACGTCGCCGCAGGCGCAATGGCGGAATCCCGGAATCGACCCGAGGATCCTGCCTTGCGTGCCCTTGCCGCTGCCGGGTATGCCGAAAAGTAAAATTGTTTTGAATCGCACGGTCGTTGCTCCTCGCTCTCAATTTTTCGGCTGCTTATAGCTCGCCGAGAAAACATAGTTTCCTGATTGAACAAGGAATCCGTTCCCCGACGCGCCAGCTAGCGGAGCGACACCCTTGGCAAGTGCGGCGGGCACGCCACCTTCCTTGACGGAGGCGGGGTCGCTGGTCGGAACAAAGACGTCCGCCGACGTGCCAGGCGGCACGGTGATTTCCAGGGTGATCTGGTCTGCGTCGTTCATCCAGCTGATGGCGATGGGCCCGTGGATGGAGTCGTATGTGGCGTTCATCCGGCGCGTGTTGGGATCGAGCAATGGACGTACGATGAAGTGCTTGTACCCCGGAGCGTTCGGATCAGGGTTTAGCCCGATCACGTCGCGCCACACCCATTCTCCGACCGACCCCAGCGCGTAATGGTTTTGCGAACCCCCGCCCGTCCAAGATTCCCAAATCGTCGTAGCGCCGCGATCAAACATGTAGCCCCACGACCCGGGTTCATGCTGACCCATAATGCGGGACGCGACGTCGTGATGGCCTGCGGCCGACAACTCAAGCATCACGCGGTGGGTTGTTTGGATCCCGCCTTGCGGCGTCTTGGACGCCTTAAGCAGTTCGTAAAGTTTATCCTGCGCCATAGTGACCCTGTCGGTCGGGTAAAGTTTGAAAGAGAGCAGCAGCGAGTACGAACCTGGCGTGCCGACCGTGAGTAGCCCATTTGGCTCGATGTACTTTTTGGCGATCGCGTTTTTGATCTGAGCGAACAGGGATTGATACTTTTCCTTCTCCACGTTTTTCCCCAGCACGTCGGCCATGCGAGCGACAAGATCCGCATCGTGGGCGAAGAACGCGGTCGCGAATAAATCAATGTTCATCGCCGGCCCCATCCAGTCGCCGTACATTTCCCCGCGGCCGTTGATGAACAGCAACGTTTCTGCGTTGTTGTCGTGCATGTAATCGACCCACCGCCGCGCCGCGTCAAAATGCTGCTCGAGCAGGCGCTTGTCGCCGTAGTTGACGTACAAATCCCATGGGATGGTGACGCCCGCATCAGCCCACGCGGGAGCGCCTGCGAACGGACCATAAACCACGCCTTCAACGATGATCGGCTTGTTGCGCGATCCCAGAAAGTGGTGCGGCGAGACATTGGTAAATACGCCGTTATCAAACTGCGCGTCGCGGACGTCCCGCATCCACTTGGCGAAAAACGTCGACATGTCCATGCTGAAAATGCCGGCTTGTGAAAACGCCTGGATGTCGCCCATCCATCCGAGACGCTCGTTACGCTGCGGACAATCACTCGGGATCGACGGCATGTTGCTGAACTGCGTCCAGAGGATTGCGTGCATCAGGCGGTTAATTACTTCGTTGGAGCTTTCGATCTTGCCGACCACCGGCGCGTCGCTGCGCATCACAATGCCGCTGACGTCGTCGGGTGAAGGCGTATACTCCAGACCAGATATTTCGATGTACCGGAATCCGTGGTACGTAAATTTCGGCTCAAAAATCTCGCTGTCCGGATCGCCGCGGAGGATGTACTTGTCTTCGACGCGCGCGCCATATAAGTTGCCGCGGTTGCCGCGTCCGTCCGGGCCGAGCACTTCGTAATAGTGAACGATAACGCGCTGCCCCTCTTTGCCGTGCAACTTGATGCGACACCATCCCGCAAAGTTCTGACCGAAGTCGAACTGGTTCACGTACTTGGCCACGGTCTTGACGGTAGTCGGTTTTAGTTCCTGCGTGTTACGGATCGGCTGCTGCATCTGCGCGTTGAGTTCAACTTGGTCCAGTTCCTTCGCATGCACGGCCGGCCATTTGCTACTAAAGTCCGGCTTGTCCCAACCCGGCGTGATGAGGCGGCCGTCCTCGTCTTGGCCGTCGTAGATTTCGGAGTAGCGGATCGGCCCTCGATCAGTGCCGGTCCACGATTTGTCGGTGACGATCACCTGTGTGCTGCCATCGGTCTTCTCGATTTCCATGCGCATTAGCAGCTCAGGGTACGGCCCGTACAGGCGGCGCCCGAGCGTGCGGATCGGTCCCAGCGAGCCGGCGTACCAGCCCACGCCCAACTCCGCCGCGACGGCGTTAGCGCCGTTCCGGACGAGGTCCGTCACGTCATAGGTTTGGTAGAGGATGCGCGTGTCGTACTCCGTCCAGCCCGGCGCAAACACCTGATCGCCCACGCGTTTGCCGTTCAGGCGCAACTCGTACAGTCCGCGCGCAGTGACGAAAACCGTCGCCCGACGAACGGTGCTCGCGACATTAAATCCCTTGCGCAACCGCACCGCGGGCTGACCGGTATCAACTTTGTCGCTGACTTGTCGGCCGTCGGTCAGATACTTCAAGCTCCACCCGCCGGCGGGAGCTTCCAGCGAGTCCGACGCGGTGACCTTTGCCTGTAAAGCCAGATTCTCCCCGCCTCTCAGGACTTCGACTTCCGCCAGCGACAGGGCAAGCACCGGTCCGCCTAATCGTGTGACGACCAGACGAATGTACCGGCCAGTCGTTGCGTCGAACTTACACATGAACGGCTCGGTTCGCGGATTGGTCAGATCCTCGGTCGCTCGATCAAATACCACTTTCGCGTTAGCAAAATCTTCCGTGTCGCCCACTTCAATGTGGAATCGCTTGGGAAAGCCGAAGCCCGGCGTGTCCGCGTAATTGAAGGGGTGAGACGGATAAAGAATTACCGTATCGACGGCCTTGGCAGCGCCCAAATCAAAGGTGATCGATTTGGTCACATCCTCCTTCGTTGCGAGCTGACTGTGGTAGCCGTTGTACGTGGGCGCTGCGCTGGTGACGGTGATATAGTGAGCGCCACTTTTCACTCGGCCGGGCATGACGTAGTTGGCGCTGGTGTGATCGGTGATCCACTGCGCACCCCAGTCGGACTTATCCAACAGCCCCATCGTCCACTTCGCCGGCTCGCTCCAAACCGATGGCATATCCCGCGTGTCCCACGTACGGACTTTCCAGAAACATTGCATCTTCGACGTCAACGGCTTACCCGCGTACACGATGTGTACGAACTCTTCCGACGCGATTTTACCGCTGTCCCACAGGTCGCCGGTGTCGGTCAATTGGTCCCCAGTACTGGCGACGACGACTTGATACGCGGTCTGCTTCTGGCCACGCTCGGCCGACGTCAGCACCCAGCCGAGGCGCGGATGCGTCACATCAATTCCTAGCGGGTTGACCAACATCTCCGTGCGCAAGCGGGAGGGCGTCACCTCGGCTTGCGCGAGTGTGCACAACAGCAGCAGCATCAAGTTCGGCAGAGCGTAGCGCTTATTCATTTTGATTCTCTTGTTGTTTCGCCAGAAACAGGGCACGAGAACGAGTATTGACCGCTTTGAACTTCAATCGACGACGTGTCACGCACCTTGATCCCCGCCGCCTGCGCGAGCGGCTGGTCACTTTCCTGAATTTTGGCAAAATCTTGGGCGGGCAGGATCACCGTCGCCGTCATACCCGGCGGCACGGATAGGTCGAACATGAACCGGCCGTTCTCGATTCGCCACGCCGATTTCACCGTACCGTGAATAGTCTCGTGCTCGCCCTTCGCCCAAGTCACACCACCGCCCGGCTCCGGATGAATGATCGCGTGACTGAAGCCAGGCTTGGCCAGATCGGCTTGAATGCCAAGCACCGACGAGTACAGCCACTGCGCGTGCCCGCCGAGCGCGACATGCTGGTACGACTGCATGCCATCCTTGTGGTTCCCTTTCTCGGGCAAGTAATTGTCCCACCGTTCCCAGACCGTCGTCGCCCCCTGATCGATCATGAAACCCAGCGACGGAAACCGATGGCTTTGCATCAGCTGATAGGCACGATCGGCGTAGCCGAACCGCGTGAGTACGTTCAGCAGCTTCGGCGTCGCGATGATTCCTGTGCTGAGCCGGCCGTCGTATTTTTCGATCTGGCGGATCAACTGCGTAGCGGCGGCGCTTCGGATAGTTTCAGGCAGGATGTCGGAGTCGAGCGCGAGGACGTAGGTACTTTGGTTGTCGCCTTTGATGGAACCGTCGGCGCTGACGAAATGCCGGTTGAATGACTCGGCGATCCGATCCGCTTGTTCGTGATAAGCCGCCGCATCCGCTGTTTTGCCGATGGCTTCAGCCGCGCCGGCTATAGCACGCGTCGAGCTGTAATAGAAGATCGTGCCGAACACGTCGTTCGGCAGGCCGGTCCATCCGCCTTCGCTTGGGTAGCCTGGAACGTCTTTGATCATGGCCTGGCTCAGCCAGTCGCCGCACGTACCGACGGCCCAGATTGAATCCTTCGCTTGCGACGACACGCGGGTCATCCAGCGTCGCATCGTGTCGTAGTGCGATGCGAGAACGGCGACGTCGTTGTACCGCTGGTAAGCTTTCCACGGGATCTGGACCAGTGCGTCCGACCAGCCCATTACCTCCATCTGCCGCGGCTCGTGCTCAAACCATGGATAAGGCGCGAACGGTGGACAAATGTTGTCCGGACCTAGCGTTTCGCGCCAATCGCGCGTCCACTTTGAGAAGAACGCGGCCATGTCAATGTTGAACATCGCACAGTCTGAGAATGATAGCGCGTCCCCGCCGTAGCCGTACCGTTCGTCGCGGTTGGGACAATCGGTCGGTACGCTGTACATGTTGGCCCCCTGCGTTCGCACCGCCATCGCCCAGATCTGATTTAGCAGCGGATCGGAACACGCGAACTTCCCGGCCGCCGGCGCATCGGAATGAACGACGCGGGCTTCAAGCAGGTCGAGTGTCGGCGGCTGCGTAAGGCCGGTCACTTCGACGTACTGAAAACCGTGGTAGGTGAAGTGCGGCTCGAGCCACCGCGCCTCTTTCCCGTCCAAGATGAACTCGTCGATCGACTTTGCTCCCCCATAAACCTGCGTGAACAGCGTGCCGTCGCGGTTGAGCCACTCGGCATGACGAAGCTTTAGGTCCGTGCCAGCCGGGCCTGCTGCACGGATGCGGACCCATCCCGCGATCGTCTCGGGAAATTTAATTACGTAGACGCCTGGCTTAGGCTCGGTGATCGCGACGGGTTTGATCGTCTTAATGATGCGGATTGGCTCATTCATCTGAGCTGTTAGCGCAATCTGCACCGATTCATCCACCGTCACCGCCGCCCACTTGGCATCGTCAAATATCGGTTGGTCCCAACCCGGTTGCTCCTTACGACCGTCGTACGTTTCGCCAAGAAAATGGTCGGCCGACCGGATAGGACCGTCCGGATCGATCTTCCAACTGCCGTCGCTGGTAATGGTTTGTGTGGTCCCGTCACTGCGGTGGATATCGAGCCGCAACAGTAGCCGGCGATTGAGCCCATAGAGGCCGCGCTTGGGAAAGTCACTGTTCCAGCGCGTGCCCGCGAGCCGGCCGAGATACCAGCCGTCGCCGAGCGTGGCCGCGATTGCGTTGCCGCCCTGCTGCACCATCTTCGTCACGTCGTACGTTTGATACTGCACCCTTTGACGATAGTCCGTCCACTCCGGCGCGAGTTGATGATCGCCCACGCGTTGGCCGTTGATTCGCAGCTCATATTCGCCGAGCGCAGTGACCGAAACCTCTGCATGTGTCACCGCCGCGGCCACTTCAAACGTCTTGCGCAATAGCGGCGACGGCGGGATTACCCAGTTCGAGCGCGGCGGGCGACTTTCCAGAAGCCCGTCTGTCACAAAGTCACCACTCCAACCCGTCGTGGGCAGTACGTCCAGTGCGATCGACTTCGCATTGGCCGAGACGATTTCGCCGTGCTGCAGCACCTGCATCTGCGCGATGGCTAGCGCGTACTCGATGATTTTTGGATTCGGATGGTTACGGAGTTGCGTGGCGCATAGGCGAACGTAGCGCGCCTTAGTGGGTTCAATCTTGCCCGACCATTCCTGCTGCGTTTTCGGATCGGGAATAAAGTCTTCGTTCGTGGCATCGGCTACCGTTTTGTAATTGGCAAACGTTGCATCATCCGACACGTCAATGCGAAACCGCAATGGGAAGAAAAGGTTCGGTACGCCCGGCACACCGGCGCCGAAAAAACGAATCTGATCGATCGCTCGTGATTCGCCGAGATCAACCCCTACCCACTTCACCACGCCCGTGGTCGGGGCAGATAATGATCGGTAGCCGTACCGCGCGCGCCATTGGCTGTAGGGAATTTCCTTCTCCGGTGCAGCGCCAATCCACTTGGCATCGTCCCAGTCGGTTCGGTCTAGCGGGCCCATGGACCATCGGGCCACTTCGCTCGTTGCGAGTCGACCGGCGTCGTCCCAAGTCCGCACTTTCCAAAAACAGCGTGTTCCGAATCGAAGCGCGCTGCCGCTGTAGAAAATCTGTGAACTTTGATCCGATTCCACTTTGCCGCTGTCCCAAAGGTCGGCGTTGTTCGTCGCCAGCCCCGCCTCGGTGGTGGCGACGAGCACTTGGTACGCCGCTTGGCGCGCTCCGCGCCGGGTCGATTCCAACACCCAGGAAAAACGCGGCTTAAGCGTGTCAATGCCGACCGGATTCACGAGGTATTCGCATCGGGGGTGTGATACGTTCCAGGTTGAAGAGGCCGCATCACCCGCTAACGCGGTGACGATGCAAAGCACAAGATTCACGAGCAGGCAGCGCAGCAACCAACGACGGTTCAGGCACATGGTGTTTTTCCGTATAATGAAGAACCCAGCGTCAATTATTTTTTTCGCCCCCATAATTCGATCGCGAAATTGAATGCCGCGCAATGAGAGGCGCACATCAGACGTCGTGGCCTGAGCACTAGAAAATCAGCACTGCCTACCGCACGCGAATGCGAAATGGGCAGTGCATTCGCTCTCCGTTTAGAAGCCTATTCACGATTCAAACGCCGGCCAGCTGCTTGTTGGCCTTGCGTCGACGAAGCAGGCCCATTGCGCCTAAGCTCAGCAACGCGAACGACGTCGGCTCGGGGGTTAACTGCACGCCATTCTGGCCGGTTCCGAAGTAGCTCAGCACCACGTCGTTTCCGTCGCCGGCGGCGTAATTAATCGCAAACGTGTAGGCTTGGCCGTTGTACGTGGTCCAGCCTTGAGCGCCATTTGTAGCCAGATTGGCAAACTTACCCGCGATCGCGTCGACACCATCATTCGAAATAATCGTGTAGGTGTCGCTTGTGCTCGGAACGTAACCGAGGCTCAAATACAATGTTGACCCGGTACCGAGATCAATCGTTCCAGTCACGGCCGTTTGATCGTACGAGGTGCCGACGGCAGTTCCCGCCACGTCGACTACGTATCCGCTGCCTGACGTTAAATTCAGGGTTGAAGTCCCGACGTCCGGAGCAGTGGCGACCGTTTGCGAGCCAGTGAGGGTCAGCTTGCCCGCCCCGGTGGTTCCGGGAGCGAGTTGACCACTCACGGTAAGTTTATTGGCTGCCATTGCGATAATGCCAGTTCCACCCAGGATTGCGGGCGAGTTGACCACGACGTTCCCGCTGCCCGCGCCGGAACCGGAGGCGTTCGTGACCAACAACGTTCCGCCACCAACCGTCGTTCCCCCAGTGTAAGCATTGGATATGCCAGAGAGGGTCAGCGTGCCGGTACCTACCTTATTGAGCGATAGGGTTGCCGCAGAACTCAGGACACCGCTGTAGGTGGTGCTGGTGTTATCGCCACCTACTTTGATGGTGGCGAAGCCGGCTTCGAGTTGAACGGTACCAGCGCCGGTAAGCGAGCCGATAAGGACACTGGCGTGGGTGCCGGAAGTGGCGGAGGGGGCATAAATATCCAGGATGCTGCTGGTGTTCATGGTAATCGCAGGCCCCGTGCCGGTACTGCCGACACCGAAGGCAGCGTAGTTGCCTGAGATCAGGCCGCCGCTAGCGATGTTGCTCTGAAGTTGGGTGAAGTTATTCAGCGTTATATTGCCAGAAAAGCTATTCGCAACGGTAGTGAAAATCAGGCGACCCGCCTGACCCGTTCCGGCGGTGTTGGAGGTTTCGACGGTCAGGTTACCTGTGCCCGATAGAGCGCCGCTCGTCTGCAAGTAAATATCGCCAGCCGCAGCATTGACGATTTTCACCTTACCCCCACCGGCAGCGATGTTGATTCCCTTCGTTCCAGCAGCATTCGCCGCTCCCGTGTACTGCAAGGTGCCTTGGGTGGAAGCGCCACCGATGGTGACAGCGGTCGTGTTGTTGCCCAGGGGGCCATTGGTGCTATTGCCGTTGAAAGTCGCCGTAGTTAGCACACCTTCGGCGACCGTAAGCAGGCCCGCGAACGAGTTGGTTCCCGTGAGTGACAACGTGCCCGCGCCGGTCTTGGTGAATGCGCCAGTACCGGACATGGTGTTGGAGAGCGTGAGGGTCTGGCCGACGGTGTCGACCTGAACCGTGCCGCCGCTGGTGCCCAGAGTGGTGAGGCGGTCGGTGGTGGTCGTATTGCCGGAATATTGGAGGGTACCGCCGTTGAAGGCCAACGTGGTACCAGCTCCCAGCGTGCTGTTAGCGCCATTGAGGCCAACGGTCGCGACGTTGATCTTGCCGCCATTAAGGTTGACCGCGCCGGTGAAGCTATTAGTGTTGTTGATGGTCAGCGTCCCCGCGCCGCTCTTAGTAAGCACACCACCACCGGCGATACCGAAGCTGCCGCTGCTGCTTAGGATATAGTTCAGCGAGCTGTTTGTAAAAGTGGTCGAACCCGGTGTGACGTTTGCAGAAGCAATGTCGATCGTGGTAGAGCCCGAGGCCGTGTCGTCAAACTGAACGTAATCGCCGTTAATGTAATCGGTCTGAGCGGAGTTGCTGTTCAACTTCCAGTTTTTGGGGCTGGCCAGCGTCGCGGTACTCCAGACGTTTGAGACCCCTCCGGTCCAGATCGGAAAGTCTGTATTCAGGTCGACTTCCTTTGCAACGGTGTTGTTGAACAACACGAATCCCCGCGGCGAGGATGGCGTGACGCCGAGTTGAAAGGCGGAAAAACCCGTGCCAGCTAGCGAGCCGTAGCCGATCAACTTGGTCGATGCGGCCGCGGGTGCCGCAGTGACGTTCAACGTGATCGAGTTTGCGCCCGTGGTGGTCAGGGCACCGGTGAGATTGAGGAAATTCGTGCCGGCCGTCGCAATGTTAACGGTTCCCGCGCCGCTGAAGTTCATCGAGGCGGCGGTAAGGCTGCCCACGCCCGCCGCGTTTCCGGCCTTAATGATGCCGCCGGCCGCGACCGTGGTGGCGGCGACAGTGCCCGAGCCGCCGAGAGTCGTCGCGTTCGCGACAGAAATACCGCTCGTTGTAGTGTATGTGCCGTTGATATAAGTAGTGCTGCCATTGCTGAGCGTAGTGGCACCTGTCAGGTTATAAACGCCGACGGTGGTGTTGTTTAATGTCAGAGTGCCGGTTCCCGAGTTCGACACGGTCATGGTGTTCAAATTCTGGAGCAACTTGGAAGAAATGCCGAGGGTGATCGCGCCAGAGCCATTGAAGATCATGGACGCGGTGTTGTAGGAGTAAATTTCGGTGTTAATGTTGAGGCTGTTGGTCGAACTATTGTTAGTGAAGGTGCCAGTTGACGTGCCGCCCACAGCAGCCGAGCCGAAGCCGTAAAAAGAAGTGCCCGTCTGGCTAAACGTGATGTCATTGGTCACACCCGACTGCATATCGACGGCAAAGGTCGACGGGCCCGTTGTACCGTTGCCATAGGAGAAGTATTGGTTAGCCCCGGTGAAATTGAATGCCCCGGCCCCCGCTTGAAAAGTCAAAGAGGTAAAGTTGCGATTTGCCCCCAGCGCGATAGTCGTATTCGTGGCGTTATTAAAGACATAGTCATTGAAATTTGCGTAGGTCGGTGCCGGCGACCAATTGGTCGATGTACCGAAGGCCCCATCCGTGGAGCCCGTCCAAGTATTTGTGGCTGCGAGCGCCTGACTGGCGATGCCCCAGACCGAGCTCATGGCGGCGGTGGCGAAGAGGATGGACACGACGCGACGTGATGTTTTCTTCTGCTGCATATTCAAAAACCCTCCGACAGGTGACTGTAAACTCATTCGATTCAACGCACGGCTTGCCTACAATTTGACAAATGACCGATAGAGGCACGACAATCGAACTGCTTCGCATTACACCATCCCGCAATTCGACCATCTAATAACATATATTACATGTATTCGTGAAGTTAGCTACTATAAAATGGTGAAAATTATTTGGATTTTCGGAGATAGGAGCTGCTGGGAAGGGCCGTTCTGGGAGAAAATGCCAAAACTGTAAATTAGATCGTGAGTGTGCGGGAATTGTTAGGAATGAGCCAGCCCATCCATCTACCCATCATCACCACCACCATCGTTGATAGTTGTATACATCTACGTCTGACATGATTGCGATGCCTTTCGTTAGACGTTAAACAAGGCCAAACGCGGTCACGGTAGCGGGCGGTCTTGAGGCCCACCCGCTCCAGCCACGCAAACGGGTGTTCCACGACCGCCCGATGCGGGTTATTTAAACTCCATCACCGGCTTGCCGAGGACTTCCATTCGCGGACGGATGCCAAGGCCCGGTGCCGACGAGGCGGCCATCCGGCCGTTCTTACGCTGGGGGGCACCGTCCGCGGTGGAGACGGTAACGTAGCTGTTGAAATCGGTCGTGGTAAAGAGAAGATCGGTCGGCGTGCTATGTGCGAGGTGCGCAATGGCAGCGGTGGTGATGTCGCCGCCCCATGTGTCTTCCAGCGTCATCGCCACGCCGAGCGAGACGCACAGGTCGCGGATGAGCCTTGCCTTGGTTAGCCCGCCGACTTTGCTTATCTTCAAGTTGATGACGTCCATCGCTTGATCGGCGCTGGCGCGTAGTACCGCATCCACGTTGTCAATCACTTCGTCCAACACGAATGGGTGATTGGTGTGACGGCGGACCGACAAGCACTCCTCGTAGCTCAGGCAAGGCTGTTCAATGTACACGTCGACATCGGCCACACCGCGGACGACACGCATCGCGTCGTGCATCAGCCAACCGGTGTTTGCGTCGGCCACAAGTCGGTCGCCGGGATGAAGTTTCGCAGCGACGGCGTGAATGCGCTTGATATCCACGTCGGATTCGCCGCCGACCTTTAGCTGGAACCGCCGGTAACCTTCGGCGCGATATCCTGCAACCTTGTCCGCCATCGCCTCCGGGGAATCTTGGGAGATCGCGCGATACAGCAAAATGTCTGGTCCGAATCGTCCGCCGAGCAGGTCAACCATGGGCCGGTTCGTCGCCTGACCGAGAATGTCCCAGCACGCGACGTCGATGGGACTTTTGACATACGGGTGCCCTTTCATCGCCGCGTCCATAAGGTGGTTGATAGGGCCGATTTGTGTCGGATCTTGGCCGATGAGCAGCGGCGCGATCTCCGCAAGTCCCGCGCGCACGCCGCCCGCATACGCCGCCAAGTACGCCGGCCCCAGTGGACAGGACTCGCCATAGCCGACAAAGCCTTCATTGGTTGTGATTTCGACGATCGTGCTATCAAAGACAGCGACCGACTTGCCGCCGGACCAGTTGTAACGCCCTTCCTTGAGGGGAAGTTCGACTCGATAGGCGCGGATACCAATTATTTTCATCTAGACGATGTCCTTTAAAAATGAGAGCGCGGTGGGTGATGTGAAAATCATTAGAACCAATAGTTCGTACCGTAGGCAGGACCAACAACTTCAGCGAAGCTGGCATTGCAGGCCCCTTGACCGGGGAGAGAAACGTTACCAGGGACGAGCCCATCCGGAAGCCGGCGCCATTCGCCATGACCGTCGCTGAATACAACGTTGGTCCCGGGAACGCTCATCATGATGCTCGTGCCAAAAGTGCCCACCGGTGCCGGCCCCTTGACCCGCATGCCGTGATTGGAGGCCCAGCCTTTGGCGTCATCAAACTCAACGTCATCGGCCACTAACGGAAGGATTCCCTTCGAACTGTTTCGCTTTGGCCGCGACTTTTCTTTCGCGGTAATAAAGAGGGACGAATACTGCGAATCCTTTCCCTGCTTTACGCCGATGCCAAGGTACACATAGCCGCACTTCATGTATCCGATCGGATCGCTGTATTGCAATGCAAGACCGTTGTACGGAGCTGAGTACGTCTTCAAGTATGTTATCGACATGGGATTCGATGGGCACTGCCAGAGATTGGAAGGGATTGAAGGATTCGGATTAGCGGCCGCATCGAAGATGGGGTTGTTCCGCTGAAAGGCCATATACAGCGAAATCGGAAACCAGCGAGGTCTGACCCAATACGTGCCTTTGGCCCATGCATTGGCGCCGTTGGGTGTGATACATTCGAGCGGAAAGCTGCCACGATTCTCACCTGCATACATCACCGCCGCCAAGCCGATCTGACGGAGATTGCCCAAACAAGCAACGCGATTCGCCTGCTCCCTGGCTTTGTTAAGAGCCGGTAACAGAAGAGCAATGAGAACCGCGATAATGGCCACCACCACCAAGAGTTCGACCAGCGTGAAAGCTCGTGCCAAACGTGGGCGAGGTCCGATTTGCGTGCTCATGAAATCTCCTGTTATTCAACCCCTCGATTTACTTGGACCGTACTGACGCAGCTCAAAATTTACGATTGGATAACAATCCATTGTGCGGAAAAGGGCTTCGCTTGTCTCGGCAAATAATTTCATTTCGTTCTCGGCGGCGTATACGGGTTCTTTCTTGGCAAAACCGATATTTTACGAACGGCGACAGTATGGATTGTTAGGATCGCTTCCGCTGTCGGCGAGCGACATCCGTGGATTCCGACCATTTTCGTCTCATCAATCCTCTGAAAATTGTTTGCCCTGCTTATCAACCAGGACAGCGATCATCGCCGGGAAGCGATTTCGGGCCCGACCGGGGTTCGGTCGACGGTGCTGTCGTTGGAAGTGCAACGCCCCACGCAGCCGCCAACGCACCGTAACCGACGGGGTCCGCCGTCCGCAGTTCCCCCACTACAAACGGATAAAAGTCGTTCGTCCCGAATAGTGCTTCGGACAGTTCGGCGAAGTATTCCTTCTCATCTTTGGCTGCGTACGCGATCTGCATCTTGGTATTGCCGCGGAGGACCAAGTCGTACAGGTGATGGTCCATCGCGTTGCGATACGCCGCGAGGATCGATGCATCAGCGAATCCTTCGTGGAGAAATTGGTCGTGGTACCCGTGGGCCAATTCGTGCAGCGTCATCCACGGCTGGCGACGGACCCAATCCAGGGCGGTGCCGGCGTTAATTATCTCAACGCCTCCGGTCTTGTCAGGATTAAGATGCTTTCCAACCAGCCACTCGCGATCAGGGTGATAACACATGCACGGCGAGACGGCGGTGCGATCGTCGACCTCTACCCAGATCGTAATTTTCTGCAACGAGCTGACCGCCGCAGGCGGGACTTGCCGAATGATCAGGTACAGCTGTGACTGAAGGAGCTTGAGCATGTCGGCCAGCAGCGTCGGCCGTGCGTTAAACGCACGGCTGGTGAGGATGCGCCAGCCTTCGATAGTGTGGACTTGATAGGAGTCAGTCGGCTCGAAGTTTTCAGCTGACTGGGTCGTGGGTGATGTCGTTGGAGCCGCCTCGCGCGGGACCGGCGCGTCAGCGCCCGATGCAACCAGACAGCTCACAAATAGCGCCGCCGACCCCACCGTCGCAATGAGGGACATTGCACGGAATGAATGCTTGAGGATCAAGGTGGTTGAGTCAGTGTCCATGTGCGAGCTGACAAATGACATAACATATCATACATATTATGTCTGTCAAGCAGTCTTTTTTCAGTCATATTTTCAACGAATTCTCTTGCTACCAGAATGTAATAAGATATCATAACAGCATGGCGAGCCATACCGCTTTAATAGGATCCGATATGTTTCTTAAACCGGAATCGAGGGGCGAATCCAGCCCCTTGGATCTTCGACTCTTTATCAGCTCCGGCGATTTTCCGAACTTGGCAAAGCCTGTTAAGATAAGTGACATGCGAAGGTCATCGGTTGCGACGGGCATTAAAAAAGCGACAAGGGGGCGGTCAACAACAGGCGGGCTTGGGCTGGTTGAGCAGGCTCCTGCATTGGTGGAGCAGGTAGTAGAGCAGCTCCGCGCCCACATCATCGACGGCGATTTTCGCGCCGGCGGCGAGCTCCCGCCAGAGGCGTCGCTTTGCGAGAGGCTCGGCGTATCGCGGACCGTGGTCCGTGAAGCAATGCGCTCACTCCGCGCTCAAGGGCTGGTCGAAGTGTCGCAGGGCAAGCGCCCGCGCGTCCGGCCGGTCGATCCGCAGACGGCGATTGACGGCCTTTCCATCATGCTTCGTCGTAGCAACGCGTCGCTGCTTCACTTAGTCGAATTACGGTTGCCCCTCGAAAGCGAAGTCGCCGCTATCGCGGCCAGGCGCCGAAACGACGCGCAAATCGCGGAGATGGAAAGGAGCATCATCGAATTGCGTGAAGCGCCGGACCTCCGGTCGCGCGCGATCGCCGATCTTCGGTTCCACACCGTGCTGGCAGAGGCGACTGCGAATCCAATTTTCCAACTGGTGTTGCAGACGATGCTGGCGCTTCAGTGGGAATCGCGTTTGAAAACGATCAAGTCGTCCAGCGCGGCCGTCGCCGCTGACTGGCACGATCGGATCCTCAATGCCGTCCGTCGCGGAGACGCAGCTTTAGCCCGACAAGAAATGATTGGGCACGTAGAGGCCGCCCATGGCGATCTCCTGCGCACCACGACGCGCGATGTACCCATCGGTGATCTGGGGGCTCCCAAAATTACTCTATGATAGCAGCCGTCAGCTCGACCGTGTACTCTGCCATAGTAACTTGTATGATATGATACTTCTAACCGAAGGTAAGCCTAATGCGTTTAAGTCTCCTGTTCCTCCGCCACAGGCCCAGTACGGTAGAAATGCTTATTCGCATCGGCCTCGTCATTTCCCTCTTCTCCGTCAGTTACGCCCTGTCCACCCCTGCGAAAAACGATGACCAATCCAAGTCGGCAAGCGAGGGCAAATTCATAAGTTCCTTTAACTCCGGCCAGCTCACGATCGGTAACGCAAAACTGTCCGCCACGTGGGAGATTGCAGACGGGCATTTTAAATCCGGGGTCCTGCAGGACCTGATTGCTCAAACCAGCAGTGCGCTCGGGAGTGAATTGTTCGTGCTGAATCTGGAGGACACGAATACACTCAAATCGTCCGAACTTCAGATTATCGGCAATCCCGAACTAACGCCCCTCGCTACAACTGAGAAGAACACTGCGCGAACCGGCACGCAAATCACGGTTCATCTGCGCGACAAGTCGGACAACGTTCACGTCGTGTGGCGGGCGATCGGGCGTGACAATACGAACTACGTGCGGCAGAAAATTTCACTTGAGGTGCAGAGCGCTCCACTGCCTCTGCGAGAGATCGTGATGATCGATTGGGCGCTGCGGTTCCCGTACGTCGCAGGAACCGGGCGCGGCGCACCAATCGTCGCGGGCAACTTGTTTTGCGGCGCTGAAAGCCCCATGTCGGCAAGCTCGATCGAACAGTACGAAGGCAAGGCTCGCTCCACTGTGCGCTGGCCCGCGGCGCTTGTGCCGGGACAGAAGGCAATCGCTTCCTCGGTGGTCGGCGTCACCCGGCCGGGGCAGTTGCGGCGCGATTTTCAATCGTATCTCGAAGCCGAGCGTCCGCGCCCGTACCGCATGATGGTGAACTACAACAGTTGGTTCGACCTTGGCACACCGATCGACGCGAAAAACGCGATGGCGTCGATTGAGGGCATTTCCGACGAGCTCAGGGCGAAGCGGCATGTGAAAGTTGATTCGTATCTGCTCGACGACGGCTGGGACAATCCCGATTCGGTCTGGGACGTTGGCACGCAATTCCCTGACGGCTTAAGCCCGCTCGCCAAACTAACCGCTCGGCAAAGCGCGGGACTTGGCCTGTGGCTATCACCGTGGGGCGGTTATCACACGTCGTTCAAGCGGCGGACGGAGGCGGGTCAAAAACTCGGCTACCAAATCGCGGGCCGGTTCACCCTGTGTGATCCGAAATACTACGCCCGCTTCCGCGACGTGTGCGTCGATGCGATCAAGACGCAGGGCGTGAACCTGTTCAAGTTCGATGGCACGAGCGATGCGGCCAGTCGGATCAACAATAGCCGGTATGCCAGCGATTTCGACGCCGCCATCGACCTGTTTAAAGAGCTCCGCGAGGCCCGCGCCGATCTGTTCATCAACCTGACCACCGGCACGTGGCCCAGCCCGTTTTTTCTCCGGCACGTCGACTCGATCTGGCGCGGCGGAGCGGACATCGCGTATGCGGGCGTAGGTTCGTGGCGGCAGCGGTGGATCACCTATCGCGATGGCGACACTTACACGCGCGTCGTCAGGGAATGCCCGCTGTTTCCACTCAACTCGCTAATGCTGCACGGGCTGGCGTTCGGCAAGGGCGTGCCGGAGTTGTCGAACGATACAACCGGCGATTTTAAGGATGAGATCTACTCACAGCTTGGATCAGGAACTCAGTTGCAGGAGTTGTATTTCTCGCCGGGCCTCCTGTCGGCAAAGAACTGGGACGATGTCGCCGAGGCAATCACCTGGGGCCGCGAGAATGCCGACACGCTCATCGACTCGCACTGGGTCGGCGGCAATCCGATGAAAGGCGACGTCTACGGATGGGCGTCGTGGTCGCCACGGAAAGGGATTTTGGTGCTTCGTAATCCGTCCGATCGCCCTGCCGCCTACACGCTTGATATCGGAAGCGCCTTTGAATTGCCGCAAGGCGCGGCCAAGACGTACACGATTATCGATCGCCTCTCCCAATCAACCGGTGGCGCAGCCCTCGAATGCCGCGAAGGTCAGCCGGTAACGATCGAATTGGCGCCGTTCAAGCTCCTCGTGCTGGATGCAGTTCCGTTGGCCTCCGTCCACTAATTTATCTCGGGAAATCCACTCATGAATCGATCGCTTTCTGCCCTATTAACCAATTGTCTATTGTTCCTCGCCACGATTGCCACCCCACTGCGGGCCAATGCCGCGGACAACCCGTCCGCACGTCAGCCGATGGCCGAGGGCCCCTTCACCGGCACTTGGGACTCGCTCGAGCAATACCAGACGCCGGAATGGTTCCGCGACGCCAAGTTCGGCATCTGGGCGCATTGGACCGCGCAATGCGTCCCGGAGATGGGCGATTGGTACGCTCGATTCATGTACATGGAAAACCAGGAAGACTGGAAATTCCAGATTGCCAACTACGGCCACATGAGCAAAGTCGGATTCAAAGACATCGACAACATGTGGAAGGCCGAAAAATGGGAGCCGGCCCGGCTGATGGACCTCTACAAGCGGGCGGGGGCTCGGTACTTCGTAGCGCTGGCTAATCATCACGACAATTTCGACTGTTACGATTCAAAGTACCAGCCTTGGAATTCAGTGAACCTCGGGCCGAAAAAGGACATCGTTGGGATCTGGCGAGACGAGGCAAAAAAGGCCGGGCTGCGGTTCGGGGTCACTGTGCATGCCGCTCGCGCGTGGGAGTGGTTTGAAGTGGCGCAGTGGCAGGACCACTTCGGACCCAATCGCGGCAGGCAGTATGACGGCAACCTCACCAAAGCTGATGGCAAGGGCACGTGGTGGGAAGGCTACGACCCGCAGGATCTATATGCCCAGCGTCACTATATCGGTGCCCCGCCGGATCAGGAGTACATCACCAAGTTCTATAACCGCACCGTCGATCTGATTAACAAATACGATCCGGATCTGCTTTACTTCGACGACTACGTTCTGCCGTTCCAATACAAGAACTGGGACATGAAAGTCGGCTTGGATATCGCTGCCCACTACTACAACAACAATATCAAACGCCATGGCAAACTGGACGCGGTGCTTAACGGTAAAATTCTCAACGAGCAACAGCGAAAAGCCATGGTATGGGACATTGAGCGCGGACTCGCCAGTTCGATCCAGCCGTTCGTGTGGCAGACGGACACATGTATCGGCGGGTGGCACTACCGTAAGAGTCTGGCGGAGAAGCATCAATACAAGTCGGTGCCGATGGTGGTACACATGCTGACCGACATTGTCAGTAAGAACGGCAACCTGCTCTTGAACGTCCCGCTTCGTGGCGACGGCACGATCGATGGGGATGAACACCAGTTTCTTGAAGGCATGGCATCGTGGATCGCCGTTAATGGCGACGCGATATACGAAACTCGGCCGTGGGTGGTGTACGGGGAAGGCCCGTCCACCGAAACCTCGAAGAATCCCAAGAAGACCGACTTCAACGAAGGTGAGTTTGCCTACACCGCCGCAGACGTTCGATTCACCACCAAGGGCGAAACGCTTTACGCCATCGCGCTTGGGTGGCCGACCGACGGGAAGCTGCGTATCAAGTCGCTCGGCTCGGGGTCCAAACTGTTCACGAAGAAGATCGACAAGGTGGAACTGCTCGGGTCAAAAGAGCCGCTTAAATGGTCGCAGGTGGACGGCGAGTTGGTAGTGAACCTGCCGCAGACCAAGCCATGCGAGTACGCCTTTTCACTGAAGGTCGCAACGTCAGCCGTCGCAACGAACTAGCAGAGCTAAGGAGAATCACGTGTCTGGCAACAAACACCGATTGCGATGGTTCGCCGGGCTGTTGCTGGTGTTGCCAGCACTGGCGGTGGCGGAAGCTAAAGTCACGTCCGACATACGCGCAGCCGGCCCTTTAGAATCAGACGTCGGCTGGGACGATCGCGCAGGCCGCGAGCTAATGAACCTCGGGCCGATCGGCGTGCGCGGATACTTGGAATCCGACAAGGGATTGCCGATGCAATACACCGGCGACCGAATAGAGGTACGAAAGGTCTTCGAGAAATCCCCGGCGGACGGGAATCTAAAAAACGACGACGTCATCATTGGTGTGAATCACCGACAGTTCCAGCCGCCCGATTGCCAATTCCAGATCGCCGATGCCGTCATCACCGCAGAAGCCGCGAACGGGAAACTGTCACTACAAGTGGTCCGCGATGGTGCTGAAATGAACGTACCCATCGTCCTGCCGGTGCTGGGGAAAGTCGGCGCTACCGCGCCGTTTTTTTGCTCCAAGACCGATCTCCTCCTGCGTAACGCCTGCGAATGGATTTTAACTCAGCAGCAGCCCGATGGCGGATGGACCCTCGGCGGTGGAACAATCACTGCGGACGTTTGCGGTTTAGCGATGTTAGGCAGCGGCAACCCGAAATACCTGCGCGCTTGCAAAGCAACTGCCAATTGGATGATCGATCACCAGTATCAGTCGCGAGGCTGGACGTGGCACACGTCGTGGAATGCCTTGTTCCTTTGCGAATACTACTTGGCCACGCATGACAGGCAGGTGCTGCCGGCCATTCAGGAGATTCACGACGTCATCATCGAGGGACAGGTGATGTATTCGGAGCAATTCGCCTGGGCGTCAGGTGGCTGGGGGCATGGCCAGATCGGACGTAATCCCATTTTGACCAAGCCGAGTGTCAATCCGCCGGGATTCGGCTATATCGAATTAAACATCAGCGCGCTGCAGAACATGACAGCTTTGTCGTTGATGAAAAGGTGCGGGATTAAGGTCAACGCTGAGCGTTTCGCGCTCGGCCTTGCATACCTCAAGAAGTGTTCGGATGTCATGCCGGGCATTTGCTATTCAAACTGGTCGCTGGTTCCGAATCCGATCAAGGGCAACGGGACTGAAACCGGTTTTAATCCGGCGTACTCGTCGGTTTTCGCCGTGCTGCTCTCGCTCGACGGAGACGAGCAAGGGCCGTATTGCCGGCGCGCCCTTCAGTGGCTTAGCAATCCGCTCAATGACCGGTACACACCGTTCGGGCACGCCTGCCCGGAATTCGGGATGTTCTGGACGCCAGCTGCGATGGCGCGGCTGAGTCCGCAGACGCTGATCCGCTACAACCGAGACATGCTTAGCTACAACACACTGGCGCGCATGTACGACGGCAGCTTTACGCACCTGCCGAGCCATGAAGAGCTGATCGCTAAAGGCTCATGCGGACGGCAATTCGGCCGGATTTGGTCGACCGGATGGCAGGCGCTGGGGCTAGCGCTCGGCACCGGGCGATTACAGTTCACCGGCGGGGTAGCAGGCGCGGCTCGATCGGTCACCGGGCCGCTTAAAGAGGCCTCACTCGACATTGAAGACGAACACTTCGCGCTGGCGACCGTGAAGTTAAAGCGCCTCACCTCGGCCGCGACGACGCGCCAGGCTGAGGATGATCAAGTCGACAACTCCCCCGCCGGCTTGGCCAGGTACATGCTTGTGAGCATCCACACAAAACTCGAAGAACAGTACAAGGCGCTCGCAAAATTGCATGATGACGGCGACTTCTACCGCCTAAATGCCGCCGTCGAGCCATTCACGGTCAAGTTCGGGTCCACGGAGTACGATCTCACCATCAAGCAGTGGCGGGACGAGTTGAAGATGCCCGAAATACGAAAGGAAATCGTAGCCGGTCGGGCGTATTACCAGTTGATGGAATCGTTGGATCGCATCACCGCCCCCGCGGCGCGGGAACGGTCGATCAAGATTTACCTTGCGACATTTCCGGCGTCCAAATACGCCGCCCGCTTGGAGCGGGAACATGCGGCGCTGATGGAGCCGAAGAAGTAGCGCAACAAATCGCCGGTTCGTTCACATCACTTCGGATCTTCCTGATCCAGCGCCTCGTTCAACGATTTCCAAGCCGACATTGATCGCGGGTAGTGGTCCTCCGGCTTCGCTGCCACGCCTGCGGTGTGCAGGAGGATCGGCCCGGTGTAGCCGAACTTTCGGAGTGGCCGCAGGAACAGTTTTGCGTCGAAGTCCCCCTCGTCCAGTGGACAGATCACGCGCGACCAGCCCGGGATTTTATTCCCCGCGCCGTCGTTGAACGCTCCATTCACGGAGGCGAGCTTCAACATCGGGGCAGCGTGCTGGATCACTTCGTCGAGGCGGCTCTGATTCTGCTTTTTCAGCTCGTGACAAAGGTGGACGGATGTAAACAAATTGGGGCGGTTGGCCAGTTTGATCAGCCGCAGGGAATCTTCGACATTATCGCAGTACTGACCAAAGTGCGGATAAAACACGACCTCCACGCCCCGTGCCTGAGCATGATCGCATATCGTCTGTAGCGCAGCGACGAACTGCTCATCTTGCTTTCGCGGGCCGTCCAACATCAGCCAGTAATACGTATGCGTGACGGCCATCTTTTCGAACATGCTGTCCAGAAGCGCAGTATCCATCGGCTTGGTGAAGTTGTGCAGCGCCAGCACCGCCAGCAGCTTGACCGACCCGTCCTTCACGGGCGTTGCCTCTTGAAAGTCTTTGATCTGCTTTAGGCCGGCGCCGGGGTTCCACCAGAACATTAAGCCTTGGTATCCAAACCGGTGCAGAAGATCCACTTGCTTGGCGGGCGGGAGGCCGGTCATGTTCATATTGAAAGCGCCGAAAAGATTCCGCGTCGGCTGAGTGCTGGGAACATCGCCTCGCGCAGGCGTCGGGGTCGACAAAAGGCAGGCCGCGCACACCGCGCTCGCGGCGATTGTCATTAGTGCGCCTCGCAGATGGTTAATAATCCCCTTAAAAAAACCCAATGGTTTCATGACAATCCTTTCGATTGTGAATCTTCGTCGTCACCAAGTTGCGCGGCAAAAACGACTTGAAAGACGCCATCTTATAATATATCATATTTGTCTGTGTAGCAATTTCCTCTTCTTATTGAAAGGTATTCTCGTGAAAGCTCTGGTCAAAGCCGACGCCAAACCGGGGCTCTGGCTCAAAGACGTCCCCATACCTGAGATCGGTATCAACGACGTTCTGGTCAAAGTTTTGCGAACCGGTATTTGCGGCACCGACGTGCACATCTACAACTGGGACGCATGGGCGCAAAAGACCATCCCTGTGCCAATGGTCATTGGCCATGAATTCGTCGGCTCGATTGTCGAGATCGGCTCGAACGTTCACGACTTCCATGTCGGCGACATCGTCAGCGGCGAAGGTCATGTCGTTTGCGGCCGATGTCGTAACTGCCTGGCGGGCCGGCGGCACCTGTGCAAAGACACCGAAGGCATCGGCGTCAACCGCGCCGGCGCGTTTGCCGAGTACGTGGCCCTTCCAGTGACGAATGTCTGGGTTCACGATGCCAACATCCCCCGCGACGTACAATCAATCTTTGATCCCTTTGGCAACGCCGTGCACACCGCACTTAGCTTCGACATACTCGGCGAGGACGTGTTGATTACAGGCGCCGGCCCTATCGGGGTGATGGCGACTGCAGTCGTGCGGCACGCGGGCGCGCGGCACGTCGTGGTTACTGACGTCAACCCCTTCCGCCTGGCGCTTGCCCATAAGATGGGCGCCACCGCCACCGTCGACGTACGCTCTGAAACGCTCGAATCCTGCCAGCACAAGCTCGGCATGAAGGAAGGCTTCGATGTCGGTTTGGAGATGAGCGGCAATGCACGGGCGTTCAGCAGCATGCTGGCGAATATGGCGCACGGCGGACGGATCGCGATGCTAGGCATCCCACCGGGCGGCAACATGGACATCGATTGGAACACCGTCATCTTCAACATGCTAACCATCAAGGGCATCTACGGACGCGAAATGTACGAAACGTGGTACAAGATGTCCGCGATGCTGCAGAGCGGCCTGGACATCGAGCCCGTCATCACCCACCGCATGCATTACACGGAGTTCGAAAAGGGATTCGCTGCAATAAAATCCGGTTTGTCCGGCAAGGTGGTGCTGACGTGGAATGAAGGGTAGCGTGAGCCCGATGGCTTATTCAGCATTATTTGCAAAACATCTGTGCGACCAACTCCAGCAGATCGACAACGGCGGCTTACGCAAGGGCGAGCGGACAATTAGCTCGCCGCAGAGTTCCCGTATCTCCGTCCGGGATAAGGAGCTGCTGAACCTGTGCGCCAACAACTACCTCGGGCTTGCGGACGATCCCGAACTCATCCAAGCCGCGAAGGAAGGGTTGGATCGTTGGGGTTACGGTATGGCATCGGTGCGGTTCATCTGCGGCACGCAGTCAATTCACCAGCAACTGGAGGCCGAGGTCAGCCGATACCTCGGGACCGAGGATACGATCCTCTACGGTTCGTGCTTCGACGCAAACGGCGGGCTGTTCGAGACGTTACTTGGGCCGGACGACGCAATCGTCAGTGACGAGCTGAATCACGCATCGATCATCGACGGCATTAGGCTGTGCAAGAGCAAGCGGTTCCGATACCGCAACAACGACATGCCCGATCTGCGCGCCAAGCTTATAGAAGCCAATGCCGCCGGATCGCGGTTTTCGTTGATCGCCACCGATGGAGTTTTTTCGATGGACGGCTATCTCGCGAACCTTCCGGCAATCTGCGATCTGGCGGAGGAATTTTCTTCCCTTGTCATGGTCGATGATTCTCACGCGGTGGGATTCGTCGGCCCGCACGGCCGGGGAACGCCGGAACATTTCAACGTCGTGTCGCGCGTCGACATCCTCACCGGCACATTTGGTAAAGCTTTGGGCGGCGCCAGCGGTGGGTATACTACTGGACGCAAAGAAATTATCGATCTCCTCCGCCAAAGGTCACGGCCATATCTGTTCTCCAACTCACTCGCGCCGTCCTTGGCGGCTGCCTCGTTAAAAGCGATCACAAAAGCTGCTAACGGCGACGCACTGCGCCTGCAATTGATCGAAAACACCCGCTACTTCCGCGCGGCCATGACCGTCGCCGGCTTTGACATTCTGCCCGGCGATCACCCGATCGTCCCCATCATGTTCGGCGACGCTGCCGTTGCCCAGCGTATGGCCGCAGAAATGTTGGACCACGGTGTTTATGTCATCGCGTTTACTTATCCCGTCGTGCCGGTGGGCAAGGCCCGTATCCGCACGCAAATCTCCGCCGCCCATTCGCCTGAGGATCTGGAGACTGCCGTCAAAGCTTTTATCGCCAGCAGAGAGAGGCTCGGCGGGCAAAGGCCGATCCTTTCAATTGCGCAATGACTGACCAATTTGGTTTGAAGCCGGACGTCGTCTTCCGGCGTCCCAGGAAGCAGACATCCTAAGTTCCACGGGCATGTACTGTTCGCGCGCCACCGCGACGTGCAAAGGATGGTGCGCGATGAGCAGTGACAAATGATTTGGTACTCGAAGATCAGTCGCTTTCAACTATTCGATTTAAAAACGAATTGTGGAAGATCAAAGACCTTAGCAGCGATCCCGCCCATTGCGACCAGCTTGCGGCGATGAAGAAAATGCTCGCCGCCGTGCGAACGCGCTGGGAGGATCCAGCCCGGCGATGGTGATCACGTTCTTCAGAATTCTTACACAAAGCGACCAAGCACACGAAGCAAGGGTTTCCGTCATCGTGAGAGGGTGTCTCAAAAAATTTAGTGGTTGCGAGATGCGCATTTCAGCATGAGGTCGCGTGTGTAGAGCGACGCCACTATTCTTTCCTTCGTGCTCTTCCTGCCTTCGTTGTTGAACAATGCACGGCGATCGCCTTGAGCCCCAAACCTGCTATTATTCCCGACCTATGAGTCTCGATGTCACCCCCGCTGAGTTAATGATCGAGCCAGTGATGCCCCGCCATCCAGCGCCCTTGCGCAAGGCGACGTTGTGGATTATGTCGATCGCCTGCGGCGCGTCTGCCGCGAATATTTATTACAACCAACCGTTGCTGGGACGGTTCGCGGAGTACTTCCACTCCTCGCCGTCGACGGCCGGGCTCGTCTCGACGGCGTCGCAAGTCGGTTACGGCCTTGGCATTCTACTGTTCGTCCCACTCGGCGATATCGTGGAACGCCGCAAGGTACTGCTCATTCTGATCGGCGCATGCATACTGTTTTTGCTCGGCGCAGCGATCGCGCCCGACATCGCCACACTCATTGTGCTGCAGTTCCTAATCGGTATTACCTCAATGAACGCGCAGCTGTTGATCCCCTTCGCGATCGACCTCACGCCAATCGAAGATCGCGGCCGCACCGTCGGCAGTTTGATGGCGGGATTGCTCTCCGGCGTGCTGCTGGCGCGGACGGTGTCCGGCTTCGTCGGCGATTGGCTCGGCTGGCGCGCGATGTTCGCCATCGCTGCGGCGATCATGATGGCGATGGGCGTCGTGCTGCACTTCACACTCCCCCACCGTCCGCCGACCATGCGGATGGGTTACGGCAAGTTGATGCATTCCATGTTCGGTCTGCTGCGGACGCAGAAGGCGCTGTGGAGCAGTTCCATCCTCAGCGCGTTGTCCTTCGGCGCGTTCAGCGCATTCTGGACGACCCTGTCGTTCCTGATGGCCGACCACTTCCACCGCGGCGCGACCGAGGCCGGCCTCTTCGGCGTGATCGGCATCGTCGGGGCGATGGCTGCCCCGCTGGCGGGTAAACTGTCGGATCGCAAAGGCGCCGCCTTCACCGTCACAATCGCGCTCGTCGCGACGATCGCCGCGTTCATGCTCATCGGATGGATCGTGACGATCCCCTCGCTGATCGTCGGGGTGCTGCTGCTGGACATGGGCGTGCAATCGGTGCAGGTGGCGGCCCAATCGCACGTGATGGCGATCCTGCCCGAAGCCCGCAACCGCATGAACACGCTCTACATGGTCTGCCGATTCGGTGGCGGCGCGGCGGGATCCATCATCGGCGCCGCCGCGTGGACCCACGTCGGCTGGGGCGGCGCCTGCACGGCTGCGATCGTCATGCTGGCACTCGCGATGGGCGTACATCTGGTTTTCGAATCTGAGTGAACATTTTAATGCAGCGGGCCAGCGATGTAGCCATTGGCGACGGATTGCGCTTTTTTCGCGCGGGCGGCCAAGCCGAATGTGCTGTTTATCCTCTCGGACGATCAGCGATTTGATACCGTTCACGCTGGGGAATGCCGAAATGTAAACACCGGTTGAAAAGCGGAGCGGGCGGCGGGACCGACGATCGGTTGAAAAGCGTAGCACCCACAAGTTTACCTCGTGAACCCCGATCAGGTTGGCGGCCGCAGGCCGCTAATCTGATGGGAGGTTTTCATGAGGAGACTGGGTGTATACGGACATGGAACAATGGAAAGAGGTTCGTCATCGGGTGTTGGTGGACGGACAGAGCAAACGCTCTATCTGTAAAGAGTTCGGCCTGCACTGGGACACGCTGCAGAAGATCCTGGGCCATTCCCAGCCCCCCGGCTACCGGATGCAATCGCCCCGCAGGAAGCGGAAGCTTGAAGCCTTCCAGCCGATCATCGATCAGATCCTCAAGGATGACCGCCTGCAAAAGCCCAAGCAACGGCCCAGCGGATCTACGATCGACTCAAGGCGGAAAACGGCTACGACGGGGGCATCACGATCGTGAAGGATGCGGTGCGGGCGTGGCATCGTCATAAGGTGAGCTTCCCCACGGACAGTTGGCGCGTCTGTATGCGTCAGTTGAGGCCAGCCTCGAATGCTTCGGGGCTTTGATAGCCTAATGCCGAATGACGCCTTCGGCGATTGTACCAGCTTTCGATCCACAGGAAGATCGAGGTTCTGGCTTCTGCACGCGTG